>NZ_JAIEPC010000019.1 GCF_019749955.1 Sphingomonas sp.
GTCGAATCCTGCTCGGCCTTCATCTTGATCAGCGCGTCGAGCACCATCGGGCCGCATTCGTCGAGATCGACTTCGAAATTGTCGTAATGCGGATTCTCGCCGACATCGGGGTCATAGCGATAGACTTTGAACTTCTTGATCCGCGTGGCACCCCCGCCCGCCTTGTGGCTCTTGCCCTCGGGCTTGATCTTGCTGTTGGCGGGGAGAAAAAACTCGGCCATCGCGTGCGTCATCCTGTCATGCACCGGGCGAACCGCGCCCGTATGCGAGGGCGATACATGAGGCGACGCGCGCTTTCAAACCCTGATGCCTGCAAATCATCGGCGCCACCGTCGGGCATGATACGGCCTTTGGGGCAGGAGGGAATCGCGGGAGTGCGCGGCGGCGCGGATGATTGTCCCGCTACTGGTCATGCCCATCTCTCGCCAATCCGATCACCAGCGCGCTGATCGACATTGGCGGCGGCGTTTCGATCTGCACCTTGCCCAATCCGGTCGAGCCGCCTAGCCAAGCGCGATGCGGCTCGACCAATGCCACAACATTGATGATTTCCGGCGACTGGCGCGCGCACGGCTGCCGGGACCGGTGTTCCACTACATCGACGGTGCCGCCGACGACGAAGTGACGCGGCGACGCAACACCACCGCCTATGAAAGCTGCGATCTGGTCCCCAATGTGCTCGCGGGTGTCGCCGAGATCGACATGAGCGTCGAGGTGATGGGCAAGCGGATCGGCATGCCGTTGTTCCTGTCGCCGACCGCGCTGCAACGGCTGTTCCACTGGCGCGGCGAACGCGCGGTCGCGGCGGCGGCGCAAAAGTTGGACACTTGGTTCGGCATTTCGTCGCTCGCCACCGTCAGTATCGAGGAAATCGGTCGGACCATCGCCTCGCCCAAACTGTTCCAGCTCTATGTCCACAAGGACAAGGGACTCAACGCCGCCATGATCGCCGCGTGCAAGGCCGCGAAATTCGACGCAATCGCGCTGACGGTCGACACGATTGTCGGCGGCAATCGCGAGCGCTGTCTGCGCACCGGCTTTACGTCGCCGCCGCGGCTCACGCCGTCATCGGCGCTGAGCTTCGCGCTGCACCCGCGCTGGACGCTCGATTACCTGTTCCGCGCGCCATTCGAGCTATCGAACCTCAAGGATCACCTCGACGAAGGATCGCGCAAGTCGATGTCGGTCGGCGACTATTTCACCAAGATGCTCGACCAGTCGCTCGACTGGAAGACGGCGGAGGCGATCCGCGCCGATTGGGGCGGGGAGTTCTGCCTGAAGGGAATCATGTCGGTCGCGGACGCCCGGCGCGCGGTCGATATCGGCGCCACCGCGATCATGGTGTCGAACCACGGTGGCCGCCAACTCGACGGATCACGCGCGCCGTTCGACCAGCTTGCGGAAATCGTCGACGCGGTTGGCGACCGGATCGACGTAATCTGCGACGGCGGGATCACGCGCGGCAGCCATGTGCTCAAGGCGCTGAGCGTCGGCGCCAAAGCCTGTTCGGGCGGGCGGATCTACCTCTATGCGCTGGCAGCGGCTGGGCAAGCCGGGGTCGAACGCGCGCTCGGCAACCTGCGCGCCGAAATCGAGCGCGACATGAAACTGATGGGCGCGCGCTCGGTCGGCGATCTGAGCCGGGCGAATTTGCGCTGGCGGTAGCGGTTAGGCGAGCGTCACCTTCGCCGTGCGCGTGGCGCATTGCAGGACGATTTGCGCCGCCATCATTGGGTCGAGGCTGTCGCGCCCGGCGTCCATCGCCTTTTGGATGGCGTAGCCAATCGCGCAGGCCCGGCGCATCGGCGGCACTTCGTACAGGTCGAGCGCTTCGGTGAGCTTTCCCCGGAACACGCGCGCCCATTCGGTGGGCCGGTCGGTCATATGCTCGGGTGGCAGGTCCAGCGTCTCAAAGTCGGGCCCGCCCACGCGCTTCGCGACCTTGGCCATTTCATCGCCGATCATCTCAACGGTCACGCGCGCGCCGAGCGCCTGCGCCGCCCCAAAAGCCAGGCTGATGACCGAGTCCGATGATTCCACCAGCAGACGGTTGGGCGGATCGCCAAAGAAATAGTAGCGCCCGTCGTTGCCCTTGACCACCGTCAGTCCAAGCTGCTCGGGCGTGGCGCCCACCGCCAGGCGCGTCAGAAACGGCGCGATGCATGCATGCCCCGCCACCGACGCGAGCATTGCCAGCAGATCCTCCATCCGCACGCCGCGTTCGCTGTTCAGCAATTGGCAGGCCAGATCGAAGATGACGGCGCCGGCAAGGCGTTCGCGAACACCCGGGTCCGCTTGTTCTTCCGCGCGCAAGTGGTGGAGGACGGCCGCATGGCCGGGGTGTTTGTCATTGTTGTTCGACGGATTTGACGGCCCGGCGGGCGCCGCCACTTTCTTGCGTCCGAAGATTGCCATGCGAGACCTCGCTAAATTCAGCAGAGCGCCTGTAAATCCAAATGGTTAAGCTTGGGTGAGCGCACCCCTCTGCTATACGGCGGTCGGTCCGACCAGTGCCATCCATTCAGCCTGACTTCGGGGCTGTTCCATCACCGTCGGCACGCCATCTGGCAGCGTTACCCAAGGCTGTTTGCTGCCAACCCATAGATGCGCCGCGAGGACGACCTCCGCACTGCGATCGAGCGTGCCGCAGCGCAACGAAGCAAAGCCGGGGCGTGTGCTGTTTTCGGCGAAGATGCGGACTTTGCAGATCGCGCACCCCCAGAGGGACGAATCCGCGCCACTTGGTTGCCGATACGAGCCGCTGTCGAGTTCGCCTTCGATCTCGAGGTCGCTCCGCATGACCAACATATGCTCGCTGAACGCGCTGCCCGTCCGCGTCTGGCAATCGGTGCAATGGCAGGCATAGGGCCGAAACCGAAAGCCGCTGCGCAAGGTGTAGCGCACGGCGCCGCAGAGGCAGCCTCCGGTCAGCGGTCCGTCCATGGCCTCTCTCCCATCATCCGTTGCGCAAGCGGTTTAACAGCGACGACTTTAGGAGAAAATGGCGCGCGCACTGAAAGTCGACCGGCACGTCACCACGCTATCTCTTCTCCAGCAAGCTCACCGCCGGGACCCCGACCGGCATCGTCGGCGCTTTGGGCGTGCGCTTGTCGAGCGCGGCGAGCCAGAGCTTGGCACGATCGCCGATGAAGCTTTGCGGCAGCGACGGGGTGAGATTGCCCTTGGCTTCCCATTCGCTCACCAGCCGCGCGGCTTCCCCGGCAGCCGCTTCGATCGGCTGGGCCTTGCGCAACGCATGGTTGATCAGCGCGTCGCCGAAAAAGGTCCAGTCGCTGTCGGCCTGACAGCCGAACGAGGTCCGATCGCCGACTGAGGCCGTCAGCACGGCGCTGTCGCCATTGGCGATGGCGGGCAGAAAGCTCCCCGAATAACAAGCGCTCACCATCACCAGCCGCCGCGTGATGCCGAGCCCGTCGAGCAGCGCCGCCAGTCGTGTCGGGCTGACGATGCCAAAGCCGTTGTCGCCATCGTTATAGACCACGCCAATCCGTGCACCGTGGCTGGTGGTGTAAAGGATCAGCACATCCTCGCGCTTGTCCATCAGCTCGGCGATCCGCGCGAGGACGAGGCCGAGATGCGCGGGGCTGCCGCGCGGCAGATCGAGGCCGCCTTTGCCATCGGGTCCCGCCAGCGTGATCGTGCGGCCGAGAGCGTCATAGCGGCGCGTGAGCACCCGCCCCGCTTCACGCGCCTCCCGCGAGAATTCGCCGTCGCTGTCGAGCGCGACCGTCACGACATAGGCATCGACCACGCCTTTGCGCTGCGGCGCGAGCGATGCCAGCGCGCGGTCGAGGCGGCGGTGCTCCACGAGCTCATCAGCGGGATCGCGGTGATGCTCGACCTCGGTCCCGCCGTCCGAATAGCGGCCGACCTCTTCGGGCGTCATCGCGTTGAAGAACGGCACCGGCGGGCCGTGCTCAGGCGGCTTGCGCACTGCCTGCTGCGGGGTTGCGGGTACGACGGCAACGGTCACGAGGAAAGCGGTCGCGGCGATACGGATCGCTAGCTGGGACATTCTTTGACGGCGCACGCCCGCATAGTGAGGCGCATCGCGTGACCGTCAAGGCTTTTTGGTTTGGTCTTTCTGTTTCGAAAGCGGCTTGATTGACGCATTGATCCCGGTCTGGACGAACATGGTGATTGCATAGCACAGGGTGATCAACAGCAGCATCGGCACCCATTGACCAATGGCCCAAAGGGTCTTGATGCTGGCCGGGGCCGTTAGGTCGGGGCCAATTCGGGCGATCAGCCAAAAGGCCCTTCCGCCCCACACTAGCGCTGCCACGCTCAACAAGCCTGTCAGTATCGCAGCCCAATATTGGAGCACGTGCAGTTTCCTGACTTTAGCCCAATAGCGCTGCTCCGCCAAGCTCTCGGCCATCACCCTGCGAGCCGCTTGAAAAGCTGCTTCGGCTTTAACCTTCTCGACGCTTGAGGATCGATGGGCCCTCGCTTGGTTTAACTTCCCACAAATGTCATCAGCCCTGTCATGTCGCGTGACAGCGCGCGCCGCTTCGCCCTCAGCAAGCTTGCGGTTCAGCTTGCTTTCCTGCACCCACCGCACCAGCCCCGCGAAGAGCACAGTCGCCGCTGCCGCCACGGTGACGGCCCCATAGGCTTGGAGAGTCGCCCAGCCAAAGTCGCATACTGACGCGAAGCTCGCAGCCTTGCCGCCCAGCACAGCCTTCGCAAGCCCGCCCGCTGCCGTCACCATCCCCGACGTCACCAGCAGGAACAGTGCCAGGATGAACAGATAGGCACCGTACATGTGCAGCCAGCGCGCAACACATTTGAGCGCCTTGTCGTAAGGTTTGATCTCAACCGGTTGGTTGGCGGGGTCGAGCGGGTCGATCAGCCAGCGCACCACGCGGCGCCGCTGCTTGGCACCCGCCGAGCGATCGAAGCCCTCGGTTCCCGTGAAATAACGGATGTGCGCGAGCAGATAATCAAAGCCCCACACTGTTTCGACCGTCTCCAGCGGCGGCGTGTATTGGCCGGGCACTTGGGCCGTCGGATCGATCGGCCGCGCAAAGGCGCTGAGCGTCCCTGCAACCGGATCCTGCGGCGCTTGCAGGTTGATCCACCGGCAATCCTTCGGGAAGGGATTGGTCGGCGCGTCTTCGGGGCCGACATCGGTTGCGGTCGCCACAACACGCGGCCACAGCCCCGCGAATTTGTTGAGTGGGCTGCCATAGGTAAGGAAGCCTTGCAGCTTGGCGAACAGCTTGGGACGGCTGATAATGTGGGTGTCTGCCAGCCATGGGGGCCGGGCCGGCATCATCGCACCAATCTCGCCATTCGGTCGACGCCGCGTCACAAAATCGCTTTTCAGGTCCAGCGGCACAGCCTTCCACTGCGCCTCCGTCAGATAATTGGGCAGTGCATGACCAATCTCGGTCAGGCCATTATAGGCCAGCACGGTGCCCTGGCTATGCGCGACGACATACCAGCGATCGAGCTTGTCATTCGCGCCCATCGCTACCATTTCGGCGACCATCCGCCGCCGGATGCCCACACGCCGCGGATGGCCCGGATCGCTGAGCGCCGAGGCGCCCGGCACGGCCCGCTCCTCATAGGTGCGGACATCGCCGACGTAGCGGACGATCAGCACCGGCGACGGCGCTTGGGCAAGAAGCTTTTGCAGCAGCCGCTTGGCAAGGCTCCAGGTCGCGGCCGTCAGCATCGCGATCAGCCCGGCAACCGCCAATTGCAGTCGTGATACTGGCTCGACCCGTAAATCGCCTGCGACCGATTTTGGCAATTTGACCAGCGTCGAGGTGCGGTGTTTGTCGACATCGATTGCTTTTTCGAGACCCGATGGATCAAGCTCGCGATAGATGGGCGCGGCCCATTGGCCGAACCCCCAAATCCAAAAACCGATCGCGTCGAAAATGCCCTCGCGCTCGGCCAGATCGGCCCACCAGACTTCGTGGCAATGAAACTCCACGTCGTGCTTGGGGCCAGTGACGCGGAGCGTGATCGGACTCAAGCCGTGCGGGTGTGCGTCGCCCGGCGGCAGCTCCCAGCCCTTGGTGCGGTCAGTCACCGCGCAGCTAAATGGGCCGTCGTCGGCTTGGCGCATCAATTCGGCAAATTCGACCACCGACGCGCGAAGATGATCGAACCGCTTTTGCTCGCCAATGCCGTGGACGAACAGCAGGCCAACTTGTTTCGGCGATTGGCTGGCGGTGGTCATGGTCCAGGCGGCGCGGCGGGTGCGGGCGCTGCCGCCGCTTCAAGATGGGGAACGCAGGTCTCGGCCTTTTCGCGCTTGGCGACCGTTGCAAGCACACCGCAGGCACGGATCAGCGGCTCGTCCCACAATTTCCGTCCCGCGGTCGTCCAGTCGATCGCATAGGTGACGCTCCCCGCCCCGGCAAGGCTTGTCCCGGAACGGTGGCTCGACAGCGATTCGCGGGCATCGCGCGAAAATTCGCCATCGCTGTCGGGCGCGACGGTGACGACATGGTCATCGACCACGCCCTTGCGCTGCGGCGCGAGCGACGCCAGCGCACGGTCGATGCGGCGGTGCTCCGCAAGTTCGTCAGCGGGATTGCGGTGATGCTCGACCTCGGTCCCGCCGTCCGAATAGCGGGTGACTTCTTCGGGCGTCATGGCGTTGAAGAATGGCGCGGGCGGGCCGTGCTCCGGCGGCTTGCGCACTGCCTGCTGCAGCGTCGCCGGGACAAGCGCGACGGTGACGAGGAAAGCGCTGAGGAAAATGCGCAAATACGGCAGTGCGGCCAAGTGATGTCCCCTGGTTGTGGCGCCGAGTGTCGGGCGCGCGGCGAGGGTATGTCAACGGGGTTGCGGGAGAGTGGAAATTATACCGTTTTGGCGCTATATGGGGCCGCGATGTTCGAATTCGATGCGGATAAGAGCGCGGCCAATCTGGCCAAGCATGGCATCGATTTCATCGAAGCGCAGGCGTTATGGGCGGACGACCGCCTGACCGATATCGGAGCGGTGGAATATGGCGGAGAAACGCGGCGGCTTTACGTCGGAGAATGGCGCGGCAAACGCTGGACAGCAGTCGTTACCGAACGCGGTGAGCACATCCGACTCATCTCGGTCCGTCGTGCGCGATCCAGCGAAGAAATGGCCTACGACCGCGCAGGAATTTGACGAGATGTTCGACAATGGCGAGGACATTGATCACCTGATCGACTGGTCGCTTGCGCGGCTGGCGTATCCGATGAAACGGGTCAATGTCGATTTCCCCACGCCAGTGGTTGCGCGGCTCGATCGGGAAGCCAAGCGACGCGGCGTGACGCGGCAGGCGCTGATCAAGATGTGGATCGCAGATCGGCTGGACGCGGCGGGTTAAAGCTTCGTCTTGATACCTGCCTGCTTGAGAATGGCATTGGCAGTGTAGAGTTTGCGCGTACCGGCATCGACCGTGAAAGTCAGGCCCGTAATCGGGCTGAACCAAATCTCATGGTCGCCTTTGCCCTGCCGCACAAAGTAACAGCCGTTCGCGGCAAGCGTCCGCTTCAATTCCCGCCCGTATTTTCCGCCCATCAGGCAGCGACCGGGATCGTGCTTTCGTGGAACGCGACCAGCCGCAACGAATGCGGACCGTGGCGTCGGTCTTCGGCGATGAGATGCGCGTTGTCCGCGATCAGCTCGGGCAAGACCGCGACTGCGCGGTCCCGCAGTCGTTCGAGCGTGTCGCCCTCGGTGATTAGTCCCGGTACATCGCAGTCGAGTGTGTACCAGACATGCGCTTCGGGATCATAAGCTGCGTGCAGGGTCCAAAGGGTCATCGGTTGCTCCTTGGCCTAGCATAGCGTCTTGGGCGCCATTGCAAAAGCGTCTGATCGGGCAGAACGATCACGATCCGCCCTCAGGTCAGGGCTTGTCTCAATAAACCCGCTTCTTCGGCTTGATATACTCAATGTCGTCGGTGAGCGTATAGTCGTGCACCGGGCGGTAATCGATCGCGACCTGGCCGCCTTCGCCGCCCCAGCCGTTGAAGGTTGCGATGGAGTGCTTCATCCAATTAGCGTCGTCGCGCTCGGGGTAATCTTCGTTCACATGCGCGCCGCGTGATTCCTGGCGGTTGGCGGCGGAATTGACAGTCACCACCGCCTGCGCGAGCAGATTGTCGAGCTCGAGCGTTTCGACCAGATCGGTGTTCCAGATCATCGATCGGTCATTGACCTTCACATCGGCCAGCCCCGCATAGGTCGCGGCGATCTTGGTCTGGCCTTCGCTCAGCAGCGCATTGTCGCGGAACACCGCGCAATGCTTCTGCATCGTGCGCTGCATGTCGAGCCGCAGCACCGCCGTCGGCGTGCCACCGCTCGCGTGGCGGAACTTGTCGAGCCGGGTGAGCGACAGCTCTTCTGATCCCTTGGGCAGCGGGTTGTGCGGGGTGCCGGGCTTCAAGGTTTCCTTGATCCGCAGGCCGGTCGCGCGGCCGAACACCACGAGATCGATCAGCGAATTCGAGCCCAGGCGGTTGGCGCCGTGCACCGACACGCAGGCGGCTTCGCCGACCGCGAACAGGCCAGGGACGACGCTGTCGGGGTTGCCATCCTTCAGCCGGACGACCTCGCCGTGGAAGTTACACGGGATACCGCCCATGTTGTAATGCACCGTCGGTGTCACCGGCAGCGGTTGCCGGGTCAGATCGACACCGGCGAAAATCTTGCCGGTTTCGGTAATGCCGGGCAGCCGCTCGGCGAGCACCTTGGGATCGATATGGTCGAGGTGGAGGAAGATATGGTCCTTTTCCTTGCCCACACCGCGCCCTTCGCGGATTTCGATTGCCATGCAGCGCGACACGACGTCGCGGCTGGCGAGATCCTTGGCGGAGGGGGCGTAACGCTCCATGAACCGCTCGCCTTCGCTGTTGGTGAGGTAACCGCCCTCGCCGCGCGCGCCCTCGGTAATCAGCACGCCCGCGCCGTAAATGCCGGTCGGGTGAAACTGGACGAATTCCATGTCCTGCAGCGGCAGGCCTGCGCGCAGCACCATCCCGCCGCCGTCGCCGGTGCAGGTATGCGCCGACGTCGCCGAGAAATAGCAGCGGCCATAGCCACCGGTCGCCAGCACCGTCTGGTGGGCGCGGAAGCGGTGGATCGATCCGTCATCCATGCACAAAGCGATCACGCCCCGGCACACGCCGTCTTCCATGATCAGGTCGAGCGCGAAATATTCGATGTAGAAGTCGGCGTCATACTTCAGGCTCTGCTGGTAGAGCGCGTGGAGCATCGCGTGGCCGGTGCGGTCGGCAGCGGCGGCGGTGCGCTGCACCGGGGGGCCTTCGCCCATATTCTGCATATGGCCGCCGAACGGGCGCTGATAGATGGTGCCATCGTCGTTGCGGCTGAACGGCACGCCGGCATGTTCGAGTTCGTACACGGCGGCAGGCGCCTCGCGCACCATATATTCGATCGCGTCCTGATCGCCGAGCCAGTCCGAGCCCTTGACGGTATCGTACATGTGCCAGGTCCAGTGATCGGGCGAATTATTACCGAGCGATGCGGCGATTCCGCCTTGCGCCGCGACGGTGTGGCTGCGGGTGGGAAACACCTTGGTGATGCACGCGGTCTTCAGCCCCGCTTCGGCAATGCCCATCGTCGCGCGCAGGCCGCTGCCGCCCGCGCCAACCACCACCGCGTCATAGGTGTGATCGATGATCTTATAGGCGGCGGTCATGCGAGCGGTGCTCCGGTGAAGGCGATTTTCAGGATCGAAAAGATCGCGGTCGCGCCTGCGCCGACCACGAAGAAATTGAGCAGCAGCAGCGCGGCGACGCGGGTGTGGTCGTGCAGATAATCCTCGATCAGCACCTGCAAGCCGAGCCGGAAGTGGTAGAAGACGCTCAGCACCAGCAGCGCCATCGGCACCGCCGCGACCGGCGCCGACAGCCAGCGGCGCATCGCTTCATAATCATGCCCCGGCAGCAGCGCGATCGACGCGAGCAGCCACGCCATCAGGATCAGGTTGGCGGCGGCGGTCAGCCGCTGGTGCCACCAATGATGCGCGCCGGCTTTTGATGAGCCGAGGCCGCGGACGCGGCCGAGTTCGGTACCATTGCCCATGTTATTTCCCCGCCAGCAGATAGGCCCAATAGGCCATAGTCAGGATGATCGAGAGCGCGAGCGTCGCCTGCGCGAAGAGCTTGTTGCTGCGCAGCTCATAACCGGCACCGGTATCGAGCATCAGATGCCGAATCCCGCTCATCATGTGCTGGAAAAAGGCGAAGGTCAGCCCGATGCCGAACAGATAGCCAAGCGGGGTCAGCGGCCCGCCGTCGAGCGTGAAGAGCTTCAGGAACCAGCCATAGCTCTCCTTGCCGCCCGCGACCGCCGCGATCCACCAGACGAACAGCAGCGATCCGACCAAGGCCATCCCGTCACCGGTCACCCGGTGCAGGATCGAGACCAGCATATGCGGCCCCCATTTCCAGATGCTGAGATGCGGCGACAGCGGGCGGGCGGGTCGGGGTGAAGCCAAGGCTGGTTCCTTCGGGACGACTGTGGCGCTCCTATTACCCCCGACGCACGCCGATGCAACCACGGCCTTGGTCTGCGTGCTCCCTAACTTGGTCTTAACCAAATCACCTTACGCGTTCGGATGGGACCCCGAGTTATCCTAACGTCGACATCTGGAAGGAATGCCCTTTGAGCAACAATGATTTGCCCGTCATCGGAACCGTTGCAGCAGCGGTCGATTTGTCGGCGCGGCTCAGGGTGTTCGATTTCGACGGGTCGCTGGCGCAATCCAGCCGCGAAGCCTGGGCCGTGCTCGAACCCGAAGTGCGCGAAGCGTCGGGCGCTTATTGGCAGCAATGGATGCGCTGCTTTGCCAACGAACGCCAATGGGCGCCGATGGAAACGCAGAAAATGATCGATGTCGGCTGCGACTTCTTGCGCAACCGCTTCCTCGACACCGCCGGACGCGCCTGGATCGAATCAATCGAGCGATCAGTCGCCGCCGCTTATGTTGGCGGCGTGACGCCGATGGCATTGCTGTCGATGATCAACGCCAGCGATCGCGCCGCGCTCGACATTTTGATGCGCCGCATCGACCGCACCGATCAACGCCTGCCTGCGATGATCGATACCTTGCTCCGCCTATCGGCGCTCGAAGGCGAAATCACCGTCGCGATCTACAACGCCTATCGCGATCACAGCGCACAGGTCGCGCGTGACCGGCTCGCCGCCGAATTCCGCGAAGGCATTGCCAAGATGGTCGAGAGCGTCAGCCAGGAAGGGAGCGCCTTGCGCACCCAGGCCAGCCGCACGTCAAGTTCGACGCGCGGCATGCTCGGCAAGACCAGCGAAGTCGCGGCTGCGGCCGAACAATCCGCCGTCGCGATGCGCGAAGCCGCCCAAACCGCCGCCGGACTGATCCGCGCGATTGAAGACGCCCGCAGCGAAGTCGAGGCCGCCGCCGAAATCGCCACCCGCGCCGCGAGCCAGGCGGGTGCCGCCGTCGGCATGTCCGAAACGCTCAGCGATCACGCCAAGTCGATCGAATCGATCCTCGGCCTGATCCGCGACATTGCAGGGCAAACCAATTTGCTCGCGCTCAACGCGACGATCGAGGCGGCACGCGCAGGCGACGCCGGACGCGGCTTCGCGGTCGTGGCGCAGGAAGTGAAGAGCCTCGCCAACCAGACCGCCCGCGCCACCGACGACATCGCTGCCAAAATCGCCGCGATCCAGTCGGCGACGCGCTCGACCGTCGAGACCAATGCGTCGATCCGCTCGACCGTTGCCGAAGTCCAGCTATCGGCGGAAAAAATCCGCTCGGCGATGGAAATGCAGGCGCAGACGGTGACCGCGATCACCGCAAGCGTCGACGAAACCGCGCTTGCTGCCGATTCGATGTCGAACACGATCGCTGCGATCCGCGAAGACACCGAAAGCGTCGCGAGCGATATCGACCGCGTTGGCCAAGGCTTTGACGCTTTCGACTCGCGGCTCGGCACGCTCAAGACGACGGCGGGCGACTTCATCTCCAAAGTGGCGGCATAACCATGATCGTTGTGGACCAATCTTCGTTCCAGCTCAAAGACCAACGGTCGGCCGTTGAGCGGTTGCGCTATTTTGATGCTGATGGCGCTATCCGCAGCCAACAGGCTGAACTGCATGCGATCCTTGCTCCCCATTTCGAAGCGCCTGCGCGCAACTTTTGGGCATTTCTGGCGCGCTGCCCCGACTGTAGCCAATTGACCCAGCTTCTGACGCCCGAAGTGGTGAACCGGCGCGTCGCGGCGGACATCGGGTATCTCAACGCCAAGTTCGGACGGACATTCGCCGACGAATGGATCGTGCTGGCGTCGAGGCGTATGGCCGAGGCCGATGCCGTCGGCTTGACGCCAAATGTCGTGATTGCCGGGCTGACGATGCTCAACCACGATTTGCTCGCCATCGTGCGCGCCGCCGTTGCCGGTGATCTTGATCGCTATGCCCGGCTTGCCGATGTGGTCCTGCGGTTGGCCACATTCGAGGCCAAGGTCGTGATGTCGTGGTGGGGCAATGCGCGGGCCGAAAACGCGCGTCAGGAGCGCCGCGAGCAATCCGAACGCTTCCGCGCGACGATGGCCGCCAGCGTCCAGCAGAGCGCCGCGCTGGGCGCCCAGCTGAAGGATCAAGCCAAGACCGTGTCCGCCTCCGCCCGCGGCATGCTCGATCAAACCAGCGAAGTCGCGATCGCCGCCGAGCAGTCGGCAACGGCGATGCGGCAGGCAGCGCAGACGGCAGGCGGCCTGATGCACGCGATCGAAACCGCGTGCGATGAAGTCGATGCGACCGGCGAAATTGCCGCGCGCGCCTCCGATCAGGCCCGCGAGGCGATGGTCGCTTCGGCCGCCTTCAGCGATCACGCCAAGTCGATCGAATCGATCCTGGGTCTGATCCGCGACATTGCGGGGCAAACCAATTTGCTGGCTCTGAACGCCACGATTGAGGCCGCGCGCGCAGGTGATGCCGGACGGGGCTTCGCGGTCGTCGCGCAAGAAGTGAAGAGCCTCGCCAATCAGACCGCGCGGGCGACCGACGACATCGCGACCAAGATCGCCGCGATCCAGTCGGCCAGCCGGTCGACCGTCGACACCAATGCGCTGATCTTCAAGACCGTTGCCGAAGTCCGCGCCAGTGCCGAACGCATTCAGCAAGTAATCGGCGCGCAGGCCAAGACGGTGATGTCGATCACCGCCGCCGTCGATCAGACCGCGGTCGCCGCCGGTAATTCGGCGCGGACAATCGACGCGATCCGCAACGGCACCGAAAGCGTCGCCAACGAAATCGAGTGCGTCGGCCACGGCTTTGCGAAACTGCATCTCCAGCTCGACGAGCTCAGCGTAACGGCGGGGGACTTCATCGCCAAGATTGCCGACTGAATTGACGCCCTGGCGGCGGGCAAAAGACGCGCATTAGCAATATCTTGGCGATTCTGCGCGATACGCTTGGCGCGACAACTTGCGGATGCAGCGCATGACCTTTGGCAAACGAACGACTCCCTTCGGCGCAAGGCCGACGATACCGACGCCGCCACGCGATTCGGACGGCAAGCGCCGCATCTTCGGCGAGTCCATTTTTGCCGGCCCGCATGGCACGATGCTGCGCGATATGGGCTTCGCGCTCGACGATCCGGCCAATGTCCTTCCTGACCCCGTCGACGTTGATCGTGCCGTGCAGGAATCGCTCAAGGAGCAGGATCAGCTTCGCCGCGAGATCGAGGCCGAGCTGCTCGCGCGGCACGGCCATAATGCGATCCGCCCTTTCTTCATTCTCGCCGAACCCGTGTTCAACAGCGACTTGGGGCAGTGGCTGATCCGCGTGATGCGGCTGCGGCCTTATGACGCGTGGAACCTCGTCTATTTGCCGACCGATCGCGCGACGCAGCGGATCATGGGCGATGTGCCGATGCACCCGCTCCAGTCGGTTGCGCCGATCGACGAGCTGATGGTCAAGCAGATCGGCCAGTTTCGCACGAAATGGGTCGAGGCGCGGCGCAAGGCCGAGGCGCATATCAACGAGGTCGGCGCGGACAAGGCGAGCCCGGTGATGGAAAAATTCGTCGCCTATAGCGATGCCATGCCGCAACAGATCATCGACCATGTCACCAAGGTCAAACCCATGATCGTCGACCTGATCGCCGACGTCCAACGCCGCGCCGCTTGATCGTCGATCCGAGCGCGTCGACTTTACATCCGGGGCGTCTCCGCGCTTAAGTCGCGGTATGATCCATGTTCTTCTGACCGGCAGCAGCCGTGGCATCGGGGCCGCCATCGCCGCCGCGCTTGATCGTCCCGATATCCGGCTGATCGGCCACGGCACCGCGAGCGGCATTGCCGCGGATTTCGCCGATCCGGCAGCGCCCGCGCATCTCTGGGACGCTGCGCTCGATACGCTCGACGGGCGCATCGACGTGCTGATCAACAATGCTGGGGTGTTCGAAGCCAATCCGATCGACCGCGACGATGCCGCTTGGGCTGCCGATTGGGCGCGCACGATGCAGATCAACCTGACCGCCTCGGCCGATCTGTGCCGCCGCGCGGTGCTGCACTGGCGCGGGCGCGAGTCGGGCGGGCGCATCGTCAACATCGCCAGCCGCGCCGCCTATCGCGGCGATTCGCCCGATCACTGGCATTATGCCGCCTCCAAGGCAGGCATGGTCGCAATGACCAAGTCGATCGCGCGCGGCTATGCCCGTGACGGCATCTTGGCCTTCGCGATCTGCCCCGGTTTCACGATGACCGGCATGGCCGAGGATTATCTCGCGAGTCGCGGCGGCGACAAATTGCTCGCCGACATCCCGCTCGGTCGGGTCGCAGCGCCGGAAGAGGTCGCGGTCGCCGCGCGCTTTTGCGCGTTGGAGGCACCGCCGTCGATGACCGGCAGCGTGCTTGACGTGAATGGAGCAAGCTATGTCCGCTAAAGAACCCGTCGCCCAAAGCGCGTTTGCCAAATGGACCATCCGCCTGATGGCGGCAATCGGTGTGCTTGGCTGCGTGGCAGTCATAGCGATCGTCGTCATGATTTCCGGTAACTTTCGCCGACATGAGCCGACGGCGGTCGTGCAAGCTGGCGCAACCAAGCAGGTGTTCGAGATTGGCAGCGTCGAGAAAGTGCCGGGCACCTCGCTGATGAAAATCGCGATCTTTGCAACAAATGGTCAACGTTATGGTGGCAGCGCTTCCTACGATTCCGAGAAGGGCGATCTCCGCAACGTGCTGCTGCTCGATACCATTACGGGCAAGAGTCGGCGGCTGCTGCCGAACAATAGCCGCAGAATCGAGGCTTTCGATTTCCTTTCGGAAGATCGGGAAGATGCCACGGTCTGTTGCTATTATCTCTCCGTCGATCGGGCTGACAACACCCTTCACGAAGAAGTGATATTGGGCGTGCTCGCCACGGGCCAACAAGCAACCGTCTTACCCGAGGTCGACGGGTTCGATTCAGTTTCGATGCCCGATAAGGATCATGTCGCGCTGATCGTGCGCGATCGGCAGCGCCTCTCCATTCATTTTGTCGATTTGGCGACGCTCAAAGTGACCGCCACCCATCCGATTGCGATCAACTAATGCCCGCTAGCTGGAAGCTCTCCCTGCCGTGCACGCGCGCGGAGGCCGAGGCGATCGATGCCGAGATGGCCGATCTGGGGATCGATCCGCCGCCGGTGCTGATGACAACCGAAGAAGTCGAGGACGATGCCGAGCGCTGGCGGCTCGATGCCTATTTCGAAGGCAAGCCCAGCGCGAAGGCAATCGCGGCCGTCCGCGCGCTGATCCCCTCTTCGGCCAAGGTCGCGGCCAAGCCGGTGCTGATCCCCGATGCCGACTGGATCGCGCTGAGCCAGGCCGATCTGACCCCGGTGCGCGCGGGACGGTTCTTCGTCCACACCAGCGCCTATGCCGATGCGGTGCCGCCCGATGTCCGCGCATATCGCATTGAAGCGAGCCGCGCGTTCGGCACCGGCCATCACGAAACGACGACCGGCTGCCTGATGATGCTCGACGCGATCCGGCGCCGCGGCGTGCGGGTCGACAATCTGATCGATCTTGGCACCGGCACCGGGCTACTCGCCTTCGCCGCGCTGCATCTGTGGCCGCGCGCCTTTGCAGCCGCGACCGATATCGATCCTGTGTCGATCGAGGTCAGCGCCGAAAATGCCGTGATCAACGGCGTACCGACCGGGCTGGCCCGCGGTCGGCTCGCGCTGGGGGTCGCCAATGGTGTCGCGTCGCCGCTAGTGCTCGACCGTGCGCCCTATGATCTGGTGATTGCGAATATCCTCGCCGCGCCGTTGATCGAGATGGCGGGCGATTTCACCGCGATTGCCGCCCCCGGCGCGCAGATTGTGCTCGCGGGATTGCTGACGCGGCAGGCCGACGCCGTCGCCGCAGCCTATCGCCGCCAGGGCTGCCGCGTCGCCGAGCGGTTGATCCTGGGCGACTGGACGATTCTGCGCTTGCGCAAGCGCCCCGATTTTCGCCTGCGCGGGCTATAGGAACGCGGCTCTGGCGATGCCGAGCGGTGGGAGCGCGGCTCAGACGAGCTTGGCTTGGGCGCGGGCGGCTGCATAGGCCTGTGTGCCAGCGGTGAAGACGCGATCGCCCTCGACGATTTCGGCGATGCGGATCGTGTCAGCCGCCTCAACCGCCGCATAAATGGGCGCGAAATCGGTTTCGACCGTCACCCGCAACAATTCGTCGAAGCTCGGAATCACGAAATAATTCTGCTGGAAATCGTCGATCCGGTACTCGGTGCGCATCACGCGTTCGAGGCCGAAGCCAATCCGGTTGGGGCTGGGATCGTCGAGCGCGAACACGCTTTCCGCCGCCGACGAGACGATACCCGAACCGTAGATGCGGAGCGCTCCCGCTTCCTCGACCAGCCCGAATTCGACCGTGTACCAATAGAGTCGCGACAGATATTTGAGGTATTTCTCGCCACCAAGCCGCACCGCGCGCTGCCCGCCCCGCCCATAAGCCGCGAGATAATCGGCGAACACCGGATCGGCGAGCATCGGCACATGGCCGAACACGTCGTGAAACACATCGGGCTCTTCGAGATAATCGAGTTGATCGGCGCGCCGGATGAAATTGCCCGCGACGAAGCGGCGATTGGCCATGTGATCGAAGAACACATCGTCGGGCACCAGGCCCGGCACCGCAACGACTTGCCACCCGGTCAGCTTCATCAGCCGTTCGGAAAGTTCCTCGAAATTGGGGATGCCCGCTTCGGAGAGTTTGAGCGCATCGAGCCCGGCGAGATAGGCTGAAGACGCGCGTCCCGGCAGCAACGCCACCTGCCGGGCATAGAGCGTGTCCCAGATCGCATGCGCATCCGCGCCATAGGCTTCCCACCCCTGCGGGATCGTCCAATCGGGACCTGAGCCCTCGGGCGGGCGAGTGAGCACATGCATATCGGTTGCCATGTCGCGATCCTATCATGCTTGTCCGCTGGGGAAAATGGCGACGGCCAAGAACGGGGCGGGCAATGGCCCATCGGTCGGCCCGCCCGCTTCTTGGTTGCACTGCACAAAACGCTGCCCACGCGCCCGACGATCTGTTATCGCCGCCGACATGGCGGATGCTCCCCACCCCCACTCCCACCCCCACCCCCACATCGTGATTATCGGCGCGGGCTTTGGTGGACTCGCGGCAGCGCGGGGCCTGCGGCGGCTTGACGCGCAGGTGACGATCATTGATCGCCAGAACCACCATCTGTTCCAACCGCTGCTCTATCAAGTCGCAACCGCGGGCCTCAGTCCAGCGGAGATCGCGGCACCGATCCGCGCGATCGTGCGCCGCTATCGCAACACGCGCGTGTTGCTCGACACGGTGACGGGGGTCGATAGTGCCACGCGCACGATCGCGCTCGAAAGCGGCACGACGCTCGACTATGATGCCTTGATTATCGCCACTGGGGCGACCCACAGCTATTTCGGGCAGGATCACTGGGCCGAATTCGCGCCCGGCATCAAGACGATTGACGATGCGATTCAGGTGCGTGCGCGTATCCTCGTCGCGATGGAGCGCGCCGAAACCGAGCGCCAGCAGATGCCCGAGACGCGCGATCAGCAGCTGACATTCGTTGTCATCGGCGGCGGCCCGACCGGCGTCGAAATGGCCGGCGCGATCGCCGAATTGACCCGCCACGCCGCCGACATGGATTTTCGCTATATCAGCCGCCAGTGCATCCGGGTGATGCTCGTCGAGGCGGGGCCGCGCCTGCTCGGCGCGTTCCCCGAGGAGCTGTCGGCCGAGGCCCTGATCGCGCTCGAGCAATTGGGCGTCGAGGTGCGACTCAACGGTCGTGTAACCGATATCGCGGCCGACGCCGTGATGGTCGGCGATGAGCGCGTTGCCGCCGCCGCGATCATTTGGGGCGCCGGCGTGCAAGCCTCTCCCGCCGCCAAATGGTTGGGGGTCGAGGCTGACCGCGCGGGCCGCGTGATCGTTGCGTCCGATATGCAGGTCGCGGACCGGCCCGGGGTCTATGTGATCGGCGACACCGCATCGGTCGCCGACAAGGACGGGCGCCCGGTGCCCGGCGTCGCCCCCGCCGCCAAGCAACAAGGTGAGCATGTCGCGCGCGTGATCGCCGCATCAGTCAAAGGGACGAAGCATCCGGGGCCGTTTGCCTATAAGAGTTACGGGAATCTTGCGACGATCGGCAGGCGGCGTGCGGTGGCCGATTTCGGCTGGACCCGGTTGAGCGGTTGGCCGGCGTGGTTCGTCTGGTCGACCGCGCACATCTTCTACCTCACCGATTTTCGCAGCCGCCTGATCGTCGGCGCGCAGTGGATATGGAGCTATGTCACCTTCGATCGCGGTGCCCGGCTGATCACCGGCATCAGCGCGGCCAAGATGCCGCATGCCGTGTGGAGCGAACGTCAGCCGAAATAACGGCACGACCGATGTTACCGCAACGATCGAGCGCGCGCATCGCGTGGCTCGCTCGATCGTTGCGACTACCAACGCGATCAGATCAGCACTTGCCGAAGACCTTGGTCACAATGACCTGGCCGTTGAAGCTGACGGTAATTTTTACACCGGTCGGGATAAACTTACCACAAATCGTCGCACATGCGGAAAGCTTAGCGCCGGTGGGAATCCACGAAGGAACATTAATACATTTATTTCCAAAGATCGGAACCTTTATGCAAGCCTTATGATCTTTAGTAATGACGACATCGACACAGCCTCCTAGAACCGACAATTCATTAGCGAGGTATGAATCTTCCGCGTTCACCAAGGAAAATTCATACATCATTTCGCCGTGTGCTTTGATTGTCGCAATTGCTGCGTCAATCTTGTCCTTATCGAACTCATGATACGTCGTCATGCTCTCTCTCCTTCACGTGAATGCCTCTTCAGGCGCGGCAAAGATACATGAGCAAAATTGGGATACAGTAATTGTTTGGGTCAAAATCGACGCATCTATATAACGTCGTCCGGTAGTGGCTCTGAGCCATGCTCAATCGTTTCAACGATGATTGTTACAGCGCAAAATCTACAATTATGTCCAAATTGGATTAAGGCGGGCCTTTTAGTATTGACACGTTTTGATCTTGGCAAACCTGCGTTCGCGCGATCGATTCCGCAATCTGCGGCGTTTTTGCGGAACTGCTGCGCGGCCTTGCGTGCCACGCGAGTCGCGCTACCGCCGTGCAGCCTTGCGCGCGGCCACGCCGATCGCCGGGAAATCGGTGAAGAAGCCGTCGACGCCGAAGCCGATATAGGTGCGGATTTCCGCTTCGACTTGGCCATGCGCTGCCGGGTCGGTGCCGACCCGCAAACCCGCAGGCAGAAAGGCGTTTTCGGCGCGAAAGGTCCAGGGGTGGAGCTTCAGCCCCGCCGCATGCGCATCCGCCACCAGCGATGTCTGCGGCCCCGCGCCCGTCCAGATCATGCTCTTGTTCGGGCCGATGCCATAGGCATAGGCAGCGATGGCCTTCAGCCCTTCGGGTGTCGCCATCGCGGCATAGCTGGGCGCGGCCTTGTCGGCGGGGCCGCCGCTCGCGTCCATCAGCTGGATCAACCGGACGCGCGTCATTTTGTGCAGCTCCTTCAGATTATCGACCTCGAACGACTGGATGAACACCGGCGCGCTCGCCGAATCCCAGCCCGCTGCCTTCAACTGCGCGACGAGCCGCGCTTCCATCGGGTGACCGATCAACGCGAAATAGCTCGGGTGCTTGGTTTCGGGATAAATCCCGACGCCGTGCAGCTTCGCCAGCGCGATCACTTCCGCCAGCGTCGGCACGTCGAACTGGCCATCGAACTTGGCACTGCCGGGGCGCAGTTGCGGCAGCCGTTCCTTGGCGCGCAGCGTCTTCAGCTCGGCGAGCGTGAAATCCTCGGTAAACCAGCCGGTGTGGCTTTCGCCGTCGATCAGCTTGGTCGCCTTGCGCGCCGCAAATTCGGGGTGGGCCGCGACATCGGTGGTGCCAGTGATGTCATTCTCATGCCGCGCGACGAACACGTTGTCCTTGGTCAACACCAGATCGGGCTCGATGAAATCGGCGCCCTGTTCGATCGCGAGCGTGTAGGACGCCAGCGTATGTTCGGGCCGCAGCCCGCTCGCGCCGCGATGCGCGATGACAATAGGCTTAGTGGCAGGCGGCTTGGCGGCGGGCGGCGATGACGACATGGCGGCACCTTGCCCGAGTGCCAGCGCGGCGACCAGTGCCCCGGGTGTTGCAAAAAACATCCGCATGGCTTGCCCTCCGCGCTTTGGTGCCCCACCTTTAGGGTCCTTCCGATCGCATGTCTTCAGGCAAAAAAGGGGCGCCGCATGCACTTCACGATCAACGGCACGGTGCATCAGGCCGAGGCGGATATTCGAACGTCGCTGCTCGATCTGCTGCGCGACCACCTCGGGCTAAGCGGCACCAAAAAGGGGTGCGATCACGGCCAGTGCGGGGCGTGCACGGTGCTGGTGGGCGGACGGCGGATCAATGCCTGCCTGACGCTCGCGGTGATGCACGAAGGCGATGCGATCACCACGATCGAGGGCCTCGCCGATGGCGACACGCTGCACCCGATGCAGGCGGCGTTCGTCAAGCATGACGGCTTCCAGTGCGGCTACTGCACGCCGGGCCAGATCATGTCGGCGGTCGGCATGCTTGAGGAGATCAAGGCGGACATGCCGAGCCATGTCAGCGAGTCGCTCCACAGCTTCGAGCTGACCGACGCCGAGATTTCGGAGCGGATGAGCGGCAATCTGTGCCGTTGTTCGGCTTACCCCAATATCGTCGATGCGATTCGCGAGGTGGCCGGGGCATGAAGACATTCAGCTACGCCCGCGCCGACAGCCCCGAAGCTGCCGTCGAGGCAATCGCGGACGGCGCCAAGTTCATCGCGGGCGGCACCAATTTGCTCGACTTGATGAAGCTCCAGATCGAGGCGCCCGACGCCCTCGTCGACATCAGCCGCCTCGATCTCGCGCAGGTCGAGGAGCACGATGGCGGCATGCGGATCGGCGCGCTGGTGCCCAACAGCGATCTCGCCGCGCACCCGCTGATCCGCGCGCGCTACCCGCTGCTCAGCCGCGCGCTGCTGTCGGGGGCGTCGGCGCAGCTCCGCAACAAGGCGACGACGGGGGGCAATCTGCTCCAGCGGACGCGCTGCTATTATTTCTACGACACCGCCGCCCCCTGCAACAAACGCGCGCCCGGATCAGGCTGCAATGCGCAGGGCGGCTACAACCGCATCCACGCGATTCTGGGCGCGAGCGAGCATTGCATTGCGACGCACCCGAGCGACATGGCCGTTGCGATGCGCGCGCTCGACGCGGTGGTGGTGACGCTCCAACCCGGCGGCGACCGGCGGCGGATTGCGCTCGGCGATCTCTACCGCTTGCCCGGCGACACCCCACAGATCGAGACCAGCCTCGCGCCCGGCGAGCTGATCACCCATATCGAACTGCCCGCATCGCCCGCGGGCAAGCAACTCTATCGCAAGGTCCGCGACCGCGCGTCCTATGCGTTCGCGGTCGTCTCGGTGGCGGCGGTGATTGCGGTCGAGGACGGCACGATCACCTCGGCGCACCTCGCGTTCGGGGGGCTTGCCCCGGTGCCGTGGCGCGATCCGGCGGTGGAGGCAGCGCTGGTCGGTCAACCGGCATCAACCGCAAGCTTCGAGGCTGCCGCCGATGCACTGCTCAACGATGCGCGCGGACAAGGGCATAACGACTTCAAGATCCCGCTGACGCGCCGCACGCTCGTCGCCGCGCTCCGCGATCTGACGGAGGCCGCACGATGACCGAATATGTGATGGATGCCGATTTCGGCCCCTCGGCGCTGTCACGCAGCGTGCAGGGGCTGCTCGGCAAGGGTATCGACCGGATCGACGGCGTCGCCAAGGTGACCGGCGCCGCACTCTACGCCGCCGAACATCGACCCAAGGGCGACATGGCCTATGGCTATGCGATCACCGCGACGGTTGCGGTCGGCGCGGTACGATCGATCGACACCAAGGCGGCCGAAGCGATGCCCGGCGTGCTCGCCGTGATTACCGACGATCCGCGCTTGCCGAGCGAATCGCACATCATCCGCGCGGCGCAGCATCCGCGCAACGACGGCACGCTCGAAAGCTATGGCCAGATCATCGGCCTCGTCGTTGCCGACAGCTTCGAAGCCGCGCGCGCTGCCGC
The DNA here is from genome assembly GCF_019749955.1 of Sphingomonas sp. Classification (GTDB taxonomy): domain Bacteria; phylum Pseudomonadota; class Alphaproteobacteria; order Sphingomonadales; family Sphingomonadaceae; genus Sphingomonas. The sequence continues at coordinate 22,650 of NZ_JAIEPC010000019.1, forward strand.
CCAAGCGGTGAGCGTCGATTATGTCCAGGTGAAGGGCCAATTCGACACGCTCGCCAACCAAGCCAGCGCGCAAGACCCGCACAAGGGCGCGATGCTGCCCAATATCGTGATCGGCGATGTCGACGCGGCGCTCGAAGCCGCTGAGGTGACGCTCGATGTCACTTATTCGACGCCCTATCAGGTCCATGCAGCGATGGAGCCCCACGCGGCGATCGCCGAATGGGACGGCGACAAGCTCACGCTCTACGGCTCGATTCAGATCATGCGCGGCTTCACGCCGGTGCTCGCCAATTCGCTCGGCATGCCGGTCGAGAATATCCACGTCCTCTCGCCCTATATCGGCGGCGGCTTCGGCGGGAAAATCGGCGGGCCGGAGACGGTGCTGGCGGCAATTGCTGCCCAGAAAGTCGGTCGGCCGGTGAAAGTCGCGCTGACCCGGCAGCAGTTGTTCCATTCAATCTATGGCCGCGCCGACACGCACCAGCGTATCCGCCTCGCCGCCGGGCCGGACGGCAAGCTGACCGCAATGGCGCAGGATAGCATTACCAGCCAGAAGACGGGGCTGAATTTCTTCGAACCCGTCGCGCTCGGCGCCCTGTCGCTCTACGCGGCGCCCGCGCGCAGCTTCACCACCAAGATCGTCAAGATCAATGTGACGGCGGCGGGTGCGGTGCGCGCGCCGGGCGAAGCGGTCGGGATGATGGCGCTCGAAGCGGCGATGGACGAAATGGCCGAGCAGCTTGGCATGGACCCGATCGACTTCCGCAAGGCCAATGAACCGAGCGTCGACCCGACCAGCGGCAAGCCCTTCTCCACCCGGCGCCTGATCGACTGCTACGACGAAGGCGCGCGGCGCTTTGGCTGGGACGCGCGCATTGCGACGCCGGGCCAACGCCGCGAAGGCGAATGGCTGATCGGGCTCGGCATGGCGACCGCCGCCCGCGTCAATTTCCTCGCCGACAGTTTCGCGCGGGTGCGGCTGACACCCGAAGGCGTGGCCGAAATCGAAACCGACATGACTGACATCGGCACCGGCACCTACACGATCCTCGCGCAGATCGCGGGTGAATCGCTGGGCCTGCCGATCGAGCGAATCCGCGTGGCGCTCGGCGACTCGAACCATCCCGACGGCGCCGGATCGGGCGGCTCGTTCGGCGCGGCATCGAGCGGATCGTCGGTGATGATCGCTTGCGAAGATATCGTCGCGGAGCTGGCAAAGCGGATGGGCGCCAATCCAGAAGACATGACGCTAAAGGACGGCTTCGCGATTGCGGGCAATCGTCAGGTGCCGCTCAGCGAACTGGTTGGCGACGCGCCGATCGAGGCGATTGGCGCAATCCACCCCGGCACCAACAGCCGCAGCTTCAGCCAGGGCACTTATGGCGCGCAATTCGCCGAAGTCGCGGTGCATGCGGTGACGGGCGAAGTGCGTGTCCGCCGCTTGCTCGGCATCTTCGACTGCGGGCGCATCCTCAACGCCAAGACCGCGCGCAGCCAGGCGATCGGCGGGATGATCTGGGGCCTTGGCTATGCGCTCCACGAAGCCGCGATCCTCGACCCGCGCACCGGGGCGTACGTCAACCGCGACCTCGCCGAATATCACATCCCGGTGAATGCCGATGTGCCGCAGATCGAGGCCTGGTTCGTCGAGGAAATCGACGAACATGCGAGCCCCGTTGGCGCGAAGGGGTTGGGCGAGCTCGGCATTTCGGGGCTGGGCGCGGCGGTGACCAATGCGGTGTACAACGCCTGCGGCGTGCGGGTGCGCGATTGGCCGATGACGCTCGACCAGATTTTGCCCGGGCTGCCACCGGTTTAGTGCCAGAGGAAAAAAGTTCCGTTCGCCCTGAGCTTGTCGAAGGGCCGTCCTTCTTTTCCACCGGCCGACAGAAGGAGGACGGTGCTTCGACAAGCTCAGCACGAACGGGGATAGGGAAGTAGCTAAGCATGGCCGATAACGATTCCGTCCTCACCGCCGCCGCGCAGTGGCAAGGCGCGCGGCTTGCGCTGGCGACGGTTGTATCGACCTGGGGATCGGCGCCGCGCCCGCGTGGCAGCCACATGATCGTGCATGAGGATGGTCGCTTCGAAGGCTCGGTCTCGGGCGGCTGTGTCGAGAGCGACATCCTTGCGACCGCTGCCGACGTAATCGCGGGCGCGCCGGCCCAGCTCAAGCATTACGGCGTCGCCGATGCGGCCGCCTGGGAAGTCGGGCTGCCATGCGGCGGCGAGATCGACGTGCTCGTCCAGCCGGTGAGCGACGCGGGGTTCGCGCCCGCCTTGTTCGATGCCATTGCCGAGGCGCGGGCTTCGGGCGCGCGGCTCAGTGTCGCCACCGACACCGCGACCGGCCAGTCGAGCATCGGCGAGCGCGAAGGCGCGTTCGTCAACCGCTATGATCCGCCGCGCCGCTTGCTGATCGTCGGCGCGGTGCAAATCGCGCAGGCGCTGAGCGGCCTCGCGCGCGAGCTCGGTATTGCCGTTACCGTCATCGACCCGCGCGCGCGCTTCCTGACCGAGGAGCGTTTTCCCGGCGTCACGCTCGACGATCACTGGCCCGACGAGGCGATTACGGCGCTCAAGCCCGATCCCGCGACCGCAATCGTCACGCTCAGCCACGACATCAAGATCGACGATCCGGCGCTCACTGCGGCGCTCGCCAGCCCCGCCAGCTATGTCGGCGCGCTCGGATCGCGCCGCAGCCATGCGGCACGGCGCGAGCGGCTGGCGACAGCGGGACTGTCCCAAGCCGCGCTCGACCGGATCGATGCCCCCGTCGGCCTCGACATCGGCGCGGTTGGCCCCGCCGAAATCGCGCTGTCGATCGCCGCCGCGATGATCGCCGCCTTCAATGCCAAGGTGGCATGATCGCCCCTGATCGCACCCTGCTGGTGCTGCTGGCGGCCGGGCGATCGGTGCGCTTCGGGGATACCGACAAGCTCGCGGTCGATTTTCTCGGTCGTCCGCTTGCGCTGCATGTCGTGACGGCGCTGGAGGACGTGCCCTTTGCTGGGCGGGTTGCGGTCACCTCCGGCACGGCGCTCGATTTCGCGGCGCACGGCTATGACGTGATCGCCAATCCAGCCCCGGAAACCGGGCTGTCGGGGTCGGTCCGCCTGGGCGTGGCGGCGGCGCAAGCGACTGGAGTCGCCGCCGTGATCTTCGCGCTAGCCGACATGCCGCGCGTTACCGCCGCGCAGATATTTCGGCTGCTCGAGGCGGCGGACGGCCCCGACGATGTGGTCGCGTCGAGCGACGGCACGCGCCCCTCGCCACCCGCGCTGTTCGCCGCCGGACAATTCGCCGCACTTGCTGCCAGTGTAGGCGACGAAGGCGGTCGCGCGCTGATCCGGGGCGGCCGCCATATCATCACCAGCCCCGCCGAGCTGATCGACATCGACACGCCCGAGGATTTGGAAAGGCTGCGCGCGCTGGTTTGATCAAACGCTACCCCGTCCGTTCGTTTCGAGCGTAGTCGAGAAACGCTGCCGCGTCGCCCCTGGCCTGTTTCTCGACTTCGCTCGAAACGAACGGGTCGATAGAGGGAGGTATTACCCGGAAAAGCGGCTCTATTCGTGCCGCAGTGCGTCGATCGGGTTCAGGCTCGCCGCACGCCGCGCCGGGAAGAAGCCGAACACCACGCCGATGATCGCCGAAATCGCAAAGGCGACAATGTTGATCTGCAAGTCGAACAGCCACGTCACCTTGAGCAGCGGCACCAATCCCAGAATCACCAGCTGGGCGACGACGATACCGATCACCCCGCCGATGCACGACAGCGCAATCGCTTCGATCAGGAACTGCATCAGCACTTCGCGCGCAACCGCGCCGATCGCGAGGCGGATACCAATCTCGCGCGTGCGTTCGGTTACTGAGACCAGCATGATGTTCATGATGCCGATGCCGCCGACGATCAGGCTGATCGCCGCAACGGCGGAGACGATGCCGGTCAGTAGCGATGTCGTCTTGGTCAGCGTATCGGTGAATTGCTTGGTGTCGAAGATGAAGAAGTCGTCGTCCTTGCCCTTGGTGATGTTGCGGCGTTCGCGGAGCAGAGCGGTGATCGACGCCTGCACCTGCGCAGTCGAATAATCGGCATTCACGCCCACCAGCATTACGCGGATATCGCGATTGCCGGTGATGCGCCGCTGCACTGCCTTGATCGGCATGACCACCAGATCGTCCTGATCACTGCCGAAGCCCGCCTGCCCCTTGGCCGTGAGCACACCGATCACTTCGCAACTGATGCCCGAAATCCGCATCTGCGTGCCGATCGGGTCGGCCTCACGGTACAGGTTTGTCTTGACGGTACTGCCGAGGATGCACACCGATTTGCCTGCGGAGAGTTCCTGCGGGGAGAATTCGCGCCCCGCCGTCAGCGGCCAGGGATTGACGCGGAAGAAGTCGTTGGTGGTGCCGTTGACGGTCGTCGACCAGTTGGCGCCTTCATAGATCACGGTGACCGTGGTCTGGGCTTCTTCGGCGACCGCGTTGATGCCCGCGATCTGCTTGCGCACTGCATCGACATCCTCGATCTTGAAGTCCGCCGGACGCGGACCGCCGCCGCCACGGCCAAAGCCGGCACCGGGGCGCACTTGCAGAATGTTGGTGCCGAGCGACGAGATCGACGCCTGCACTGCCGCCGTCGTTGCCTTGCCGAGCGTGACCATCGTCACCACCGCCGCCACGCCGATGATGATGCCAAGCGTCGTCAGGAACGACCGCAGCTTGTGCCGTGCAATCGACCGGATCGCGAGGCTGATCGTCGTGAAGAACATCAGTGCGCTCTCGCGCCGGTCGACCCGGTTTTGCGCATGCCGGTTTCGATCCGTTCAACGAGGCCATCCTTGAAGTGGATGATCGTATTGGCGAACGCCGCCATATCGGCTTCGTGCGTCACCATCAGCACGGTGATGCCGATCGACTTGTTGAGATCGGTCAGCAACTCCATGATTTCGAGCGAGCGTTCGGAATCGAGGTTGCCGGTCGGCTCGTCGGCGAGCAGCACATCGGGATTGGTGACGAGCGCGCGCGCGATCGCCACGCGCTGCTGCTGCCCGCCCGACAGCTCCGCCGGGGTATGGTCCCACCACGGCGCCAAGCCGACCTTGTCGAGCGCGGCCATCGCCGTCTTGCGCCGTGCCTTGCTCGAATCGCCGCGATAGAGCAGCGGCAGTTCGACATTTTCGAGCGCGGTCGTGCGCGCGAGCAGATTGAAGCCCTGAAACACGAAGCCGAGATATTTGCGCCGCAGCAGCGCGCGTTCGTCACGCCCGAGCGCCTCGACATGGTGCCCCTTGAACACAAACGATCCGCGCGTCGGCACATCAAGGCAGCCGAGGATGTTCATCGTCGTCGACTTGCCCGACCCCGACGGCCCCATCACCGCGACGAAATCGCCCGGCAAAATGTCGAGATCGACGCCCTTCAGCGCCTGAAAGGCGGTCGGGCCGACGCCATAGGTTTTGATGACGCCGCGCATCGAGATCAGCGCCCGCGAATTGGCCGGCGTGTCATCGTGCAACAGCGCCACATCAGCGCGGGCTTCTTCGTTACCGGACACGCGTTGTCCCGACCGTCACCGCAGGCTTCGCAGCAGCAGCCGCCGCCGACAATTCGCCCGTCACGACTTTCTGCCCCGGCTTCAGATCGCCGCCGGTGATTTCCGTGAGCGTGCCATTGGTGTCACCGGTGCGGACCTCGACGGGCTTGATGTTGCCATCGGCGTCCAGGACATAAAGCGTCTGGGTCGCGCCACGCCCGGCATTGGCCGTGCGCGGCCCACCCCGGTTGAGGCGCGGCGGGCCGAACACGCTGGCAACGCCGCCTTGCGATCCGGCAGCGGGCGTCGTCGGGCGGAAGCGCAACGCGCCGTTCGGCACCAGCAGGACATTGGTCTTCTGCGTGGTCGTGATTTCAGCCGTTGCAGTCATGCCGGGCCGCAGCTGGATATCGGGGTTCGACACCGCCAGCGTCGCCGAATAGCTGACGACCTGGTTGGTCGTCGCTGTGCTGGTGGTGGTCGTCGATTGCGCCGACAGGTTCGAACCGAGATTGACGCGGGTGATATCCGCCGGGAAGGTCTCGCCCGGGAAGGCATCGACGGTAAAGCTTGCCTTTTGCCCTGCGCGCACTTCGCCGACATCGGCTTCGTCGATCGACACTTCGAGCTTCATCCGCGTCAGATCTTCGGCGATGACGAACAGGGTCGGCGTGTTGAACGACGCCGCGACGGTCTGCCCCGGCTCGACTTGCCGCGCGAGCACGACCCCGTTGACGGGCGACCGGATCACGGCGCGGACGAAGTTATATTCGTTCGACGACAGGGTCGCGCGGGCGGCGGCGACATTGGCTTGCGCCGCACGGACATTGGCGATCGCGCGGTCGCGATCAGCAATTGCCTGCTCCATTTCGGTCTTGGCCGGTACCCGCCCGCCTGACAAGCGACTGACTTCCTCAAGCCGCTTCAACTGCGCGCTCGACTGGGCGAGCGTTGCCTGCGCCTGCGCGACGGCGGCTTGCTGCGACGCGAGTTGCGCCTGGCTCTGGTTCACCGAATCACGGAAGCGCGACGGATCGATCAGCGCGATCGGCTGGCCCTTCACGACATGATCATTGACGTCGACCAGCACCTTCGACACCAGCCCCGACACTTCGGAGCCGACATCGACCCGGTTCGTCGGCGCGAGCTTACCCGTCGCCGAGACAGTGACCGTCAGCGTCCCCTTTTGGGCGACGTCGGTCGCGTAGCTTGCCTTGGGGGCAGGCTTGAAGAAGCTCGCGACGAGCAGGATCAGCAGCACCACGCCGATCGCGACCAGCACCCATTTGCCCCAGCGGCGCCACGCCGGGACCGGGCGAACGCCGAGAAAGTCGTTGAGATCGGATGCGGATGCGTCTGCCATTTAGGGTCCTGCTACTGGGTCGCGCGGGGAGTGGGCTGGCCGTCCCCCGCCTTCAAGGGTTCGGCGGTCGGCGGCGGGGCGCTGGCATTCCAGCCGCCGCCGAGCGCGAGATAGAGTTGCACCAGCGCCTGTGCCTGATCCGACCGCGCGGTGTTGAGCCCGCTCTGCGCCGACAGCAGCGACACTTCGGTATTGTTGAGCGTGGTGATGTCGGTCAGCCCGGCGCGATACTGGCTGCGCGCCAGAATCGCGGCATTGCTTGAAGCATCGGCCGCGATTTCGAACTCGCGCTGCCGGGCCTGCGCGGTCGCCAGCGCGGTCAGCGCATTTTCGACATCCTCAAGCGCGCCGAGCACGCTCGCTTTATAGGCGGCAAACGCTTCCTCGGCCTGCGCGCGCCGCGCACGGACGACCGATCGGCCGCGCCCGGCATCGAAGATCGTCTGCGCGAGCTGGCCGAACACGCGCCCCGTGATGATGTCGGTCAGCGCGTTGATCGACGTCGCGTTGCTGCTGATGCTGCCCGCCAACGTGAGCTGCGGCAAAAGATTGGCCTTGGCGACGCCGATTTGCGCGGTCGCCGCCGCCAGATTGCGCTCGGCGGCGCGGACATCGGGGCGCAGGCGGATGACATCGGCGGGCAGGCCCACCGGCACGGCGCCCGGCCCCTGCGGGATCGGCGCGGTCGCGGCGAGCTGCGCCTTCAGCGCGCCCGGCGCCTGGCCCGTGAGCACGCCGAGCCGGTTGGTCGCCTGTTCATATTGCTGTTCGAGGCTCGGCACATTGGCCGCCGTTTGTGCCCGCTGCGCCCGCGCCTGCTCGGCATCGAGCGACGAGACGAGTCCGGCCTGGACACGGAAACCCGCAATCTCCAGATTGTCCTGCTGGATCGCGAGACTGCCGCGCGCAATCGACACGCCCGCCTGCGCCGCCCGCGCGAGGATGTAGTTGCGCGCGACTTCGGAAGCGATCGTCGCCTGCACCTGCGCAAGATTATAACCGCTCGATTCGTAGCTGGCGCGCCCCGCTTCGACCCCGCGCCGCACACCGCCGAAGATGTCCGCAGTATAGGACACGTCGCCCGACAGCGCGTAATTCTCGTTGACGATACCGGCGTTGGTAATCTGGCCGAAGGTGCGTCCGCGAATATTGATATTGCGCGAGTAGCTGGCGTTGGCATTCACCGTCGGAAACAGTGAAGCGCGCGACTGGATCAGCGATTCGCGCGCCTGACGCAATCGCGACACCGCCTGCGCAATGTCGAGATTGTCCTTGAGCGCCAGATCGACGATCAAATCGAGCTGCGGATCGTTGAAATTGACCCACCAGCGCTGAAGATCAGGCACGGCACCATTGGGTGCCGGGGTGGTGTAGCCCGGCGGAACGGCCAACACCTTGGTCTCGGGAGGGCGGTAATTCGGCCCCACGGCGCACGATGCAAGCAGCAATGCAAAACCGGGAACTGTTAATCGGTGAGAACGCCACATAGCGCCTTCTAATGCCCTGTGGCGCGCGCAACGTCTACGGTGATTTGTTACTGAAGTGCGATGACCTCGCACGACAGGGGGCGATGCACTCTATTGCCATCTTCGCGCGTCCGCGCTTAGATATTGAAATAGAAGCAAGGGGCCGGGGTGGGCAAATAAGATGTTGATGACAGTCGGTTGGCGCCTGCGGCGTCCGCTGTTGTGCTGCGCCGAAGCAGCGCTGCTGGTCGGGGCCGTTGCCGCTGCCAGCCCTTCGACCGCGCAGGATGTGCCGGCAGCACCTGCTGCCGTGACGCCGCAACCTCCTGCTGATCCGCCCGCCCCGCCCGCTCCCGCGCCATGCTGCACGGTATCGGGCGGAACGCTGGTCACGATATCGATCGACAAGGCGCTCGATTCGAAGACCGCGCGGGTCGGGCAGGCATTTCCCATCCACCTTGCCGAGCCGCTGGTGCAGGGCGACGCGACCCTGATCCCCGCCGGGACACCGGGCGTGGGGGAAGTCATCCATGTCGCGCACTCGGGCCTGATGGGGCGCCCGGGCGAGTTGAGCGTGGTCGTGCGTCACCTTACCCTGGATGGTCGCGAGATCCCGCTACGCGGCTTTCAACTCGGTGGCGCGGGCAAAAACAACACTGATCTGGCGTTAGCCGTCAACGCAGCAGTCGGCATCGTCGGCGTCTTCATCAGCGGCGGCAACAAATATGTCCCGCTCGGAACGCTCGGCACCGCCAAAATCGCGGTCGACACGACGCTGTCGCCCGTCGGCCCGGCACCGGCACCGGCACCGGCACCGGCACCGGCACCAACAACGAATCCCAAGCAGGAGGATGGCAAGTGAAATCTAAAAGCATATTGACCTTGGCACTGCTCGTCGCAGCGCCCGCAACGGCACAAACGGCGCCGCCAGCACCGCCCGCGCCGATGGCGGATGGTAGCGACAAGATTGCGGGCCTGTTCGACAAGGCGCCCGCCGACAAGGGCCAGATCATTTTCTACCGCCCCGGCGGCGCCGGTGCCTTGATCGGCTGCCTCGTCCGCGAAGGTGACGGTGCCGACGAAAAGCATCTGTCGAAGCTCACCGGCAACCGCTATTTTATTCACCTCGCGACGCCGGGCGTTCACAAATATTGGGTGAAGAGCGAAGCGACCGACCGCTTGACGATGGAAGTCGAGCCCGGCGAAACCTATTTCGTGAAGTGCACAATCGCGATGGGCATCATCGTTGGACGCCCCAATTTGTCGCCGTCCGACCTCGCCGAGTTCCAGAAAAAGGGCAAGAAGGTCAAACCGATGGCCCCCGCTGACGCCGTCGAAGACAAGAAGAATTGACGGATCGGCGCCGCCCGCTCCGGCGGGCGGCGCTAATCGATTTCCAATATGATAGCGTCGACCGCCAGGCTATCGCCCGGCTTTGCACTGACCACCTTGACCAGCCCCGATTTTTCGGCGCGCAGGATGTTTTCCATCTTCATCGCCTCGACCACCGCCAGCGGCTGGCCGATCTCGACCTTGTCGCCCTCGCCGACATCGAGCCGCATCAGCAGGCCCGGCATCGGGCACAGCAGGAAGCGCGACAGATCGGGCGGGATTTTCTCAATCAGATGCGCGGCATAGGGCGCGGCATAGGCTGGTAGCACGCGCGCGCGGTGGCTGGCGCCGCGGGTCGTCAGCACATAGCCCGACGGCGCCTTGGCGAGGCGGACGATCAGCCGGTCGACGACGACTTCCTCGTCCTCGGCGTCATAAAGCGTTGCTTCGATCAGCCGGTCGCCGGGGGTGTAGGCAATCTCCAGATCGAGCAGCTCGCCGTCGACGCTGATCTCGTCCTCGGCGAGTTCGACGTCGTGATCGGTATCGCCGATCCGTACCACCCAGTCGGCGGGCGGCAACAGCCGCTGGCCGAGCTGGCCATCAACGCGGCGCGCGCGATCGGCCTCCGCCGTCGCGACAAAGGCAGCGACGGCTGCGAGCGCGCGGACCAGATTGGGCGAGGCGGGCGCGCCGTGGAAGCCGTCGGGATATTCCTCCGCGATAAACCCTGTCGTGATGTTACCCGAGCGAAAACGCGGGTGCTGCATGATCGCCGACAGGAAATCGATGTTATGCCCCGGCCCGCTGATCTCGAACGCATCGAGCGCGGCGATCTGCTGGTCAATCGCGCCAAGCCGCGTGGGCGCCCAGGTGATGAGCTTGGCGATCATCGGATCGTAGAAAATGCTGACCTCGCCGCCTTCGATCACGCCATCGTCGACGCGGGTGTAGGGTTGTGGAGAATCCACCACTTCCCCGTTAGTGTCGAGCGAAGTCGAGACACGGGAGCCAGGCGCATCGCCTGCGGCCCGCCCCTCGACTTCGCTCGGGACGAACGGTCGGTAGGGCGTACCGGTGGCCTCCGGCGGATCATAGCGCACCAGCCGCCCGATGCTCGGCAGGAAGCCGCGATAGGGGTCTTCGGCGTACACCCGGTTCTCGATCGCCCAGCCATTGATGCCGATGTCGGCCTGGCCGAACGGCAGCGGCTCGCCCGCAGCCACGCGGATCATTTGTTCGACCAGATCGATGCCGGTGATCGCCTCGGTCACCGGATGCTCGACCTGGAGCCGGGTGTTCATTTCGAGGAAGTAGAACCCCTCGCCGGTCGTATCCGCGCCCGAAACGATCAGCTCGACCGTGCCCGCTGAGTAATAGCCCACGGCGCGGGCCAGCGCGACCGCCTGCTCGCCCATTGCTTGGCGCATCTTGGGCGTGACGAAGGGCGACGGTGCTTCCTCGACGACCTTTTGGTGGCGGCGCTGGATGCTGCATTCGCGCTCGTTGAGGTAGAGGATGTTGCCGTGCTGGTCGCCGAGCAGCTGGATTTCGATGTGGCGCGGGCTTTCGATGAATTTTTCGATGAACACGCGGTCATCGCCAAACGACGCCAGCCCCTCGCGCTTGGTCGCTTCAAAGCCCTCGCGCACGTCCTGCTCCGAGTACGCCAGCCGCATCCCCTTGCCGCCGCCGCCTGCCGAAGCCTTCATCATGACCGGAAAGCCGATGTCCTTGGCGATCTTCACCGCTTCATCGGTATCGGCGATCTCCCCGAGGAAACCGGGGACGACATTGACCCCCGCCGCCTTGGCGAGCTTCTTCGATTCGATCTTGTCGCCCATCGCCGCAATCGCGCCCGGCGGCGGGCCGACGAACGCGATGCCCGCCTCGGCGCAGGCGCGTGCAAAACTCTCGCGCTCGGACAGGAAGCCATAGCCGGGGTGGATGCAATCCGCGCCCGTCGCCTTGGCGGCAGCGAGGATCAGATCGGCCTTGAGATAGGATTCCGCTGCCGGTGCCGGGCCGAGTCGAACCGCCTCGTCCGCCATCAGTACGTGGGGAGAGCGCGCATCGGCATCGGAGTAGACCGCGACGGTGGCGAGCCCCATCCCCTTGGCCGTGCGGAACACGCGACAGGCGATTTCACCACGATTGGCGACGAGGATTTTCTTGAGCATTACAATCTCTTTCGGTGACGGAATATAATCAGGCCGACACCATAGACGACCGCGCCGACCGCAGTGACATTTATCGTCGGCCAAACGTAGGTCGGCGTGCCCGACGGACCGGCAAAATTACTTCCTAGAAATGTTGCGACTGCCACAGCAGCGACCGACAGCCAAAAGCCCGCTGACACCAGTATGAACTTCACTCATCCGCTCCCTGCGATGCGTCACCCCGGCCTTGTGCCGGGGCCCACCGCGCAACAAGCGACGGGGTTGCGAGTGGAGACGTAGGCCCCGGCACAAGGCCGGGGTGACGGAAGGGGTATTGGTTGGTCACGCCGCCTTTACCGCCGGTGCGCCGCGTAGCAGCCCCTCGGTGCTCAAATCCTCGTCGACCGCAGGCCAACGGATGCCATAACCAGCACCCGCCTTCGCCCAGCCCGCCCGCTGGACCGGCGTGGCGTGCAGCAAGCGCGGATACCAGACGAGCGGCACCGAAATCGTTCGCCCGTCCATAAGATCGACGATCAGGCTCGCGTCGTCGAAGCGCACGTCGAGCACGCGCTCGTCGGCAGCTTTAGCTGAAATACTCATGCGACGCCTCCCGTCGACGCTGGTATCGCCTCCATACTCATCCGTCACCCCGCCCTCGCGACGCCCGCATGCACAAAATCCTCGCCCTTGAACAGCAACGGCTCGCCGCGCTCCATCGCCAGCGCATAGGCGAAGCAGTCGCCATAATTCAGCTGCGCCTTGTGCCCGCTCCCCTTGCCGAAATCGCGATAGGCTTGCCGGGCAATCCGCGCTTGGGCCTCAGTGACGGGGGCAATGTCGACGCCAAGTCGCTGGAGAATCATATCGAGCTCAGCGGTGAGCACCGGATCGCGGTCACTGTCGATGACAATGCCCGTTTCCAGATAATTGCCCGCCGAAATCGATGCGCCGCCCCGATCAAGGATCATCTGAGCAAAAGCCTCGCCTTCAGGCTCGACCCAAAGCATGGCAACGACCGCCGAGCTATCGACGATCATTTGGGCAATCCACGCTCGTCATAGAGATACTCGTCCATATCGAGCGCCAGCAGTTCTGGGCTCATGCGCGAACGAGCATCCCGGCAGATGGCCATGGCCTGCTCGAACCGTTCGTCCTTCGTCAACGCGCGCTGCCGCGCCCGCAGCGCCTCCAACACCACCTGCGTCAGCGTTTCGCCCGTGCGGCCCGCGATTTCGGTCGCCAATGCATAGGCTTCATCGCTCTTGATATTCATCTGCGCGCCCATCGGACTACCTTTCTACCAAGGGCCGCTATCATAGCAGAAAGGGCCAACGCGACCAACATTCACGCCACCACCCGCATCGGCTCCTCGCCCACCATCGGCCGCAGCCCGAGCCGCTCGAACATTGCCCCATCCGCGCTATCGCCGCGATTGCCGGTGGTTAGCAGCTTGTCGCCGGTGAAGATCGAATTCGCCCCCGCCATGAAGCACAAGGCCTGCGTCGCCTCCGACATGCTCTCGCGCCCCGCGCTCAGCCGCACCATGCTCAGCGGCATCGTGATCCGCGCGACCGCGACGGTGCGCACGAATTCGATATCGTCGATCTTCGCCATCGGCGTGTCGGCGAGCATGTTGCCGAGCACCGTCCCCTTCACTGGCACCAGCGCGTTGACCGGCACGCTTTCGGGATGGCGCGGCAAGGTCGCGAGCGCATGGACGAAGCCGACGCGGTCGGCGCGCGTCTCGCCCATGCCGACGATCCCGCCGCAGCACACGTTGATCCCCGCCGCACGGACATGCGCGAGCGTGTCGAGCCGATCCTCGAAGGTCCGCGTCGAGATGATGTTGCCGTAATTCTCCGGCGACGTGTCGATATTGTGGTTGTAGTAATCGAGCCCCGCCTCGGCGAGCCGCTCGGCCTGATGCGGCTCGAGCATGCCGAGCGTCATGCAGGTCTCCAGCCCCATTGCCTTCACGCCCTCGACCATCTGCACAACCGCATCGAGATCGCGATCCTTGGGGTTGCGCCATGCCGCGCCCATGCAAAAACGCTGCGATCCGCTCGCCTTGGCCTCGGCCGCGGCGGCGAGCACGGCGTCGACATCCATCAGCTTTTCGGCCTTCAGCCCGGTGTCGGCGGAGGCGCTTTGCGAGCAATAGCCGCAATCCTCCGGGCAACCACCGGTCTTGATCGACAGCAAGGTGCACAGCTGCACTTCGCCCGCCGCATGGTGTGCGCGGTGGACCGTCTGCGCGCGGAACATCAGCTCGTCGAAAGGCAGGTCGAACAGCGCGGCGATTTCAGCGCGGGTCCAGTTTGCTCTCACTAACCCCTCTCCTTCAGGGGAGGGGCTTATCGTTGTCGACTCGTTCATTCCGCAGCCTCCTGTACGTCCGCCCCTTCCGGCGGCATATTATGCCCGAGCAGCCGCAGCACTTCCGCCGCTGCCTCCGTGAGATTGGTGCCCGGCCCGAAGATCGCCTGCACGCCGACCTCGCGCAAGAAATCATAGTCCTGCGCCGGGATGACCCCGCCCGCGATCACCTTGATATCGGCGCGACCGGCGTCCTTCAGATGGTCGATCAGCTCGGGGATTAGCGTTTTGTGCCCGGCCGCGAGGCTCGACGCGCCGACGACATCGACATCGCTCACAACCGCCAGCGCAGCCGCTTCTTGCGGCGTCTGGAACAAAGGCCCCGGCACGATCTCGAAGCCCAGATCGCCGAACATGCTGCTCACCAGATTGGCGCCGCGATCATGCCCGTCCTGCCCCATTTTGGCGACGAGCATGCGGGGGCGGCGGCCCAGCCGCCGCTCGGTCGCGCTCACCCCGTCGCGGAGCTGGTCCCAGCGGGTATCGTCGGCATAGGCGCCGCCATAGATGCCGCTGACCGGCGTCGGCACGGTCGCGTGGCGGCCGAACACATCCTCCATCGCGGCGGAAATTTCGCCGAGCGTGGCGCGCGCGCGGGCAGCATCGACGGCGAGCGCGAGGAGATTGTCGGCGCCCCGCGCGCCGTCCCGAAGCGCATCGAGCGCCGCCCGGCACGCGGCCTCGTCGCGCGCCGCCTTCACCCGCGCGATCCGCGCGATCTGGCCTTCGCGCACCGCGACATTGTCGATGTCGAGGATCTCGATCGGGTCCTGTTCGGCGAGGCGGTATTTGTTGACGCCGACGATCACATCCTCGCCACGATCGACGCGCGCCTGGCGTGCCGTGGCGGCTTCCTCGATCATCGCCTTGGGCCAGCCCGCCGCGACCGCTTTCGCCATGCCGCCTTCGGCCTCGACCCGCTCGATGATTTCCCAGGCGCGGTCGACCAGCTCGCTCGTCAGCGCCTCGACATAGTAAGAGCCGCCCAAGGGATCGACGACCTTGGTGACGCCGGTTTCTTCCTGCAGCACGATCTGCGTGTTGCGCGCGATGCGGGCGGAGAAATCGGTCGGCAGCGCGATCGCCTCATCAAGCGCATTGGTGTGGAGCGACTGCGTGCCGCCGAGTGCGGCCGCCAGTGCCTCGACCGTCGTGCGGATGACGTTGTTATAGGGGTCCTGCTCCTGCAAGCTGACGCCGCTCGTCTGGCAATGCGTGCGCAGCATCTTGCTGCGTTCGTCCTTCGCGCCCAGCCCGGTCATCACGCGGTGCCAGAGTGTACGGGCCGCGCGCAGCTTCGCCACTTCCATGAAGAAATTCATGCCGATCGCAAAAAAGAAGCTCAGCCGACCGGCGAAGGCATCGATGTCCATCCCCGCCGCCATGGCTGCCTTGGCATACTCACGCCCATCGGCAATCGTGAAGGCAAGCTCCTGCACCTGCGTCGCCCCGGCTTCCTGCATGTGATAGCCGCTGATCGAAATGCTGTTGAATTTCGGCATGTTGGCCGAAGTATAGGCAATGATGTCCGCGATGATCCGCATGCTCGGTGCGGGCGGGTAGATATAGGTATTGCGGACCATGAACTCCTTCAGGATATCGTTCTGGATCGTGCCGTCGAGCTTGGCCAAGGCTACGCCCTGTTCCTCGCCCGCAACGATGAAGAAGGCGAGAATCGGAATCACCGCGCCGTTCATCGTCATCGACACCGACATCTGATCGAGCGGAATCCCGTCGAACAGGATCTTCATGTCCTCGACACTGTCGATCGCGACCCCCGCCTTGCCGACATCGCCGGTGACGCGGGGGTGGTCGCTGTCATAGCCGCGGTGGGTCGCAAGATCGAAGGCGACGCTCAGCCCCTTTTGCCCGGCGGCGAGATTGCGGCGGTAAAAAGCGTTGGAGGCTTCAGCGGTCGAGAACCCGGCATATTGCCGGATCGTCCACGCGCGTCCGGCGTACATCGATGCGCGCACCCCGCGGGTGAAGGGCGCGAACCCGGGCAGGCCCGGATCATCGCGCACGTCCGCCGCCGTGTAGAGCGGCTTGACGGCAATCCCCTCGGGCGTGTGCCAGCTGAGATCGGCGCCCTTCACTTCCTTGGCGGCAAGGGCGTCCCAGTCGGCGAGGGTGGGGCCGGCGGATGGTTTGTCGGTCATGCCCACTTCCTAGCCGTTCGTGTCGAGCGAAGTCGAGACACCGCGCATCGCTTGACGCCCGCCCCTCGACTTCGCTCGGGACGAACGGTGGTTGGGAGGCTCAGGCCCCCTTGAACTGGGCCTTGCGCTTCTGCAGGAAGCTGATCGCGCCTTCGCGGGCGTCCTCGGTCTGCCCGGCGATCGACTGGCGCTCGGCCTCGCCCGCCATCGCCGCCGCATATTCGCTCTCAAGCGCGGCGGCCAGGCCTTGCCGCATCAACCCGAGCGCGACCGTCGGCCCCGCCGCGAGCCGCGTTGCCAGCGCCATCGCTTCCTCCATCAGCACCACATCGGGCACGCATTTATGGATCAGCCCCCATTCGGCTGCGCGGGGGCCATAAATGCGCTCGCCGAGCAGCATCATTTCGGTCGCGCGCGCCTTGCCGACCAGCCGCGCGAGCATCCAAGACGCGCCGCCATCAGGCACCAGCCCGATATTGACGAAGGCTTGCAGGAAATAGCCGCTCTCGCCCGCGATGCAGAAATCGGCGGCGAGCGCGAGGCTGCACCCGATGCCCGCTGCCGGACCATTCACCGCGCTGACGATCGGCACCCGCGCGTGCGCGATTTTGAGCATCGTCGGGTTGTAGCTGTTAGTCAGCGAATTTTTCGCGCGTTCGGCCGGCGACACCTGCGCCTGATCGCGACCGGCGAGGTCCGCCCCCGAACAAAAGGCGCGCCCCTCACCGGTGATCAAGACCGCGCGCGCACCGTCGAGATTTTCGATCGCGTGGCCGATTTCCTCGAACATCTGTGGCGGCGCGGCGTTGAGCCGCTCGGGCCGATTGAGCGTGACGACGAGCACATCGCCCTGGCGCTCGGTGCGGATCATTTCGTAGGTCATGCCCTCTCCCCTTGTTCGCGCGTACTCCAGATTCTCAAAATCCGAATTTGGTCGTCGGCGATACGATAGACCATTCGATATTGGAAATCGGGCACTGACAATTCGCGTTCATGTTCCCCCCGAACCGGCCTGCCGATGCGCGGGTGGTCGACAAGTGACTCGGCACGCTCGCGCAACTTGGCTTCCGCCCGGTCGGCATAGGCGACGCTGCGCGCGGCAAGAAAACACCAGATGCGATGAACGTCACGTTCGGCCATCGCCGACCAGAACAACCTCACGACGTGTGATTGGCAAGCCAGGCACGCCGACTTTCCGCGCGGCGTTCGAGGAATTGTTCATGGGTCCAAAAGCGCCCTGCCGCAAAATCGGCAAGCCCTTCGTCGATGGCCGCATGATAGTCCTGGAGTGTGGCCAGATGCTCGCGGATTGCTTCGGCGGCGATGTCGGCGACACTGCGCTGCTCAATGTCCGCGAGTGCCTCAATGCGGGCCAGCGTCGCGTCATCCACGTCAAAACTGATGCGACGACTCTCATCCATCGCGCACCGCTAACCCAAAACAGGCGCTCAGGCTAGTCATGCGGTGCTTTCGGCGTCTCCATGATCTCGGTCAGCACGCCGCCCATATCCTTGGGGTGGACGAAGAAAATCGGGGTGCCGTGCGCGCCGATGCGCGGCTTGCCGAGCACCTTGGCGCCCTTCGCCTCGAACCACGCCTTGGCTTCGTGGATGTCGGGAACTTCGTAGCAGACATGATGCTGCCCCCCCGCCGGGTTCTTGGCGAGGAAACCGTGGATCGGCGATGCGTCGCCGAGCGGTTCGATCAGCTCGATCTGGGTGTTGGGGGTGTCGACGAAACACACCTTCACCCCTTGCGCGGGCAAATCGAACGGCGCGTGGATCTTCGTCGCGCCCAGCACGTCACGGTACAGCGCGATCGACGCTTCGATCGACGGCGTTGCAACGCCGATATGGTTGAGGCGGCCGAGTTTCATTCGGTGATCCTTGGCGTGCGGGGGCCGCCGCGCGTCATTTCGATCATCGTCTCGATGCGGATCAGGCGTCGCTCATGATCAAACAAATCGCGACCCTGCTCCTTCATTTCATCGACCAGCTTGCCGACGGATTTTTCCAGTGCCTCGACGCGGGAGCGAAGCAGGATGACGCTCTCGATTGCCTTATAGGCATCCCCGAACGCGCTCACTGCGTGCGCAACCCGGCACGCTCGGCCCGGAGTTGCCGCAATTCGTCGTGCGCGCTGTCGATCAACGCGATCATACGGTCGAAACTCTCCGCGATGGCGGGCACCGCTTCGTTGAGTTCGGCGACCAGGATCGCCAGCTTCTCATCATCGCCCAGCGGCGCTTCGGCCATATACTGGCTCGACGCCTCGCGCAGCACATGCCCGACCGACATCCCGGTCCCCTTGGCAAAGGCATCGAGCGCGGCCTTCTGGTCGGCGCTGGTGAGAAAGGTGACCCGTTCGGTCTGCATGGCAGGCTCCTTGGCATTATAAGGTCATTGTAATACCGGGCTTGGCGGCGTGCAACGTCGTTCAACGTGATGTTGGCTCGGCGACCCTAAAGTTCAGGTGCAGCGCCCCGAAAGGCATGAAGAGTGCGACGCGACGCGCTGCCACCGCCCGTCGCTGAGCGCATAGGTATCGGTATATTGCTCGCGCGCCTCCTCGACCGGCTTTCCCTTGGCCTGCCAGCGATAAAGCGCCTTGCCGTTGATGATTGCGACCGAGCCAATGACCCGGACCTGCTGCTCGCTATTCTCGACGGCCAAGGGACGCCACCAGGTGCGCATATCGGCCACAAAGCGGTCGCGGGTCACGATCTTCCCGTCGGGCAGGGTGAAGGTGTAGCCGGGGGCAAGCGATGCCTCAATCGTGGCTATGTCGTTCTTGACCTGCGCCTGCGCAATCGCGCGTTCGACGGCAAGCACATCGGCGCCGGGACTGGCAGCCGCCATCGCCGCCAGAAAAAATGCGGGGACAAGGCTCATCCAATCATCTCCTCACAAGGGAATATTATCATGCTTCTTCCACGGGTTCTCCAGCACTTTCCCGCGCAGCTTGCGTAACCCCAAAGCCACCCGC
The DNA here is from genome assembly GCF_019749955.1 of Sphingomonas sp. Classification (GTDB taxonomy): domain Bacteria; phylum Pseudomonadota; class Alphaproteobacteria; order Sphingomonadales; family Sphingomonadaceae; genus Sphingomonas. The sequence continues at coordinate 42,035 of NZ_JAIEPC010000019.1, forward strand.
CGCCGCGTCGAGTGCGGCTGGATTACTTCGTCGATGAAGCCTTTCGACGCCGCCACGAACGGGTTGGCGAACCGCGCTTCATATTCCGCGGTCCGCTCGGCAATCTCCTCGGGCGTCTTGCCGCGGAAGATGATCTCGACCGCGCCCTTCGCGCCCATCACCGCGATTTCCGCCGTCGGCCAGGCATAGTTCAAATCGCCGCGCAGATGCTTCGACGCCATCACGTCATAGGCCCCGCCATAAGCCTTGCGCGTGATCACCGTGATCTTGGGCACGGTCGCTTCGGCATAAGCGAACAGCAGTTTGGCGCCGTGCTTGATGATGCCGTTCAGCTCCTGCGCGGTGCCGGGCAGGAAGCCGGGGACGTCGACCAACGTCACGATCGGAATTTCGAACGCATCGCAGAAGCGCACGAACCGCGCGCCCTTCTTTGCCGAGTTGATGTCGAGCACGCCCGCCAGCACCATCGGCTGGTTGGCGACCACGCCGATCGTCCGCCCCTCGATCCGCCCGAAGCCGACGATGATGTTGCACGCATGCGCGGGCTGCACTTCGAAGAAATCGCCTTCGTCGACCATCTTCCGGATCAATTCGTGCATGTCGTACGGCTGGTTGGCGCTCGCCGGGATCAACGTGTCGAGGCTGTCCTCGATCCGGTCCCACGGGTCAGCGGTCGGCCGCTCGGGCACGCCTTCGCGGTTCGACGCGGGCAGATAATCGATGAAATCGCGCGCGGCGAGCAGCGCGTCGATGTCATTGTCGAACGCGACATCGGCGACACCAGACTTGGTGGTGTGCGTGATCGCGCCGCCGAGTTCTTCCTGCGTCACGACTTCGTTGGTCACTGTCTTCACCACATCGGGGCCCGTGACGAACATGTAGCTCGAATCCTTCACCATGAAGATGAAGTCGGTCATCGCGGGAGAGTAAACCGCCCCGCCCGCGCACGGCCCCATGATCAGGCTGAGTTGCGGCACCACCCCGCTCGCCAACACATTGCGCTGGAACACCTCGGCATAGCCGCCGAGCGACGCCACGCCTTCCTGAATCCGCGCGCCGCCTGAGTCGTTCAACCCGATCACTGGCGCGCCGACCTTCATCGCCATGTCCATGATCTTGCAGATTTTCTGCGCATGCCGCTCGGACAGCGAGCCGCCGAACACGGTGAAGTCCTGCGAAAATACGAACACCAGCCGTCCGTTGATCGTGCCGCTGCCCGTCACCACGCCGTCACCGGGGATGATCTGGTCGGCCATGCCGAAATCGACGCAGTTATGCTCGACATACATGTCGAGTTCCTCGAACGATCCGGCATCGAGCAGCACATCGAGCCGCTCGCGCGCGGTCAGCTTGCCCTTGGCGTGCTGCGCGTCGATCCGCTTCTGCCCGCCACCCAATCGCGCGCCTGCGCGTTTCGCTTCGAGCCGGTCGACGATCGTTTCCATGATTTTTCCTGCGCAGCCTAGCCTGCCCTTCCTTTTCCGCGCTTTCGCAGCGGATGCAAGCGCCGGGGCCGCGCCCCGCCCCTTGGTCAGCGCCGGGTTTGGCGACAGCGAACGATGCCATCATTCATCATATAGCGTCCTTAATTGGGCAATATAATTGACAAAAGCGCGTTTATTGGCCACATAAGGCCAATGATAGAAACGCCGCGCGAATTGGCCTTTGCGCTGGGCCAGCGTATCAAGGCCCGGCGACTCGCGATGGGCTTCACCCAGGCTGACGCCGCCGCCCGGGCCGGCGTCGCCTATCGTACCTGGCGTCGACTGGAGAGCGAAGGCAAGGCGTCGATCGAAGACCTGGTCCGTGCGGCGATCGCCCTGCGGTGCGAGCGCGACCTCGCCGCGCTGTTTCCTGAGCCTGCCGCCACGTCGATGGATGCCCTGCTGCAACAGCAGCGGGCGGCGCAGGTCGCAGCGCCGAAGCGGCGCTTGCGCGCACCACCATCGAAGGCATCGTCGTGAAGCTCGCGCCCGGCACCCCCCTCGAGATCAGTCTGCTGTTGGACGAAGGCGCGCCTTCGTCGCCCATTGGTCGGCTCGCGGTGGCAGGCGGCTTGGCGCAGCTGGAATGGTCAGCCGAGGTGATCGCGACCCAATTGCGGATCGATCCCTTGCTCTACCCACCGGAAGCGGGCCTGCAAGCGGCGCGCGGCCGCGACTTTGACGGGCTGCACGGCTTCCTCGCCGGCAGCCTGCCGGACGCCTGGGGGCGGTTGCTGATGAAGCGGCGGCTGGCGAAGCTGGGCGTCCGGCTGGAAACACTCTCCGCCGTCGATCGGCTCGCGCTCGTTGGCAATGGCGGGCGGGGCGCGCTGGTCTATCAGCCCGCGACGACACCGGCGGACGACCCGGGCGCGATCGATCTCGACGCGCTGGCCAAGCAATCGCAACTTCTGCTGCTGGGCGAGGACACCGACCTCATTGACACGCTGGCCCGGCTGGGCGGCGCATCCGGCGGCGCGCGGCCCAAGGTGAGCATCGGCATCGCCACCGACGGCACGCTTTGCCAGAACGCCGCTGCCGATGGCCATGACGAGTGGATCGTCAAGTTCCGCGCCACGGTCGATCCGGTCGACATTGGCCCCGTCGAAGAAGCCTATGCTCGAATGGCCCGCGCCGCCGGGATCGACATGGCGCCGTCGCGGCTGTTGTCGGCCAGAGACGGTTTCGGCTATTTCGCGACCCGCCGGTTCGATCGCCCGTCACCCGGCCGCCGCCTGCACATGGTGTCGCTGGCAGGCGCGCTGGAGGCGCTGCCCGACGTGCCGAGCATCGATTATGATGGACTGTTGCGCGCAACAAGAGCGATCACCCGCCACGCCGGCGACGTCGAGCAGGCCTTTCGCCGGATGGTGTTCAACATTCTCGCGCACAATCGCGATGATCATACGCGCCAGCACAGCTACCTGGTGGATGCCGACGGCGAATGGCGGCTCGCGCCTGCTTACGACCTGACCTTCTCGAACGGCCCTCGCGGTGAACATTACCTCGCCGTCGAAGGCGAAGGCCGCACGCCGACCCGGGCGCAGGTCGTAACGCTGGGACGACGGCACGGCCTGTCAGATCGGACGATCGCCGGGATCATCGACAGAGTGCGTGATGCGCTGGCCGACTGGCCGGTGATCGCCAAGCACCTCGGCGTGACGGCGTCGCGTGGCGAGATCGACGAACGGTTGGCGCACACGGCCGCGACGTTCGGCTGAGCGGACGTCGCGAGCACGGCGCCGCGCCTTTGAAATTGCGCTCGGCGGACACGAAAAAGCCCGCCGGATCGGGCGATCCGGCGGGCTTTTAATGGTGGGCGTGGCAAGGATTGAACTTGCGACCCCTGCGATGTCAACACAGTGGCAGCGCCCGATTTACTTGAATTCTCTCATCTTTTCAGTTCTCCACGGCCGGATGGAATAGAGAACATAGAGGGAATACCTCCCGAATTCACCCGAGTTTCACCCGAGGATTCTAGGGGGCGGATTCCCACTGAGAGACAGAAACCGCCGGTCAGCAGTTGCGCATTTTAGATCGGTGTTCGAGCCAGTGTCAGCAATTGACTGACCCTTGCAGACTTAGACTGCAAAAAATCAAACCTGCTCTTCATCTCACGCCATGCGGCGACCTCATCGCCTGTCGTGCAAGGCAAGGTGCTGACACTGCCGCGCCTCGCCATTGAACGCGATGGGTAGATCGAGATCGTGTTTCCCGAGACGCTGGTTGATGTCGGCGGCTGGGGCCTTCGCTGGGTCGACACGACGCTCCCGGGTTTCGCGCTGACTGAGCGCCCCGACACCTTCGAGATGGACGTCGATGGAGACCAGGTCGTCTATGGTTACGCTGACGCATTCGATCGCTATAATCGCGTCAATCTCCCATCACCTTGGAAGAAGGACGAGCAGATCA
>NZ_JAIEPC010000007.1 GCF_019749955.1 Sphingomonas sp.
CTGATCAACGATCATATTGACCATTGCCTCGTCCACGCCGAGGAAGGCGAAGGCCCGCAGCAGGCGATCGAGCAATTCCGGTCGATCTCGAAATATTGGTAGCGATGAAGGCCGGCATTGAATCCCTCAATGCTCGAAAGCTGGCTGTCGGCTATTCGCGTGGCGGGTTTGATTGAAGTGGCTTGGACGAGCTATCGGCCTCCTAAAGTTCGCGATTCCACCTGATCGTCTGAATGTGACGTCGCGCAAATTGCGTCGGATTAACGGACGTCCGCGTCTGAGAAGCGCAGATCAGTCCGTGAGCGACCGGCATTGGGTCTATGCGGCCAGCTGGACGAAAGTTTGCTTCTGCACCCTGGCGGTTTGAATCGGCAGATAACAACCGGCTGAGTTCCGGCCGCCTTAGGGCTGGCGTGGTCAGCGGCGTCGGCCAGGCCGTCCGACGGCTACAGGGGAGCGCGTGCAGCCGTTCCAGCAGCTGGAGCAGGTCGCCGCATCGCAGTTTCAAAGTCATCCTCCCCGTGTCAAGATAGGGCGCGCGCGGCTGGTCGCCAAGTCAACGTTTTGAGCATCGTTGGACGAATGGGGTCTTCGGCCCGAGTAGAGACCACCTCCAAATCGCTGATGTTGCACGGGTTAAGTGCGACCCCATGCGGTGCTGGAGTTCCCCGAATACTAGCTGGGCGGAACCAGCAAGATTCCGTGTTGCGGGCTCATGTCGTCGACCGCGACGGGAAGTGCTCGCGAGTAGGCGCTGAGGCGACCGGACGTTCTCCCCTTCCTGTTGAGCAGTCCCCGGCGCTGGACAGATAGGACGGGGACGCATTCATTCCGCTGGCTCCTCGTCGCAATGGGTTGCCGCGGCGTCGACGAAAAGTGCGGCGAGCTCCGTCCCCAGCGCGGTCGCGATCCTGACCGCGGTCGTCACCCAGATGTTCTGCCTGCCGCGCTCGACCCTGCCCAGATAGGCCCGGTTCATGCCGGCGGCGCGCGAACGCCTCCTGCGGATCGCCGGTTGCCTCGCGCAGGGACCTGACCTTGACCCCGACGACCCTGAGTAGCTCGTCCGACATGCAGCGAAGCTAGCATCGCTCGCCGCTCATCCCAAGCCGGCGCAACCTGCTCGGCGCTCACGCCCCTATGGGCGTGATAGGTCTCCGGCCTTTGGGTCCCACCACGGCCGGTTGGCGTTCGGGGATACTCTGCCCGGGGTCCGCCAAAGATGGAGCGATCCGATGCCGGCCACCCAAATCACCTTCACCAGCTTCGATTCGCTTGAGGACGCGTTCATGGAGGTCGCGACGTCCTGGGGCCTGTCGCCGTCGGAACGCGAGGCGATCCAGGGGACGTCGTTCCCGAGCGGCTCGGGCCGCCGCCGCCGCTCGCGCTTCGTAGGTGACCGCATGGTCCTGGTCATTGAGATCGACTGGCTGCTCGGCGCCCGGATGGAGGAGCGCGAGATCCGCATCTGGCTCCGGCGCCAGGTCGCAGGCGTGTTCGGCTCCTCCCCGATCGAGGACATGTTCGGCTCGACCGACAAGCTGCGCCGCATCCGCGCGCTGCTGGCGCTCGAGGTGTCGCAGTGAGCGCGCGCGGGACGCCGATGCCCGGGCCACCGACGGGCGGCGGGCCACGACCCGCCGCCCGCGCAAGGGGACCACCATAATCAGGGAGGGCCAAGTGGTCAACGAGAACGCTATCGAGATGCGCGCGATGATGTCGCGCTGGGAGGAGCTGCGCGACCGTTGGGCGCTGCGGCCGCACGAGGAGGCCGGGCTGCTCGGCGGGGCCGCGCTGCGCGGTCCGGTCGGCGAGGTCGCCAGCTGGCGCGCGCCTCGCATGGAGCAGCGAATGCGCCTGCTGATCGACTTGGGCGTCGCGCTCGACCTGCTGCTGATCGACGGCGACAGGATCAACTACTGGCTGCGGCGCGAGCGGGACTCGATGGGCGGCCGCTCGCCCATCGAGGTGATGTCGTCCTCCGTCGAGTGGATACGGCAGCTGCGCGGCGTCGCGCAGGACTTCGTCCCGTGAGGCACGCCCTCGGTCCGCGCGCCGCGCGTCGCCGTGCGGACGTCGACCCGGCAGTCGCGGCGTCGGTCGTTGCGATCGTGGACACCGCGGCCCGAGCCGCCGCCCGCTTCGAGCTGGCCAGCACCGTCCGCCATGCCAGCCCCCTCCTCCTCGATGCGCTCGCGGCGCGGGGCGTGACGCTCGGATCCGTGCTCGAGCGCCTCGATCCGCTGTCCGTGCGCACGCCTTCGTTGAGGACGGTCGACCCAGCGAGGATGATCCTGCGCTACTACCGGCATTCCGCCCGGTCCGCGGCCTGGCATGCCTCGGAGCCGTCCGCGCCGCTGACCCTGGCGCCCCGGGAGTCGCTCCATCTCGTGCGCGCCGGGCCGCGTCTCGGACTGCGCGGCTGGGCGGGTCGGCTCCGCATGGCGTCGATCGGCGCCACCGCCTGGCTCGGCATCGACGACCGGCTGCCCGAGACGCTGGCGCTGGCGCTCCCGGGGCGGCACGTCGATGCGCTGATGGACCACCCGCTGCTGACCGGTCGCCGCTACGTCGTGCTCGCTGTGGAGCCGGGGGCACTCGGCACCGTCATCCGCATCCGCACCGGCCTGAGGCGCTGCCGGACGCCGTGGACGGCGCGGGAGGCGCTGGACGCGGGTGCGGACGAGCTCGGCTCGCTCCTGCGCGGTATCGCGACGTGACCCACACGCCGGACGCGTCGCCTCGGCCGGGCCGGAACGCGCGGTGGCGGGTCGAGTGGCGCGTGCCCGGGGACGCGCGCGGCGACCGGCTCCACGTGACCTGCCGCGAGGTGCGGGGCGCGGTCGCGGTCCGGGCGTTGGCGCTGGGCGTCGGGACCCGCGCGGTCGCCGGCGAGTTCCGCCTCTCGGCAGCAGGGCTGCAGCCGCTGGTGGTCGATCTCCAGCGGCTGCGCGACTGGGACCCCGCCTCGGCGCTTCCCGCGTCGTGCCCGCGCGCGCTTTGGTCGCTCGAGCTCGCCGAGATCGCCGCCGCGGACGATCTGCGGCATGCGGTTCGCGCGGCGACCACCGCCGCTATTTCGGCGGGCGTGCTTTCGGTTTCGGATGGAGCGGGGTTGGTACGGCTGGCGTGGGCGCTGGCCGGTGAAGGTCGCCGTGTTCCCTGATGATCGGCAGCATCGCCCGGCGCAGCCTCTCTTCTGACTCGGCGAGCTCGGCGGTCAGCCTGTCGATCGTCGCGCGGTCCTTCTTCTTCTCCGCCATGAGCCGATCGATCCGCTTCTGCAGGAGGGTCGTATCGACGTTGGCTCCGGCCTTCTTGGTGCCAGACCTGGACTTCGGGCCGCCTGCCGTGGACTCGGCGTCATCTGCGCCGTCGGAGCCTTTTTCGTCTGGCGGCCCGGCCCTGGGTGCCTCCGGCTCAGGATCGACGCGGTCGGCCGGGTCGATCCAGTCGGGATGCGGCCCGTGGGTGGCGACCCAGGCGCGGCGGATGCCGATCAGGGCATCCTCCACTCGGGCGAGGTCGCGAAGGCGCACGGCGCCGGCCCGGCCCTGGATCGCCTTCAGCGTGGGGAACTCGCCCGCCGTCACGAGCGCCGTCCCGGCCAGCTCCATCCAGATCCGCCGGGCGGGATCGAGGGCGCCGCTGTTGCGGCCGAGTGTCGCGGGCGCGATCTTCCGGTCCTGCCGCTCGACGCGGTCGAGCGTCGGCCAGGAGCCGCTTCGCGCGACGACGTCGCCCGCGGCCGCGATCCGGGCCCGGGCGATGGCGTTCTCGCTGGGGCCCTGGCCGAGGAACTTCTCGGAAGGCGCCGCCCTGGCGAGCGTCACCGATTTGCGGCGGCTTCTGCGTTTTCCCATGTGCCTCCTCCTAGACCATGAGCGCGTCAACGGGTTCGCCCCGCAAGGCGATCGTCACCGCGGCCAGCTTCTTCCTCTTGCGCACGGCCGAGGCCATGTTCGAGGTGCGCTGATTGGCGATCCGACCCATGTAGTATTGCGAGGTCGAGCGCTTGCGGTGGTTGAGGAGCGCCTGGACCGATTCCTCTGGCATCCCCGCCTCGCGGGCGGCATTCGCGGACGCGTGGCGGATGTCGTGGAAGTTGATGTCGATGACGTTGGCGAAGAGGAACGCGAGGAAGCGGTTCATCTCCGTGCCGTGGATGGCACGCCCGTTGTGCTGGAAGATCCAGGCCTCCGGCTCGGTCCTGCGGTCGCAGAGCTCCCGCGCCGGCGCGATCTCGGGAAGGAACCCGTCCATGTGGCCGTTTAGCCGGGCCACGTATTGCGCGATGTCGGTCGCGTCCTTGAACAGCTCCTGGCTGATCGCGAACTTCACTTCGCGGAGGTCGGGCTCGATCGCGCTGGTCTTCGGGATCGCGAGGAACGTCGGCTCGGCCTTGCCGGTCGACCGGTCGATCGGCAGCGCGTCGGCGTCCTGCCTGATCTGCAGCAGCTCTCCGAGACGGCACATGGTCTCGTCGGCCATCGCGAACCCCAGGTGGACGAAGCGCATCGCGAGCGCGAACTGGTCGAGCGGGACGACGTGCCGCTCCCGCTCGTTTGCCCAGCGCCACAGCACGCCGCGCTTCGCGTCGAAGTTCAGCAGCCCGGTCGCGCTGCCGTTGTAGGCCGGCAGCTTCCAGGTCACCATCTGCTGGTGCCGGCGGCGGCGCTGGCGGACGGTCATGCTCCCTGGAGCGACGAGCGTGCCCATGTTGCTGATCGTGACGAACCACGGGGTGATCGCCGCGCCACGTTCCTTCATCGGAGTGCATCCGCGCCACTCGAAGACGATCTCTGGATGCGCGTCGGGATCGGCGGCGATCTCGCGGAGATGCACGATCAGCTGCTCGTCCTCGGTGGAGCTCAGCCATTTCCTGCGCTCGGCGAGGTCGATCCACAGGTCGCGCTCGCGCCAGGCGCGCCAGTGGCAGATCTGGGAACCCGGCAGCAGTTCGCCCGTGGGCGTCATCACGGTCGTCTCGGCGGAGAAGCCCTCGAACGGCTCTTCGGGTGCGACGCCGTCCCCGGTGCTATCGTCGCCGCCGACGGCGTCGGCGGCGGCCTGCGCGAGCAGTTCCCTCGCCTGCGCCGCGGCCTCCCTCGTTTCGACCTTGAGCAATTTCCGCGCCTTGTCCGCGGTCGGCCCGGTCTTGGTGGCGAGGATGCGTCGCGCCGCACGGGCGGAATGGCCCACGGACCGGCGGTCCAGCAGACGCTTGACGGCTGCGGCCCCCTCGACCTGCGTGACGACGACTTGGTCGAGGCGGCACGCCGCAATGTCGCAGAGCTCCTCGTATCGCGCCGCGGCCTTGTCGCTGGTGAGCTTGCGGTTCTGGCGCCCTATGGCGGGCAGGTCCGCATAGTGCGCGTTCAGCCGCCCGACGAAGTCGAGACGGTAGGGATGTGCCGATGGTACCATCGCGGCGATGCCCCGCAATCCGTCTGGATCGTTCATCCTCGCATAGAGCTGGACCTGCCGCAGGATGATCATCGTGTCGCGGCAGGTCGTGTAGCGCGTGTGCCGGCTCAGCCTGACGCCGCTCGAGAACGCCATGTCGTCGAGCGCCGCCGCGACCTCCGACCCGGAGACCGTCGCCTGCCCAGGGTAGAGCCGTTCCAGGACTTCGTCGATCTGCCGCAGCTTGCGCACACCCACCTGGACGGCGTCCCGGCGCCGGTATGTGGCCGCGGCGACATACGCCCAGAGGAGCGCCGCCTGGCGCAGCGGGCCCATCCCCCAGGCCATGCGTAGCGCCTCGTCCTTCGGTCGGCCGAGGTCGTCGCCGCCGAGCAGGGCCTCGAACGCCGTGCCGGGTGCGCCGCGGAGGCCCGGCGCGGCCCCGAGCACCATCTCGTCGGACAGCCTCACGTCCGAGCCCCAACGTTGGCGCGGCACGCGCTGGACGCCGTCTCGCCAGATCAGCCTGCGCAGCTCGGGCAGCGTGTCCGGATGCAGTGGGGTGAAGGCGCCGAACTCGGAGGGGTGGTGGCCGCCGATCTGGAGGAGCCGCGGCAGCATGCCGTCGACTACCGCAAGCGGCGGCATCTCCCGGCCGGGAATCTTGCAGACACTCCTGGCGCGTTGGTAGCGATCAAAGTCGAGATGGGTGTGGGGATTGCCCATCGCCGCCACCCACTTGTCGTAGAGCGTCCGCCGCGTATCCGCGGGATCGAGCAGGATCCACCTCGTCGTGACGGCCGCGCCGTGCCCAACGACGCCGCCCCTCCTGACGAGGCCCAGCCCGATCAACTTGCGCATCGTCGGGCGCGTGGTGCCGAGCACCTCGCATGCGGCCTCCTGCCTCAGGCGGATCGTCTGGCCGGCGAGCAGCGCGAGATCGACCATGCCGTGGGCCTCCGCGTTGCCGCGGTCGGCCAAGTGCACGCGCGAGGCGGGCGTGAGCATCGTCATTTCTTTTTCCTCCTCGGCAGAGCGTCGTGGGCGGCCTGGGCCTCGGGCATCGAGAGGTATCCCGTGCCGATCGGCGCCGGCGAGGCCGCGCGCTTGGTGGCCCCGCGCTCGCGGCGCTTCCTGACGGCCTCGCGCTGGCGGCGGCGGCCGTCGCGGACGTATTCGAACGCGGCATACTGGCGTGTCTGGTCGGTCGAGAGACCGAACGCGTCCATGATCGCGTCCAGGCCAGCCTTGCGCTCGGCCTTGATCGTGGTCCGCTCGAACAGGTCGCGGATGTCCGAGCTGATCGCCGCGTGGCGATACCATTGCGACGTGGGGGCCCGGCTGGCCGTGTCGGTCCGGATCAGGACCCGGCCGTCGATCGCGTCGCTGAAATGGTAGTAGAAGCCGTCGTAGGTATACTTCGTGCCGAGCTTGCTCGGGAAGAGGGCGTAGGTCGCCAGCTCCGCCTTCGCTTCCTTCGACCCGTCCTCCCACAGCTCGCGTAGATGGTCGAGCATGGAGGAGTTGTGGCGGAAGGGATGCGGGTGCGGCGCCTTGTCGAACCTTTCCTTGATTCGTGCGAGCACCTCGTCGGGGAGGGCCAAAAGCAGGCACAGGTCGTCGCCGCCCCACTTCTTGACCGACCAGAACTCGTCTCCGAAGTCCGCCATGGCCCAGCCGAGCGCATTGCCTTCGGCGGCGCTGGAGTTGCGCGCGCCATTGTCCTGCATCACCATGGCTATGTCGAGGATGGTCGTGGGCACCTTGGCATCGATCAGCGCCTGCGTCATCTGCGGGGCGCAGGCCGACGGGTCCTCGATCGCCGGAGGACTGCTCTTGACGCCCTTGACGTGGAAGCGTCCGCCGGCGTGCTTGAGGCCGTGCTCGGGCTTCATCTGGTGCGCGAGCGCCCATTGCAGCTTCTCGGGCGCCGTCGCCTTGTGCCAACCGTTGACCTCCATCGGGTTGGCGGGGTCGGTGCGAATGCCGTCGCACAGTTTTACGTAGAGCTGCCTGATGGTCGAGACCGCCGTGCGCAGGTAACGCATCGCCGTCGGGTGGCTGACGTCGAAGCCGCCGTCGAGCCTGTTCTCGCCGGGGTCGACCACGCAGCCGATGCTCCGGAGGAAGGCCACGCAGCGCGCGACCGCCTCCTCGAAGGTCTCGGTCAGGAACGCGCGCGGACCTTCGCCCTCGCGGAACCTGAAGGCCAGGAAGCGACGGAGCCAGCGGACGTATTTCCTCGGTGCCTTCTTCTTACCGAGCACATGCCGGAAGGCGCCGCTGAGCACGAGGTCGACCCCGGTGGCCCCAAGGATCCAGCCGTCGTCGGTCATCAGCAGGCTGTCCTCGAAGTTGGCGGCGCCCGGGGCGGTGTGTAGCGGCAATGCCGCGATAGCCGCGCTCGTCCTGTTCCCAGCCATATTTTTCACCTCACAGTTGATTAATATCGATCTTTTTATTTACTACTGTTTTTACGACGTGCAAGATACTATCATACAGGACGTGCAAAAATGCACCTGCAATTTCCTTTAGCCATGATGCGTCTGATAGGATCAGACGATATTGGACGGCGTTCCGAGCTGCGGTCAGGCTTGTCATCCGCCATCACCGTTCGGTTACTGTCCAACATTCGCCACTGGTTGGCACGCCGCATCACACCGATGTCGCGCCGGTGGAGGAGACTATCTTAATGTCGCGACATGCAGAGGATCGCAGTGAGTTTGACGGTGTCGTGCCAGCCTTCAGAAGGCTGCGTTACGTCCGAGGCAAATCGCAAAAGGACGTAACGCACGCGGCATGCATTGGCATCCACCGCTTCCGCAAGCTGGAGAGTAAGGTGGAGCCGCAAGAAGATCTACGACGGCCTCCGCCGCGTGTTCAAAGGGTTTTGGGACCGCAGCGGACTCAAACGATCGAGCGCCGATGTGGAGTCGGACGTCGACGACTGGTGCCGAGTGATTGAAACGACCTTGGAACTGCGCAACCCGCTTGTGCACGGGGAAGAGCTAGTTTCGCAGCGCTTGGGCGATCTCGTAGTGGCACAGCCCCGCCTCGGATTCGGGTATGTCGCCGGCGAAGTCCTCGAACTCAACCTCTGGGACATCATGATTGTCGAGCGGTTCAGACGGCAGGGTCGGCACTCACGAGACGATGGCCAGGTCCGCCTCGACCGCCGCGGCAAGTCGCGGGTGCCACCGGAACTGGTCGAGGTGCGGCGCCCGCACGGCGGGCGTGGCCAGGTATTCGGCAAGCGCCGTCCATCCCGCCACCAGCGGTGCCTCGTCGCCGCGCTCGATGGCGAGTTCGTATAGCGTCAGCAGGAAGGTCGCGACGCAGTCGACCTGCGACTTGCGAACCGGTCCTTCCGGACCGCCGCGCCGGTCGACGAGCCGGTGGTCGGTCGGGATGCCATAACCCGCGCAGGCGTCGCGCAGGGGCGGCAGGGCGTCCCGGCGGCCGCGCTTGTGCGCGCGGAGCAGGTCGCGGTGGTCGACTATGTCGATCCGGCCAAGCCCGTCCAGCCCGAACATCCAGTTCGCCGCCGCCCGGCGGCGGAGCACGGCGACGTCGTGCGAGATGCCGTTGTAGGTCACGAGTGTGCCCTGCGCCTCGGCGAGCGCAGCGATGGACAGGTCGATGTCCATAAGCAGCTCGAATTCGTCGGCGTCGAACGCCGACCGCAGCGAGAAGCCGGACCAGCGGCCATCCGGCTCCTCGGTGGCGGACAGGCTCGAATATGCGGAGATGCGGTGCAGCGCGGGCCGCGAGACCTCCCGCCCGCGCGGCGCGATACCGACCGCCTTCGGATCGGGCAGCGTCTCGAGGTCGAGCACGAGCAGAGGCCCGACGGGGCCGATAGGCAAGTTGCTGGTCATCGGCTTCGCCTCCAAGCCCGTAAGGGGCGTGACGGGCGGATCGGTTTCCGCTGGACCCGGTGGGGACGATCGGCGATCCTCCAGCGACGCCCGGACCATCCGGGTCCAGGTGGGGACCACGCACGTGTTCGGGATCGGTTTTGGCGAGTTGGATGCGGTGGTGCGGATCCTGCACGGCATTGCGCCGGACAACGCCGCGCTGGTGCCACGCTTCAAGTATATGCAGCGGATGGGGTTTCCGGAGGGGGTCAACCTCGGCCGCGGGGTGCGGTCGGCATATGGTCTGGAGGAGGTGCTGAAGGTCCTTCTAGCCTTCGAGCTCCTTGAGACGGGCGCCGCGCCGAGCCGCGTGGTGCGCATGGTGCGGACTGGCTGGCCGGCGCTGATTCCGGCACTCGCGGTGGGCTGGCTGGCGACCCACGAGCGCGGTGCCCGTCCGCGCCGGCTGATGGTCTGCGCGAGACCCGGTGCTTTCCGCGAGCTGGGGGATGGCGACGACCCGTATGCGCCGGTGGCCGAGCCGCTCCGCGCGGTGCCGATGGATCGACTTGTGCAGTGGCTTGAGGCTTTCGACGAGGCGATGCCGACGACCGCGGCCGAGGTGGTCGGCGGCGATCCGCCGAGGCGTCTGGTGATCGATCCGATGCGGCTCGCCGGAGCGTTGCGCGCGGCGCTGCCCGCGATCTCGGCACTAAGGGCGGCCGACGTTGACGCGGCCTACGAGGCTCTGGGCGAGAAGGCCTTCGCCGGCGCACCGATCGCCGCCTGGACGGACGCGGCCCGATGGATGCTGCAGGAGGCGGAAGAAGCGCCGGAGGACGTGCCGGTCGGCGAGCCGCTCTAGCGGGCGAGCAGTCCCCGGAGCGTCGCCGCCCTGATCTCGCCTTCCCTGAACGCGGTGTCGGGAACCGCGACGCGGGCGCGGCAGAAGGCGAGCAGGATCGCGTGGGCCGCACGCGGCGAGCCTGCGACTGCGAGCAGCATCCTGAAGGAATGGTTCTGCATGAAGTCGAGATGGCGGAGGGCCTGGTCTTCCACGCCCCGGTTCTCGAGCCACCTCATAAGAGCGTATACGAAGGGTGCGCCGGGGACGACCTCCTCCTGCAGCGGGCGGTTGGCGTCGTTGTGGAAGTTCGCGACGATGGCGAGGGTGGCCGCGATCTTCCGTCGGCGCAGCGGCGAAGCGTCGTCGGCGCCCGCACGGCGTGACGGGGGGAGAGCCTCAAGCAGCCAGAGCGCCGCGCGCCATTGGTCGGCGGTGGATTCCGGCGCGGTGGATGGCGGTCGCATGGCGCAGGCTAGCCCGGTTGTGCGTTCCCCGCCAGCGGACGATGACATCAGCGCCGACGCGTTCGAACGGCGTTTGACACCAGCGGGCGACATCGACTTCTCGGCTATCGAGTTCCACAACGCGTCTGGCGCGGGCCGCTCCGACATCAGGCGAGCACTCGAGGCGGCGTTGGAACCGCCACCGCTTGGTCGCCCGAAACATTAGGATCGAGCCTCGCAGATCGCGTCGACCAAACTGGTCAGGCGGCGATCCGCCGCAGCTCACCCACCGTGTCGATCAGCGCCACGGTAAATATCTGCATGTCGGCCGCAGTCGTGAACCGGCCCGGCGACACGCGGAACGCCTGCCGCGCCCGGGCCGTGTCGCCGAACATCGCGAGCAGCACGTGGCTCGTCTCGACCTTGTCGGTCGCGCAAGCGCTGGACGCGGAAAAGCTGGCGACGTCCCGGAGACGATGCATCAGCGCCAGAGGCTCCACGCCGGCGATCGACAGCGAGAAGTTGCCGGGTATGCGCTCGGTCGGGTGGCCGTTCAGCTGCACGCCGTCGACGGAGGCCATGACGCGTTCCCCGAAGGCTCGACACATCGCCGTCAGGCGCTCGCCCTCCGGCCGCCCTTCCTTCGCGCAGATCGCCAGCGCCTCGGCCATGCCGACGATGAGCGGCACGTTGAGTGTGCCGGAGCGCAAACCCCGTTCCTGCCCGCCGCCGAAACCGACGGCTGAAAGGCGCGCGCGGGGACTGCGCGACCGCGCGTAGAGCGCACCGACGCCCTTTGGACCGTAGGCTTTGTGGCCGGACACGCTGGCGAGATGGACGTTGCTCGCCGCGACGTCGACGGACCCGTGCGCCATCAGCTGGGCGAGGTCAGCGTGGAACAGCGCGCCGCGCGCCTCGCACAGCGCGCCGATCGCGGCGATCGGCTGGATGGTGCCGACCTCGTTGTTCGCGCCCATCACCGAGACGAGGAGCGTGTCGTCGCGCAGGGCGTCGGCGACCTGTCCCGGATCTACTTGACCGAACTCGTCGACGGGGAGCAACGTCAGCTCGTATCCCTGCCGCGCAAGCTCGCGCATCGGCTCCAGCACCGCTGGATGCTCGATGGCGGTGGTGACGACGTGCCGGCGGTCTGGCTGGGCGCGTGCGGAGCCGAGGATGGCGATGTTGTTCGCTTCGGTGCAGCTGCCGGTGAAGACGATCTCGTTGTCGCGGGCTCCAAGCGCCCGTGCGACCTTCGAGCGTGCCTCGGCGACGGCGGTCTGGGCGGCGTGGCCGTGCGTATGCTCGACGCTCGACGGGTTGCCGAAGACGCCAGTAAAGTATGGAATCATCGCCTCGACCACGCGGGGGTCGGCCGGCGTGGTGGCGTTGTGGTCCAGGTAGATCGGAGACGTGCCGCCGCTCATGCGGCCGCCGCCAGCCGCGCTATGTCGGCGGGCGACTTCGCGCGGACCGATAGCAGGCCGACGCCACGATGGATGTGCGCGGCGAAGCGCAGGACGATCTCCTCGTTGGACAGCGGCTCGCCACGACCCTCGTCCTCCTCGACGAAGCGCACCATCGCGCCGAGGATGCCGGTGATCTCGCCGGTAAGAGTGTAGGAATTGAACTCCTTGCCCCGGTCGTCCGGCGCGCGGATGCTCTCGACGGGCCCTTCCTCGAGCGACATCATCGCGGCGATGCGGCATAGCAGGTTCGGTGTGAGCCCGGTGCGCTGCTGCAGCGAGCGCAGGCGGCTGGTGGCATCGAGCGACGCGTTAAGCTTGGTGTAGCGCACGGTCGTCCTCCTTTCCGTCGTCGAAGTATCCCGGCACGACCGATGTCGATCGCGTCTTGGGGTCGTAGTCGAGGCGGTATGCGTGACTCACGCTTCCGCCCAGCTTGCCGAGCAGCGCCTCGTCGATCTCGGTGTCGGTCGACAGAACGATCACCTGGTGGCTCGCCTCGGGGAAGTAGCGCTCTACGAGCGCGGTGCGGTGGTCGAGGTCGAGGCGAGCGAGCGGCGTGTCGATGATCATCGGCAGCGGTCGGCCGCTGGTGCGCGCGAGCGCCCACAGCATCGCGATCGCGTAGACCTGCTTCTCACCCGCGGACAGGCTCGACTTGGGGATTTCCCGCCCCGAGTGGTCGATGAGCATCGTCTCGAACGTGGCGCGGTCGATGCGCGCGTCGGCGATGAAGTCGTCCTTGCGGGACAGATGGTTGAACCGCGACACGAACGCCCGCTGCAGCTGGACCAGCTTCTGTTCGAGCAAGCGTTCCTCGTATTGCTCGAGCGCGGTGCCGACGCGCTGCGCGAGCGTCGCCCGACCGTCGGCGGCCTTGGCGTCGTTCTGCGCGCGGGTCAGCTTGTCCAGCGTCCGCTCGGCCGTCAACCGGCGGAAGTCGAGCTGCCTGAACTCCTCGATTCGCGTGCGAAGCCTGGCCTCGGACTCCTCGGCCTGACGCTCCGCGAGCGCGAGCTCCTGGGCCAGGCTGCTCGCCCCGTGGCTGCGCGCCCGCTGCAGGTCGGCCTCGATCGCTGCCAAGCGTTCGGTCTGTGCGTCCAGCTCCGACGCGAGGAACGACGCCTGCGGCGTGACGGTGTCACGGACCTGCCCGACCGCGTCGAGCAGTGCGTGGCGGTCGGCGATCGGCAGCGACTTCAGGATCGACCCGACGGACGAGGGCCTCGTGGCCTCATTCGCGAGGAAGCGCTCGATGTCGCGCCAGTGCTGGGGCTTCCATGCCGCCTCGCGTTCGGGCTCACCAACGGCGCGCCAGGCGAGCAGCCGCTCGCGGAGCGCCTCGGCCTCGCGTGTTGCCGCAGCGTCGGTCGAGGCGCCGATCGCGTGCGCTATGCGCCCTATGAGGCTGGGCGCAACGGCGAGTGGCAGCAGCCCGTTGGCGAGTTCGCGGAGTTCAGCGGCGCGGCGCGACAGCTGCGACCGGGCCTCCTCGCGCGCGGCGTCGAGCTTCTCCCGCTTGTTGGCTGCGTCGCCGCCTTCGGCGAAGAAGCGCCGCTTGGTGTCCTCGACGTTGGCGGCCGCCCTGGCGGCGGCGGCTTCCAGTTCGACGACCTCGTCGCTCATCGCCTCGACGTCTCGCTTCAGCGCCTGGAACTCTCGCTCGGCGGTCTCCAACTTGGCTGCGCCAGCGGAATCGGTGTGTCGCGAATGGCGGGCGAGGTAGAGCGCGAGGTCGACGCGCAGGCGTCCGACCAGCTCGATCCCGAGCAGGCCACGAACGGCCTCCGCAAGGCCTTCGTGCGATCCGTCGTGCGCGATGTCGGCGATCTTCTCGCCATCGAAGAAGAAGAACTGCGATACGCCGGGCGGCACGAGGTCCTGCAGGAACTGCGCCCATTCCTCGGGCGGCACCGAGGTGACGGGAGCGTCGTCCTTGAACAGCGCGAGCTTGTCGACCGTCCTGGTGCTGCCCGTGGGCCAGCTGCGTTCGACGCGGAAGCGCTGGACGACGCCGGCCTCGGCATAGTCGAACTCCAGGCCGACCGACGCGATGGCCGGAATCGTCCCGTCTGCCGCGACGTGCACGCGCGAGGCGAGGTGGCGCTCGTATTCGGTCTGGCCGACGCGGGTGCCGAGCGCACGCTTGCCGTAGAGTGCGAGCCGCACGGCCTCGAGGAGCGTGGTCTTGCCGGCACCGTTCTTGCCGCCGATCAGCACGACGGGACGGTCGTGCTCGACGTCGCGGCCGGGGACG
Source organism: Sphingomonas sp. (assembly GCF_019749955.1). Lineage (GTDB taxonomy): Bacteria > Pseudomonadota > Alphaproteobacteria > Sphingomonadales > Sphingomonadaceae > Sphingomonas. The sequence continues at coordinate 14,277 of NZ_JAIEPC010000007.1, forward strand.
AGGTCAAGCGTCTGTCGACCCGCGTAGAGTCCGAAGTTCTCGAGCGTGATCGTCCGCAGGATCATTGGATGACTCCCGCGTCGTCTTCCTCGGTGACCGGCGCGTCGTTAAGGTCCTGGCCGCTGTCGCCGAGCAGGGTGCGGCGTTCGGCGATGATGTCGTCTATGTCGCGCCACTCGCGCTTGAACGCGCCCTCGATCGCGGTGTGGACGCCGTGTCGGCGCTTCAGACCGTGCGATGCGCGCTCGACATCAAGCAGACGGACTACCAATTCGGTGGGAACGCCGTTCTCGGCGCAGATCGCGTCGAGCAGCTCGCCGTCGTCTGCGGTGAACGCGACCGCGTCCTCCGAGATCCAGTTCAGGTCCTTGCCGAGCACTTCGCGGACGATCCGCGGCACGGTGTCTTCCCAGTCGCCACGCTCGGTCCGCCACAGGCGCCGGATCTCGTGCAGCTCGGGCTCGGTGATGAGCGTCGTGTTCTCACCCTCGGGGGCGCTGGCCTTCACGTCCTTCTGCGTGATGAGCAGCTGTCGCAGCATCTTCTTGCAGTGGGCCATCGTGTAGGGCCCGGGCATCGGTCGGTCGGTCTCGCCGATGAACGTGACGGCGCCCGAGCGCCGGCGCGCCTCGCGGTATTTCAGCTTGTCGTCGGGCACCTGCGTCCTGGCGAGGTCGTCGCGGAACTCGAGCAGCGGCGTCATCCACTCCTCACCGGAATCGATCATCGCCTCCATCGCGCGGTCGCGTTCGACCACGGTGCACACCCAGCAGCCGAAGCGCGAGTTGCCGCACGACGGCGTGGTGTCGTCTACCACCAGCGGGCATTCGCCCGACGCCGCGTTGCGATACATGGCCACCAGGTCGCGGTTGTCGTTGCCCCAGGGCGATTGCTCCTGCAGCAGGTAGGTCCAGACCTCGTCGGTCGAGAAGTCGGCGATCGGCGCGTAGACGAAGGCGTTGAGCAGCGACGAGTGCCGCGAGAGGCGCGACCCCTCGATGCTGTGCAGCGACATGACCTGCGCCCGAGTGGCGGATTCCTGGGAGCGCACGCCAAGCACCATCACGACCTCGCCGAACTCGGCGACTCGGCTCTTGATGAACTCGTTGGCGGGCTCGATCTTCAGACGCTCGGTGCACCAGCGGAACTTGCGCGACGGTGCCGGGTAGCCCCGGCCCAGGAGGTTCACCCAGAAGCTGCGGTCGACGTCGGGCATCACCTTGTGCGGTTGAAAGGGCATGTTCTGCTGCTTGGCCGCGACCGCGATTCGCTCGAGCGACACGTCGATGTAGCGCGACACCACGGGCGTCTCGACGAGGGTGTCGGAACTGATCACGTAGACCGGCTTGCGGCGCTCCTCGGCGGGCAACTCGGCCAGCGCCGTCCAGATCAGCTGCAGCGCGGTGGTCGAGTCCTTGCCGCCGCTGTAGCCGACGACCCACGGTCGCGCGTCGGCCGCGTAGATCTGGCGGATCTCCGCGCGCAGTGTCCCGAGAGTGCTTCCGTCGATCGTCTGCCTGCCATTGCTCATGCCATTATTCTTCCCATACCCCATGTTAGCCGGAAAGATCGCCCGCGTGAATCCGTCGCGTGCGCCGCGGCGCGATATTCTTTTCGGAGGTGAGGTGGGCGACCGCGCGCGGAATGCCCTGTGCGGATCGTGCCGATCCGCTATCGTCGTCTAAGGGGCGTGGCGGCAGCGGAGGTTGCGATGGCGAGGGTGGACGGTGTCGGCAAGGTCGGCGTCGATCGGCTGAAGGCCTTCATCGAGACTGGCATGGCGATGAGTCATGTCTACCAGCCGGTGATGATCCGCACGATGCTCGAGGGCGGTGGTGCCGCCACCCGCCGCCAGATCGCCGCGGCGTTCCTAGGTGCCGACCTCAGCCAGCTCGAATACTACGAGAACGTCGTCAGCCGTTACCCCGGCCCCGTCCTTCGTCGGCACGGGATCGTCGAGTTCGAGCGCGGCGTGTATCGTCTGGCGCGCGATCTGCGCCGCATGGACGAGTGGCAGCGCGCCAGCCTGGTGGCGCTCTGCGACGCCAAGGTTGCGGATTTCGTGTCGCATCGGCAGGCGGCGGTCTGGGCGCACCGCTCAGCCAACGCCGACCCTCTGCCCGGCACGCTGCGGTGGCAGGTCATCACGCGGGCGATGGGGCGCTGCGAGGCCTGCGGCGTGAGCGCGCTGATCCGCGCACTCGAGGTCGACCACATCGTGCCGCGAGCCCGGGGCGGCTCCAACGACATTGAGAACCTGCAGGCGCTGTGCAGTACGTGCAACGTCCAGAAGCTCGATCGCGACGCCACCGACTTCCATGCCGCCCATGCGGATGTCACCCATCGGCGAGCCGGTTGCGGGATCTGCGACGCCGCCGGGCCCGACGGCCAGGATCTGGCGATCGTGGTCAAGCTTCCGTCCGGCCTGGCGGTCGCTCCCCGTCGGCACGGCGCAGGCTGGCTCGAGCTGTGGCAGCCCGAGGTGAATGCGCTGCGCCGCGTCGAGGCGTCATCGGCCGTGCCGCGGGGCGCGGCGATGAGCACCGTGATGGTGGGCGCTGGGGATGGCGACCCCGGGCATCTGGTCGTAACCTACGCGGGATGACAACGACCACCCCACCGCCGCCCCCGCCCAGTCCACCCACGCCGCTCGCAACCGGCGACGAGCTGGCGCTGGCCGCCTACAACCAGAATTCGGAGACGTTCCGCGCGCTGAATGCGCTGATGTGGCAGATCCCGCTCATCGCCATGACCCTCACAGGCGGGTTGTGGTTTGGGGTGGCCAGCCTGTCGAAGGAGGAGGGTCTGTCCTATCTCCGTCCGGGCCTGTTGCTCCTTGCCGCGGTGGGCGACGTGGTTCTCATCGTCGTGCTGGAGCGGCTGCGGCATATCATCGGCGAGTATCTAGCGTGGCTTCAGGCGGCGCAGCCGCGGGGCTACGTCGCGGCGACCGGGACGAGGTGGTGGAATTCGTCCAAGGTCGTGAAGGTCGCGTTCCAGGCGATGCTCGCCTTTGCCGCAGTGATCAGCTTCGTGCTATCGTGCCTGGCGATGGCAAGCACACTCGATCCAGGCACCTCGAAGCCTCCGCCGACCGTGGTCGCGTGGTATGACGCCCACGCCCGCGAACTCGCTGACGGCTATGAGGGCCTGGATGCCGCGCAGACCCATCCGCGGCTGTTCTCGATGCTCGCTGGCGTGAAGGGCGCCCGGATCCTCGACGTCGGTGCCGGCACGGGGCGTGACGCCGCTGCGCTGGCGGCGCTTGGCCATCATGTCACCGCTGTCGAGCCCTCGTCAGCCATGCTGCGCCTCGCCCGTGCGCTTCATCCCGGCAATGACATCCTTTGGCTGTCGGACGCGATGCCGTCGCTGGCGAGGGTTCGGGGCACATATGACGTCGTGCTGCTGAGCGCGGTCTGGATGCATGTTCCGCCGGCGGATCGCGCTGCGGCCCTGTCACGCATCGTCGACCTAACGGCACCGCGCGGTCGCATCTACATGACGTTGCGACTGGGACCTGGCGATGTCGACCGCGCCATGTGGTCGGTCAGCGCGGCCGAGGTCGAGAGACTTGCGGCGACGCGTGGCTTGCGGGTCCGGGATCTCGGCAAGCAACCCGACCTCCTCGGTCGGAATGACGTCACGTGGCAGACGCTGCTGCTCGTCCGCGACTGATCAGCGTCCGGTTGACGGCACGGTGGGAATGGCCGCACCCCAATGTGGGGCGCGGCCATTCGGTCAGGCCACGGCCTGGAAGATGTTGAAGGTCGGCGAGTCCAGGGCGACCGTGCGCGATCGTGCCGTGAGGCCGCGGCCCGCGCGGATCGTGCACGCGCCGAGGTTCGTCGGACGCCCGTGGCGCCGTTCGAGCCCCTGCTCGCCGATCGCGAAGTGGAAGGTTGCGGAGACCGGGCCGCGCGGCACCAGCAGATACCGGCCGTCCGCGTCCAGAGCGAGGACGCAGTCGTGCGTGGCGTACGCTCCATCTGCGCCGTTCTGCATCGACACGATGAAGCTCAGCGGCCCCTTTGATGCACCCACGCGTCCGAATTCGAGCATCACCACGTTCAGACCGCCCAATGAGGCCGCCTCGAAGATGCATTTCACGATCGCCGGGTCGCCGCCCTGCCGTGTGCTTGCGAAGATCGTCTTCGAATAGCGACCGGCGTCGGCGTCGACGAAACCAGCCTCCATGAGCTCCCGTGCGGCCTGCGCGTAGCGCTGTAATTGCTCGTGACCTGTAACCATCCCTTAATCCTTTCGCTGCTAGGCTGCGCCGCAGGCTTTTCCCATTTACCTGCTGAGCCACAGCCACTGCTTCTGAACAGCGGCGCCGCAGCGCCATTGCCGCCATGTCGTCCTGCAGGGCGACGGCGGCCGACCGGCCGGCGTGCGCATCGCGTGTCGGCGGATTTCCTGGTCTGAGGACGGTCGCGCGGGCGGGTCAGCCCAGCCAGGCGGCGAACATGCGCCCGAGGGACCACAATGCGGACAGTCCGCCCATCGCGACGGTCGCGCCGACCAGTGCGAATTCGAGCGTTGTCGCCACCCGACCCAACGCGGCCCGCAAGCGGGCTGGGCTAGACGGCCGGCGCGACGGCATCAGGCGCCTTCCGCTTCACCCACAGGTCAGAAGTGCGTGCCATCTCGATCAGCTCGTCGGGGAAGCAGCGCTCCTGGAACGCGACCGCCTCGTCGAAGCTGCCATGCAGCCACCGCTCGTGTTCATCCGGCATGAGCAGGACCGGCATCCTGTCGTGCACCGGCCGGATGGCCTCGTTGCAGTCGGTCATCACGCCCGAGTAGACGGGTCCCCATTCGTCGCTCATCCTCCAGAGCCCGGCCCAGGCGAAAATCGGCTGGTCTTTGACGTTGAACCAAGTACGGGTCTTCGAGCCCTTCGGCCCCTCGGCTTCCGCGAACGCGGTGACAGGGATGAGACAGCGCCACTGGGGCTTGGCGGCGAGGCCCTTCCACATCGGCTTGTTGAGGTCGGCGATGTTGTTGACGGGCTTGGGCTTCGCGGTCGGCGACATGCCCTTCAGGCGGAGCGGGAATCCCCATGCCATGGACTGCAGCGCGCGGACGCCGTCCACCTCGCGCACTACCATGCCGGGAGTGCCGGGATACACTTCCTCAGGCGCGTTGAGCTGCTGCGCCGGAACCCTGACGCCGAAGTGCGCCGCCACCTCGGCGGCGCTCTGCCGGACGGTGTATAGGTTGCACATCGCGGAAGTGTATCAGAAGGCCCGGCGTTCCGAAACAGCCTGATCAGGACAGCCCAAGTTCGGCGAGACCGGCTTCCGACGGGCGCAGGACATGGTCCGGTCAGGTAGCCCGATCCGCATTGTCGGGGCGCGGGATAAGATTCCCGAATTCGTGGATTGAGCAACATCGCCAAGGCGCGGAGAACGACGGATCATCGCTCCTCAGCGCCGTCGTCCACCTTGCCGAGAGACGGCATGGCGCCTAGCGCGGGATCGATCCGCCAGACGCGGCCCGACGCTCCGCAGAACGCGAGCCGCGGCTGGTCGATAGTCACCGTGATCGAATGTCCGAACTGATTCGAATGGGAGGACGCGTCGAGGATCGTCATGTCGTCGGAGAGCATGGCGTGCGTCACCAGCTGGGTGACCGGTCGTCCGAACTTGGCCGTGAGCACGGTCGCCGGGAGCGTCATTCCCGAGATGATGAGCTTGTCGCGGTTCCAGGCGAAGTCTTTGTTCCAGGGATCGTAGCCATGGCAGCTGAGCCTGTCGCTCTCGTCGAACACGGTCAGGTTGCCCGGCAGGTTGGGCCATACTCCAGACGCGATCTGCCGGAGCGCCGCACCGACGTCCATGTGGGTCGCTATGGCGTTCACCACCAGCTGATCGACCAGGCCGTCTGCCCCCTGTCTCGAGAGGACGCGGTGCATCTCGTAGCGTCGATCCATCTCCGGCCGCAGCTTGGCGAGCGCGGCGTCTAGCCGATCGGGGTGATCGGCCTGCTGCCACGCGACTGCGGGTCGCAGCGTGCGGTCGAGGCCCAGGAGAGCCACCTCGATCGGCAGGTCACCGGCGGCTGGCGGGATTTCCTCGCGGACGAAGCGGATGCCGCGGAGGACGACGTTGGTCCCCTCGGCCGACCATCCCGCCAGGATCTGGCGCGTGCGCACGCGCGCACCGTGCAGGATGTCGGCGAGCTGGTCGGCTCCCGTCGACTGGAGCTCCTCGACGGTCCTCACCACGAGATGGGCGACCGCCCCGCCGTCGCGGTCCTCCGGATCGCCCTCGATGTCCTCGTCTTCGGTCGATCCATATCTGACCACCAGCCCGGTGCCCGGGGCGAGCTCGACGACGACCTCGAAGTCGCATATGTCGAGGTAGTGGGCACGGATGCCGATCGACGTCATGCGGGTGCGTCGGTCGCCGATCCTGTGCAGACCCTTCTCGACGCCGTGGAGGATCCTGAGGGCGTGCGGACCGGCCGTCTGCCTTCCCTGGTTCGAGCGCCACACCTTCATGCTGGAATCCTTCCGTCCATGTCGCCGGCCTCGCGCCGGCATTTGCCGCTTGGTGTGCTCAGTGCATGCCCCGCCGGCCGCGTGAGAGGTATGGGGCGGGCTCCGCCTGGGTCACTCGCGGGACGCCGGCTGGGACCCTGGCGGCCGCTGATGCGAGCAACTCGCGGGCATGCTCGACGTTCTCGTCGAACGCCGGACCGGTGTGTATGTCGGTGACGCGGATGAGCGCCGACCCGTCGAACGCGAAGCCGAAGTCCTTGCCATGGGGGACGACGAGGAAGAAGCTCCCCCGATCTGTCCAGAGCTCACACTTGGGCCACGTCAGGATCGTCCCGTTGCGGTCCTCGCACAGGTAGATGTTCACCGGGCCCTCGGCTTCCCTTCCGGGCTCGAACTCCAGATGGATCACGTCCACGTCCAGCTCGGCGGTCGTTCGCGCGAGGAGCAGCTCGTCCACGAACCCCGGCGGACCGTATGAGAACATCACGGTAAGCCGAGGTTTAGGGGACGGCTGCCGCTTCCTGAGCGTCATCAGCCCGCCGAATGCGACGATGAACTTCTCCACGGCGTCGGTGTCTAGATCTTTCATGGAACTCTCCTTTCCTCGCCACCGGCAGGCGGCGTTTTCCACCTCTCTTAGGAGGCAATCAGGCCGCCCCTGGTCGAAGTCGTTCCTCTTCAGTGCTTTCGCCGCTGCCGCGCCTTGTGCCGCTAGGAGGCGTCTGCTCCGTGCCTGCCGGCTCGCTTCTCCGCCTCGATGCGCAATGCCTTCCTGACCATCGCCCTCGCCCTTGCGCACGGGGACGCGCCGGTCGTTACGAGCATCGTGGCGGGCCACTGCACCGGTGGTGCCAGGCCGGCCCTGTCGCCCACTGCCGCGAGGTAGTGCTTGAGGCGGGGGCGGCCTTCGCGCGTCCCGATCTCGCCCTTCCATGCATCGATCGGGGACGGTCGGCCGAGATAGTCGAGCAGGTTCTGGGCGGCTTGGCGTGCTCTGGTGCTGGACTGCGGGGAACCGTCACCCACCTCGGGCAACTTCCCCGCGATCTTCAGGAACGCGGCGGCGCGCTCGAGATAGGGGCCGCGGTCCAGGAAGCTGGATCCCGAGAACAGGTCGCTGACCGAGGCGCGGTGGGGGACCTGCCCAGCGCCCCAGCCGAAGCTGAGGTCGAGGTCACCGAACGCGGCGGACGCCCCCGCGGCGTCGCCGGACGAGCTCTCGAGGCGGGGCGCAACCAGCTCCACGAGCCTGCCACAGTCGAGGCGGAGCTCGGCCACCATGCCCGGCTCCCCGTCATGGTGGGTCTGGCTCGGAAGGTTCGCGGCGGTAGCCTGCGCCGGGCTTTCGGACGCGAACCCGTCGGGCAGGATAGCGACTACCGCCGAAAAGCCGGCGGGCATGCTTGCTGGCCTCGGGAGGATACCGCGCTCCACGGCCCCGGCTAAGATGCCACGCACGATCTCCGGCCAGACGCTCTGCACGATGCCGACCGCGTTCGACTGGGGGACGAGGAGCGCGTTTATCTCGAAGGCCGTGCACAGCGCCATCACACGCGGGAGGTCGTACTCGACCCTGTTGCCGGTGCCGAGCCTGATGGCGTCGGGGAACGGCATGAGGCGGAGCTTCTTGAACCTCCCGACCACGCTACGGCGGTCGCCGCCGGTCAGCTCGACCAGCACATTCTCCAGGTCGCCGTAGCGCATGCGGGGCCACATCGAGGCGACGCCGTTACCCCCGCCCGGGCCTTCTCTCTCGTGGTCGCTTTGCACGGGTTGGTCGCTCCGGTCTTTGGGGGTCAGTATTCGGTGGTCGAGGTGTAGGCGTTGCGCAGGCGCCAGGCCTGCAGGTCGGACCTGAGATAGAATATGCCTCGGCGCTTGAATTTCCGGCGGAAGGTTGGGCCACCTCCCAAATTCCGTAGATTGGATAGATGGCCTGCCGAGCAGTTGAGGAACTCGGCCGCGGCGTCCGTGTCTAACTCAGGTTCGTCCGGATCGACGTCCGATGGTGTGCGAGGCTCTTCCATGAGCTGCAGTTTAGTATACTATCGTATCCTAATCAAGTCCCTTGATCCTGGGCGCGCTTCCGGCGGCGCCTGCGTCGCGCCGGATCGAGCGCCCTGATGCCGTCGATGTCGCCGGCCTCCCAGCACTTTAACGCGGCGGCGAGGAGCTCGCACCACTTGTCGAGCGCCTCGGCCTTCTCGTCGTAATAGTCGTGCAAATGATAGATGCCGACGACCCCGGCGCGCTTGCCGGAGATGTGGTTTAGGATCGCCTCCGTATGGGGGAGCGCGATGCCCATGGCCTGGCATCCAGTCGCCAACGAACGTCGCACGTCGTGGACTACCCAGGGCTCCAGGCCCTCCCCCACCAGTGCGCGGGCGCGTTCGTCGGAAGCGCACAGCGCGACAACAGCCTCGTCTATCGCGACCTTGGCCTTGCTGAACCCGGAGATGGCAACGAGACCGTTGGTGGTGAAGACCGGCCCCCGGCGGCGCTTGGGATCCGGCTGCACCGTCTTGATCAGCTCCACAGCTTGGATCGGCAGTGGCACCAAATGGTCGTTGGCGTTCTTCGTCCGCGCCTTCGGCAGCAGCCAGTCGTCCGCATCGAGGTCGAGTTCGGACCAGGGGACGCCGGCGGTCTCGCGCAGCCGTTGCCCTAGCAGTATGAGAAGGCGGTGGAACGACCGGAAGGGCTCGACTACAGCCCCCAGCGCGACCCACAGCACGACCAGCTCGCCGAGCCGCAGGACGCGGGTGCGCTCCGCCTCCTTGTAGGGCGGTCCCATGCGTTCGAGCGGCGACCGTTCTATATGCCCCTTCTCGATCATCCAGTTGAACATCTGGCGCAGCCACTTGTGCGCCTTGTTGGCGGCCGCCTCGCTGCGCAGCCCGATGGCATCGAGCATGATGGTGACGTCCGCCTTGGTGATCTCTTCGATCGTCTTGCCGGCGAACGCCGGCTTGAGGTCTCGCTCGACGACGCCCTTGATGTCGGTTTCGCTGCGGAGCTTGTTGCGCTGGACGTGGTCCTGCATCCATATGTCCGCGAAGCTCGCGAACATCCGGTCGGCGCGGGCGTCGAGGCCGGCGATGGCCGCGGCGATCGCGGCGTCGCGATCCGCGACGTGGTCGATGCCGAGCCGGACCTGCGCGAGGAGTTCGACCGCGCGCTTACGGGCCTGGTCCGCGGTGAACGGGGAGCCGTGGCGCCCGATCGTCAGCGTGCGCTGCGGCGTGTCGCGCCCAGCCATTCGGTAGCGCAGCAGGTAGGTCCGCACGCCGCTGGCCGCGATGCGTACGCCGAATCCCTTCACCTCAGTGTCCCACAGCATGGCCCGCCCGCCCGCCGTGGGCGTCGGCATCGCGTCGACGGTTGACTTGTTGATGCGTGCGGTGGACTTCTTGCGCCGCTTCTTTGTATCACTTGGCACGTCGGTCTCCCAATATCCGGGAGGCCGATTTGGTCATCACCGGGCCATCACGCTGGAATTAAGAGTAACCAACGACGATGAGCTACAATGACGTATAATCTAATCATTAGAGGGAGTTAATAGCGTCCGAGGACGTAAGATTAAGTGTGGTGTTCTAAGATTATGAACCCTGCGATTCTTGGTAAGGCTGAGGTCGTGAGTTCAATCCTCACCGGCAGCACCATTTTCTCAATGACTTAGCTAATATTTGCCTTCGGGCGAAGTTTGCGCACAGGACCGGCACAGGACGTGCTGGGAACCCCTTCACACGGCCATGCCGTAATTCTTGGTAGTCGGCCATGAAGCGGAATGACCGAAATTAGGTGGGGGGTGGAAACTGTCGGCTAGTCAGACAGGGCGAGCGACTGTTTCTGGGCCGTTAGGCGACAGGCGGGTTCCGGCGCGGCAGTGCGAATTGCGGACATTCGGCTAGGCCGAAGCCACGATGATCCGCTACGCTCTAATCAGCGGCTGAGCCGCAGGTTCTATGCCGCGGCTCCTAGCTTTTCGATGCTTTCAGAATGCTGCGGAGCGACCGCTTTGTCCAATTCCAGCAGGTAGGCGACGTTCTTTTGCGTCTCTGCCACCAGCGCCGGATCGAAGCCTTTCCCGGTAAAGTGCGACAGGTCGTTGGCAAACTCATAGATCGCGGTCTTCCTGTGCGGGTCGAAATTGACCGCTTCGAGCTGGGCGCGGAGCGTCCGCTCGTGCAGCCGTTGGAATCCGTGACCCAGAAAGCGTGGCGGGAGTGTCCGGCTGTGGGGCGAAAGCAGAACCACAGCTTTACAACTTGAAGTATCAATCAGGTATAGGCTTGCGAAAACAGATCGTTAAAATACCTCGCGACCCGCGCATGTGCTTATTGGACTCGACAAAGCCCTATTGAGACGGCATGTTTCAGGGATCGAGATCGTTATCGCATAAATACGAGCACTATTGTCGATCATGCGTGCGTCAGCACCGGAATGCAGTCCTATGAGGTACAGGAGCACGCGCGGCTCGAGCCGCTGTTCGACTGGGTGTTCGCAGTTGACATAATTGCCATTTGGGTTCTGCGCTGATTGGGTTTGGACCCTCAGCACGGTTCCCATCTATCGCCATCATGGAAACGAACCGATCAGAGACCCATTTTATCTTGGATGATAAGCATTTTCATGTTATTTTTAGTTAATTCAAGTTTTATCGGATGGGGGTTGCATGCCGCTGCGACGGATCGGAAGCGAATTTTTGGTCAACTCGACAACTCAGGGCACGCAGGGCGCGCCTGCCGTTGCTCCATTAGCGAACGGCGGATTTGTCATCGCTTGGACTGATGGAAGCCTCGACACAACCCCGGACGTTTTTGCGAGGGTTTTTGACTCGACCGGCGCTCCTTTAGGGTTGAATTTTGCAGTCAATGCAACTCGGATAGGTGGCCAATTTGGCCCGAACATCGCTGGCACAGCCGATGGAGGCTTTGTCGTAAGCTGGACCAACGACGGCAGCTTCGTATCGCGGTTTTTCAACTCAAGTGGAGCACCGATAAGTGGTGAAATAAACAGTCGGATCGTCGGAAATGATCAAACAATCGCAATTCTAAAAAATGGAGATATAGTTAGATCATGGACAGTTCGTAGCAACCCCGGGCAACTCGATAACATCACATCAGTATTAGCGCAGGTGTATGACTCATCCGGACAAGCGAAGTCCGCAGTATTCAATATTATTCCTAATCCTACGATTTACAATCCCCAGGGATATAGTTTGCATCCACTAGGCGATGGATTTATTGCCGTTTGGCCGGATTATAGTGGTCTATATGGCGATAACAGCCAAGGTGGAATAGTTGCGCGGGAGTTTGATGCGCTTGGGAATCCGATGGGTGTACCATTCTTAGTTAACACGCAAACAGCAAATGGGCAATTTGACACCTCAGTAGCAACTCTATCCAACGGTAACATTGTAATTGCCTGGACGGACCAAACCGCATCGTTTGGCGTCGACGTTAAAGCCCAGCTTTTTTCGAATGGGGTACCCCTGTTCGACGATACTGCGAATGTGCGAGATCTCAATACGCTCGATCCGGCGAATTTTTCGGGCCCGTACGACAATGCGGGAGGCGGCGACGACGTTGTTACGCTTCCGAGTGATGGCGGCGGCATTTTAAGATGGGGTCTCTCAGGTGGCTTCCGCGGCGGCACCGGCGACGATGTAATTACCGCCGGATCAAGCGGATACTTGATTTTTGGAGGCCCGGAAGATGCATCGGGATTGTCAGACCACGACACTATCTTTGGCGGCGCGGGCGCGGACCAGATCTATGGCGGCGCCGGGATCGACATCCTGTATGGCAGCAAGAATGGCGACGACCGGTCCAGCGACACGCTTACCGGCGGAAGCGGGGGTGACATATTCTACGCGGGCCATGACGACCGCATTCTCGATCTGACTCTTGGAGAGCCGGTCATCGTCGAAAAGCCAGCCGATTTCGTGGCTTACAAGATAGACCTATCCATAGACGGAAATGGCTATCACTATCTCGTCAACCTCTACAGCCAGGCTCTTGGCTTTTCTGAGCCGACGAAATCTGTATACATCGACTCCGTCGATGCTCGCAGCTTGTCGGTTGCAATCGAAGGCGGCGACATTCGCCTCGTCGGAAGTGCGGTGGCGATCCTGGGACTCGAACCTCCGCCGATTCCGGGATATTCCGAAGCCGGAGTGGCAGCGGCTGCGCTCGTCGTTGAAGTCATCAAAATCATCGGGAACGCCAACGATCTTGGCAAAGCCATAGAAGATTTTTCTTTCCGGGCTTTGCGTCTGACCGAGCCGGATCTTTTTCTGAGCAAACTTGCCAAATCGGCGTCTATTCTTAACAATGCCAATGATTACCGTGAGGCAGTCGTCGCAATCATGGCCGCTGGCGAGCCGGGCGGCGGCGGGCAGGCACGCGAGTTTATTGCCCAGAGCGTTTATCTTGCCGTAAAGGCCACGGTATCCCAAGCGGCACTTGGCACGGGAGTAACGATCGGAACATTGGTCGGCGCCTATTTTGGTGGCATCGGCTCAATCCCGGGCCGCGCAGTTGGCGCGATCATTGGAGCGGTTGCGGGCGACATCGCAGCCAATCAGATCTCGAAACCCGCCATTCTCGGATCAGCCCGCGCCATCTACGATGCCGTGGTTGGAATTCAGCAAGTAATATACGACAGCGTCATCGACAGGCCCGACGCCGATGGCGTCTATACCGGCACACCCGGCGACGACGTGTGTATCGGCACCGACCTGTCCGATACATTCAAGTCATCGAACGGCATCAACTCATATACCGGGTTAGGTGGCACGCGTGATCTTGTCGACTATTCGAACGCATCTGGCGCCGTAAGCGCCAATCTTGCCTCGGGTATCGGCGGCTATGGTCTGGCACCACTTCCCGCTACGCTGCTCGGAGCCCAGGCGACCGCGCTGACCACCGCAAACACGGTCGGCGCCGAAGACGCCTATTTCGACATCGAAGACCTTGTCGGCTCATCGTATAACGACATACTGACCGGCGATGCCAAGAGCAACCGTCTCGCTGGTGGCAACGGTGATGACCTTATCGACGGCGGCGCGGGCATCGACACGATGGTCGGCGGAGCCGGGAACGACGTCTACATCGTCGATGACGCGGGCGATGTCGTGACCGAGCTAGCCGACGGGGGCATCGACGAAATCCGTACGACGGTCGCAACCTATCAGCTGGCCGCTCATGTCGAGGTGCTGACCTATGTCGGGACGGGCGCGGCGACCTTGCGCGGCAATGCGGGCAACAACAGCATCGTGGGCGGTGGCGGCAATGATTATCTCGACGCGAGCCAGGGCGGCGACGATGTCCTCAACGGCGGCGCGGGCAATGATGCCTTTTACTTCGGGGCCGCCTTCAACGCCAATGACAGCGTCGATGGCGGGACGGGCAACAACGACCAGATCGGCTTGCAGGGCGATTATTCGGGCGGGCTGACGCTGGGGGTGAATTCGACCCGCAATGTCGATGTGCTCGCGGTGCTGCCGGGCTTCAGCTACAGCATCACCACGATCGACGCCAATGTCGCGGCGGGTCAGGAACTGGTGATCTATGCCGGTAATTTGGCGGTGGGCAACAACTTCACCTTCAACGGTTCGGCCGAGACCAATGGCACGTTTCGCGTCTATGGCGGGTCGGGGGTGGACAATATCACCACGGGTGCAGGCAATGACGGCATTTATTTCGGCCCAGGCAAGTTCGCCGCAAGCGATTTCATCAACGCGGGCGCAGGGACCAACGATCAGGTCGGGCTCGACGGCAATTACGTCGTGACGATCAGCGGGACGCAGCTCCAAAATGTCGAAGTGCTGGCGCTGCTGCGTGGCATCACCGGCGATCTGGGGACATATGACATCACGCTTGCCGACAATCTGATCGTGGTGGGCCAGACGTTCACAGTGTTCGGCCTCGCTGTCGAAACCGGGTTCACGCTCAATGCGTCGGCCGAGACCGACGGCAATGTCCGGGTGTTCGGCGGGAGCGGTAACGAGACGATCACGACCGGTGCTGGCAACGATTGGATCTTCGGCGGTGGCGGCGCGGACGTGCTCTACGGCGGCCTTGGCGCCGACACGTTCGTCTATGATGCGGTGATTCAGTCGACCGGGGTCAACTACGACCGGATCACCGGCTTCGTATCTGGTGTCGACAAGTTCGACTTTGGTGGGCTCGTGACCGGCGTTGATGCAAGCGTAGGCACAGGCGCGCTGTCGACGGCGAGCTTCGACGCCAATCTGGGCGTGGCGATCGGCGCGGGCCAACTCGCGGCCAACCACGCAGTGCTTTTCCAGGCCGACGCGGGCGATCTCGCGGGCAAGACCTTCCTCGTGGTCGATGCCAACGGCATCGCAGGGTATCAAGCAGGCCGGGATTATGTGATTCAGGTCGACCTGCCGGTCACCGCGCCCAATCCCCTGGCTCAGTCCTCGTTGGGGCCGTTGCTCGAGAAGCGATTCCCGTCCGATACCATCAGCATCTCGGACGACATCGGTCCTGCGTATATCGCAGCGTACGATAGTGGGCGTGGATCACTTGTGACCAGTGATTTTATCTGACGACCACCCTGTTTAATCGATCTTGCGGCTTCCTGATTTTGCAGCTGCGGCCGCAGCTGCAATAATAGCAGTCTAAGATGGGCCGATGTTACGGTTCCTCAAAACGACGGCAATCGGCCTATCACCAACGCTTCCCGCATGGCGGTCTTCCTTACCACGCTCAGCGATGGGCGGGTTGGGAAGAGCATCGTGTCCACTCCGATTCAGTAACGACCTCCAATTGACCTGTCGCCTTTCGGCCAGCTTTGCTCTATTGGTCCTCAGCTCAGTGAAACGACTGAACGTCCGCCCTTGCCGGTGGGTTCAACTGGTCGACGCAACGCATCATTCTCATGATGAGAAGGAGTGGTGCGATGAAGCAGCGTCGTCGGATATATTACTCGGCCTCTCAGCGGGCGGAGATTTGGGACAGGTGGCAGCGCGGCGAGTCGATGAGTTCGATTGGTCGCGGCTTTGAGCGGGAGAGCTCGTCGATCTTCTCGGTGCTCTCACCGTCGGGCGGGATCCGCCCACCCGATCGGAAGCGATCCGGGCGAGCGCTCAGCCTGGCCGACCGCGAAGAGATATCCAGAGGTCTCGTCGCCAGCCGTTCACTGCGCGCCATTGCAGTCCAGCTCGGCCGCGCGCCGTCAACGATCAGCCGGGAGATTAGCCGTAACGGTGGCGCTGATCGGTATCGTGCCACGCTATCGGATCAGGCGGCATGGGATCGTGCGTTGCGCCCGAAGCGCTGCAAGCTTGCTTGCCACCCGGGCTTGCGACGAACAGTATCGCGCAAGCTACGCCGCAAATGGTCACCAGAGCAGATTGCGGGCTGGCTCAAGCATAGCTTTCCGGACGAAGACCAGCATCGCGTGTCACACGAGACGATCTACAAGAGCCTTTATATTCAGGCGCGTGGCGTCCTCAAGAAAGAGCTGCTTGCGCATCTGCGGGCGAAGCGCGCGATCCGGCGCTCGCGCCACGCCAGCTTGAAGCGCGACGGGCTCGGCCAGATCAAGGACGCGGTCTCGATCAGCGAACGACCCGCTTGCGTCGAGGACCGCGCCGTGCCCGGGCACTGGGAGGGCGATCTCATCTCGGGGGCACGAGGCAGCCATGTCGTGACGCTGGTCGAACGCCAGTCGCGCTACGTGATCCTGGCCAAGGTTCCGAACAAGGAGACTGCCAGCGTCGTCTCGGCCTTGATCAAGCAGGCGCGCAAACTGCCCCACGAACTCTATCGATCGCTGACGTGGGATCGCGGCAAGGAGCTTGCCGACCACCGGCGCTTCACCCTCGCGACCGACGTCGCCGTCTACTTCTGCGATCCCCAAAGCCCATGGCAGCGCGGCACCAACGAAAACACCAACCGCCTGCTGCGCCAGTATCTGCCCCACGGCGTCGATCTGTCGACCTTCAGCCAGGCCCAACTCAGCGCCATCGCCCGACAACTCAACGAGCGACCGAGAAAAACCTTGATGTACCAAACGCCAGCTGAGAAGTTCGCTCAGAGCGTCGCGTCGATCGGTTGAACCCACCCCGCAAGCTGCCGTTCGTCGCGGCAGCTGGGTATGGCGGGTCAGTGCGAGGTGCTGACCTTCAGCGAGGCGTGAAAGCGTTTCGGATTGAATGGCAAGTTTCAGGAATGCCGATCGCAGTGTCGAAAGACGACAATTGGGGCGCAAAGCTGCCGATTTTGGAAACGACCGGAAGCGTGTCGTAATCCGAAAAGCCGCTTTATGGCGCTATAACCCATGGCGCGCTTGCGGTTATCAGCGACCGCCCTTTGCCCGTCCTTTGTGAGATTGCGGGTAGGCGACGAAAACTGCATACAAAATTGATTCAGATGATTTTTCTATCGTCGATTTACTCCACGCCGTTGCCTTCGGACGGCAAGGGTGTGAAGTTCGCTGACGATCTTGGCGTTGGGCAGGATTGCGCGCTAGCGCGCCCGTAATCGTTTGTCGCAACTGCAAGTGGCAGATCACAAGATCAAACCGAGCCAGCCCGACGCAAATTTGTACTATGTCGAGCGGATGATCATCGCGGCAAGGATGCCCGGAACAAAGGATTCTTTTTCTACGCTAGACCCCCGAGGGGGAATCGATTTCGCATAGGGTTAGGGGTCTTAATGGTCGCTCAAAGCGATTTCGAAAAAATTTTTCGGGCGCCGGTGATCACGCGAATCGGATGCTATATCGCGTCAGTTTGTCGGCCTGAACTCACCTGTTCGCGTGTTTACGACGCCGCGCGGCCCTGCCTGGGTGTAAAGGTCACCGTTGCTGTCTGAGTATGTGCCGGGGCCAGCTCGATTGAGGGCAGGAGGGCCGAAATCCAGTGGGGCAACGTTAGATGGCGGCAGTTGGCTATAGCGCGAAGACCGATAGTTCTCGCTCAATGAGCCGCGGGCCCCGCTAGCAGCCGGGCTCGGGTCGATGCGGACCGGCAACTGAGGAATCGAACTATAGGTGGGCTGGGAATAGATCGGATAAGGGTCCTGCGGCGCAGTCGCGCCACCATTTAAAATTGCACTGACTGCCGCGAGGTCCCTGTTGCTGGGGTTACTCGCTAGGATGCGGGCAACTGCCACATCGCGAAGTTCGCGGGTCGTAGCAGATGCATCCGGAGTCGCCGACCCGATGAACTGCTGTTGCCGCAAGGCCTCTGCGCGCGCCCGCTGCTGCGCCTGCAATTCCGCCAATATTTGGTCGGGAGAGCCACCGGGGCCCTGCGCGGTGCCGGGATCGGCGTTTGGCGCGCCAAGACTATTGGGAGCAGGGACGGCGAGTAACCCAATGATTGCCCCGAAGCCAACTACGAGCAAAAAATTCCGCACATCCGGGGACATTCACGCCTCCACGCGACAAGCTTTGGAGCGATTCACTCGCGCTTACCCTCTCGGCAGTTCGCATCGGATCGCACTTCGACCGCCTATGTCGCGACAAGGTCATTTACATATAAGAGTTGATAAACTCATAATGTGTAAATTGCGATTCGCTGTCCGATGGACATGCGAAAGCTGGTAGGGAGAAATGTCGCACGCCTGCGTCGAGAAAGGCAACTGACGCAGGAAGAGGTTGCGGCGCGATCTGGCTTCAGCCAGCAATATCTGAGCAGTCTTGAACGTGGCCGACGCAACCCGACCGTGATCACGCTTTACGAGCTGGCCTTGGCTCTTGAGGTGAGTCATGTTGCTTTGGTGTTGCCCGACGACGAAGCCTGAACTGGCGCGACTCCAAGGAGGTCGACCCGGAGAGCGGTGATGCTCCCAACGCCGGGGGTTCCAACGATCAAAATGCTGGACCGGAAAGCGAACCGCTACGACTGCGGCACGTCGATCGCACAGGGGTCACCCAGGCGCTCGTTGGCGCGCCGAGCCTGCAACGGCTTGCCGCCGCCATCGACAAAAACGCGGAGCCGATCCCCGCCTCAAGCACCTGTGCACAGCGTCGCGAGCTGGTGACCGACTATTCGTCTCGCGGTACCCAGTAGCGGTGGTACTGACCTTGGCTGGTCCATTTTCGTTTCCGGCTCCAACCGAGGCTCAACAAGACCGGGCTCAGATATTTCCCCTGCGTGCCTAGCGCCCTTTCTAGTTCGACCATCGCGAACGGGCGGTTGCGGCTGATCTCCGGTAGGCTCTCGAACCAGTCAAGAACTTGCTGGCGAAGGTTATGCGACACAGCCAATGGCTGCTGTGCTTCCTCACTCAATTCCCTCTTGAGGCGGGCGATGTAGGCATTAGGCACGGCAAATCTCGCTGGTGGTTAGGAAAACTTGGCTAAAACCGGCCCCGTTCAGTCGAATCGGGACCGTTTCGGGTAGAAGTTCCATCCCCGAAACCCCGAATCCCCTTTAGGGGTTCGGGGCGGGAGAACTGTTCGGGATTAGTCAGCAAGGGCTACGCCCCCATCATTCAGCGAAAGGTGCCCACGGCGAATGAGAGCGTCGACAGCTTCCTTTGCTCTGTCGCGCTCCTTCCCTGCCGCTGCGGTGAGCACGGTCGCGACTTGCTGGACTGCGGACTGATAATTCATCCGCTGGCCGACTGCCGGGAGTAGCTGCTGCAATTTGGCCATCACTGCCTTCTGGTGCTTGCCGGTGACCCTAGCCTTTGTCACAACCGGGACAATGGCCGTCTGCTGCACGGCGCAGCTCTTGACTGGCCCATAAAAATCTTGCGCGACTTCGTAGGTCACGAGTTCGAAATCCCTCGAGATATCGCTGCTATCGTCCTTCGCTTTGACGACATGCCACTTGCGGTGACCGGGCAGCTTAAGAACCTCGATCACGACGTCCATTGCGGCGAGAAGCGACGAGTGACCGCGAAGACCTTGCGACCGGTTCTTTCCGGCATGGTGGACCAGGATAACCAACCCACCCACGATCGCTGCTACACGCTTTGCGCTGGCAATGAGCCTTCCCATGTCCTGCGACGAGTTCTCGTCCGCACCAGGAGACGCCTGATTGAGCGTGTCGATGACGACGATCGCACCGCTACCGATCGTCGCCACGATTTGGGTAGCGAGGAACTGCACGCTTTCATCTGAAAGGAGGTGAAAGTCGCGGCACCAGAACCGCAGCGTATTGTCGCAAGATTCTCCGGTGTGCTTCTCAACCGCAGCAACTCGCTTAGCCATCCCGCCCTGCCCTTCGAGCGCGACATATGCGACCGGCGCCCGTTTGACGGGGAAGCCAAACCATGTTGCGCGACCGTTCGCGACTGCATGAGCCAAATCGAGCGCGAGGAACGATTTGCCCGAACCCGGTTCGCCATAGATCGCGACCAGCCCTTGCGCGGGAAGCAAGCCCCGCACGACATAGGACACGGGTGGTAGTCGCTGCAACTCAGACGCGGTCAGCAACGGTCCGATTTGCGATGCCGGAATCGGCGGTGGCGGTGGTGGCGGCGGTGGCGGCGGCAGAGGCGGCAAAGGGGGAAGCGGGGGAATCTGGCCCGACAACTGCATCGCGCTATCGCTCCAGCCGTTTTGGCGAGCATGGTGGATCAACGTGCCCAGCGTGATCCCTCGCGAGGGATCAAAAGCTGCAAACAGCCTGTCAACGGCATCAGCGTCATACCGGTGCCGCGCCCGCGCACTCCATTTGTGTGCAATCGCCAACGCGCAGGTCCAACCAGTCGACGAAAGCGCCCAGATAATGGAGCGCCATGATTCATAATCCGTGTCGGAGGAGACCGAATCCAGCATCGAGAGGACCGCCGCAACATTAGCAGTCGTTTCCGGTCGAGCCGCAATCACCGGCTGGGCAGGAAGCCCAGTGCCCGTCACGACGGATCGGGGGAACCAGCGCTGTTCGACGGCGATGAGTGCGGCGGATATATCCTTGAGTGTGCCACGGCCACCCTGGCCGGTCACGGTCATGAATCGCTTCGTGGAATAGAGTTCACGACCGTCGCCTACGTTACCGCCTTTCAGTGGGGTGGTGCAAAAACCGAACATCCGCAGCCCGTTTCCACTTGGCGACACCTCGACGTATGGGTCGCCAAGTTCACGCCATAGCGCGTTATGCTCCACCATTTGCGCTGCGCAGCGATCAAGGTCGATCGCGGTCAAGTAGACGGGTGTGCCATTGACGATAATCGGGTGCTGGTCGCTCAGCACGAATCCGATCCCCTTCGCCATGTCGCGACGCCAAGCAGCCAGCGCTTCAGAAAAACTGAGCCAGCTTGCAGGGTTGAGCGGATTGATCTTTTGACCCGTCTGAGGATCGACAGGGAACTTGTCGAACTTCCCGTCAGGTTTAGGCGGCCCCGGCCACCAGCCGAGCCACCGCGCTTCGCGCTTGAGCAGGTCCGGAATATTTTCGGGCTCGACCGGCGCGATCGTTGGCACCCGCTGAGACGTCGCGGTGGAGTCGATCATGCTTTGCTGGCCGCCCCCCAAACGCTCACGTCGGCGATCGGAACATCCCCCATGCCGAAGATGACGCACCTCAGAAATTCGACCGCAAGCCACGCAATAACGCGAAATTCATCGGGTTCTATTTCGACTGAAATGGCCAATATCAACACATTGATATTAAAATAGTTTGTCTCAATCTCCCCGTCGAGCAAATATTCAGACAGGGTGTAGAGTTCTTGCCACACGCGTTGACCAAGTTCGGATTTGAGGAACTGGCTATGCTTACGCAGGATCGGGCGTACATCATCGCTTTGCGTAAATTGCGTGAAGCGTTCAGCAGCTGAGCGGTGCGCAGATTCGGAGTAACTGTTCATTCTTGCCCCCGTTCCGCGATCGCCACACCTGCGTCGCTCGCTCGTTGACTGCGCCGCTGCGCCAGTTCGGCGGTAGATGCGACGGCAGGCGACATACGGGAGGTCGCCCACGCATCTAAATCATCGGGAGTGTATACAGGGAAGCGGCCCATTTTGCGGAACCGCGGCCCACCACCGACAGAAGCCAGCTTGGCCAATGTCGCCACGGTGAAGGCGCCATACCTTTCAAGAAGATATTGAGCAGCCCTGTCGCGTCGAAGATAGTCCATCACAGCGCCATCCTTGTTTACACCGCCTTAAAGCGGAGATGGCGTACTATTTATTATCCAAATTTACTAAATTCAAGAAGATTTACTTGACTTCCTTGGAATCACTACCTTGTTGAATTACCATCATGCAAGACATTCATATTCAGCTTAGCAAGACTACCATCACGGACTGCCAAACAAGTATGCATTCAGACAATGTCCTTCTTGAACGGCAATACATCGGCTGTTGGTATCATGCCTGCGGCTGCTGCAATCGTGCTCTCGATATCGTTGAGCGCGCGACGTTCGGCGCTGTCGGCTATGTGGGCATAGCGCGCGGTCGTTGCCGGTGAAGCATGCCCTAGCAGCTTACCTACGACGGACAGGCCAAGGTTGGACGCTACGCCAACGGATGCAAAGCTATGCCGGAGGTCGTGTAACCGAAGGTCGGTTAATGCGGCGTAATTGGTGATGCGCTTCCAAGGGCGCTTCAGGTCGCTACGGGGCTTTTCTTTCGATTCGCCGACTATGACGTAGGGGTTGCCCTTGACGCGCGGCAGCTCGGCCAAAACCTTCATGGCCGCTGCGCCAATGAGAACCTTCTTCGCACCGGTCTTCGAAGTTGGCAGGTTCAGGATTCCGCGCTCCAGATCGACATGCTGCCATTGAAGGCGAAGAATTTCGCCAGCCCGACATCCTGTCAGCATCAAAAGGCGGATGGCCGCTACGGCGTGCGGCGCGATCACCTCGCGCTGGTCCCCGCCCTTCTTCGGCCTGTGCTTAGCGTTGGGGCCCTCCTTGAGTTGCCACGGAAGCCCGATGGTCTCCGCCTCGCGTAACGCATCGCCCAGCCGCATGATCTCATCCGGCGAAAGGAAGCGTTCGCCCTTGCCATCGGCATAGACCTTCACGCCAGCGCGCGGGTTCGCTTTGATATACTCGTGCTTCACGGCGTAGCTGAAAATGCCGCCCAATAGCCGGACAGTGCGAGTTGCGGCGCCCTTGCCGCCTGTAACGATCGCGCGGCCGTGCGCCTTCGTCTTCACATCAGCAGCTGTTTTGCCATTGGCGACGGCGCGCATAAACTTCTCGATGTCACCGCGCTTCACGTCACTGATTTTCATCGAGCCAAGCAAAGGCTTGATGTGTCGTTCGATGCGGCCCTTGTCCGTCGATATGGTCGAAACCTTCTTATGCTCGCAGCCCTCAGCGAGATATTCGTCGCACAGTTCGGCGACCGTCATTTCGGCGCGACGCTTTGCCTTCGCTTCCGCGTAGTCGATGCCGCTCTTAGCATTGCGAAGAATCGGTTCGGCTTCCTTGCGCGCCAGTTCGACGGTCCAAGGCTTGCCATAGACGCCGATCGTAACGCGGCGGGTCACGCCCCGGCGCCCGCCGAAGTCGTATTGAGCGATGAACGATTTGGCCCCGCTCGGGCGCACTGACACCCCGAAGCCGGGCAGAGAGCCGCACCATGCGACGTAAGGCTTCGCGCCCGCCTCTAGACCGTCCACGATCCCCTTCGTCAGCTTGGCAACTTTCATGTGGGCATCTCCGACACAGGACCGACAAAGGACGGTCGCGGTAAGTTGATGCCATTTTGATCGATCTTAGGCAAGGGAAGGTAGTTGAAAACCCTAGAAAACTGTGGTTAATGGATGCTGTGGAAAAGGTAAGTAAGGCCAATCCAGTTTGTTCACTGCCCTTGGTAAGGCTGAGGTCGTGAGTTCAATCCTCACCGGCAGCACCATTTTTTCAATGACTTAGTTGTTGAAGTCCCTTGTCGACAGCGTGGTGGCAAGCCTCCGGCAAGCGGCGGCGGTGCAGCGCCCCGCGACGCGAACGCGACCGGGCGCTCCGTTGGCATGTGAACCGGCGCCGAGGCGGGACCCCATGAGTTGTGAGCTCAGCATCGCCAACTATTCCGGAATCGCCAGTCGTGCGCGGTCGCTATCGGCGCCGAGAACGGCCCCGCCAGCAAGAGTTTTCTTGAACAACCGCAAGCGCCGGCGCCGGACAAGCACGGGGTCGCTCTTGGGCGCCGATTCACCGGCAATTCGCCCGATCGCGGCGTGATCGCGCCGCCGATGGAATCTGCGAACGTCGTGCCGTTTGTGGCGGGGGAGCCGCAGTGGCAATTGGCCGGGGCCGAAGTGCCGGAGGGGTGGCTGCCGAGGGAGGGGGAAGGATAGGGGATATCGGCGTTCGAGCGTGCGGCGCGCCATCCCCGCTTGCCTGTCCGTGCCGCTCGGTTATGCAGGGCAGGATGACGCTCGACACTCTTCTCGCGAAATGGCTGGGCAAGGACAAGGCGGGCGAACGCGCTGAATATCAGCAGTTTCTGACCGAGCTGATGCAGGCGCTCGGCGTCGCCACGCCCGGCGACGACGGCGTACCGGCGGAGCATTTCCGCTTCGAAATGCCGGTCCAGTCGGCGGCGGTCTATGGCGGCAAGGGTACCAAGCGGATCGACCTGTACAAGCGCGGCCACTTCATTCTGGAGGCCAAGCAGAGCCAGCTCGGCCCCGGCGAGGTGCTGGCCGACGACCCGTCCGAACCGCCCGCTGAAACGATCTACGACCTGTTCGGCAAGCCAATCGGCACCGCGCCCGCCAAGGGCAAGCCCAAGCGCCGCTATGACCGGTTGATGGAAGATGCCCGATTGCAGGCGCAAAATTATGCGCTGGCGCTGCCGGCCGATCATCCATGGCCACCCTTTCTGATCGTTGCCGATATCGGTCGCGCGTTCGAGCTGTATTTTGATTTCGCCGGCAACGGGCGCGGCTATCGCCCCTTCCCCGACGAGCGTGGCTATCGCATCGCGCTCGGCGATCTGGCCAGCGATGCGCTGATCGACGGGGTTGAGAAGACCGCCGCCGATACGCTGCGCGCGATCTGGACCGATCCGGCCAGTGTCGATCCCCGCGCGCGCGCGGCCAAGGTTACCCGCGACATTGCCGAACGATTGAGCCGGGTCGCCGCGCAGCTCGAAAAGGACCAGCGCGAACTGCGCCCCGGCGACGCGGAAATCGCGCTGGGCATCGAAGCGACCAGCCTGTTCCTGATGCGGACCTTGTTCTGCATGTTTGCAGAAGATGTCGGCCTGCTCCCCAAGGACAGTTTCAAGACCTTCCTGAGCGACGCCGAAGGCCGGTCGGACCAGTTTTGGCGCAGCGGCCTTGAGGATTTGTGGCGTCGCATGAACGATCCGCAGCCGACCAACCGATACTGGTCGCACGGCGATGCAATCGTCCGCTATTTCAATGGCAACCTGTTTGCCGGGGCCAAGGTTTATGACCTGCCCGGCGAGTTCAAACGCGAGTTGCGCGTCGCCGCCGATCAGGATTGGCGATCGGTCGAACCCGCGATCTTCGGCACCTTGCTCGAACAGGTGCTCACCACCTCCGAACGCGCCAAGCTCGGCGCGCATTATACCCCGCGCCCCTATGTCCAGCGGCTGGTGCAGGCGACGGTGATGGACGTGCTGTCGCCGGAATGGGAAGCGGTGCTGGCGGCGGCGCGGATGGCGGCGGATGCCGGAGATGCGCAGGCGGCGATCAAGGGCGTTGCGGCTTTTCACGCGCGACTTGCCAGCCTGCGCATTCTCGATCCCGCCTGCGGCACTGGCAATTTCCTCTATGTCGCGATGGAAAATTTACTGCGGCTCGAATCCGAAGTGCGGCAGTTCGTGATCGGGCTGGGCGGCAGCCTTGACCCGGCGGTGCACCCCAACCAGTTCCTCGGGCTGGAACTGAACCCGCGCGCTGCGGTGATTGCCGAACTGGTGTTGTGGATCGGCTGGCTGCGTTTCCGCCTCGCCAATACGCCGGAAGCGATCGGCGAGCCGGTGCTGCCGCCCTTGAGCAACATCAATGCAGGCACCCACGGCGGGTTTGACGCCGTGCTGGTGCGTGACAACATGGGCGAGCCCGACACCGCCAACCCGCGCCGCCCGGTCTGGCCCGAAGCGGACTTCATCGTCGGCAACCCGCCCTTCATCGGCGGCAAGGACATTCGCGACCGGCTGGGCAGCGACTATGCGGAGACGCTGTGGAAAGCCAATCCGCGCGTGCCCAAATCGGCCGACTTCGTGATGCATTGGTGGGACCGCGCGGCGGATATCCTGACGCGGCCCGACACGCGGTTGATACGCTTCGGCTTTGTGACGACCAACAGCATTACGCAGGTGTTCTCCAGGCGCGTGATCGAGGGCTGGCTTGCGCCTTCAAGCCCCTCCCCTGAAGGGGAGGGGTTGGGGTGGGGCGTGTCCGCAAGCGATGACTCGGTGAGACTGACAGGCCCCACCCCCAACCCAGTGTCGGTTCGGTCAGGCTCCCAGCCTGACCTGAACCGTGCGGGGCACGGTTCAACCGACACTCCTGAAGGGGAGGGGCTTTCAAATAAGCTCCACCTCACCCTCGCCGTTCCCGATCATCCCTGGACGCGGGTGACGAAGGACGCGGCGGCGGTGCGGATCGCGATGACCGTGGCGGTGGCCGGGGCGGGCGAGGGGCGGCTGATCGAGATTGTCGGCGAAACCGCGCTCGACACTGACGATCCGAGGATCGAGGAGCGCGTCGAGACCGGGCGGATCAATGCCGATCTGTCGGTGGGCACCGATGTGACTCAGGTGGTGCCACTGAAGGCGAACGAGGGGCTGTGCTCGCCCGGCGTCAAGCTGCACGGTGCTGGCTTCATCGTCACGCCTGCCAAGGCGCGCGACCTGGGGCTGGGGACGCGACCGGGGCTTGAGGCGCATATCCGCGACTATCGCAACGGTCGCGATCTGCTCCAGCGCCCGCGCGGCGTGATGGTGATCGATCTGTTCGGGCTGAGCGAGCAGGCGGTGATGGACCGGTTCCCAGAGGTGTATCAGCATTTGCTGACCACGGTGAAACCCGAGCGCGATACCAACAATCGAGTCACGTACCGCAACCTGTGGTGGGTTTTCGGAGAACCACGTCGCGACCTTCGACCGGCGCTGGCCGACCTTTCCCGGAGCGTCGGCATCGTCGAAACGTCAACGCACCGCATCTTCCAGTTCCTTGATCCGAGCATCCTAGCCGACAACAAGATCATCGTGATTGCCGATGACGATCCCAATACGTTCGGCGTGCTTCAGTCGCGCTTGCACACCGATTGGGCCATCGAAGCCGGCGGGTGGCTCGGGTTCGGCAACGACCCGGTTTACGTCAAAGGGAAAGTCTTCGATCCCTTCCCCTTCCCCGATCGCAGCGACGCCGTCGCCGCCCTTGCCGAGCGGCTCGATGCCACCCGCCGCGTGGCGCTCGACGACAGCCCGTCGCTGACCATGACCGGCCTCTACAACTTCGTCGCCGCGATCCGCGACGGCACGCTGCCGACAGAGCAAGAGGCAGCCGCCGTCCGCGCGCGTGCCTTCATCGTTGCCAAGCTGCACGACGATCTCGATCTGGCAGTGGCGGATGCCTATGGTTGGGGCGACGAGTGGCGCCGCGCGCCGCTGCCCCCCGCCGAAATCGTCCGCCGCTTGGTCGCGCTTAACGCCGCGCGCGCGGCCGAGGAAGCGAACGGCCATGTCCGCTGGCTGCGCCCCGATTACCAGATCCCGCGCTTCGGCGGCTGACCCCGCCTCACCGCGCCGTCATCACCCGCGCCGCCATCGCTTCCTCGCGCGCCGTATAGGCCGACCGCCCCGTTGGCGCGTCGTCGGCCACGGCGGTGGTGTAGAACGCGATCCCCCGGCCCGTTGCCGGATCGACCCATAGCCCTGACCGGAGGCCGTAAGCCTCGCCCGCATGGCCGATCCGCGTCTTGCCATCGCGGATCAGAGCGTCGCGGCATCCGGCTTGGGCATTGCCCGAGGTCAGGAACATCACACCCAGCCCGAAGGCGCAGTAGAAGCCGCCCTCGATATCGCCATTGTGGCCGTCGTAGCGCCACTGCGGCTGCGTCATCGTGGCGAGGCTGGCGCGCGAGAGGAAACCGGGGCGGGCCAGCGCGGCGCCGATGCGGGCGAGGCCGGTGGGGGCGATCCGCATCCCGCCTTGCGGCGAGAAGAAGCCGCTGCTGTGGCTGAGGCGGTAGCGGGTCAGGTCGCAGCTGCCGTCTTGCGCGGGCGTGCCGGGGCAGGCGGGCGGGCGACCGTGCAGGTCGTCATGCGCGACTTCGCCCCACGCGCGGTAGAGCACGACCGCGTGGCGCGCGGCGTCGGGGGTGCAGGTCGACCAGTTGAAACAGCCCGCGATCTTGAGTGGCGCGAAGACTTGTTCGGCCATGATGCGGTCGAAGCGCGTGGCCGTAGCGCCCTCCATCACGGCGGCGATCAGCGGATAGTTGAGGTTGGCATAGGCGAAATAGCCTGCGCCATGGCCTGCATCCCACGCGCCGGGCTCGGCCATGCGCGCGGTCAGGTCGCCGTCGAGCGCGATGCCATAGCCCGCCGCGTCGCGCACGCCGCTGGTGTGCGACAACAGCCGCCGCAGCGTGACGGGGGCGTCGGGGTAGGCCGGGTTGCGCAAGGTCCAACCGAGATAGGTCGAGACATCACGGTCGAGATCGAGCGTGCCGCGTTCGACCAGCCGCATCACCGCGAGCGCGACCGCGAGCTTCGAGATCGATGCGACCCGCACCGGATCATCGGCGGTGACCGCGCGGTGGGTGGCGCGGTCGGCCTCACCCTCGGCAATGCGGGCGACGACGCGGTTGCGCTCGAAGCGCACGCCGGCGCTGGCGGGGAGCGGGGTGGCGGCGGCGAGGAGGAAGGGGAGCATGGCGTGTGATGCTGGCGGCGGGCGGCGCGAAGATCAAGCGGCTTGAGCCGCGCCGCGCCGCGCCCTAAACCCGCGTGGATGGCGGGGTATCAACTGCGCGACCGGGTGGACTTGCCCGAAACGACGCTGGATCGCGCGGGGCTCGCGCTCGGCGCGGGCGGGCTGCTGGGCGGCGCGGTGTGGCTGGTGCTGGCGTGGGGCAGCGGCACGGCGAGCGCGCTGGCGGTGGCGACAGCGTTCATTCTGGGGACGGTGTTCACGACGCTGGGCATTGCCGCGGTCGGCGTGCCGGTGTGGCTGGTGTTGCACCTGAACGGCTGGCGGCGGCTGCGGCAAGCGGCGCTGGCGGGGGCGGCGATCGGCTTTGGCCTGTTCCTGTTCGCGCAAACCTATGGCTTTGGCCTGTTCGAGGCGCCGCCGAGCGATGGCAGCGCGTTGCTCTATCGCTGGGCGAGTGCGGTGGCGACGAGCCTGCTGCTGGCGGGCGTGGCGGCGGCGATTGCGACGGTGATGTGGGTGATCGCCTACCGTCCGCGCGGGTGAGGGGTCAGGCAGGGCCGATCCGGTACGCGCACAGCTTGTTGCCTTCAGGATCGCGGAAATAGGCGCCGTAAAAGGCTTGCGGCCCTTCTTCGCCGCGCACTCCAGGCGGGCCATCGCAACTGCCGCCGAGTTCGATCGCCTTGGCGTGCAGCGCGTCGACCTTGGCACGGCTATCGAGCGGGATCGCCAACATGTTGCCGTTGCCTGCGACCGCAGGCTCACCGTTGAAGGGCCGCGTCAACGCCACACCGGGCTTGTCCCAAGCCGTTCCCCAAAGGGTGAAGCCCCCTGTGTCCTCGCCAAATTCCATAATGCGCTTGGCGCCGATTGATCCAAGCAGTGAGTCGTAGAAGGCGCGCGCCTGAACAATGTTGTTGGTGCCAAGGGTCGCATAGCCAATCATCGCAGTCCCTTCCCATATGCTGTCAGATCATTTCTACCACGGCCAGCGACGCGACGCACCAGCAACTAGCACCCGCCCAACCGTCGCCCGGTGGTGCGCGATTTCATCGTCATCGACATCCGCCCGGACATGGTCCCCGTCCCCGAGACCGAATAGCTGGTCGGCGTATAGGTCCCCTGCGACACCACGCGCATCGTGCCGTTCGGGCGGTTGCAGACGAGCTCGGTCGCGATCTGCCCGCCGGTCGCCGAATAGCGGACGAAGCGGCAGGCCTTGTCGGCGTTCATCGCCGATTGTGGCCCGGCTTCGGCTTGTTTCGGGGTGATGCAGCTGGTGACGACCATTGGCTGGCCCTTCATCGCGGCGGTGACTCCCGGCGGTGCGCCTTTCAGCTGCACGTCGAGGATTTCGACGCGATTCTCCCATTTGCCGGGCGTAATGATCGGCCCCGGCGGTGCTGCTGCGACGCCCAGCAAGGCCAGTGACGCGACGATCCGATAGCGTGCCATCGACCGAACTCCCCCTGCCGCGCGCGACTCCATGCGCGCGTTGCTTATGGCGGGATAATCCCCATATGTTCTGCTTATGGCAATCCAGATTCGCACCAGCCTCGACGAGCCCGAAACGGGGCAGGCCTTCGTCCCGCACCGGCCCGAACGGCCGCCCAAGGCCGAGGGCGGCAAGGCGTTCCGGATCGTGTCGGATTACACCGCCGCGGGCGATCAGCCGACGGCGATCGCCGAGCTGGTCGAGCAAGTCGAGGCGGGCGAGCGCGACCAGGTGCTGCTCGGCGTCACTGGCTCTGGCAAGACCTTCACGATGGCGAAGGTGATCGAGGCGGTGCAGCGCCCCGCGCTGGTGCTCGCCCCCAACAAGATCCTCGCCGCGCAGCTTTACGGCGAGTTCAAGTCGTTCTTCCCCGACAATGCGGTCGAATATTTCGTCAGTTACTACGACTATTACCAGCCCGAAGCCTATGTCGCGCGGTCGGATACTTATATCGAGAAGGAATCCTCGGTAAACGAAGCGATCGACCGGATGCGGCATTCGGCGACGCGCGCGCTGCTCGAACGCGACGATGTGATTATCGTGGCGTCAGTCTCGTGCCTGTACGGCATCGGCTCGGTCGAGACCTATTCGGCGATGATCTTCGACCTGAAAAAGGGGCAAACGGTCGATCAGCGCGAGATCGTGCGCAAGCTCGTGGCGCTTCAGTATAAGCGCAACGACGCGGCGTTCGCGCGCGGCAATTTCCGCGTGCGCGGCGACAATCTGGAGATTTTCCCGTCGCATTATGAGGATACCGCGTGGCGCGTGTCGTTCTTCGGCGATGATATCGAAGATATTGTCGAATTCGATCCGCTGACGGGGAAGAAAGTCGCGAGCCTGAATTACGTGCGCGTCTATGCGAACAGCCACTATGTCACGCCGGGGCCGACGCTCAAACAGGCGATGGAAGCGATCAAGTTCGAGCTGACCGAGCGGCTGAAGGAGCTGGTGATCGAGGGCAAGCTGCTCGAAGCGCAAAGGCTCGAACAGCGCACCAATTTCGACCTTGAGATGATCGCCGCGACGGGCAGTTGTGCGGGGATCGAGAATTACTCGCGCTTCCTCACCGGCCGCATGCCTGGCGAACCGCCGCCGACCTTGTTCGAATATCTCCCCGACAATGCGCTGCTGTTCGTCGATGAAAGCCATGTCACGATCGGCCAGATCAACGGCATGTCGCGCGGCGATCACCGCCGCAAGCTGACGCTCGCCGAGTACGGCTTTCGCTTGCCGAGTGCGATCGACAACCGCCCCTTACGCTTCAACGAATGGGAAGCGATGCGCCCGCAGACCACGTACGTCTCGGCGACGCCGGGCAGCTGGGAAATGGAACAGACCGGCGGCGTTTTCACCGAACAGGTGATCCGCCCGACCGGGCTGATCGATCCGCCGATCGAGATCAAGCCGGTCGAAGAACAGGTGCAGGACCTGATCGTCGAAGCGCGCAAGACCGCCGAGGCGGGCTATCGCACGCTGGTCACGACGCTGACCAAGCGGATGGCCGAGGATCTGACCGAATTCATGCACGAAGCGGGCATGCGCGTGCGCTACATGCACAGCGATGTCGAGACGCTGGAGCGGATCGAGCTGATCCGCGATTTGCGGCTGGGGGTGTATGATGTGCTGATCGGCATCAACCTGCTGCGCGAGGGGCTCGACATCCCCGAATGCGGGCTGGTTGCGATTCTCGATGCCGACAAGGAAGGGTTTCTGCGCAGCGAAACGTCGCTGATCCAGACGATCGGCCGTGCGGCGCGCAATGTCGACGGGCGCGTGATCCTCTATGCCGATCGCATCACCGGCTCTATGGAGCGCGCGATGAACGAAACCGGGCGGCGGCGGGAGAAGCAGCTCGTGTATAACGAAGTCCACGGCATCACCCCGACGACGATCCGTCGCAACATCGGCGACATCATCAAGGACGTCGCGAGCCGCGATCAGGTAACGGTCGAAATCGATGAGGACCGCCCGCACATGGTCGGCCACAATCTGCGCGCGTATATCGAGGAGCTTGAGAAGAAGATGCGCAAGGCCGCGGGCGATCTCGAGTTCGAGGAAGCCGGGCGATTGCGCGACGAAATCCGATCGCTGGAGGCGGAGGAGCTTGGCCTGCCGGTGGATGAGCGGAAAGCGCCGGTGATGGGGCGTTCAAATGAGGGGAAACCGGGGACGCGCAAGACCCGCTACGGGAAGAGCCAGAAGATGCGCGCGGGGATGGCGGGGAGTTCGCGGCGGGGGCGTTGATGGCGCCTGCGCTATTGCGAGATTTGGCGATACGCTAGTCTAAAGCTTCAAGGTCAATGTGCCTTGGTTCTAAGGACATAAAGTGAGTAAAATCTCGAAATTACATGCTTGGATCGTCGCCAACCCTCGTGCTTCCATTCCGTTTCGCGATTTCGAGCGGTTAGTCGTTGCGTTCGGATTCTCGCCAATTCGACAACTAGGAAGCCATCGGTTGTATGCGCGTCCCGACGTACGGTTTGTCGTCAACATCCAGCCGCGCGGAAAAGAGGCGAAGAGCTATCAAATTCAGCAATTCCTCGCTATGTGCGATCAATACGGGCTGAAACTGGACGACTAGATTGCCACGGTATCACATCGATCTGTTCTGGTATGAAGACGACGCATGCTGGGTTGCCAACGTGCCTGACCTGAAGACGTGTTCGGCGCACGGCGATACGCCGGAGGAAGCCTTGGCTGAGGTGCAGATCGCCATGCAGGTCTGGCTCGAGGTTGCCAAGGACATGGGGTTTCCCATTCCTGAGGCGCGCTATCGGCCGACCCGGTTCGCTGCCTGACCCCCCCGCGGCGTTCCCTTCTAAGAGCACACAATGGCGTATATGCTTCGTCTGGAAAGACGGAGACGCATATGACGTCGAAATTGCAGACTATCACTAATCCCGACTGGCTCGAGAACGAGCATGCGGGCCAAATGCTGGTTGCCGAGTTTCTTGAACCGCACGCGTTGAGCGTCGAGCAGCTTGCGACGGACATCGGCGTCACGCCCAATCGCATCGCGGAAGTGGTCGACGGTGTGCGTCCGGTCGATGCTGAGCTCGATCTGCGTTTCGCTCGCTATTTCGGCATGTCGGAGGGCTTCTTTCTGCGCCTCCAAGACCGATACGAAATCGTTGAAGCCAAGCGCGCGCTCAACGGCGCGCTCGATCGCATCGTCCCGCGCGCCGCCTAACCCCCAACCCTAATTCTGCGTCAGATCCTCGCACCCTACAATTGCGCCGATCCGTGCTACGTGTATTATCTCACACATACACTAGCATGAGGATCAGCCCGATGAAGCGCCTGCTGCTGCTTGCCCCGCTGTTGATCGTCGCGGGGTCCGTGCCAACCTTCGCAAAGCAAGCGCCCCGGCCCGATATCGCCGCCGCCGTGGCCGCCCCCGGGCGTGCGGCGTCCGACATCAAGCTCGACGAGAGCCGCAAGCCTGCCGAAGTGCTGGCCTTCGCGGGGCTCAAGCCGGGCATGAGCGCCGCTGATGTGATGGCAGGCGCGGGCTATTGGACCGAGATCATGGCGCGCGTGGTCGGCCCCAAGGGCAAGGTCGTCGCTTATGAACCGAGCCAATTCCTGCCGACCGAAGCCAAGGACAAGGCGGTGTGGACCGGGCTTATCGCGCGCAATCCCAACGTCACCCAGGTCGCCTATCCGTTCGATGCCTTCGCCGCACCGGCGGGCAGCCTCGATCTGGTGATGATGAACCTCGTCTATCATGATCTTTATTGGGAAAGCGCGCAGTTCAAAGTGCCGCGCACCGATCCGGCGGCGTTTCTGCGCGTGCTGTATCAGGCCGTGAAGCCCGGCGGCGCGGTGGTGGTGATCGATCACGTCGCGACCCCGGGCGATACGCGCGCGACCGTCGAAAAGGTGCACCGCATCGATCCGGCGGTGGTGAAGGCGGACTTCAAAGCAGCGGGCTTCGTGCTCGACGGCGAAAGCGACCTGCTGCGCAATGCGGGCGACGATCATACCAAGCTGGTGTTCGATCCCAGCGTGCGGGGGAAGACCGACCGGTTTGTGTTCCGGTTTCGCAAGCCGAAAGCGCGCCGCGGCTGATTTCAGGCGGCGCGTTTGGGGCCGGCAATATTGGCGATAAAGGCGCCTGCAACCGCTTCCATATTGGCGAGCCTGCCATCAACGGTCGACACGCGAACCTGCAGGCCGTC
>NZ_JAIEPC010000063.1 GCF_019749955.1 Sphingomonas sp.
GGGGAGTGGCGCAGTCTGGTAGCGCGCCTGCTTTGGGAGCAGGATGTCGCAGGTTCGAATCCTGTCTCCCCGACCAATTCGTTCATCAACATTGGGATTAAATGTCGGGCGTTGCCGGACGGTTGCGGTAAAGGCATCGGCATGCGGGTACTTCTGGCTGAAGATGACGATGATACGGCGCGGCTCGTTGACCAGGGGCTGGTCGAGCTTGGCCATCAGGTAGTGCGCGTCGCGACCGGCGATGCCGCGCTGAAGCTGGGCGGCAGCGAAGCTTTCGACGTTGCGGTCATCGACCGGATGCTGCCCGAACTCGATGGCACCGAAGTCGTCCAGCGCTGGCGCGCTGCGGGCGTGAGTATCCCGGTGCTGATGCTGACGGCGCTTGGCGGGATAAGGGACCGGGTTGCCGGGCTTGAGGCAGGCGCCGACGATTATCTGGTCAAGCCCTTTGCCTTTCCCGAACTGGCCGCGCGGCTTGCTGCGCTGATGCGGCGCCCGCCGATCAGCGACTCGCCAACCCGGCTTGCGGTTGCGGGCATCGAGATGGATCTGATCAAGCGCGAAGTCCGCCGCGACGGGCGCGAAATCCACCTCCAGCCGCGCGAATTCGCCCTGCTTGAGCAATTGATGCGCCACGCGGGCAAGATCGTCACGCGCACGATGTTCCTCGAAATCGTCTGGGGTTTTCATTTCGACCCGCAGACCAACATCGTCGAAAGCCATCTCAGCCGCCTGCGCTCGAAGATCAACGAAGGCTTTGATGTCGATCCGATCCAGACCTTGCGCGGCGTCGGCTATCGCATGCGCGGCGATGACTAGGCTGGCGCCCGCGTCGGCCGGGCGCTGACGATGCCGCATCGCAAAAAGCTCAAATGGTACGCGAGCGCAGCCTATCGGATCGCGCTGATTTATTCGGTCGTCTATGCGGTCACGATCGCTGCGCTGGGCATGGCCGTTTATTTCGCTGCGGACGCCGAAATCAGCCGCCAGCAAGACGAAGGTATCCGCGTCGAGATCGTCGAACTCGCCGACGAATATCGGCGCGAAGGGCTCGATGATCTCGTCCGCGCGATCAACGCGCGCGAGGCAGGCGGCGGCAGCAACAGCTTCAGCTATGGTTTGTTCGATGCGCGCGGCAAGCGGATGGCCGGAACGCTCCAGATCCGCGCCCCAGCGATTGGCTGGCACCGCATCGCCGTGCGCGAGCGCGATGACGCAAGCGTGCCGGCGCGCTTGTTCTCAACTGACATAGCGCCTGGGCTGCGGCTTGCGGTAGCGCTCGACAATCACGCGATTGAGCAGGTCGACCGGACGATATTGGCGCTGTGCCTTGCGGCATTTGCGCTTGCGATTGTGGTTGGCGCGATTGGCGCGCTGATGCTCGGCGGCTACCTCCAACGACGGTTTGAGGTCGTGGTTGCGACCGCCGTGGATATCGCGGGCGGCAATCTCGGGCGGCGGATGCCGCTTGGCCCACGCGGTGACGAGTTCGACCGGCTGGGCGGCGCGCTCAATGCCATGCTCGACCGGATCACGATGCTGCTCGACAATCTGCGCCAGATTTCGAGCGACGTCGCGCACGATCTGCGCACGCCGCTGGCGCGACTCCGCGTCGAGATCGAGCTCGCGCAGAACGGCGCGCCCGATCCTGAGCAGCAGCGCGCAGCGCTCGACCGCGCGCTGCGCCAGAGCGACGAATTGCTGCGGCTGTTCAGCGCGATCCTGCGCATTTCCGAAGTTGAGGGCGGGGCGCTCGAACGCAGTTTCAGCACGATCAATGTGTCCGCTCTGGTCGAGGACTTGTCGGAAAGCTTTGCCCCCGCCATCACCGATGGCGGGCGGACGCTGACGCAAAGCGTGGTGCCGGGGCTGAGCGTGCGCGGCGACCGCGAGCTGATCGCGCAGGCGCTGATCAATCTGCTCGATAATGCCCAGCGCCACACGCCGCCCGGCACGGCGATTGCCATCCTTGCCGAGCGCGTCTCCGACGGGGTGCAGTTGATCGTCGCCGATAATGGCCCCGGCGTCCCCGAGGCCGATCGTGAGCGTGTCGTCCGGCGGTTCGTGCGCCTCGACTCGAGTCGTACCAATGCCGGTCACGGACTGGGGCTCAATCTCGTGTCCGCCATCGCCGTCGCGCACGGCGGGCGGCTGGTAATCGGCGACAACGCGCCGGGCTTGCGCGTGACCCTTTGGTTGCCGACTGCCAGCTGACGCTAGACGGCTGCACAGGGCCCACACTAGCGGGGAAGCGCCCCTCGGCCTTTCGAGGGCGGTCAACCGTCGATCGGGCTACTTTTTGTCGGCCTTGTTCGTGGCCATTGCGTCGCTCTGCTCGGCCACAGTGTCGGCGTTTGCATTAATGTCGTCGGCGTTGTTTTCCATCATGTCGGCGGCCATCGCGTTCGACGATGATTCGGCCATCGCTTCCATATTGTCGGCCTTCATCTCCATGTCGTCGCCCCGATTTTCGGTGGCCGCGCCCTCGGGCGGACGATTGCAGGCGGACAGACTGATCAGCCCGATGGCGGCGATCGCTAGCTTCTTCACCTCATTTGCTCCCAGAGAACAACGCGATCGACTTGCATGGCTTCACTTGGCCGGGGCGGGATCGAGTGCCTCGGGCGCGTTGGCGACAACCGCCAGCATCGCCGTCCACGCCGCGACATTTTGTGCGAGCT
Organism: Sphingomonas sp.; assembly: GCF_019749955.1. Taxonomy (GTDB): domain Bacteria; phylum Pseudomonadota; class Alphaproteobacteria; order Sphingomonadales; family Sphingomonadaceae; genus Sphingomonas. The sequence goes on from NZ_JAIEPC010000063.1 coordinate 2,682, forward strand.
GCACGGGGTCGATCCGCTCGAGCGTATCCTCCGGCGTGTGATGATAGTCGAAATAGCGCGTGCCGCTCTGGTTGAGATCGATCACCGCGACGCCTGCCCGCACCAGCGGGGCGACATCGGCGCCGCCGCCTGCCGCCTCGCGTGAGCGCACGATGCCGAGCGGCGCGAGGGCGGCATAGACCCGGTCGCCCACCGCGCTTGCGGCGGGCGGCAGCTTGAACGCGACGCGCCACACCCGGTCGGCCCCGAAATCCGATTCCGCCACCAGCACATGACGTTCGGCCTTGTGCGCCGCGAAATAGGCTTCGGCGCCCGCGCCACCGGTTTCCTCATCGCCGAACCACACCACCCGGATCGTCCGGCGCGGGGCGGGGCCGTCGAGCAGCCGCTTGGCCGCTGCTGCCGTGATCGCGACGCCTGCGCCATCGTCGATCGCGCCGGTGCCAAGGTCCCAGCTATCGAGATGCCCGCCGACGACGATGATCCCCGCATCGGGATCGGTCCCCGGCACTTCGCCGATGACATTGCCCGTTTCGGTCATGCCCAGATCGCGCGGTGTCAAGGTCAGGTGGAGCGTGATCGGCTTGCCCCGCTTGACCATGCGGCTGAGATTGTCAGCGTCGGAGGTGGAGAGCGCTGCCGCCGGGATTGGCGTCACGCCCTTTTCAAAATTGGTCTGCCCAGTGTGTGGCCCGCGCCCGTGATCGCTGCCGATCGAGCGAATCACCATCGCGACGGCGCCCTTCTTGGCGGCAAGATTGGGGCCGACGAAGCGCGCGGACCCGAAGGTGCCATAGCTCGACCCGTCCTGCGTCGCGACCATCGCGTTGGAGACAAAGGCGATCTTGCCCCTGAGGCTCCCGTCGGGGGCGCGCTGGAGATCGGCAAAGCTCGGGAAATAAACGATTTCGGCGGTGATCCCCTCAGGCGGCGTCGCGCCCGATCCGCCGAGCGCGGTCAGTTGCAGCTTTTGCGGGAAGGGGCTGACGACTTCGCCCGTCTCGACGCCGCGCACCCAGGTCCGCATCATCGCGGTTTCGATCCGCACATTTTTGAAGCCGAGCGCCTTCATCTTGGTGAGGCCCCAGGCGCGTGCCCGCGCTTCGGCTTCGGTGCCGGCCATGCGCGGGCCGACTTCAGTGGTCAGTCCCTCGACAATGTCATAGGCGACGTCGTCCTTGAGCGCGGCATCGCGAAGCACGGCGACTTGCGGGTCGAGCGCGGGCGCGGGCGGCGGTGCGGCGCGCTGGGCGGTAGCGGGTTGGATGAGAAAGGGCAGGGCGAAGGCCGCGCTGGCCGCGAGCAGGGGGCGAAGGTTCATGCTCGCGAGCCTAGCCGGGTGGCGCCAAGATGCAATCGCTTGGTACGATCCGCAGCCTATGCCAAGGCGCGGCGAGTTGACGCTTGCTAGGGAGTTTGGTGATCGATCCGCTCAAACATATCGACGTGCTCCGCGCCAAAGCGGCGGGAGACTCGCTCGCATTGCTGCGCATTGCCGAGATGATGGTCGAGGCGCAGCGCTTCGATGAGATGATCGACCTGTGCGAGCAAATCGTCGCGGGCGCCGATGCCAATGTCGCGGCGCGCGCGCGCAGCCTGATGCTGCGCCAAATCCCCGGCTGGCATTTCTCGATCCTGAGCGACCTGCCGCGCAACCGCGCCTATGCCGATGCGATTGCCCGCGCGCTCGCCGATCGGCCGGGGGCGCGGGTGCTGGAGATCGGCACCGGCAGCGGCATTCTGGCGATGCACGCCGCGCGGGCGGGCGCGGCGCAGGTGGTGACGTGCGAGGCCAATCGCCTCGTCGCGCAGGCCGCGCAGGGCGTGCTGGTCGCCAATGGGCTGCACCGGCAAGTCACGCTGCTCAATCGCCATTCGACCAGCCTGACCGACACCGATATCGGCGGCCGCGCCGATATCCTCGTCTCCGAAATCATTGCCGACAATGTGCTCAGCGAAGGCGTGCTCCCGTCGCACGAACATGCGCTGCGCGCGCTGTGCGTGCCCGATCCGGTCGTCATTCCGGCGCGGGCGACCGTGCGTGTGGCGCTCGCGACCGACCACAGTCCTGTCCGCGCCCCGCTCGATCATCTTGACGGCTTTGATCTGGCACCCTTCAACCGGCTCAAGCCCCCCGTGATCAGCATCAAGGCCGACGACCCGGATGTGCAATTGCGTAGCGATCCGATCGATCTCTTCGCGTTCGATCTCGCCACGCCGGTGCGACAAGCACCCGAACGCGGGACACGGTCGATGGTCTCGGGTGGGGGGCGGATCGACGGCGTGGTGCAGTGGCTGCGGCTCGAACTCTGCGCCGGGATTGCTTACGAAAATCCGCCCGGCGGGGCGTGGTCGAACTGGGGGCTGCGCTTCCACCGCTTCGACGATCCGGTCGAGACGCAGGCGGGCGATGCCATCGCGGTCGACGCGGCGCATGACCGCAACCGGATCAGCATTACCCGCGCCTGACCGCTTCCGGCGCGTTGCCAAGCGCGGGGGGCATCGCTATGTCCCCGGCCAAATTCCCCGACCCCCAAATGACGGAGCTCGTCGGCCATGGCCGTTCAATATACCTATGTGATGAAGGGCTTGACCAAGACCTTTCCGGGCGCCGCCAAGCCGGTGCTCAACAACATCAGCCTGCAATTCCTGCCGACTGCGAAGATCGCGATCATCGGCCCGAACGGATCGGGCAAGTCGACCCTCATGAAAATCATGGGCGGCATCGACAAGGATTACACCGGCGAAGCCTGGCCCGCCGACGGCATCAAGGTCGGCTACCTGCCGCAGGAGCCGCAGCTCGACCCGACCAAGGACGTGATCGGCAATGTCCGCGACGGCGCGGGGCCGGTCGCGACGATGGTCGAGCGCTTCAACGCCATTTCGGCCGAAATGGGCGATCCGCAGGACGACACCGATTTCGACGCGCTGATGGAGGAAATGGGCGATCTGCAAGCCAAGATCGACGCGGCGGATGGCTGGAGCCTCGACAGCCAGCTCGAACAGGCGATGGAGGCGCTGCGCTGCCCGCCCGGCGATGCGCCGGTCGACAATCTCTCGGGCGGTGAAAAGCGCCGCGTCGCTTTGTGCAAGCTGCTGCTCGAAAAGCCCGACATCCTGCTGCTCGACGAACCGACCAACCACCTCGATGCCGAAAGCGTCGCTTGGCTCGAAAATTTCCTGAAGGAATATGCCGGCAACGTCATCCTCGTCACCCACGATCGCTATTTCCTCGATAACGTCGTCAACTGGGTGCTCGAGCTCGATCGCGGGCGCTATTACACCTACGAATCCAACTATTCGGGCTATCTGGAGAAAAAGGCCAAGCGGCTCGACCAGGAAGAGCGCGAGGATGCTGGCAAGCAAAAGGCGATCCAGGACGAACTCGCCTGGATTCGCCAGAGCCCCAAGGCACGCCAGACCAAGTCCAAGGCGCGTATCCGTGCGTTCGACGAACTGGTGGCGGCGCAGGAAAACCGCAGCGTCGGCAAGGCGCAAATCCTCATCCAGCTGCCCGAACGGCTCGGCGGTCGCGTGATCGAAGCCAAAGGGCTGACCAAGTCCTATGGCGAGAAATTGCTGTTCGAGGACCTGAACTTCACCCTGCCGCCGGGCGGTATCGTCGGCGTGATCGGGCCGAACGGCGCGGGCAAATCGACCCTGTTCAAACTCATTACCGGGCAGGAACAGCCCGACGAAGGCTCGATCGAAGTCGGCCAGACGGTGAAGCTCGGCTATGTCGACCAGAGCCGCGACGATCTCGACCCCAACAAGAATGTCTGGGAAGAAATCTCCGACGGCGCCGACGTATTCCGCTTTGGCAAGCAGGAACTCGGCACGCGCGCCTATGTCGGTGCGTTCAACTTCAAGGGGCAGGACCAGCAGAAGAAAGTCGGCCAGCTCTCGGGCGGCGAACGCAACCGCGTCCACATGGCCAAGATGCTGAAAGAGGGCGGCAACGTGCTGCTGCTCGACGAACCGACCAACGATCTCGACGTCGAAACCCTGCGCGCGCTGGAGGAGGCGTTGGAGTCGTTCGCAGGCTGCGCGGTGGTGATCAGCCACGACCGCTTCTTCCTGGATCGGCTGGCGACGCATATCCTGGCGTTCGAGGGGAATTCGCATGTGGAGTGGTTTGAGGGGAACTTCGAGAGCTACGAAGAAGACAAAAGGCGGCGGTTGGGCGATGCGGCGGATCGGCCTACGCGTTTGGCGTATAAGAAGCTGACGCGGTGAGTGTTGACGGGAGGCGAGCGTTCTTACAGTCGCTCGCCTCTATCGTCTGCCAGATATGCGTTGCGGCAGTGTAGTAGCCGTAATTGATCTCGCGACCGTTCCGGCAGCGAACCAACGCTTCGCCCTCGAGATGGGCATTGGTCACATAAAGTCCACCGACCAATTGCATGGCGCTCACTTGGCGTGACGAATCCCGAAGCACGACTTCATCTACGACGCCATCGGCATCGAGGATCACCATTGAGCCCTGCGCATAGAGCAGGACCCAGCCAAATCCGAATCCGATCAGCGCGAAGATGGCAAGGACCGCGCGGATCCGCGAGCCGTCGGCGTTGTAGCGATCAGCAAAACTCACAAGGCGGCACTCGTCACCGTCAACCCCGCCACCGTCACCGCCTCGATCCGCTCCCCGAACGCCACCTCGCGCCGCTGCGCATAGGTCTCGCCCTCGGGCGCCCAAAGCTGGTGGATGACTTTGCCCTCGACATCGGCGACCCAATATTCGGGGATACCCGCCGCTGCATAGAGCCCCGCCACGGTGCCCATATCTTCGGCGAGCGTACTGCTGGCGACTTCGACCACCAGCGCCACCGACGCCAGCGGCACCGGACCGTCCCCGACTGGTTCCGACGTCAGCAGGATATCCGGCTCGGGGAGGCTGACCGGACTCAGCGCGAGGCTGAATTCTATCACAGGCCGGAACGGCGAGCCGTTGGCGCGGAGCGCGTCGCGCAATGCATCGTACAGGTCCATCTTGACGATGCCATGCCGACGATATTGCGGACTCACCTCGAACACCTTTCCATCGATCAGCTCCGTCCTGCCGTATTCGGCGAAGGCACCAGTGTCGCACAGCAGCTGGTAGTCGTCGGCCAGCAGTTTGACGGTGACCGACGCGTCGGAGATTGGCTCGCCATCGTCACCGAGCGGCACGCCGAGCAGTTCGCCCTTGATCAATTCTCTTTTGACGAATCCCGAGAACGTCGGGCGATTCCGCAACCACCAAAAGCTGGCAGAAGTAATTTTGATCGGCGGACGTCGGCCGATGGTCGTTTGCAGGTTCATAAACCGACCCTCTGCACCACCAACCCCGCCACCGTCACCGCCGCGATCCGCCCCCCGAACGCCATTTCGCGGTGCTGCGCATAGGCCTCGCCCTCAGGCGCCCAGAGCTGGTGGATGACCTTCGCCTCGACATCGGCGACCCAATATTCGGGGATGCCTGCCCGCGCATAAAGCCGCGCCTTCACGCCGAGATCGTTCGCGAGCGTGGTGTCGGCGACTTCGATCACCAGCGCTACCGTCCCGAGCGGGATCAGCCCTTCGCCTTCGGGTTCGCTCGTCAATACGATGTCAGGTTCTGGCACGCCGCGATCAGGAATCGCGATGCTGGCTTCGACCAAGGCCTCGAGCGGCGACCCCGATGACGTCAAGGCCGCACTGATCGCGAGGAACAGCTGGGACTTGATCCGCGCATGCGGCCGATGCTGGGCATTCATGTAGAAAATCTCCCCATCGATCAGCTCGGTCTTGGCATAGGCGTCGAACGCGCCCGAGCGATCGAGGAGGAGATAATCCTCGATCCGAAGCTTCACCGGCAGTGGCGTCGTGTTGAGCGGCAGCACTTCAGTCATGCGCCAATCCTATCAGAACCCCGCGAAATCACCAATCCGCCGCCCTTCAATAGCCCACGATCTTCACCTTATCGCCCGGCTTCAGGACCGCGCCATCCGCCAGCCCATTGAGCGCGAGGAAGCGTTCGAGCTGGGCGTCGGGATAGGCCATGCGCGCGGCGATTGTCGCTGTGGTCTCGCCCTTTTTCACCGTCACGATCCGCACGAAGCGCGGCTTGATCGCGGCGGCCTCGGCAGCGGTCAGCGTGCGGAAGCTGGCGGGCAGGTCAACCAGCGGACCAAGCCCAGAGCCGAGCGGCGCGACGACGGTGAAGTGGTAAGCCTTGGTCGGCGATACCGCGATGACGAACACCGTCGCGTCAACCCGCCCGCTGCCACCGGCGGCCTCGACCGTCGCATAGGCCGCGTCAAAGCCGTTCACCCGCGTGCGGCGCAGCTCGAAGGGCGGGGGTGCCGTATTCTTGTCGCCCAGCGCTTGCAGCACGCGCGCGACATAGGGTTGGAAATCGCCGGCATAGGCCCCGGTCGAAAATTCACCCTGTGCGCCTTCGCCGCTGATCGTCACCACGCGCGCGCCATTGGCCAGCGCGAAGCCGGTCGGCACGGTGAAGGTGATGCGCAGGTCGGGGTGGCGAAACGTCCGTCCCTCGACCACGCCTTGCCGAGGGTTATCGCCATAGAGCAGGCCGTCGATCGCGGCGAGATAGGCGTCGCGGTTGCGCGGGGCGTCGGTGCCACCGACGCTGCGCGCGCGCTCCAGCGCGGCGGCGACCCGCTTGCCCGGTTCGGGGTGCGTGCTCGCCCAGGCAGGCGTTGCGGCGGTGCGCCCCGCCAGCCGCTGATCGAGCGCGGTCTTGTTCGACAAATCGGCCAGCATCGACGCCATGGCGTCAGTGTCGTAAGTGGCGCCGCGCAGATAATTGATGCCGAGGTTGTCGGCCTCGGTTTCCTGCCCGCGCGAATAGCTGAGCGTCAGCAACTGCGTGCCGGTGCCGATCCCGCGTCCGAGCAGATTGCTGATGTCGGTGTTCTTGATCAGCGCGCTCGCGGCAATCTGGCCGAGCATGCCGAGGATGGCGTTGCGGGTCGCGGTGTTCTGGCGCTTGCGACTGTGGCGCGCGGCGACATGGCCGACTTCATGGCCGAGCACGCCCGCCAGTTCGGCCTCGTCATTGGCCAGCGCGAGCAGCCCGCGTGTGACGTAAACATAGCCACCGGGAATGGCGAAGGCATTGTCGATCGGCGTGTCGAGAATGGTGACGGTGAAGGCCTTGGGATCGGTCGACAGCCCCGATTGCACCGCCACCCGGCGCGCGATGCTTTCGACATAGGCGTTTTGCCGCGCGGTATAGGCGCCGCCATATTGGCTGACGATGTCGCCATTGGCGGCGTCACCCTGCGCGCGTTCCTGCGGCGTGATCGGCTGGACCGGTCCCTGCTGCGCGCTGGCGGGTGCAGCGAGCGAAGTGGTGGCAGCAAGTGATAGAGCGATCGTGGTGATCGAACGGCGCATGTTTTCCCTCCCGACGAGTCTTGACGTGCCATCATGTCGTGTCGGATCGTGGCTGTCGATTGATCAGCAGCGCTTGTTGCGGGATAATCGGGGAAACGGGGATGCGTGCGCCAGGACTGTTGCTGCTGATCGCGATGGCATTGTTGGGGAGCGGGGCGGGGCCGGCCGATCCCAAGGCCGCCGCCACGGCCAAGGCCGGGACACTGACCGACCTGACGCCTGAATTCGTCGCCTTTGCCGATCAGAGTGCGGCTTTGCCCGATGCCGATCGCGTCAAAGCATTCCACGCGCGCTTCGATCCGGTTCTACCTGGCTATTTCGACGACAAGGGCACCAATCAAGCCAGGTTCGACATTCTCGTCGCGCAGCGGCTGAGGGATTTTCCGCAGACCCGCCAAAAATTTGTCGCCACCGCCGCTGCCTTTGGCGCCGCCTTCACGCGCGGGCAGGCTCATTTCACGCAGGCTTTCCCCGATTACAGTCTGAGCGTGCCGGTCTATCTCGTCCATTCGATGGGCCAGCAGGATGGCGGCACGCGGACAATTGGTGGGCGCACGATCATGTTCTTCGGCGCCGACGTCATTGCCGCGATCCATGACGAGACCACGATCGGCCCGTTCCTCGATCACGAGCTGTTCCACATCTATCACGAGAAATATTTCGGCGATTGCCCCCAGCTCTGGTGCTCGCTGTGGCAGGAGGGGATGGCGACCTATGTGGCCGCGCAGCTCAACCCTGGCGCCAGCGACCGCGCGCTGCTGCTCACCGAGCCGCGCCCGATCCGCTCGGAAGTCGAGCCGCGCCTTGGCGAGGCGATGTGCAGTCTGCGCGCCAAATTCGAGTCGGCGCTACCCGATGACCATGCGCCATTTTTCTATGCCGACGCGGCAAAGGGCGCGTTCCCCCCGCGCTATGGCTATTTCCTGGGCTATCTGCTCGCGGCCAAGATCGGCGCGACAATGCCGCTGCAAACGCTCGCCAAGCTGCCGCGCGACAAGGTCAAGCCGCTGCTGATGGCGGCGATCGACGGCTATGGGCTGTGCGAGCCGCCCGCCGACCTTACGCCGTAAAGCGCTTGGTAAAGCCCTTGGGCAGGCGTTCGTCGGCGAGATGCGCTTCGACGTTATCCACGCGCGCGCGGGGCGGACCCTGGCGTGCGGCATCGACCAGCGCGTCGGTCGCCTCGTCATCGCCCGCGATCAGGATTTCCACGCGGCCGTCGGTGCAATTGCGCACCCATCCCGCGAGTTTCAGCTCTCCGGCTCGGCGCACGATCCAGTCGCGATAGCCGACATGCTGCACTTTGCCGCTCACAAATACCCGGCGCATCATCATGATTCTAACTTTTTTTACCCGGAGAAAGACGCCCTCGAACGCGGCTTAGCACATCGATCCCAAATGCAGCGGGCAGCAAATCGCCATTCGTCGCGATCGGGGCAGATTTGGTCGAGAGCGATCAGGCAGCCGTGGCTTTCGTCGTCGATCGCGATGTGGCATCGACCATGGCCTGATTGATTGGGGGGAAAGCCATGAACTGGACGGTCGCGACGTTGATGCTGGCACTGGCGGTGTTGCTTGGCTCCGGCGCTGCGACGGCGCAGTCGGACCGCAAGGTCGAGCCAGCCAGCCAAGTGTCAGCGGCAGATCCTGCCATTCCGCCGCCGGTCGTGTCGATCACGCGCCATTCGGGCACGTTCGGCGGCGTTACGGTTGCCTATAAGGCGACGGCGGGTGAGACCTATCTCAAAGACAAGGAAGGCAAGCCGACTGCCGCAATCTTTTCGACCGCCTATGTCAAGGAAGGCGTGACCGATCCGACCAGCCGACCGGTCACCTTTCTGTTCAACGGTGGGCCGGGTTCGGGTTCGGTATGGCTGCACATGGGCGCCTTTGGCCCCAAGCGCGTCGCGATCCCGTCAGACGCGCGCGATGATGGCGCGCCGCCCTATCCAATCGTCGACAATCCCGCGAGCCTGCTCGACGTGACCGACATTGTCTTCATCGATCCGGTCGGCACCGGGTTCAGCCGGGCGCTGGGCAAAACCGATCCGAAGGATTTCTATGGCGTCAGCAAGGACGCGCGGTCGATCGGCCAGTTCATCCGCCGATGGCTGGCCGAAAATGGCCGTTGGAACAGCCCGAAATTCCTGGGCGGCGAAAGCTATGGCACGACGCGGTCGGCAGCGGTCGTCAACGAGCTCGAAGGGCAGTATAACGACGTTTCGCTAAACGGCGTGATCCTGATTTCGACCATCCTCGATTTCAGCATGCGCGCAGAGACGCCCGGCAACGAAATGGCCTATGTCGTCACCCTGCCGTCGATGGCGGCCGCCGCGCAGCTCCACGGCAAGGTGCCCGGTGCGTCCGATGTCGCCGCCCTCGTTGAGGAAGCGCGGCAATTCGCGATCGGCCCTTATGCTGCCGCGCTGCTCAAGGGCAGCAAATTGGCGGCCGACGAACGCGCCGCCATCCGCCGCCAGCTCGCGCGCTTCACCGGGTTGAGCGAGACGTTTATCGACAATGCCGATCTCCGTGTCTCGTCGGGCCGCTTCTATAAGGAATTGCTGCGCGATCGCGGGCTGACAATCGGGCGGCTTGACGCGCGCTACACGGGCAAGGATTATGACCGCGCGGGTGAAGAGCCGGACAATGATCCGAGCTTCTACGCGATCGACGCAAGCTACACTGCCGCGATCAACAGCTATGCCCGCGACGTTCTGAAATTCTCGCCCGAGCGCGACTATGTGACGATCGGCCCGGTCGGCCCCTGGGACTGGCGGCTCGATGGCGCCAACCGCGATGGCCAAGTCTATGTCAACGTCGCGCCCTATCTGGGCAAGGCGCTGCGGGAAAACTCGGGGCTCCGGATCTTTGTCGGCCAGGGCTATTACGACTTTGCGACGCCCTTCTTCGGGGCGGAACTCTCGCTCAACCGGACCGGTATCCCTACCGATCGCGTCCAGTTCCATTATTATGGCGCGGGCCACATGATGTATGTGCGCGATGCCGATCTGACCAAGCTTTCGGCCGATATCCGAGCCTTCATCAAGGCCCGATGAAATGCCGGGGTCACCGCACGCACGACCAGACCAACTTCGATGCCTTTAGGCGTCCGGATAAGTGATCGCCAGCACTTCATAATCGCACACCCCGGCGGGGAGCGTGACGCGCCGCGTGTCGCCAATCGCCGCACCGCGCAAGGCGCGCGCGATCGGCGCGCTCCAGCCGATCGTGCCCGCGTTCGCATCGGCTTCGTCGTCGCCGAGCAAGGTCAGCACGCGCTGATTGTCGTCGGGGTCGGCGATCGTTACGGTCGCGCCGAACCAGATACGGCTTTTGTCGGGCGCCCGCGCCGGGTCGATCACCTTCGCCGCCTTCATCCGCTTCGACAGCCAGCCGAGCCGCCGGTCGATCTCGCGCAGCCGCTTGCGGCCATAGATGTAATCGCCATTTTCCGACCGGTCGCCATTGCCCGCCGCCCAGGACACGACATCAACGATGCGCGGGCGTTCTTCGCCGAGGAGCAGGTCGTACTCGGCACGCAGCACCGCGTAACCGGCAGGGGTGATGTAATTGGGGTGGTCCATGCTGCGGGCGAGGTTAGCCCGGCTTGCGGCCCAGATACCAGCTCAGCCGTGCCTGCCCCTGTGATCGGCTGCGCTCGGGGTTGAGCAGGTCATAGACAACGGCGTTTTCGAGCACGCGCTGGACATAGCCGCGCGTCTCGCTGAACGGGATCGCCTCGATCCAGTCGATCATGTCGATCTGGCCCTGGCGCGGATCGCCGTTCGCCGCGAGCCATTTGTTCACATTGCCGCCGCCCGCATTATACGCCGCGACCGCGAGCGGATAGCTGCCATAGAGATTGAGCAGCTTCTGGAAATAGCTCGACCCGAGCTGGATATTGTAATCGGTGTTGGCGGTCAGCGCGCTGCTGTCATAGGCGAGGCCAAGGCCGTTGGCGGCCTGGCGCGCGGTGCCCGGCATCAATTGCATCAGCCCGCGCGCGCCCGCGCGGCTGACGGCGGCGCGGTCGAACTGGCTTTCCTGCCGCGCAATCGCATGGATCATCGTCCAGGCGTCCGCCGCGCCATCGGGCACCTTGACGCTCGGATAGCCGGTCGCGGCATAATCGGACAGGCCGTTGAGCAGCGCGCTCTTGCCGACCATCACGCCGAGATCAGGGCGGCCAAGGCTGCGCGACAATTCGGTCGCGAGCACATGATCGCTGTCGGACTTGGCGTCGAGCGCGATCTGCCGGACGAAAGCGGTCTGGTCCTCATGCGCGCCAACCGTGCCGAGGTAGCGCGCGGCGCGCACCGTCTCGCGGTTGTAGAAAGCATCACGCACGGGTTTGTCGACCGGGCGCGGGGCCGCATCAGGCGGCGCGGTGAGCGCGCGACCGAGCTTTTCGCTCGCGAGCTGGCCATAAAACTGGTCGCGGTAACGTGCGGCGCGATCGAACAGCGCATTGGCCTGCGCGGTCTGCCCGGCCGCCAGCGCGGCGCGGCCGGCCCAATACAGCCCCTTAGACCGCACCGTGGGCGACGCCGAGCCACCGGCATAGCGCTCGAACAGGCCAGCGGCGTCACCGGGCTTGCCAAGCGTGTTGAGCGCGGTGCGGCCGGCGAGCCACATCAGATCGGTATAGGCGTCGCGTTCGGCATAGCTGCGCGTGCTGACATCGGTGCCCGCCGGATACGCGTCATCGACTTGCCGCGCGATGTCGAACGCGGTCTGATATTGCGCATCGGCAGCGGCACCGCGCGCATTGGTGAGCATCAGCTCGAACCAGTTGGCGGTATCGCGCGGCGGCGCGGTAAAGCCATGCGGGCGGGCGAGGAGCGCGCGTGCCTCGCTCCAGCGATTGCTCGCACGCAGCCACACCGTGCGATCAGCGACGAGGCCCGCGTCACCGGCAAAGCGTGCCTCGACCAGCGCGAGCTTGTCGGCAGCGTCAGCCGCCTTGGCCCGTAGCGCGAGTCGGGCTTCGAACAGCGGGCGCTTGTCGGCGCTGGTGAGCGACAATTGCCGCTGCGCCGACCCGGTCGCGCCGGCCCAGAGCAACGCATCCATCCGCGCGTCGTGATCCGCCAGTGTGAGCGCGCTTGAAAAACTGGTGAGCACCACGGCTTCATCGGCGGGCGACAGCGCGCCCTGCAACCACGCTGCCCGCGCCGCCGCATTGGCTTCGGCAGGCTGACCCGTCGAGGCAAGCGCCTGGGCAAAGCGCACCCCGCCCGTCCCCGTCAGTGGCGGGAATTTGCGGAAATAGCTGACCGCCACCCCCGGCGACCAGCTCGCGGTATCGAGCGCGCGTTCGGCAGCCTTGCGCCGCGCGGCTTCGCCCGGCCAGCCGGGATGCGCGAGCAGGAACTGGGCATAAGTGTCGAAGCTGTAGCTGTCGGACTGCTGGACCTGTTTCCACTGGGTGATCGCGCTCGCGATCGCATCCGACGTCGGCATTTGCTGGAGCTGCTGACGATAAGCGTCGAGCTGATCCTGCGATATCGCGCTCGTGCTGATCAGCCCGCCGGCGGCAGCGAGCAGCAAAATCGATTTATACGCCCCGGCGATCATGTGGACATGATAGGGGATTCAATCTTATCTGTCGCCTAACAAACTGTCCCGGTTCCGAGCATGTGCGACAGTTCACCGACCCAGCGGAGCGCTTTATCCCATGTTTTCCGGTTCCATTCCCGCGCTCGTCACGCCCTTCGCCGCCGACGGCAGCTTTGACGAGGCCCCATATCGCGAGCTGATCGAGTGGCAGATCGCCGAAGGATCGGCCGGGCTGGTCCCGTGCGGCACCACTGGCGAGGCCGCGACGATGTCCGCCGACGAGCATTTCGGCGTAGTTCGCATCTGTGTCGAACAGGCGGCAGGGCGCGTGCCGGTGATCGCGGGCGCCGGGTCGAACGACACCCGCGTCGCAATCCAGAACATCGCCGCTGCCAAAGCCGCAGGTGCCGACGCCGCGCTGATGGTGCCGCCCTATTACAACCGCCCGTCGCAGGAAGGCATTTTCCAGCATTTCAAGGCCGTCGCCGAAAGCTGCGACTTGCCGGTGATGCTTTACAATGTGCCTGGCCGCACCGTGACCGATATCGCGGTCGAGACGATGGCGCGGCTGGTGCAGGCGTTTCCGGCGAGCTTTGTCGCGGTGAAGGACGCCACCGGCAATCTCGGCCGGGTGACGCAGCAACGGCTGGCGTGCGGCGAAGGCTTCATCCAGCTGTCGGGCAATGACGAAACCGCGCTGGCCTTCAACGCGATGGGCGGGCTGGGGACGATTTCGGTCACCGCCAATGTCGCCCCACGCCTCTGCGCCGATTTCCAGAAGGCGTGGGCGGCAGGCAACCGTGCCGAAGCGCTGCGTCTCCACGACCTGCTGTTCCCGCTGCATCTCGCGATGTTCACCGATGCGTCGCCGGGACCGGTAAAATACGCGATGAGCCGGGTCCGCCCCGGTTTCCCCACGGCGCTGCGCCTGCCGATGACCTGGCCCAGCGAAGCCAGCCAGCGCGCGGTGGATGCGGCGCTTGAAAGGGCAGGGCTAATCTAGATCCTCCACCGCTTTAGCGGGGGAGGGGGACCGCGCCGAAGGCGTGGTGGAGGGGGCCGATGCGATTGAAGGGCGATGCTCAATCCAAACGCAACGCGCGGCAACTCCGCCGCAAAATGTCGCTCCCCGAAGTCCTCCTCTGGCAGCAACTCCGCCAGTCGCCGGGCGGCCATCGCTTCCGTCGCCAGCATCCCGGAGGCCCGTACGACCTGGACTTCTATTGCGCGCCCGCTCGACTCGCGATCGAGGTCGATGGCGAGGCGCATGATTATGGCGATCGGCCGGCAAGGGATGCTGAGCGGGACGCTTGGCTTGAGGGGCAGGGGGTGCGGGTGCTCCGGATATCGGCCAAAGCCGTGCTGACTGACTTGGATGCCGTGATCCGCCTGATTCTCGCGAGCGTCGATCCCCTTCCACCACGCCCTGCGGGCGCGGTCCCCCTCCCCCGGAGCGATGCTCCGAGGGAGGATTTTTGAACCTCCACCGCTTTAGCGGGGGAGGGGGACCGCGCCGCAGGCGTGGTGGAGGGGGCTGGATCGCCGCTTCCCTTCCGCGCTCACCCTCCCTACATGCCTCTCCCTTATGCCGCGCCCCAAGCCGCCTGTATTCGACAAGAAGAAGACCGTCGCCGAGAACCGGCGCGCGCGCTACGACTATGCGATCGAGACGGTGTACGAGGCGGGCATCGCGCTCACCGGCACCGAGGTCAAATCGCTGCGCTTCGGCGAAGGGTCGATCGCCGAAAGCTATGCCGAGGTCAGCGACGGGCAGGTGTGGCTGATCAATTCGAACATCCCCGAATTCAGCCACGGCAATCGCTATAACCACGAGCCCAAGCGTGCGCGCAAATTGCTGCTCCACGAACGCGAGATCAACAAGCTCCACGGCGCGGTTGCGCGGCAGGGGATGACGTTGGTGCCGCTCTCCATCTTCTTCAACGGGCGCGGCCGTGCGAAGGTCGAACTCGCGCTGGCGAAGGGCAAGCAGGCGCATGACAAGCGCGACGCGATCAAGGAACGCGACTGGAAGCGCGACGCCGCCCGGATCATGCGCGACCGCGGCTGACGTCCCTGATCCAGCGGCGGTATTTCGAGCCGCTGGTTGCATGCGATACCGGTTTGACGCCCCGGCACGTTTGGTTATGACACGGCGCATGCCCTCCAAAACACGCAAAGGATATTCCATGCGTTCCTCGCTGATCGTTACGACCTTGCTCGCCACTGCTGCGATTGCCGGCATCGCCGTTGCCAAATCCGGCGCGCCTGCGCCCGCTACGCCGCCAGCCAAGGCCAAAGCGGCCAAGCCCGAGATCGGCAGCTATGGCTTTGACGCCGCCGGCATGGACGCGAGCGTCAAGCCGGGTGACGACTTCTTCCGCTACGCCGGTGGCGGCTGGCTGACCAAGACCGAGATTCCGGCAGACCGCGCCGCTTACGGCATGTTCAACGTGCTGCAGGATCGCAGCCTCGCGCAGACCAAGGCGATCCTCGACGAAGCCGCCGCCAAGCCGGGCAGCAAGATCGGCGATTTCTTCGCCAGCTATATGGATCAGGCCGCGATCGACGCGAAGGGCGTCGCCCCGATCCAGCCCTGGCTGACGGCGCTGAACGGCGCGACCGACAAGACCGCGCTCGCAACCGAAATGGCCAAACTCCAGCGGCAGGGCGTCGGCGGGTTGATCAGCTTCTTCGTCAATCAGGATGAAAAGGCGCCCGACATCTATATCGTCAACATCGGTCAGGGCGGCATCGCGCTGCCCAACCGCGATTATTATGTGAAGGCCGATCCCAAGCTCGACGCGGTCCGCACGGCGTATCAGGCGAACATCGCCAAGATGCTCGGCCTGATCGGCGAAGGCGACAATGCCGAGGCGCGTGCGAAAGCCGTGTTCGAATTCGAAAAGTCGCTCGCGACGGCGCATTGGACCGCGATCGAATCGCGCGATTCGGACAAGACCTATAACAAATGGTCGGCGGACGATTTCGACGCCAAGGCGCCGGGCATGCCATGGGGCGCGATCCGCACCGCGCTGGGTGTCGCGGGCGAACAGAATTTCGTCGTGGCGCAGTCCAGCGCGATCACGGGTGAGGCCAAGGCCTTTGCCGACACGCCGATCGAGGTGCTGCGCGATTATGCCAAGCTGCGGGTCGTGCGCAGCTTTGCGGGCTATCTCGCCAAGCCGATCGACGACGCCAATTTCAGCTTCTACGGCCCGATCCTGTCGGGGCAGGCGGTGCAACGCGATCGCTGGAAGCGCGCTGTCGCGGCCACGTCGGGCGCGCTTGGCGAGGAAATCGGCAAGGAATATGTCGCGCGTTATTTCCCGCCCGCGACCAAAGCGGCGGCGGACACGCTCGTCAAGAATGTAATCGCGGCAATGGGCGCGCGCATCGACAAGCTGACCTGGATGAGCCCCGAGACCAAGGCCAAGGCGCGGACCAAGCTCGCGTCGTTCACGCCCAAGATTGGCTACCCCAGCCGCTGGCGCGATTACTCGGCGCTTGAGGTGAAGCGCGACGATCTGGTCGGCAATATCGCGCGCGCCAATGCGTTCGAATATGCGCGCGGGATTGCCAAGCTCGGCAAGCCGATCGACCGGACCGAATGGTTCATGACGCCGATGACGATCAATGCCTATGCCAATCCGGTGATGAACGAGATTGTCTTCCCCGCCGCGATCCTGCAGCCGCCGTTCTTCGACGCCAAGGCCGATCCGGCGGTCAATTATGGCGGCATCGGCGCGGTGATCGGCCACGAAATCAGCCATCATTTCGACGATCAGGGCCGCAAATATGATCCAACCGGCAAGCTGGCCGAATGGTGGACCAAGGCCGACATCGACGCCTTCGACAAGCTGACCGCGCAGCTCGTCAAGCAATATGATGCCTATGAGCCGCTGCCGGGCCAGAAAGTGCAGGGCGGGCTGACCTTGGGCGAGAATATCGCCGATCTCGCCGGGCTGTCGGTGGCAATCGACGCCTATCACAAGTCATTGGGCGGCAAGCCTGCGCCGGTGATTGACGGGATGACCGGCGATCAGCGCTTCTACCTCGGCTGGGCGCAGGTGTGGCGGACCAAGTACAAGGAACAGGCGCTGCGCTCGCAACTGCTCAGCGATCCGCACTCGCCCGGCGAATATCGCACGGCGACGGTGCGCAATCTCGATCCGTGGTACGCCGCTTTCGGCGCCAAGCCCGGCGAGAAGCAATATCTCGCGCCAGCGGCTCGGGTCCGCATCTGGTAAATCGTTGAACAGGGAAGGGGCGGCACCCGCGGGGTGTCGCCCTTTCCTGCTTTTGGGGCGCCGCGCGCTCAAAAAATCAGGGAGAGAATGATGCACCGCAAGACTATCGCCACGATCGCTTCGGGCGCCGCCATCGCTGGAATCGTTGCCGGCATGGCGTTCGCCGCCCCGGGCAAGCCCGCCGCGACCAAGCCGACAATCGGCACCTTTGGCTTTGATGAGACCGGCATGGACCGATCAGTCGCGGCGGGCGACAATTTCTTCAGCTTCGCCGATGGTGGCTGGGTCAAGCGCACCGAAATCCCCAACGACAAGCCCAGCTTCGGTGCGTTCGATACGCTCGCCGACCTGTCGCAAATGCGCACGCGCGGGTTGCTCGAAGCCGCGACCAAGGACCCGGCGTCGAAGATCGGCAACGCCTATGCCGCTTATCTCGACACCGCGACGATCGAGGCCAAGGGCCTGACGCCGATCAGGCCGTGGCTCGCGCGGATCAAGGCGGCGTCGTCGAAGGCCGATTACCTTGCGCTGGCGATCGAAGCCGACCGGAGTGGCGTGCCAGTGCCGTTCGGCATCGGCGTGTCGACCGATGCGAAGGACCCCGACAGCTACACCGTCAGCGTACGGCAAGCCGGTATCGGCATGCCCAATCGCGATTATTACCTCAGCACCGATGCCAAGCTGCAAGCGACCAAGGCGGCCTATCAGGGGCATATTGCGCGCATGTTCGGCCTCGCCGGCGAAGCCAATGCGGAGGCGCGGGCGAAGGCCGTGGTCGAGCTCGAAACCCAGATCGCTCAGGCGCACTGGACGAACGTCCAGAGCCGCGACGCCGACAAGACCTATAACAAGATGAGCGTCGCCCAGCTTGTCGAAATGGCACCGGGCTTCGATTTCGCGACCTATTTCAAGGGTGTCGGCACCCCCACCGAAACCGTCGTCGTCGGCCAGCCGAGCGCGGTTGCCGGCATCGCCAAGGTCATCGCCGACGCACCGATCGACGTGCTCAAGGATCAATTGCTGATCCGCTCGCTCGACGAATTTGCGGGCGTCTTGCCGAGCGCCTTCGACAAGGAAAGTTTCGCTTTCTACGGCACCGAATTGCGCGGCACGCCCGAACAGCAGCTCCGTTGGAAGCGCGCGGTCAACTGGACGTCGGGCGCGGTGACCGATGAAGTCTCCAAAATCTATGTCGCCAAATATTTCCCGCCCGCGACCAAGGCGGCGGCCGATACGCTCGTCAAGAACATCCTCACCGCGATGAGTGCGCGGATCGACAAGCTCGACTGGATGTCCCCCGAAACCAAGGCGGCGGCGCGCGTGAAGCTCGCCAATTTCACGCCGCGCATCGGCTACCCGTCGCAGTGGCGCGATTATTCGGCGCTCGAAATGAAGGCCGGTGATGCGTTCGGTAATCAGCTGCGCGCGAACCAATGGGCGCACAACTATAACATCAACAAGCTCGGCAAGCCGGTTTATCGCTGGGAATGGGGCCTCGCCCCGATGACGGTGAACGCGCAGGCGAACCCGACCTTGGTCGCGATCACCTTCCCGGCGGCAATCCTGCAGCCGCCGTTCTTCGATCCCAAGGCCGATCCGGCGGTGAATTATGGCGGCATCGGCGCGGTGATCGGCCATGAGATCAGCCACCATTTCGACGATCAGGGATCGAAGTTCGACCCCAAGGGCAAGCTCGCGACCTGGTGGACCCCCGCCGATGTCGCCGCGTTCAAAAAGCGTACCGACCAACTCGTCGCGCAATATGACGGCTATGAACCGCTGCCCGGCTTCCATGTGAAGGGCGCGCTGACCCTGGGGGAGAATACCGCCGATCTCGCCGGGCTCGCCGCCTCGCTCGACGCCTATCACAAGTCATTGGGCGGCAAGCCCGCCCGCGTGATCAACGGCTTCACCGGCGATCAGCGCTTCTACCTTGGCTATGCGCAAGTCTGGCAGCGGCGCCACCGCGACAATGATCTGCGCAACCGGCTGCTCACCGATCCGCATTCGCCCGCCGAGCAGCGGGTGTGGACCGTGCGCAACATCGATGCCTGGTACGCCGCGTTCGGCGCCAAGCCGGGGCAGAAGATGTACCTTGCCCCCGAAGCGCGCGTGCGCATCTGGTAAACGCTTTTCCACTGCGGTGCAGCAGGTTGTGCGCGGCAGGGACTTGACGGGCTGGCCGTGACGGTCATGACGGCGTGATGGCCAGCCTGTCGCTTATCCCCGATCCCCGAGCCCGCTCCGGCCGCGCGGCGGCGCTGGTCGCGGGCGGGGCAGGGCTGGCAGCGGCGCTGGTGGTGCTGTTCGCGATCGGCAATATCACCGTAGCAGCAGGATTTCTGGCGGGCGCCGTCGTGCTGGGCGGCATCGCGATTGCGGCGCGCATGCTGCAGCCCGCCGCTCAAGCCGCCGAGCCCGACCTCGACTGGTCGATCGCGCATCTGCTCGCCGATGCGTCGAGCGACGCGGTGGCCGTCACCGATCGCGGCGGGCGGCTCGTCTGTGCGAACCAGGCCTATCGCGCGCAGTTCGACGGCTTTCCCACGCCCCCCAATCTGCCCATCGGCGAGCCGGGGATCGCTGCGCTCGCAGGCGCGGGGCGCGCGGCGTGGCGCGACGGCACGGGCGAGGTGGCGCGGCTGACCACATCAAGCGGCCCGATCGCTGCCGCCATCACCCGCGCAGGCCATGCCGATGACATGCTCGTCTGGCGCTTTCGCGGTGCCGCCGGGATGGACGTTGCCGCGCGCGCCGAAGCGATGATTGCAGGGCCAATCGGCAACCGCGTCGCGGGCGCGGGGCTGATGCTGTGCCTCGTCGACCCCGACGGGCGGATCAAGGCCGCCAACCGCGTGTTTCGGCTGCGCGCGATGGGCCATGAGGAAGGCGCCGTCGCCGGGCGCGACTTCGGTCGCTTCCTGACCAACGATAGCGACGGCGTCGTCCGTTTCGAGCGCGAGGGGCGCGGCGGCACCCCGCTGCGCGTGATGCAGATACCCTTTCTCGACGGTGATGCCGCGCCCATTCTCGTCGCGCTGGTCGATGATGATGCCCCGCCGGTCCCCGCGATCGACGCGTCGAGCGCCGATTATGTGAAGAGCCTCGTCGCGCTGATTCCCGCCGCGATTGCCCTGGTGGCGCGCGACGGGCGGTTCATCGAGATGAACGCCGCATTCCACCGCGCGGCGCGGATCGATCCGCTCACCGTCCCCGTCTATCCCGGCGACCTTGTCGTGCGCGAGGACAAGGCCGCCGTCGCGGATGCCGTGCGCCGCTTCACCGGCGGCGGCGCGCAGGCAAGCGACCTCGCGGTGCGGCTGCATGATCGCCCCGACGAGCCGGTGATCCTGTCGATCGCCGGCGCGCGCGGCTTCGGCGACGCGGCGGTGCTGCTCAGCCTCAAGGACAATGGCGAGGAAAGCCGCCTCAAGCGCGAAGTGGCGCAGGCGACCAAGATGCAGGCGGTCGGCCAGCTCGCGGGCGGCGTCGCGCATGATTTCAACAATATCCTGACCGCAATCATCGGCCACTGCGACCTGATGCTGATGCGCCATGCGCCGGGCGATGGCGATTATGACGACATCCAGCAGATCCGCCTCAATTCGAACCGCGCCGCCAGCCTGACGCGGCAATTGCTCGCCTTCTCGCGCCAGCAGACATTGCGCCCACAGATTCTCCAACTGCCCGACGTGATTTCCGAAGTTTCGAACCTGCTCAAGCGACTGCTCGGCGAAACCGTGACGCTCGTCGTCAAGCATGGCCGTAATCTCGGCCCGGTGCGTGCCGATCCGGGGCAGCTCGAACAAGTCGTCATGAACCTCGCCGTCAATGCCCGCGACGCGATGCTCACCAAAAACCCGCAAGGCGGCGGCACGCTGACGATTGAAACGCTTGCGGTCGCCGCCGCCGACGTCCCGCAGATCGCGCTGGCGCATAAGCTGTCGGCGGAGACGATGCCCGTCGCCGATTACACCGCGCTGCGCGTGTCCGACACCGGCATGGGCATTCCCGCCGATATCCTGCCCAAGATTTTCGAACCCTTTTTCACGACCAAGGATGTGGGGAAGGGCACTGGCCTCGGGCTCTCAACCGTCTATGGCATCGTCAAGCAATCGGGCGGCTACATCTTCCCCGATAGCGCCCCCGGCAAGGGCGCGGTATTCAGCATCTACCTGCCTGTCCACCGCACCGAAGCCGCCGCGCGGCCGAGCGCGCCGAAAGCCAAGGCCAAACCCGCCGAACTCTGGGGATCGGGGACGATCCTGCTCGTCGAGGATGAGGATATGGTCCGCGCGGTCGCCGAACGCGCGCTGGCGCGGCAGGGCTATACCGTGCTCACCGCCGAGAATGGCGAAGCAGCACTCGAAGTATTGGCCACCGCCGCGCGGCCCGACCTGCTGATTTCCGACGTCGTGATGCCGATGATGGACGGGCCGACGATGGTCCGCCATGCCCGCGCGCGCTATCCCGACCTGCCGATCCTGTTCATGTCGGGCTATGCCGAGGAGCAATTGCGCAAGTCGATCGATCTCGACAATGTCGCCTTCCTGCCCAAGCCGTTTTCGGTTCAGCAACTCGCCGAAGCCACGCGCGACGTGCTCGCCGCCAAATGACGCTTGGCGCTGGCCGCCCGACCGCCTATGCGCCCCCGATGCCAGCCACTGTCCTGATCGTCGAAGACGAACCGCTCATCGCGATGATGCTTGAGGATTTTCTGGGCGAGATGGGCAAGACCGTCATCGGCCCGGCGGATAGCTGCGCACAGGCGCTAGCGCTGATCGCCAAGGGCGGCATCGATGCGGCGATCCTCGACGTCAATCTGCGCGGCGGCGAAACCAGCGATCCGATCGCCGATGCGCTGGCCGCCGCCGGCATTCCGTTCCTGTTCGCGAGCGGCGGCAGCGGCGACGGCGTCGAAGGCCCGCACAGCAACCGCCCGGTGCTCGCCAAGCCGTTCACGATGGAAGCCGTCGCCAAGGCGCTCGAAGCGCTGGGCTGAGGCGGCAACAACAACCGCGCGGCAGCGCCCGGGCGGCGCGCACGATTTTTTTTGACACTCATGATGTTCCGCTCTTGTTCTATTGGAACAGATACGGTACATGGCTCGCGACGCATTGAACGACAACGGTGTTCGGTCTAGCGAGGAGAACCATCATGGCAGCCAAATTGAAGGTTATCGACAGCGACATGGCCCTTTCTTCGGACAAGACAAGCGACAAGGCTGCGGGCGACCGCCAGAAGGCGCTCGACGCCGCGCTCGCGCAGATCGACCGCGCATTCGGCAAGGGCAGCGCGATGCGGCTGGGGTCGAAAGCGACGATGCAGGTCGAATCGATTTCGACCGGCTCGCTTGGGCTCGACATTGCGCTTGGCGTTGGCGGTTTGCCGCGCGGCCGCGTGATCGAGATTTACGGCCCGGAAAGCTCGGGCAAAACCACGCTCGCGCTCCACGTGATCGCCGAGGCGCAGAAAAATGGCGGGACCGCCGCCTTCGTCGACGCCGAGCATGCGCTCGATCCCGTCTATGCCAAGAAATTGGGCGTCAACATCGATGAGCTGATCGTGTCGCAGCCCGACACCGGCGAGCAAGCGCTCGAAATCGTCGACACATTGGTGCGCTCGAACGCGATCGACGTGCTGGTGGTCGATTCGGTCGCCGCACTCGTGCCGCGCGCCGAGATCGAAGGCGAAATGGGCGACAGCCATGTCGGCTTGCAGGCGCGGCTGATGTCGCAGTCGTTGCGTAAACTGACGGGGTCGATCAGCCGCTCGCGCTGCATGGTCATTTTCATCAACCAGCTGCGCATGAAGATTGGCGTGATGTACGGCAATCCCGAGACGACCACGGGCGGCAATGCGCTGAAATTCTACGCGTCGGTCCGCCTCGACATCCGCCGCACCGGCCAGATCAAGGACCGCGAAGACATTGTCGGCAACACCACGCGGGTGAAGGTCGTCAAGAACAAGGTCGCGCCGCCGTTCAAGCAGGTCGAGTTCGACATCATGTACGGCCAGGGCATTTCCAAGATCGGCGAGATTCTCGATCTTGGCGTCAAGGCCGGCCTCGTCGAGAAGTCAGGCGCGTGGTTCTCTTACGACAGCGTGCGGATCGGGCAGGGGCGTGAGAATGCCAAGACCTATCTGACCGACAATCCTGAAATGGCCGACCGGCTCGAAAAGGCGATCCGCACGCGCACCGACAAGGTGGCGGAGGAAATGATGGTCGGCCCCGATGGCGATGAGGCCGACGACGACGATATGTGATTTGGATGTGATCGGGCGCGGCCCCGCGCACCGGTTTGATTTTACCCCCAGCGGCGTCCCCCTCGCCGCAAGACTGGAAAGGCCCGCCTCCCCCCGGCGGGCCTTTCATGTTTGGAGGCAGGGGGACCCCCCTGCGATCGTCGTGACTTTTGTGACCTTTCGAGCGATGCGGGCGTGGTCGGAAGCGGCAGAAGAAGATTGGTTCGTGCGGCGGCGCGGAGAGCGCGGAGGAAGAGAGAGTGGACCTGATCGATAATCCACCGTTCGTCCCGAGCGAAGTCGAGGGACGGGCGCCAGGTACTCTGACCCGTGTCTCGACTTCGCTCGACACGAACGGATAGGTGAAGAATAGAAGAGGCAACGCCCGGCCAGCCTGACGCCACCACCCGGAGACCACCCATGACGATCACCGTCCACCACCTCGAAAACTCGCGCTCGCAGCGCATTCTCTGGCTGCTCGAGGAACTCGACCTGCCGTACACGATTACACGCTATGAGCGGAACAAGGCGACGATGCTCGCCCCGCCCGAACTGCGTGCGGTACATCCGCTCGGCAAGTCGCCGGTGATCGAGGATGACGGGCTGGTAATCGCCGAAACCGGCGCGATCGTGGAATATCTCGTCGCCAAGGCCGACGGCCGCTTCGGCTCGCGCGCGCATCGCGACTCGCTGCTGCGCTATCGCTTTTTCCTGCATTATGCCGAAGGATCGGTGATGCCGCCGTTAGTCATGCGGCTGGTGATGAGCCGTATTCCGCTGGTCGGAAACACAGCGGTTAAACGCATCCAGCCGATGATCGACAATCACCTCGATTATATCGAAAGCGAACTTGCCCAGCGCCCCTGGTTCGCGGGCGACGACATCAGCGCCGCCGACATCATGATGAGCTTCCCGCTCGAAGCCGCCAAGAGCCGCGCCGGGCTCGACAATGGCAAGCGTCCGGCAACACTCGCCTGGCTCGCCAAGGTCCATGCGCGCCCCGCCTACCAGACCGCGCTCGCCAAGGGCGGACCCTATGCCTATGCCTAGTGGGTGAGGACCAAAGATGGACTCAATCCCCATCCCGTTCGTGTCGAGCGAAGTCGAGACACCTTGCGGACCGCCTGTGGCCTGTTTCTCGACTTCGCTCGAAACAAACGGTTCGAGCTAGAGTGATTAAGCTCTAAACCCCATGCTTCGATGGCGCGTGCGGCGGCTCGATCTCGGGTTCTTCGGGGTCGTCGAGCTGCCCTTCCCAGCGCGCGACGACCGCCGTCGCCACCGCATTGCCGACGACATTGGTGCCCGACCGCCCCATGTCGAGGAACTGGTCGACCGGCAGGATCAGCAGCAGCCCGGCTTCGGGAATGCCGAACTGGCCCATCACCGCGGCAATCACGACCAGCGACGCGCGCGGCACCCCGGCGATCCCCTTCGATGTCACCATCAGGATCAGCAGCATCAGGATCTGCGTCCCGATCGGCAAGTCGATGCCATAAACGCGCGCGATGAACAAAGTCGCGAAGGTCATGTACATCATCGACCCGTCGAGATTGAACGAGTAGCCGAGCGGCAGCACGAAGCTCGCGATCTTGGGTGGCACACCGAACCGGTCGAGCGCTTCGAGCGTGCGCGGATAGGCGGCTTCGGACGAGGCGGTCGAGAAAGCGAGCAAGATCGGCTCGCGGATATAGCGCAGCAGCGTGCCCGCGCGCGGGCCGATGAACACAAATGCCGCGCCGAACAGCACGAGCCACAAAAAGGCGAGGCCGACATAAAAGCTGCCGACGAACAGCCCGAGGGTCACAATGATGCCGAGCCCGTTGACGGCAATCGTCGCGGTGATCGCCGCGAACACCGCGAGCGGGGCGACGCGCATCACATAATCGGTGATCTGGAGCATCATCGCCGCCAGCGCCTCGGCCCCCGCGACGATCGGCTTGCCGCGCTCGCCGATCGCGGTCAGCGCAACGCCGGCGAAGATCGAGAAGACGACGATCTGGATGATCTCGTTCTTGGCCATCGCGTCGACGATCGACGTCGCCACGATATGGGTGATGAAGTTGGACAGGCTGAAAGCCGACTTTTCCAGCCCCACCGTCTCGCTCGGCGGCGGCAGCTTGAAGCCAAAGCCCTGGCCCGGCGCGACGATATCGACGATCCATTCGATCGCGTGGAACAGCACGAGGCCCATGCTGAGCGAGATCAGCGACGCGGTGATGAACCAGCCCATCGTGCGCGCGCCGATCCGCCCGAGTGCGGCAGTATCGCCCATATGCGCAATGCCGACGACGAGGGTGGAGAAGACGAGGGGCGCGATGATCATCTTGATCAGCCGCAGAAAAATGTCGGTGACGATCTTGAACCCGCCCGCGATGTCCTTCAGCCGCGCGGTGGCTTCCGCGCTGCCATCGGCAATCGTGCTGTTGATCACCCAACCGGTGAACAGGCCAAGCACTAGCCCGATCATGATGTACAAGGTCAGCCGCTTGGCCATTACATGCTCCCCAATTCCTGCCCGCCAGCGAAGGGGATTGCGGCGCCCCGGTCAAGCGCCCTATCGCTGGTCGACGAAAAAACGGGGGAAGCGCCGCATGCAACAGGGTTTCACGATCGACCGGCGCAGCCTCATCGTCGGCGCGGCAGTGGCGCCGTTGCTGTGCTCGGCAGCCGCGCGGGCAGCGGCCCCCGATCTGGCGGGCCTCGCCGATATGACGCGCGACGTCGCGCCGATCACCGCTGCCGAACGCGCCGCCCGCCTCGCCAAGGCGCAGAGGCTGATGAAAGCGAACGGCATCGACGCGGTGCTGATCGAGCCGGGGGCGAGCCTCGTCTATTTCACCGGCGTGCGCTGGGGCCGCAGCGAGCGGCTGACGGCGGCGGTGCTGCCGGTCGAGGGGCCAGTGCTGATCGTCACGCCCTTCTTCGAAGAACCCTCGGTCCGCCAGACGCTGGCGGTCGAGGCCGAAGTGCGCGTGTGGCAGGAAGATCAGTCGCCGGTCGCGCTGATCGCCGCCTGGCTCAAGGCGCGCAAGCTGACGGGCGCGATCGGCATCGAGGAAACCGCGCGCTTCTTCGCGTCGAACGGGCTGGCGCGCGCACTCCCCGCCGCGCGGATCGTGTCGGCCAATCCGGTGGTGCGCGGGTGCCGGGGCAGCAAGTCGGCAGCCGAAATCGCACTGATGCAAAAGGCGAGCGACATCACCATTGCCGCCTATCGCTGGACCTGGCCGCGCGTCGAGAAAGGCATGACGCCCGCCGATATCGGCGCGCTGATGAATGCTGCGACGGCCAAGCTCGGCGGCGATCCCGGCTTTGCGCTGGTCCTGATCGGCGAAGCAGCGGCCTATCCGCACGGCAGCCGCGCGCCGCAGCGCGTGGGCGATGGCCAGATCGTGCTGATGGACTGCGGCTGCTCGGTCGAAGGCTATCAGTCCGACATCTCGCGCACCTTTGTCTATGGCACGCCAAACGCCGAGCAACGCAAGGTCTGGGATCAGGTCGCAGCGGGCCAGCAGATCGCGTTCAAGGCGGCGCAGGTGGGCGCGGCGGCGGGATCGGTCGACGATGCCGTGCGGCGGCAATATGCGGCGTGGGGCTATGGCCCTGACTATAAGCTCCCCGGCCTGTCGCACCGCACCGGCCACGGCATCGGCCTCGACGGGCATGAACCCGTCAATCTCGTGCGCGGCGAGACGACGAAGCTCGCGCCGGGCATGTGCTTTTCAAACGAGCCCGGCATTTACTTGCCCGGCAAATTTGGCGTGCGGCTCGAGGACTGCTTCCACATGACGCCGGCGGGGCCGGTGTGGTTCAGCGAGCCGCCCAAGTCACTCGACGCACCGTTGGGGTAGGGGAAAGAACTTTTCAATATTGTTGGGCTAATCGAATGTAATGAACGCCGTTACACCAGTCGAACCGACGCTAGATACTGCCGTTTGGGATCGAGCGACTCGGGCGGCCAATCAGTGGCGCAGCGAAGCCATTGATGTGTTGGCGCAAGGCGAAGCCTTGGTGACGGAGATGCTGCTTACGCTGCACGCTGTCCACGGGCGTGGCGCCAAGGTGAAGCTCAGGCAACTGTTGGGCCAGCGGCTCGCCGATCTGCACGACGCAATCAAGACCGACGGGCCGTTCGCGACCGAAGGTAAATGTGCCGTCGCTCGGCTCGCAAAGTTTCGCGAACATGAAACGTTGCGCGCCACGCTCTGTCACGGCGTGGCTACGGTCGCGCTCGACCGTCAACGGCGCTGGATAATGGTGATCAAGCTGGCGGCGCTCGATTCCTCGGGCGCCAAACGCACGAAGCTCGTCATCGATGGGGACGAGGCCGCGCCGCTGCTCGCCGAGTTGCAGGCCGATGTGCGAAACCTTCGGTCGGCTATGGGCCAAATCACGGCTGCACTAAAGAGCACGACCGTTGCTAAGGCACCTCAACAACCGGTCGTCACTGCGGCATGATCGCCACATGACCCGCCGATTCGCCGCCGCCATCCTGCTCCCCCTCGCGCTCGCCACCGCCGCGCATGCCGCCCCTCCGCGCAAGAAGCCCGCACCCCCGCCGCCGCCCAAACCAGCACCGATCGGCGACACGGTGCGGATTGCGCTCACGACCGAAGCCGGCGTCATCACGCTCGAACTCGATCACAAGCGCGCGCCGATCACGACCGAGAATTTCGTTGTCTATGTCGATCAGAAGCGCTTCGACGGCACCGTATTTTACCGCGCGCTGCGCCTGCCATGGGGCGATGCGCCCAACGGGCTGATCCAAGGCGGCACGCAAAACGACCCCAAGCGCATCCTGAAGCCCATCGCGCATGAACCGACGACGCAGACCGGCATCCTCCACAAGGCGTGGGCGATCTCGATGGCGCGCTATGATCCCGGCACCGCGACCGGCGATTTCTCGATCATGCTCGGCGATCAGCCCGCGCTCGATGCTGATCCCAAGGCGAGCGGTGACAATGCTGGCTATGCCGCCTTCGGCCGGGTCACCGACGGCAAGGATGTCGTCGTCAAGATTTTCAACGCGCCGGTCGATCCGGCCAAAGGTGAGGGCGGCATGAAGGGCCAGATCATCGCCGCGCCGATCAGGATCGTCAGCGCGCGGCGCTTGCCCGACCCGCCGCCACAGCCTTGAGCGGGCCGGATAACCGTTTCGCTTGAGCAAGCCGCACGCGCGCCCTAGATCGGGTGCATGACCTCGACCAATGATATCCGCCGCTCCTTCCTCGATTACTTCGAACGCGAAGGCCATGCGCGCGTCGCATCCGCACCTTTGGTGCCGCACAACGACCCGACGCTGATGTTCGTCAACGCGGGGATGGTGCCGTTCAAGAATGTGTTCACGGGGCTGGAGAGCCGCCCCTATGTGACCGCCGTGTCGAGCCAGAAATGCGTGCGCGCGGGCGGCAAGCACAATGATCTCGACAATGTCGGCTATACCGCGCGGCACCATACTTTCTTCGAAATGCTCGGCAATTTCTCCTTCGGTGATTATTTCAAGGACCGCGCGATCACGCTCGCGTGGAATCTGATCACCAAGGAATGGGGGATCGATCCCAGCCGGCTCACCGTCACTGTCTACCACACCGATGATGAAGCCTATGATCTGTGGAAGCGCATCGCGGGCCTGCCCGGCGAGCGCATCATCCGCATCGCGACCAACGACAATTTCTGGTCGATGGGCGATACGGGGCCATGCGGGCCGTGTTCGGAAATCTTCTACGACCACGGCGATCACATTCCCGGCGGCCCACCCGGATCGCCTGATGAGGATGGCGACCGCTTTGTCGAGATCTGGAATCTCGTCTTCATGCAGTTCGAGCAAGCTGCCGACGGCAACCGCACCCCGCTGCCGCGCCCATCGATCGACACCGGCATGGGCATCGAGCGCGTCGCCGCTGTGCTACAGGGCGTGCACGACAATTACGACACCGATACCTTCAAGGCGCTGATCGCCGCCTCGACCGCGCTGACGGGCACGCTGGCCGAGGGCGCTGCCAAGGCGAGCCACCGCGTGATTGCCGATCATCTGCGCTCGGCCGGGTTCCTCGTGGCGGATGGCGTGCTGCCCGCCAACGAGGGCCGCGGCTATGTGCTGCGGCGGATCATGCGCCGCGCGATGCGGCATGCGCATATATTGGGCGCGAAGACGCCGCTGATGCACCGGCTGGTCCCCGCGCTGGTGGCGGAGATGGGCGCGGCTTATCCCGAGCTCGTCCGCGCGCAGCCTCTGATCGAGGCGACCTTGCTGCAAGAGGAAACGCGCTTCCGCCGCACGCTCGAAAACGGGCTCAAGCTGCTCGACGAAGCCACGGCGGGCATGGCGGCGGGCGCGACCCTGCCGGGCGAAACCGCGTTCAAGCTCTACGACACCTATGGCTTCCCCTATGATCTGACCGAGGATGCTCTGCGCGCGCAAGGCTTCGGCATCGACCGCGCGGGCTTCGACACGGCGATGGCCGAACAGAAGCGGGCTGCGCGCGCTGCGTGGAAGGGATCAGGCGAGCGTGCCTCCGACGATGTCTGGTTCGACATTGCCGAGGAACATGGCGGCACCGAATTCACGGGCTACACCGCCGACACCGGCGAGGGGCAGGTGATTGCCATCGTCAAAGACGGCGCACGGATCGAGCGGGCAGGGGCGAGCGAGAGCGTTGTCATCCTGACCAATCAGACGCCTTTCTACGCCGAAAGCGGCGGTCAGATGGGCGATGCCGGGACGATCACCGGTGATGGCGGGTTGGTCGTGCGGGTCGAGGATACCGCCAAGGCGCTCGGCCGTTTGCACGCGCATCAGAGCGTGATCGAGGCCGGATCGGTCGCGGTCGGCGATAAGGTGCGGCTTGCGATCGATACTGCGCGACGCGGGCAAGTGCGGGCCAATCACTCGGCGACGCATTTGCTCCACGCGGCCCTTCGCGAACGGCTCGGGCATCATGTTAGCCAGAAGGGCAGCCTGGTCGCGCCCGACCGGCTGCGCTTCGATTTTTCCCACCAGCAGGCGATGACGGCGGCTGAAATCGCGCAGGTTGAAGCCGATGTGAATCGCCAGATTCGCGGCAATGCCCCGGTGACGACGCGGCTGATGACCCCCGACGATGCGATTGCGGCAGGCGCGATGGCGCTGTTCGGCGAGAAATATGGCGATGAAGTGCGCGTGCTGAGCATGGGGGCCGAGGCCGACAAATCCTATTCGGTCGAACTGTGCGGCGGCACGCATGTTGGCGCGCTGGGCGACATCGCGCTGGTGAAGATCGTGAGTGAAAGTGCCGTCTCAAGCGGCATCCGCCGGATCGAGGCACTGACGGGCGAGGCGGCACGGCTGTGGCTAGCCGATCGCGACGAGAAGCTGCGCGAGACGGCGGCGTCGCTCCGCGCATCGCCCGACGAAGTGCCCGCGCGCGTCGCGGCTTTGGTCGAGGACCGGCGGCGGTTGGAGCGCGAACTGGCCGAAGCCAAGAAGGCGCTCGCACTCGGCGGTGGCGGCGGTGCGGCGCCGGCAGGCCCCGAACACGTCGGCGGGGTGAATTTCCTCGCGCAAGTCGTCGAAGGGCTCGATCCCAAGGGCCTGCGCGGCGCGGTCGACGATGCCAAGGCGCGGATCGGGTCGGGCGTCGCGATGATCGTCGCGGTCAACGAAGGCCGCGCCTCGGTCGCGGTCGGGGTGTCAAGCGATCTCACCGGCAGTCACAATGCCGTCGATCTGCTGCGCGCCGCCGTCGCGGCGCTCGGCGGGCAGGGCGGTGGCGGCCGCCCCGACATGGCGCAGGGCGGCGGGCCGGAAGGCGACAAGGCAGCAGAGGCGGTGGCGGCGGTGAAGGCCGTACTGGAGGGGCAGGCGGTCGCGGCTTAAGCCGCCGTTGACCGTGTCTCCCTACTCGCTCGCAATCTCAATGCGATAGTCCGAGCAGAATCGACAGGGAGAAGACGATGCTGACCGCCGTGCTCGTGCAAATTGCGACTGTTGTCTCGCCGGGCGATCCGCCGCCGCCAATCATTCGGGTCCCAATAATCTCGGGTGAAGTCGCCAACCTCGACGTCGAGGTCCGCGACCGCGACGAAGTGCTCTTCAAGGGGCCGCTCCGTGTCGCGGCAGAGCGTGCGGCGAACTACAATCGGGAAACCAGCGACGCGCCCCCCAATGCGTGCCCAAACACGACAATCGGCGATGAGCCAAGACTGGCGAACCAAATGTCGGGCATCCGCGTGACCATCATGTCCGGCTATCGCTCTGGAGAGCCGAAGATGTTCACGATGAGCGTGCGCTACACTCGACCGCTGCCCGTCACATGCCCGAACCCGCCGGGCACGCGAACCTTGGAAATCGCGCAGCGCTTTGCGCTGGCGCGCGGATCCTCGGCAAGCTTCGCGAGCGACGGGTTGAGCGTGACAGTGCGCCGTCGCGAATGATGCTGTGCCATGCTCCGCGGGGCTCTCGCTCAACCCCCGCGGAGTGGCTCAGACGTAATCAAGCCGCCATCGAACTCCGCGCCAGTTCGCACATCGACCAGATTTCACTCAGCGTGGTCACCAGCTTGTCGATATCCGCGTCTGAATGGACGGGCGAAGGGGTGATGCGCAGCCGCTCAGTGCCGACCGGCACGGTCGGATAGTTGATCGGCTGGACATAGATCCCGTGGTTGTCGAGCAGCCAGTCGCTGATCATTTTGCACTTCTTGGCGTCGCCAACCATCACCGGGATGATGTGGCTGGGGTTTTCCAGCGTCGGAATGCCGATCGCGTGGAGGCGACGGCGGACAGTGGCGACGCGTTCCTGGTGACGGGCGCGTTCGACCTGGCTGGTCTTCAGATGGCGGATGCTCGCGACAGCCCCGGCGGCAAGCGCCGGCGGCAGCGCGGTCGTGAAGATGAAGCCGCTGGCAAAGCTGCGGACGAAATCGATCAGCTTGGCCGATCCGGTGATGTAGCCGCCCATCACGCCATAAGCCTTGCCCAGCGTGCCTTCGATCACGTCGATCCGGTCCATCAGGCCGCGCGCTTCGGCAACCCCGCCGCCGCGCGGGCCATAAAGGCCGACCGCATGAACTTCGTCGATATAGGTCAGCGCGCCATGCTTTTCGCACACATCGAGGATCTGCTCGATCGGCGCGATATCGCCGTCCATCGAATAGACGCTTTCGAACGCGACCAGCTTGGCGCGGCCCGGCGCGATCGCGGCGAGCTTGCGGTCGAGATCTTCCCAGTCGTTGTGGTTGAAGCGCTGGCATTCGGCGCGGCTGTGGCGGATGCCTTCGATCATCGATGCATGGTTGAGCGCGTCCGACAGCACCACGCAATCGGGCAGCTTCGCGGCGAGCGTCGACAGCGCCGCCCAGTTCGAGACATAGCCCGAAGTGAACAGCAGCGCAGCTTCCTTGCCGTGCAGATCGGCGAGTTCGGCTTCGAGCTCGACATGCGCGTGGCAGGTGCCGCTGATGTTGCGCGTGCCGCCCGCGCCCGCGCCGCAATCGTCGAGCGTCTGGTGCATCGCGTCGAGCACCGCCGGGTGCTGGCCCATGCCGAGATAGTCGTTCGAGCACCAAACGGTGACTTCGCCGACGCCATCATCGGTATAGTGGCGCGCGCGCGGGAAGGCGCCGGCCTTGCGTTCAAGCTCGGCGAAGATGCGATAGCGCCCGTCTTCTTTCAGCGCGGCAAGCTGGCTGCCGAAATATGCCTCGTAATCCATCTTACCTCCGCTCCGTGCTTATTGTCTTGGCCTTAACAGGCTGGGGCGTTGCCCAGCGATACATCATTGCGTCCCGGATCGGTAACACAAGGAACAAATGCTCGACGACGCCGAGAAAAGCGAGCCCCGCGACCAGCGTATAGCTCGCGGCGACGCCGGGGTCGCGGGCCGCTTCGGCGGCAGTCCATGCCCACCAGGTCGCGGCCGATCCCAGCGTGACCGAGACTGGAAAGAGCCAGTTGCAGCGCGCTTTGCGAAAATAGGTCTTGAGGTACGCGAGATGCGCCGGGAAGACCTCGTCCGACAGGCTCGGCACGCCGAGGAAAAGGTTGAGCTTGGCCGAGAGCCGCATCCCGAACAGCAGCGCGAATGCCAGTGGCGCGGCTTGGTTGGGCTGGCCCCAGGTCAGCGCGAACAGCAGCAGCACGGTCGCGGCGAGCGCGACTTCGTGATGGATCACCGTCGCCGTCGCCAGCTTGAACCGCGCCCAACCGCGCGCTTCGGGCGGGCAGGGCTCATGCGATGGCCCGCTGACGAAGCCCATCAGGAAGCCCATTTCGTGCCAGCCCCAGATCGCCACCGATGCGGCAAAGGCGATATAGACCGATGTCATGCTGCTGTCGCTCGCGGTCAGCACAATTGCCGCGAGTGCCATCAGCGCAACAATCCCCGCGCCGCGAAAGCTTCGGCGGAAGGTGCTGCGCGGGCGACTGTCGAGCCACACCACCGCAGCCGTCCCAAAGAACCACACCATCAGCGCGAACAGGAGCGGCGGAAAGCTCACCAGGCCGGCACCAGCCGCACTTGGGCCGGCAGCGCGTTGCGCTGGGCGGGAATGAACAGCATCCGCACGAAAGTCGCGCCCGCCGCTGCCGTCAGCGCCAGCTTCTTGACGCGACCGATGATCCCGCCCTGTGCCCCGGCCGCATCCATTGCGTTCGAGATTTTGCGCATGCGCTCCATCCCGCGCCGGAATGCCGGTGCGTTGCTATCGACCGTCAGCGGGAACACCTGCTTCGAAATCGCCGAGCAGATATCGAACACCTGATAGTCATAATCGGTCGGGTCAACGCCGAGCGCGGCGTGGAACGACGGGCGATTGTGATCGCGCACATACATCGTCGCATAGACCGCCATCAGGAAGAATTTGATCCACAGCCGGTTATGGCCTTGCAGCAGCTTGGGATCGTTGCGCATCAGCAGCGCGAACGCCTCACCGTGGCGGAACTCGTCGTTGCACCACTGCTCAAACCAGTTGAAAATCGGGTGGAAGCGCAGCTCAGGGTGCTTCGCGAGATGGCGATAGATCGCGATATAGCGCGCATAGCCAATTTTTTCCGACAGATAGACCGCGTAAAAGATGAACTTCGGCCGGAAGTACGTGTATTTCTTGGTCTTGGTGAGGAACGACAGGTTCACGCCGATCCCGGCATCCTTCAACGTGTCGTTGATGAACCCCGCGTGGCGGCTTTCGTCGCGACTCAGCAGCTTGAACAGCTGCTTGATGTCGGGGTTCTTCGCGCGCTTGGCGATTTCGGCATAGAGGATGCAGCCCGAAAATTCCGACGTGAGCGAGCTGACGAGGAAGTCGACGAATTCGACGCGCAGTTCCTCGGGCAGGCTTTC
The DNA here is from genome assembly GCF_019749955.1 of Sphingomonas sp. Lineage (GTDB taxonomy): Bacteria > Pseudomonadota > Alphaproteobacteria > Sphingomonadales > Sphingomonadaceae > Sphingomonas. The sequence continues at coordinate 37,440 of NZ_JAIEPC010000063.1, forward strand.
GATCACACCGTCGAACGCTTCGGTGCGCTTAAAGTGGCGCTTGTTCGGATCGGACTGCATTTCGGCGATCAGCGAATCCCACTCGCGGCGGACGTTCGACACGTCGATCCGGTCGAGCGCGGCATAATCGGTGGTGTAGAAACGCGGACTCAGCACCGTTTCGCGCTGGGCGATCTTCATCGATTCGGTGTCGGTCGCCTTGGCCGAAGGAATGGCGGGGAATTTTGCCGGAGCGTTCATGCGGCCCTCCCGGGGGAAAAACTGACTTCGTAGAGTTCGGTCATTTCAAAATGACCCGCGAATTTGGTCCACAGCCGTTCGATCGCGGTTGCCCGTTCGACCGTCGCGATCCGGTCGAACACGGCGCTTTCGCCAAAGCCGACGACGATCGGCTCGCCGTGCACGCGCACGCGGTCGCCGGGATAGATCGGCAAATCATCGGCGAGTTCGACATGCGCATGGCATGCGGCATCACTGTTATCGATCTCGATCCGGCACGCTGTGTCGAACGAGGTGCGGCGAAACGGCATCAGCGACCTTCCTTCGATTGCAGCAGCGCGAGAAAGGCTTCGCGATTGGTCGGGCCGAACGCGCCAAGTTCAAGCGAGCGCCCCGACAGTGAGTCGACCAGCGATAACTGGCCGTCACTCCACAAGGTCAGCTCAAACGGCGCTTCAGAGCCCAGCCCGCGCATATGGCGATCGCGCGCCATGCCGCGCATCACGCTGCGCACGAAGCCGCTTTTGGTGAAGGGAGCGACGGTGCCGGCGACTTGCTTGGCATTGACGTCTTCGATCACCAGCGCGCCATCGGCACGATCGCTGAAGCGCAGGCTGCGCGTGATCACGATCTTCGCGTTCTCGTTGGCGCGGACGGCAGCGGGCAGGGCAGCAGGCGGCAACTGCGCGATCCGGGCAGCCGCGGTCGCCGCCAGTGCCGAGAGCACCAGTCCGCAGGCGAGCATCAGCGCACCCTTGGGCAGCATGTTGCTGTGATCATGGGTCATGCTCATGCCGCCACCGCCGTGTTCGTGGGCATCGTCACCACCGGCGTGATCGCGACTGGCGGCGTCACCGTGCCGTCACCTTGCGCCGCGCGTGTGGCACGGGCCGCGATCATGCCGACCTTGGCGATGTCGGGGATAGCCCGGAACATCGGCCGCGGCTCATTGAAGTGCCAGGCTTGGGCATGCGGCCACAGCGCGATATAGCCGAGCCGCTGCTTGCCGGTCAGGTGCATCAGCAGGTCGCCAGTGCCCCGGGTGCGCGCGCGCAGGTCGAGCGAGCCGATCATCGGCAGCGGCAGGTTGATGCACTTCGGGATCGCCATGCCGAACCGCAGCACGATCCGGCGATTGGTAATCGTATAGACGGTGGTCTTGGCCGTCCCAAACGCGATCAGGTGCAGCAGCGCCATGCCGATCAGCCCGGCGGCGAGGGTCATGCCCAGACCGATCACCGAACCACCGACCAGCGCCACCACCGCGAGCACCCCGAAATAGCCTGCAACCGCGCCGGTGTGGAACGCTGTGCGCGCCAGCACGCGCCAGTCGGGCGATCCTTGCCACAGGATGGTCTCGCCCGGCGGCAACAGCCCCGGCAGGCCGCGGATCGGTTCGTTGTCGTATTCGCTCACAGGATCGGCTCCGAACGGCTCGGGATGGCATAGAGATAACCGCCACCGAAATAGGCCTGCACGCGCTCTTCTTCGTAGAGCGTGATCACATCGGGTCCCTCGATCGACGGGGCATCGGCGAATTGTGCGGCAGTGATGGCATCGACGGTCACGGTAGCCCTGGCGCGGCTGATGCTCGACATGAACATCGGGGCCAGCACATGGCGGCCACCGGCGATCTCGACTTCGAGATAGCGGATCAGGCGATCGGCGCGGTCAATCCACAACTCGGTGACCTTGCCCGCCACGGCGCCATCGACGCCGACGACGGTGTAGCCGCGCGGATCAGCGTCACGGCGTTCAACGGTGAAACCTTCGGCGACACGCATCGGCACGATGCGGGGATGGCCTTCCCAATCGAGATCAGGGTGCTTGGCGCGGTTGGCGAACGATGCCGGACCGACGCCGTCGACCAGCGGATTGCCGGTCGGCACCAGCGGCGCACCCGCGAAATTCTCGGCAGGGCGGGCCGCAATCTTGAAATCGTCGCGGCTGCCGTTGGGGACCGTAACGGTGCCTTGCCCGAACGGCAGGCGGAACGTCTTGGGCAAGGCGCGGAGCAGCAGCCCACCTTCACCCTCGACACGACCGGTCAGCTCATGTTCGAGCGGATAGCCTTCGCGGCGATCCTCGCGGCGGAGATAAATCACCAGCCCGAGGAAAAAGAGGAAGAATGCGTTGAGCACGACAAGTGCCACGTCGATGTGCGGGGTGAGGGTCAAATGCATCGGACCATCCTTCTTTCTGCGCGCTCAGGCGAGACGTTCGTTGAATAGGGGCAAGGGACGCGAACCATTTTCGGCGGTCCGCCGCGCCAGCGGACCAATGGCGACAAGTGTCGCAAACAACAGGGCAATTTCGATATGCCAGACAAAGCTATAGCCGCTCGACGGATCGATCAGGCCGGCGCCGAGCCGCCCGCTCATCGACAGCGCGTCGAAGCCATCGCGCAAAGCTCCCGACAGCAGAATCGCAACCCCGCCCGCCGTCGCCTGCACCGCGCCCCAGGCGCCAAGCGCGAGCCCGGCCTTGTCGGCGGGCACATGATCCATCGCGGCGATCAGCGTGCACACGGTGAACAGCCCGCCGCCCAACCCAATGCCGGTCGCGCCCAGGCACAACAGCGGCACCGACGCGAGCGGCGCCGACATCACCACCACGGCAAAGGCCGCGATGCCGAGCAACACGCCCATGCCCGCCAGCCGGTGCGGATCGACTGCACGGTCCAGCGCGCGCGCTGCATAGGCAAAGCCCGCGATCATCCCCGCCGACCACAAAGCCGACAGCGCAGTCGTCTGGCCGACGTTGAGGCCGAGCACATGGCCACCATAGGGCTCAAGCAAAATGTCCTGCATCGAAAAGCCTGCCGCACCCAGCGCGAGCGCAAGCAACAAGCGGCGCATGCGCGGCTCGCCGATGAGCTGGCGCCACTGGACGCTGAACTCGACGGTATCAACCCGGCGGGTACCGCCGATAACGCGCGCCTCCTGCTTCCACAGCGCGATCACGTTGAGCAGCATCGTCACCATGGCGGTGCCTTGAATGACGCCGACCAGCCGGTACGGATCAAAGCCACCGCTGAGGATCCTACCGAAGATCAGCGAGCAGGTGAACATGCCGATCAGCAGCATCACATAGAGCAGCGCCACAACCCGGGGGCGCTTGGCCTCAGGCGACAAATCAGTCGCGAGTGCGAGTCCCGCCGTTTGGGCGGTCGCCATTCCGGCGCCGACCAGCAGGAACGCGACCGAGGCGCCGATGATGCCAACCCATAGGCCGCCGACCGCACCACGGCCGGTCATCAGCAGCAGCGCAAACGGCATGATCGCCAGCCCGCCGAACTGGAGCAATGTCCCGAACCAGATATAGGGCACGCGCCGCCAACCGAGCACCGAGACGTGATTATCGGACTTATAGCCGATCAGTGCACGGGCAGGAGCGAACAGCAGCGGGAGTGCGACCAGCGCCGCAACGAGTGTGGCAGGAACGCCAAGCTCGACAATCATCACGCGGTTGAGCGTGAAGTTCAACAGCACGAACGCCATGCCGATCGACACCTGGAACAGCGACAGCCGCAGCAACCGCCCGAGCGGCAATTCGGTCGTCGCGGCATCGGCAAAGGGCAGGAACCGCGTGCCCATCGTCGTCCAGAATTTGGCGGTGCGGCTGCTCATGCCGGCAACACCTCCAACGCGTGGCTGGTGTAAAAGCCGCCCGAAACCTTACGGTCGCGACCGAGCGCGGCGTTGGGCAGCGCGTTGGTAATCAAGGTGCGCAGCAGCCGCTCGCGCACCGGCAGGATCGCGGGCGACCGGTCGCTGCGCGGGAACAGGCGCCCCATACCGAGCGCGACCATCAACAGTGGCGTCTGCGGGGCAAAAGTGAACACGATCGATCCGCGCGTGCGATCACCAAGGCCGCGGATCACCTCGACGATCTCAAATGCGGGATAGTGGATCAGCGAGTCCATCGCGACGACATGGTCGAAGCTGCCGAGCGACACATCGTGCATGTCGCCGACGCGCCAGTCGATGTGGAGGTTCTTGGGCGCGCGCTTGCGGGCGATCTCGACCAGGCTGGCGGCGACATCGATCGCCACGACTTCAGCGCCGCGTTGTGCTGCTTCGACCGCAAAGGCGCCGGTGCCGCAGCCCGCATCGAGCACGCGCTTGCCGGTCAGGTCAGCCGGGAGCCACGATAGCAAAGTGTCACGCATTTCGTTGCGCCCCGCACGCACTGTGGCGCGGATGCCGCTGACCGGCGCATCGCTGGTCAGCTGCTCCCAGGCCTTGCTCGCGGTGCGATCGAAATAGGTTTCGAGCTGGCCGCGATAGCGTGAGTAGGTCGTCGTCGTCATCACTCGAAGCCCAAAAACTCGAAAATGTCGCGGTCTTTCATCGGCTTTGCGTCGAGCGCCGGGGCACCTGCCCAGAGCGTCGCGGCCAGCCGCTTATATTCGTTGCACGCCGCCTCGACCTCGGGCGTCTGCTCCATTTCGAACAGCGTGCACTTCTTCAGGCGGCTGCGGCGGATCGCGTCGAGATCGGGGAAATGCGCGAGCCGCTTCAGACCCGTCGCCGCATTGAAGCGATCGATCTCGTCGGTCGCCGCCGAACGATTGGCGATCACGCCGGCCATCCGCACGTCATAATTCTTGGCCTTGGCGCCGATCGCCGCGACAATCCGGTTCATCGCGAAGATCGAGTCGAAATCATTCGCCGCAACGACGACCGCGCGCTCGGCATGCTGGAGCGGCGCGGCAAATCCGCCGCACACCACATCGCCAAGCACATCGAAAATCACGATGTCGGTTTCTTCGAGCAGGTGATGCTGCTTGAGCAGCTTCACCGTCTGGCCGACGACATAGCCGCCGCAGCCGGTTCCAGCGGGTGGCCCGCCCGCTTCGACGCACATGACGCCGTTGAAGCCTTCGAACATATAATCTTCAGGCCGCAACTCTTCCGAATGAAACTCGACCGTTTCGAGCACATCGATGACGGTTGGCATCAGCTTTTTGGTCAGCGTGAAGGTTGAATCATGCTTCGGGTCGCAGCCGATCTGCAGCACGCGCTTGCCGAGCATCGAGAAAGCCGCTGACAGGTTCGACGAGGTCGTCGATTTGCCGATGCCGCCCTTGCCATAGACCGCAATCACCTTGGCGGTGCCGATCCGGTCGGAGGGATCGAGCTTGACCTGAACCGAGCCTTCGCCGTCGAGGCCGCGTGTGGGGGGATCGAGTAGTGCCATCGTTTTCGTTCCTTTATGCCGCCACCGCTACGATGCCTTCGAGACGATCCTCGAGTTCATCGCTGGCGGCATGGAGTGCGGCGAGCGTCGCCGCGTCGGGGGTCCAATATTTGCGTTCGGAAGCTTCGATCAGCCGGTTGGCGACGCGTGCCGCCGCCTTGGGATTGAGCGCGGCGATGCGCTCGCGCATTTCGGCGTCGAGTACATAGGTCTCGCCGATCCGCTGATAGACCCAGGGATCGACTTCGCCCGTCGTCGCCGACCAGCCCATCGTCGTGGTCACGCTGGCTTCGACCTGACGCACGCCTTCGTAGCCGTGGCGGAGCAGCCCTTCGGTCCAGACCGGATTGAGGATACGCGTGCGCGTCTCAAGCGCGACTTGCTCCTGCAAGCTGCGGACCTTGCCCGCGCCTTGCGTCTGGTCGCCGATATAGACCGGTGCGGCCTCACCCTTGGCGCGGGTGACGGCGCGGCTAATGCCGCCGAGCGTGTCGACATATTGGTCGATGCTGGTGATGCCGAGTTCGACGCTTTCGAGATTCTGATAGGCGCAATCGACGGTCTTGAGCGCCGAGGCGAGGATCGCGGCCTGCCGGACCGGCGCGCCTTTGACCCCGTAGGCATAACCCTTTTGCCGCTCAAAGCTGTCGGCGAGTTCGTTGGGGTCGCTCCAGCTGCCGTCGTCGATCATCAGATTGACGTTGGCGCCATAAGCGCCTTGCGCGTTGGAGAAGACCCGCAGTGCGGCGGTATCGATATCGCAGCCGTGCTGCGACTGATGCGCCAAGCTGTGCTTGCGGATGAAATTCTGCTCGATCGGCTCATCGGCCTGGCTCGCGAGCAGCGCCGCTTCGGCCAGCATCCGCGTCTGGAGCGGCAGCAGGTCGCGGAACACGCCCGACAAGGTGGCGATTACGTCGATGCGCGGACGGTCCAGCTCAGCGAGCGGGATCAGCTCCGCACCCGCCAGCCGGTTGTAACTGTCGAAGCGGGGCCGCGCCCCCATCAGCGCGAGCGCCTGCGCGATCTGCGCGCCTTCACTCTTGAGGTTGTCAGTGCCCCACAGCACCATCGCCACCGTCTCGGGCAGGCGACCCGAGTCGGTCAGACTGCGGTCGATCAGCCGCTGCGCCTGCGCCGCACCGTCCTGCACCGCGAACGCGCTCGGCAGGCGGAAGGGGTCGAAGCCGTGGATGTTGCGCCCGGTCGGCAGGATTTCGGGGGTGCGCAGCAAGTCGCCGCCCGACACCGGCTGGATGTAGCGGCCGGCCAGCGCGCGGACGATGCCATCGAGCTCGTGGTTGGTGCTCAGCGCCTTGTCGAGCGCGGCCATGTCTTTCAGCAGCGGGGTATCGATCTTGAGCTTGCCGTCGACCAGCGCGGCGGCGGTCTCGATCGACAGCGGTTCGCCCCGGCTTTCGGACGCGGCGAGGATCATGTCGATCCGCTCTTCGCGTGATGCGGCGAGGCCCGCGACATGCAGCCCTTGCGGGATCAGTTCGCGCTCGATTTCGTAGAGGCGGGCGGCGAGGGCCGCCACATCGCTGCCGTCGAGATCAAGTGCTTCAGCCTGCGTCTCGATCAGCTCGGCGAGCAGCGCAGTATCGGGATCGCCCGCCGGGCTCGACCGCCAGCGCTCGACCGAGGCCTTGAGGTCGGCGAGGCCCTTGTAGACCCCCGACTTGGTGAGCGCGGGCGTCAGATAGCTGACCAAGGTCGCGCCCGAGCGCCGCTTGGCGAGCACGCCTTCAGACGGGTTGTTGGCGGCGTAGAGATAGATGTTGGGCAAGTCGCCGATCAGCCGGTCGGGCCAGCACTGCGCGCTGAGCCCGCTCTGCTTGCCGGGCATGAATTCCAGGCTGCCATGCGTGCCGAAGTGCAGCACCGCATGCGCGCGGAAATCTTCCTTCAGCCAGCGGTAGAATGCGGCAAAGGCATGCGTCGGGGCAAATCGCCCTTCGAACAGCAGCCGCATCGGATCGCCTTCGATGCCGAGCGCGGGCTGGATGCCGATGAAGACATTGCCGAAGCGCGCGCCGAGGATCTGGACCGATGCGCCGTCTGACTGGAGCTTGCCGGGGGCGGGGCCCCAGCTGGCTTCGATTTCCTTGAGCCAAGTTTCGCGTGCGACGATCGTGTCGGCGCTGACGCGGGCATGGACATTGGCTTCGGTACCGAAGCGTGCGGCATTGCCGCTGAGGATCGCGTCGCGCAAAGCGTCGACGGTCGCAGGCACTTCGACCTCATAGCCCTCGGCATCGAGCCGCTTGAGCGTTGCGTGGAGCGATTCGAACACGCTCAGGAACTGCGCGGTGCCAGCAGCCCCCGCATTGGGCGGGAAGTTGAACAGCACGATCGCGACGCGGCGTTCCGCCTCGCGCGACCGGCGCAGGTCGATGAGCTTGAGCACGCGGCCGGCCAGCGTTTCGGCCCGCTCGGGACAGCTTTCCATCGCGCGAACGGCACCGGTCGCCGGGAAAGTACAGCCGCAGTTGCACCCCGTGCACGGCGAGTCGCTGCCGTCCGAACGGCCACCGAACACCATCGGCACGGTGCCGCCGTCGAGTTCGGGGATCGCGATCATCATCGTCGATTCGAGCGGGAGCAGCCCCATGTTGTTGGCGCCCCAGGCTTGCAGCGTCTGGAACTCGACCGGATGCGCGGCGAGGTACGGGCGGTCGAGCTTCGTCAGCACCGCTTCCGCCGCCGCTGTGTCGTTGTAGGCGGGGCCACCGACAAGGCTGAACCCGGTCAGGTTGACCACTGCATCGACGGTCGCCTTGCCGTCCTTCATGAACAGTGCCTCGATCGCCGGACGTCCGTCGAGCCCGCCTGCAAAAGCCGGGATGACGTTCAGGCCCTTGGCCTCCATCGCTGCGATCACGCCGTCGTAATGCGCGGCATCCTTGGCGAGGACATAGGACCGCAGCATCAGCAGCCCGACCGTGCCCTTGGTGCCCCGGTTCGATGGCAAATCGGCGAGGCGCGCCGACATGCGCGCGGGCATTTTCGGGTGATAGACGCCGACTTCGGGATAATCCCGCGGCGCCGCCGCTTTCATCGCGCCGCGCAAGCCCTGGCGCGCGCCGCTGGCATAACGATCGATCAGCGCGCGGATCATGTCCACGACATTGTCATCGCTCCCGGCGAGCCAATATTGGAGCGTCAGGAAATAGGCGCGCACGTCCTGCGCGGTGCCGGGAATGAAGCGCAGCAGCTTGGGCAAACGCCGCAGCATCTTCATCTGCCCCGCGCCCGAATTGGTCCCCGGCTTGCCCGAGCCGCGCAGCTTCTTGAGCAAGGCAAGCGGGCCGGACGTGGGCTTGTCCATCCGGTAATCGCCCATGCGGGTGAGCTTGACGATGTCGCCCGCCGACATCAGCCCGACCATTGCATCACAGTCTTCGCGGCGCGCCTGAAGCGCGGGGAGGACGGCGCGGATGTGATCTTCGAGGAAAAGCATCGTGCAGAGCACGATGTCGGCGCGCGCGATGTCGGCATTGGCGGCGTTGAGGGTATCGGGCTTTTCTTCCCAATCGGCGGCGGCATGGAAGCCAATCGTCACGCCGGTCCCCGCCCGGTCGAACGCTGCCTGCGCGCGCTGGAATGCCCCCGATAAATGGTTGTCGAGCGTGATCACGACGACGCGCACCGGGACGGCGGGGATGGAGACCTCAGCGCGCATAATGGGCCTTTGCGTCATAGAGGGTGTCGAGCGTGATCGCCGTCAGGCCCATTTCGGCGGCATATTTCTCGGTGTTCCGCCGCGCCTTGCCGCGCACGAAGAACGGAATTTTCTGCAACTCGCGTTCGGCTTCGGCCGACCAGCCGGTGGGGGCTGCGACTTCGGGCTCAGCGACGAGAACATCAACCGAGCCGTGATTGTCGAGCGACGTCGAGGCACCTTGCGCACCGCTTGTGGCCTGTTGCTCGACTTCGCTCGAAACGAGCGGTTGAGCTGCGGCATGCGGCACTCCGGCGCCATGGCCGAGGTGGCTCGCCCCCGCCGCATCGCTGAACTCAAAATCGTCGCGGAACATCGTCAGCAGATGCTCCTCCAGCCCCATCACCAGCGGATGCACCCAGCTGTCGAACAGCACATTCGCGCCCTCGAACCCCATTTGCGGGCTGTAGCGCGCCGGGAAATCCTGCACATGCACCGGCGCCGAAATCACCGCACACGGAATGCGCAGCCGCTTGGCGATATGCCGCTCCATCTGGGTTCCGAGCACCAGTTCGGGCTGGAGCGCCTGGATCGCCGACTCGACGGCCAGATAATCGTCGGTGATCAGCGGCTCGACGCCGTAAAGCTTCGCGGCCTCACGGATGTCGCGCGCGAATTCGCGGTTGTAGCAACCAAGGCCGACGACGGTGAAACCCAGCTCATCCTGCGCCACCCGGGCAGCGGCGATCGCGTGGGTCGCATCGCCGAAGATGAAGACGCGCTTGGCCGTCAGATAGGTCGAGTCGACCGAGCGGCTCCACCACGGCATGTTCGATTGATCGAGCGCCTTCGCCGGATCGACACCGGCGGCGGCGGCCACTTCGGCGATGAAGTCGCGAGTCGCGCCGTAACCGATCGGTACGGTCCGCACTGTCTTCTGCCCGAACGTCTTTTCCAGCCAGCGCGCGGCGGTGTCGGCGATTTCGGGATAGAGGCAGATGTTGAAATCGGCCGCGCCAATGCGCGCGATGTCGGCCGGCGATGCGCCGCGTGGCGCGACCATGTTGAGGTCGACGCCCATCTGGTCGAGCAGCCGGGTGATCTCGATCACATCGTCGCGGTGACGGAACCCGAGTGCTGTTGGACCCAGGAGATTGGCGAGCGGGCGGCGGCCTTCACGTGCGGCGGGGCGAACGTCACGGTCGGCAAGCGTACGGACGATTTGGTAGAAGGTCTCCGCCGCGCCCCAATTTTCCTTGCGACTATAGCTCGGCAATTCGAGCGGGATCACGGGGCAGGGCAGGCGCATCGCCTCGGCCATGCCGGCGGGATCGTCCTGGATCAGCTCGGCAGTGCACGATGCGCCGACGATCATCGCCTGCGGTTTGAAGCGATCGAACGCATCGCGCGCCGCCGCCTGGAACAGCTCGGCGGTATCCTTGCCCAGATCGCGCGCCTGGAACGTCGTGTAGGTGACCGGCGGACGCTTCTGCGAGCGCTCGATCATCGTGAACAGCAGGTCGGCATAGGTGTCGCCCTGCGGCGCGTGGAGCACGTAATGCACGCCTTCCATCGCGGTGGCGATCCGCATCGCGCCGACATGGGGTGGTCCCTCATAGGTCCAGACCGTCAGCTGCATCAGACCCTCAACACGTCGCGGCGCCGCAGCGGTCGCGCGAAAAGTTCGGCGAGGTCGCCTGCCTGATCGAAACCGTGGATCGGCGAGAACACCAGCTCGATCGCCCATTTGGTCGTGAAGCCTTCGGCCTCAAGCGGATTGGCGAGACCAAGGCCACAGATCGTCAGATCGGGCTTGGCATCGCGCACGCGGTCGAGCTGGCGTTCGAGATGCTGCCCTTCGCTGATCACCGTCTCGACCGGCAGCAGATCGAGTTCGCGGGCGAGGTGACGGCGGTGGAGATAAGGCGTGCCGACTTCGATCGGCGCCATCCCCAGCTCCTGCGCAAGGAAGCGCGCGAGCGGCACTTCGAGCTGCGAGTCGGGCAGGAAGAAGACGCTTTTGCCTTCGAGCTGACCGCGCGCATGCGCAATCGCGCGGCGGGCACGCTCACGGTAAGGCGCGATCACCGCTTCGAAATGCGCCTCGTCGACGCCGAAGGCCGTCGCGGCAGCGCGCAGCCAGTCGGTGGTCCCAATCACGCCGAACGGGAATAGCGCATCAAGCCGCACGGCACCGCGATCTTCGAGCGCGCGGGCGGTATCGCCGAGGAAAGGCTGGGCGAGGAGATAGCGGGTGTTCGGCCCGATCGCCGGGAGCGCGTCTGACCGACGTGCGGGCAGGAAGGCGACCGGGCCGATCCCGAGTTGCGCGAACAGCCGCGCAAACTGATCCTCGACGATGTCCGGCAGGGTGCCGACGACGAGCAATTGCTGCGCAGCATTTTGCGCAACAGGAAGTTGCGGGACCAGCGCGGCAAGGCAGGCATCCTCGCCTTCGGTGAACGTCGTCTCGATGCCGCTGCCCGAATAGGACACGATCCGCACAGCGGGATGATGCCGCGTTGACAGCCGCTGCGCTGCCTTCGACAGATCTAGCTTGATCACTTCGGACGGGCACGAGCCGACCAGAAACAGCATCTTGATATCGGGGCGCCGCGCGAGCAGCTCGGCAACGACGCGGTCGAGTTCCTCATGGCAATCGGCCATGCCGGCGAGGTCGCGTTCCTCGATGATCGCAGTGCCGAAGCGTGGCTCGGCGAACACCATCACGCCCGCCGCCGATTGGAGCAAATGCGCGCAGGTGCGCGAGCCGACGACGAGGAAGAACGCATCCTGCAATTTGCGATGCAGCCAGATGATGCCCGTCAGCCCACAGAAAACTTCGCGCTGGCCGCGTTCGCGCAGCACCGGCGCGCAATCAGCGGCGCTGCCGGGAAGGCTGGCGGGGCGCAGCGCCTCGGGGAGCGTCAGCACGCTCATGCCGCCACCGCCTGCATGGGGGACTCGGATGCTGCTTGAAGCCGCGCAGCACGCAGCTTCCAGACGAACTGCCCGGCGTTGATGACGTAGGTGATGTAGGCGGCCAGCGCGAGCAGCATCAGCGCCCGCTCTCCCAACAACCCCCAGCCGAGCGCCACCAGATAAGCCGTGTGCAGCGCCAGCACGAGCATCGAAAAAACGTCTTCCCAGAAGAAGGCGGGCACGAACAGCCATTTGCCGAACACGACCTTTTCCCAGATCGAGCCGGTGATCATGATCGTATAGAGCGCCACCGTCTTGACGATGACCGAAACGGTCGCCGCATAGGCGCCTTCGTCCGTGGCCAGATAGCGCAGCACCAGCACCAGGCTGACGACAAAGATCAGGAACTGAACCGGGGCCAATATGCCCTGCACCAACGTCCACACGCTGGTATCGCGGCGCACGCGCTCTTCGGGGGTATAGAGCCCGGCGGTGGCCCGCTGGCTGGTTCCTCCCGTGGCTGTCGTCCGCGCTTGCATCGCTTCGCGTCCCTCTTGGACTTACTGTCTTTGTGAGACTGGCCTGCCCGGTTTAAAGTGTCAATAGAAACGAACGTCCAAAAATTTGGACAGTTTTTGCGGCGGTCGAATTTTGGATATTGTCACATTGGATTCCGCAGCGTAGCCTCTCGACTCGACGGGGTACGGGTCAAACATGACGATCCCTGCCGGGGCTATGTTGCCATCTCACCAGGCCGGGAGAGCCGGGTATGTCGTCGCTGTTTTCTTACGGACGCGCACAGATCGC
>NZ_JAIEPC010000103.1 GCF_019749955.1 Sphingomonas sp.
ACCGATTGTTTGGATACCACCATCCCGTGGCGTCGCGCGAATTGTTCGATCACCTGGCCATCGATCAGCCGGTCGACCGTGCCGTCGAAGCCGCCGCCTTCGATATATTGCTGTGCCGTCAGCGTCGGCTGTTGCGCGCGGAAATTCTCGACATCGGCCTTCACCCGCCGCGTGAGTTCGCCCGCGGTGATCGTCGTGTTGCCGACCTTGGCGACCGTGGCGCCATCATTGGGCGCACCTGTGCCATTGCCCCAGCTTGAAATGTCGCTCAACGCGAACAGCACCACGAGCATCGCGACCGCGAGCAGGGTTATCATCACGCCAATGCGCGAATTGATCAAACGACGGAAAAAGCTGAGCATGCGATCTTTCTGGATAGCCGGATTTGCCCCGCTTTAGGGGGGCACGCGTGCGGCTTCAAGCTTGTGCACGCGCCATCGCGCGCTATCGGAAGGCGAAGAGACACATGCAATCACGGGAAAACACTATGCGCAAGCTCATCGCCGGCAACTGGAAGATGAACGGCAGCCTCGCCGCGCTCGGCGAGCTTGAGCCGTTGGCAGCGGCAGCGGTGGCGCATCTGGCGGTCGATGTAATGGTCGCGGTGCCCGCCACGCTGATCACCCCGGCGGCGCAGCGCGTGCCCGCACTCGCGATCGGCGCGCAGGATGTGCACGCCAACGACAGCGGCGCCCACACCGGCTGCATCTCGGCAGCGATGGTCAGGGAAGCCGGCGCGCGCTTCACGATCGTCGGCCATAGCGAACGGCGCGGCGATCAGGGCGAGACCAGCCAGGACGTCTGGGCCAAGGCAATGGCGGCGCATCGCCAGGGGCTGTCGGTCATCCTGTGCGTTGGCGAAACCGAAGCCGAACGCGATGCCGGACGCGCGGCGCGGGTGGTGCAGGCGCAGATCGAAAAATCGGTGCCCGACGAGGCTGCGGGCGACTGGCTGACCTTGGCCTATGAGCCGCGCTGGGCGATCGGCACCGGGCGCACGCCGACGATGGATGAAATCGCCGAAATTCACGCGATTGCCAGGGCGAAGCTGCGCATGCTGATCGGCGGCGCGGCGGACAGCGTGCGACTGCTCTATGGGGGATCGGTGACAGCCGCGAACATTGGCGAGATCGTGGCGGTCGACAATGTCGACGGCGCGCTCGTCGGCGGCGCGAGCCTCACGGCGGCCAAGTTCGTGCCGATCATCGAAGCGACGGCATCGACAGCGATGGCGGTGGTGGATGCGATTGGGCTCGAACCAAGGAACCGCTGATCAAGCTGGAATTATTTGTTTAAGAATACCAGTTACTTGACGCATCAATATGGAACAGGTGCCGATAATTTTTCGCACCGAACCACAGCCGCCAATGACCCAACCCGTCATCGCTGACACAGACATTTAACCAAGCCTGATCGCAGGCGACGGGGTCGCGATTCGGCTGGCACAAAAGGCCGCAATCAAGGCGCCGCCTGCGCTGATCTTCAGCACGATCAACATTCCCGTCGCGCCGACGCTATCACCGATCACCAACAGCGTTGCCGCCGGGGCCATGATGCCGGGGAGGGTGTTGGTGAGGTTCATGACGCCCAACAATGTCGCCCTCCGCCCGCTTGCCGAAACGAGCTGCGCCACAAACGCACTATCGACGGCCAGAAAGCCGCCCAAAGCCGCCGCGAACAGCGTATAGGCGACAACGATCAAGGTCCAGTTTGTCGTCGTCGCGAGCAGCAGCATCGCCACGGCGACCCCGCCCGCCGTCGTTACCAGCACGGGCTGGCGCCGCGCAAACCGGTCCGACAACCACCCCGCGCCGAGCGCGCCTGCGATGGATGCCACGGCAAAGGCAAATGCCAGGATACCGACCCCTTCGGCGATCCCGGCCGGGCCCGCGCCGGGGCGCGCGATGTCGGCAACGTAGAAATAGAGATACGGCAAAATCGCCGCTGCTGCGAACTGGACAAGCAGTCGGGCGACCCATGCCAGCGCGAAATTGCGGGCGAGGCCGGGGGTTCCCCGCGCGCCTTGGTCGTCGTGCGCTGACGCCACGGCGGCGCTGATGCGGTCGGGAACCGGCCACAGCCAGACCAGCGGTGCCACTAGCGCGATCACCATCAGGCCCGCGAAGGCGGTTTGAGCGAACGGACCGATCGGTCCGGCTGCGACCAAGATCGTCACCGACATGGAGCCTGCCGGCAACGCAAGGCCGAGCCAGCCCGCCATCGCGCCCTTTTGGCGATCGGGCACATAGTCGACCGTCAGCGCGACGAGCGGCGAGAGTAATATGTTGAGCGCCAGCTGAAATGCGAGGATCGCGAACAGCATTCCGATAAAGGATTCGGCAGCCCCAAGCGCAGCCAGCGTGATGACAACGACCGCCAGACCGATCGCGATCATCTGGCGGCGGTTCCCCCGCCGCCGGTAGAACCGGTCGCTGACATGACCAGCGGCAATGTTGCCGACGCCGGCCATCACACCGCCCCCCACCAGCAGCCAACTCAGCGCGCGCACTGGCCCGCCAAGCGCCGCGATCCCGGTAATACTCGCGATTTTCTGCGGCAAAATCAGCGCGCCGAGCGGCACAAAGGCAATGAACGCTCCGAACATCGCCAGCACATAGCAAAGCGCAAACAGGCGCGACGGGTGCTGTAATGGGGCCATCAGCCGCGGCGGCGCGCGGTGCTCTGGCGCTCGATCAGGTCGAACGGCAACACATAGTCGCCCGTCACGTCTTCGCCGTCGCGGGCCCTGATCAGCTTGATGCAGATTGTTTCCGCCATCGTCGAGATCGGCTGGCGGATGGCGGTCAGCGGCGGCACGCTGAAGCGCACGCCGGGCGTATCGTCGAAGCTTACCACCGACAGTTGCGTCGGCACGGTCATCCCCAAATCGGCGGCCACGTGCAGCACGGCAAAGGCCATTTCGTCGTTGCTGGCGATGATGGCGGTTGGCGGGTCGGGCTGCCGTAAAATGCGCTCCATCGCAGCCGCGCCCGATGCGAAGGAAAAATCGCCGTGCTGAATGTCGCCTTCGCAGATCGACAGCCCCGCCGCCGCCATCGCTTCGACATAGCCCTGCTCGCGCGCGTCAGAGGCGGCGTAACGCGCGCTGCCCGAGATGAAGCCGATCCGGCGGTGATCGAGCGCGACCAAGTGGCGAACAGCTGCCGCCCCGGCGTCATGATCGCTCATGAAGACGTTGATGCCATCATCGTGGCGCGCCGACGACCCCATCCGGCCAAAGGCGATGCCCCGCTGGATCAGCAATGCGGCAAGGAGCGGATTTTCGCTGTGCGGCGGGGTAAGGATGACGCCATCGGGTCGCAGCGACGAGAGGGCGTGATCGAGTTGCTTGAGGGCGCGGTCCGGCACGACATCGACGAGTTCGAACAGCAAGTGATAGCCGTGGGCTTCGCAGGTCAGCATGCCGCCGTGCAGCATCTGGTCGACCCAGTCATTGCCGCGTCCTGCGCGCCAGTTTTCAATCGTGCGGGGGCGGTCGTTGATTGCCAGGATCAGATAGGACCGGCCACCGCCCATGCGCCGGGCCGCCTGGTTCGGAACATAGCCCAGCCGGTCGATCGCGGCGAGGATGCGCTCACGCACCAATGGCTTTACATTGGGGCCGTTGTTGATGACTCGCGAAACGGTTTGGCGCGAGACCCCCGCCGCCTTGGCGACATGTTCGATCGTGAGCGCGCCGTGCTTCGCCATCGCTGTGCAATTCCTGCCTTCACGTCCTCAACGCGTCGCGGTCGGAGGGGTGTGCTGTCCCCGGCCACCGTTCCGGCACACGCGTGATTTGCCGGGATCATCCGCCTATGGTGCAACGCGGCGCGGCGCTCAAGTGCGCTCGATGAGCGAATTAACGCACGCGGCCTGGACATGGCAGCACCCGTCCCGACGCGGGCGCGATGCGAATCCCTGACACGGCGAGCGACAGGCTGCCGTTGGTCTCGACAACGAACGGTGTGTCGATTTTGCGCAGGCGCGCGGCAGATCCGAGGCAGCGGAGCGGAATCGACACCGTCTGCCAGCCGCTCGACCGATGGGTGAGCAGCGATGTCGCATCGACCAGCAGATTGACCGGCGCCGGACCGCCCGGTGCGCCGATCTGGGCCACACCGATCCGCACGCGACCGCTTGGGCGCGCCACCACGCGCCAGTCGATCACCAGAGCCTTGCCAGCGCCCGCCAGATCAAGCGATTTGGCGGCGGCAATATCGAGGCGGGCAGGGGTGCCGCCGCGCCAGACGGCGAGCCGCGCATCCTCCTGACGATTGCGATCAATGCCGCGCATCGTGATCACGCCCGATGCGCTGCGTCCGGCGTTGCTGCTGATGAAGTCGGCCTTGCCGCCGCCTTCGCTCAATCGCGTGTACCAGGCAGCGGGCAGGCCTGACCGGCTGAGGACGACGAGATTCGCATTCGCGACCGTGCCGACCGGCGCTTTCTCCGACAGTGGCCCGACCGTGACATGGTCGCTCGACGTCAACCCATAGCCGAACGGGAACAGCGTGCCGGGGTCACTCGCTGCGCCGATCTTGGGCGGCATAGGGCCGTTGGGCCAAGTGAACGACAGCTTGCCGCGGAATTCATGCGCCACGCTGCCGTCGGCGTTGCGGAACAGCATGTCGGCAACACCGTCGCCCTCACTGCCCGGCAGAAATGCCGCGACGAACGCATCGGCCATGTTGAGCTCGGGATTGACCCAAAGTGGTCGGCCGGACAGGAACACCGCCACCACCGGCACGCCCGCCGCGCGCAACCGCTGCATCGTCTTGTAGCTCTTGAAGTTGTCATGGAACTCGAGCGTGTCGAGATCGCCCATGAACTCGGCATAGGGCTTTTCCCCGAACACAACGATTGCGACATCGGGCTTGGCGGCAAAGCTGCCGTCGGCGGACAATTGGGCAGTTCCGCCGGCCGCCTTCACGCTGTCGGCGATGCCGCGGTAAATGGAGTCGGCGTGCGGGAAATCGGCGTTGCTCAGGTCGCCGCCGCCTTGCCAGCTGATCGTCCAGCCGCCGGCCTGCATGGGGATGCTATCCGCGCCATCACCGGCGACCAGCACATTTTGCCCGGGTTTGAGCGGCAGGAGATTGCCGTTGTTCTTGAGCAGCACGAGCGATTCACGCACCGCGCGCCGCGCGAGCGCGCGGTGATCGGGGCTGGCCAGCAGATCGACCTTACCTGCCAACGGTCGCGATGAGGGTTTGCCCTTGTCGAACAAGCCAGCGGCGACCTTCACGCGCAAAATGCGACGCACGGCTTCGTCGAGCCGGGCCATGCTGATCTCGCCCGATTTGACTTGGGCGGTCGTCGCCGCAAACAGCGGTTTCCAGCTATCGGGCGCCATGAAGATATCGAGCCCCGCGTTGAACGACGCGGCGCAACTGCCGACCGAGCAGCCCGGCACTTGCCCATGGCCATTCCAGTCGCCGAGGACCAACCCCTTGAACCCCAGATCGCCGCGCAGATAGCCCGTCAACAGCGCCTTGTCGCCGTGCATCTTGACGCCATTGACGCTGGAAAAGGACGCCATCACGGTCTCGACGCCCGATGCGATGGCAGGTCGATAGCCTGCCGCATGGATATTCTTCAGCTCGGCTTCGGTCGCGACGGTATCGCCCTGATCCTTGCCGCCGGTGCCGCCATCGCCGATGAAATGCTTGGCCGTTGCGATGACCTTGTCGGGACCAAGAAAGCTGGACGTGCCAGGCGCTCCTTGCAAGCCTTCGACCATCGCGCCTGCCATCGCGGCGACGACTTCGGGGTTTTCCGAATAGCTCTCATAGGTTCGGCCCCAGCGCGGATCGCGAACGACCGCCAGCGTTGGCGCAAAGGTCCAGTCGATCCCGGTGACAGCAATTTCGGTCGCGGTGGCGGCGCCGATGGCGCGGATCAGCGCCGGATCGCGCGTCGCCCCAAGCCCGATGTTGTGCGGGAAAATCGTCGCGCCGATGATGTTATTGTGGCCGTGCAGCGCATCGATCGCCCACATCGTCGGGATCGGGCGGCGACCATCGGCGCGCGGCGTCATCGCCGCGTCCCAATTGGCATCAGCGAGCGCGAGCCATCGCTCAGCCGGCGCGCGCTCATCACCCCCCGGTCCCGAATTGCCACCGCTCAGGTAACTGCCGAAGCGATATTGCGCCATGTCGGCGACCGAGAAGCTGGCGGTATCGGGCTGGATGACCTGCGCGATCTTCTGGTCGAGTGACATGCTTGCGAGAATCGCTTCGACCCGCGCATCGACCTCAGCCGCTGCCGCCTGAGTCTGTGGCTGTGCCTGTGCGTTTGCTCGCGAGACGCCGCCAGGGGCGGGCAGCATTGTCAGTGCGGTTGCGGCGAGCAACGCTGTCGCCGCGATCGATCCAAACCGGTGGTAGCTTCGCATCGGCGTCACGATCCCGGCTTTTGATAAACACGCACGTAGTCAATCTCCATGCGCGCGGGCAGCGCGTTCGGATCGATGCCCTTCTGCCCGCCCCAGTCGCCGCCAATCGCGATATTGAGCAGGATGTGAAACGGCCCGTCAAACGGCCAGTCCGCGCGCTTCAGGGTTGGGCGCTTGAAACTGAACCCGCGCTGATCATCGACGCCCATCACGATCAGACCGGGTGTCCAGCGCAGCTGGTAGCGGTGCATTTCGGTGCACGCCGTCGCCACCGATTTCACCGCGGTGGTTTCGGTGTGGGTGATGAAATTGCCGTTCTTGGTGTGCAACGAAAAATGCACCTTGCCCGGATCAAAACCGACATGTTCCATGATGTCGATTTCGCCGCTATCGGGCCACGGCGTGGTCTTGTCGTCGGCGAGCATCCAGATGGCCGGCCAGGTGCCACGCCCGCACGGAATTTTCGCCCGCACTTCGACCGCGCCATAGGTCCAGCTCGCCTTGCCCAGCGTGCGCAACCGCGCAGAGCTATATTGCTGCTGGCCCCAATCGGGGAATTTGCTGATCTCGGCCGCGTCGGCGCGGGCTTCGATGACCAGGTTGCCGTTTTCGACGCGCGCATTTTCGCGCCGCCGGTCGGCATAATATTGCTTTTCGTTATTGAACCAGCCCTGGCGATTGTGATCGATGTCATAGACCCATTTGGTTTCGTCGGGCAGGCCATCGACTTCAAATTCGTCCGACCAGACAAGCTTATAGTCAGCGGGCACGATCGGCTCGGCGTGGGCGATCGATGCCGATCCGCCGATCACAAGAAGCAGGAAGCTGAAGGCGGCGGTTGAGAGCTTCTGGCGCAAATTGCCTCCTCGCGCTGGCATTGCCAGCACCGCAAAATCGGAGCCGCTCCCTCGTCCGGAGCGGCCCCAGGGGGGTTAGAACGAGACGCGGATGCGCCCGCCGATCAGGCGTGGATTGGTGAAGAACCGCGTATTGCTGAACTGGCTGACGAGCAAGCCTGCCGCGACGGTATTGTCGGTCAGATTGTTGACATAAGCCTCGATCCGAACAGCGCCGATCGTATAGCCCGCCGCAACGTTTACCAAGTAATAGGAAGGGATGCGATCGTTGAGCGATTCGCGCGGTGACGTTACACGAATTTGTCCGGCGTTCGGACCATCGGCAAACCGCTCCTGATTGACGAACGCGTAATCGATGCTGTTGAAGATCGTCGCAAAGCTCGACGACCGCCAAGACACGCTGACCAACCAATCCAACGCCCCGCCCTTTGGTCCGACTGGAATGACTTGGGCAAGCGATGCGTTCAGCTGGAAGCGCGGTGTATAGGGTAGGCGACGTCCTGAAATTGGCCGTGCCCGTGAATCGCCAGCCGTTGCGACATCAGCTTGAAAACGGAAATCCTGAACCGGTTCGGCGGACTTTACACGCCCTTCGAGCCACAGAAAATCGGCGCCAAACTTGAACTTGCCGGGAAGGATGATCGACCCGCTCCCCTGGATGCCATAGGTTTCACTATTCGCAGCATTATAGGTAAATGAGACGACCTGATTTTGGTTGAAGTTGTTCGGCACGTTCTGCGGGCCGGCCACGTTAATCAGCGGGCTGTTCGGGTCAGCGGGATTAGAGCGCAACTGCGCCACGATCGATGCGACACCAAGCAGCGCGGTTAACTGTTGGTCCCTGTAATCATTGTAGAACGCCGACAGATTAAGCGTCGCCCGCCGCCCAAAGACTTGAAATTCGTTCTTGGTTCCAATTTCAAACAGGGTAACCTGCTCCGGTCGGAAGAACGGCGCCGGGCCAAGCGAACCGAGATTGTCGTTGAAGCTTGCCGCCTTGTGGCCCCGCGACACCAAGCCATAGACCAGGTTTTCCGGCGCCAAATCAAACTCCAGTCGCACACGCCAATCGATGAAGCTGCTGTTGATCCGTGCAGCTTGGTTATTGATAGTGTTCGCCAGGAAGTTGTAAGTGAAGTTGCCATTCGCTTGGCAGACAAAATTGCCCACCGTGATACAGCCTCCGCCCGGTGCAAAACCGAAGTTTGGATTGGAGATGTTCGCCGGATTGGTCGTAATTCCTTGGATGGCGTTGGCGAAAGCGATCGGGATCGTGTCCCGGGCGCCAAACCTGCGGACACCATTCAGATAAAAGGCAAGCTGCTCGCCCGTAGTGATGTTGCCGTCACCATTTTGATCAGGGTTGAAGAGCGTGCGATTTGTGTTGAACTCAAACCCTTCGGTACCAATCCGGAAGAACCCGCAGCAATCGAAATTGGCAGCGCCGCCGCCGAAAAAGTGGCGCGAAATGACGCCCGTTCTCGATTTCGTGTCGTTGGTATAGCGAATACCGCCCGTCACCCGAAGCTTGCTATTGATTGAATAGGTACCATCACCATAAAACGCATAAACTTCGCTTTTGGTTTGGGTGTTGAATTCCTGCCCCTGAAAGAAGGAGTTGAAATCCGCGACGCCGCTTGAAAAAGTGCTCTGCTGTTCATTGAAATAGTTACCGCCGGCCGAGTATTTGAAAGGCTCTGTATCATTGAAGAACCGCACCTCATGATAATCTGACAGCGAGCTGTTGCGGCTGATGCCTCGAGAAAAATTGTCGATACTCCGGATGGCATCGCCAGTCCGGATTGCCTCCTGGCCAGTATACAGAATTTGCTGGAAATTCGGAAAAGCAACACCGGATGGGCCAGCGCCATCGGATCCAAATCGCAGGTCACGGTGGCTGCCAACATACTGGACGTTGAAAAGGCCGTCGGTCTTATAGGTTATCTTGCCCCGGATGCCGCCATGTTCGGTAAAATATTGCTCGCCGAGCGGCCCGGTCAGGATGTCACGCGGATTCGATACTGCGTTGACAGCGTTGGCGAAACCGCCAGGCGCCGCCTGACGCCCCAGAAAGATCGAGAAGTTCGATCCGTTGAACCCGGTTGAGTTCTGGAAGTTATAATCGCCACCGATCAGGATGCTGAGCTGGTCGGTCGGCTCGATCAAAAGCTGCGCGCGCACGCCGCGATTTTCGTCCGCATAGGGCGCGGCTACATCCGGGAAGAGGCCGACGTTGCGGTAATAGGAACCATGCCGGTCGTAGCTGCCCGAAATGCGCAGTGCCGCCTTGTCGCCGAACGGAATGTTGACAACACCGCGGATGCTTCGCTGATCGAAATTGCCGACGCCACCTTCGACGACACCGCTGAACTTGCCGAGCTGCGGCGCCCATGAGATGAAATTGAGCGAACCCGCCGAGGCATTGCGTCCGCGCAGCGTTCCCTGCGGGCCGAAATTCACTTCGACCGATTTCAGATCGAAATAGGCGTTGGCGAGGCCCTGAACGCGCGGGACATAGACGTCATCGAAATGGGTGGCGACGTTGGGATCACCCAGCTCGGTATTCTGGTTGGTGCCGATGCCGCGGAGCGCGACGTTGATCGCACCGCCGAAGTTCTGCACGCGCAACCCCGGCAGGACGTCGTTCAGATTTTCGATGTTGGCGATGCCGACCCTCAGCAGCGCGTCGGGTGAAAGCACAGCCGCCGTCCCGGCATAATTTTGGAGCGATTGCTCGCGGCGATCAGCGGTGACGACAACGTCGGCCGATTGGTCATCGTCCGGGGCGGCCTCAGCAGGCTGTGCGGGCGGCGTAGCGGGCTGGCTCTGATCGGTGGGGGCGGGGTCCGCCGGCTTGGTCTGCGCCATGGCAGGTGCACAAAACAACGTTGTTGCGGTGCCGACCAGCAGCCAATGAACAGGCTTTTTCATGCACTCCCCCTCTTTTTTTGAAGACAATTTAATGCGAATTCCTGCGACTCGCTTATGGCTTTCTTGGCGCAATTTGTGAAGGTTCACAATCAAAAAAGTGAGCGTTCACAAAATGCGTTGAGCTTGGTATTGCACCGTTACGGCGCCGCTGACGCGCTGCAAATTTCCGGGGCAATACAGGCAGCAGACCCGTAATGCCCAGGGGCGCACGGCATGCGATAATGGCCGGCGGGACGGGAGCGAGGAAGCGGATGGGCGCGTTGGGACGGCAGGGGGTCTGGCTGGCGGCGATGCTGCTGATCGTGCTGGCGCCCTCCATGGCGAACAGCGCGATCCGCTATGATTCCCGGACCCGGATCTTCCGGCTCGATTCGCGCGATACCAGCTATGCCTTTCGCATCGGCGCCGATGGCAAGCTGCGTCCGCTATACTGGGGCGTGCGTCGCGATGATGCGATGCCCTTTCCCGCTGCCGCCGCCGATCCGCCAGCGGGCGATGTCGCGTCGAGCCAGGCTGCGCAGGAATATCCCGGGCAGGGCGGGGGGCTCGACCGCGAACCAGGCCTCAAGCTCGCTTTTGCCAATGGCAACCGCGATTTGGTGTTGCGCTATGTGTCGCATGAGATTGCCGACGACCGCCTGACGGTGCGGCTGGCCGATATCAACGAAGCCGTTGCGGTCGAGCTGCATTATGCGATCGATGAGGCGACCGGCATTCTCGCGCGCTCCGCGACGGTGATCAACCGGACCGGCGCGCCGGTCCGGATCGACCAGATGATGGCTGCAAGCTACACGCTGCCCAAGGCCGATGGCTATCGCATGCGCTATCTGACCGGGCGCTGGACGGGCGAATTCAGCGTGCGCAGCCGCCCGGTCGATGGCGCGGCAACGGTGCTGGAAAGTCGTAATGGCAATACCGGACACCAGTCCAACCCCTGGCTCGCGCTGACGAGCGATGCCGCTGCTGATGAGGAACATGGCGCGGTGTGGTTTGGCGCGCTGGGCTGGAGCGGGAGCTGGCGCATCGTCACCGAACAGGACGACAACGGACTGGTCCGCGTCACCGGCGGCTATAACCCTTACGACTTCGCCTATAGCTTGCGCCCCGGCGAGCAGCTTTCGTCGCCGATTTTTTATGGCGGGTTCGCGCCGGCCGGCTTTGGCGATGCGTCGCGCAGGATGCACCGCTTTCAACGCGCGCAGCTCCTGCCGCGCCGGGGCGGCAAGCTGCCGTTGCGCAAGATCCTCTACAATAGCTGGGAAGCCACGCTGTTCGACGTAAACGAAGCCGGGCAGATCGCGTTGGCCGACAAGGCAGCCGCGCTGGGCGTCGAGCGTTTCGTGATCGACGATGGCTGGTTCGGTAATCGTAAGGATGACCGCGCGGGCCTGGGCGACTGGACGGTCAATGCGGGCAAATTCCCGAACGGGCTCGGCAAGGTGATCGCGCATGTCCACCGGCTGGGCATGGAATTCGGGCTGTGGGTCGAACCCGAAATGGTCAATCCCGACAGCGATCTGTACCGCGCGCATCCCGATTGGGTGGTGCACTTCCCCGGTCGACCGCAGTCGCAGACGCGCAACCAGCTCGTGCTCAACCTCGCGCGGCCCGATGTGCGCGACCATGTGCTGGCGACGATGGACCGGCTGCTGCGCGACAACCGGATCGACTTCATCAAATGGGACCACAACCGCAATCTGTCGGAGCCGGGCTGGCCCGGCCTTGCCGCAGGCGATCAGCAGCGGCTGTATGTCGATTATGTCCGCAACCTCTACTGGATTTTCGCCGAATTGCGGCGGCGGCACCCCAATGTCGAATTTGAATCCTGCGCAAGCGGAGGCGGGCGGGTCGATCTGGGCATCATGGCGCTCACCGACCAGATGTGGGTGTCCGACAACACCGATCCGTTCGACCGGCTGGCAATTCACGACGGCTTTAGCCAGGGCTATGCGCCGGCCGCGATGATGGCGTGGGTGACGGGATCGCCGAGCTGGACGAGCAACCGGGCGACGTCACTGCGTTATCGCTTCCTGTCGGCCATGCAGGGCGGGCTGGGCATCGGCGACCGGGTAGATCGCTGGACAGCGGCGGAAACCGCGATGGCGCAGCCGATGGTGGCCGACTACAAAATGATCCGCGCGACGGTGCAACAGGGCGATCTGTACCGCCTGATCTCGCCAACGCGCGGCTCGGGGCGCAGCGTCACGCTCTCGGTGTCGGCGGATGGGCAACAAGCCGTCCTCTTCAGCTTCAGTCATCAGACCAAAGTCGATGCGCCAATGATGTTGCGCGGGCTCGACCCGGCGAAAATCTATCGCGCACGGATGATCGGCGGCGATCCGCTGCCCGCCGGTGTGCCCGCCGAAGCGAGCGGCGCGATGTGGATGACACAAGGCGCCAATATTCCGATGTCCGGTGACTATCAGGCCGCCGCTTTGGTGCTGGAGGCGGTATTGTGACTGTTGCTATGCCTTTCAGAAAGAAACAAAGATGCTAGATACTGTCGACATGCAGCAGGCTGATCCCTCGCGCCGCGCGATATTGGGGATTGGCGCTGCGGTTGCCCTTGCAGGATCGGTCGCCATGCCTAAGCCCGCCGCCGCTGCCGACTGGCCGCCGCCAAATCCCTTGGCCAACGGCCGCCCCGCGCCCGACACGCGCCGGTTCCGCAGCCGTGCCGTCGATGCAGCGATCGATCGGATCCACGCCAAGCTCGACCAGCCCGGCAAGCCGAGCAAGCTCGCGACGCTGTTCGACAATTGCTACCCCAACACGCTCGACACGACCGTCTTCCCCGACATGATCGACGGGCGACCGGACACGTTCGTCATCACCGGCGACATTGATGCGATGTGGCTGCGCGACAGTGCCGCGCAGGTCGAGCCCTATCTCCGTTTCGCTGCCGAGGATGCGCCGCTCCGCCAACTGATCGCGGGTGTGATCAATCGCCAGACCAAGTGCGTGCTGATCGATCCTTACGCGAACGCCTTCAACCGTGGCCCCACCGGATCACCCTGGGCAAGCGACAAGACCGAGATGAAGCCCGAGCTGCATGAGCGCAAGTTCGAGGTGGATTCGTTGTGCTACACGATCCGGCTTGCGCATGGTTTCTGGAAGGCGACCGGCGACACGTCATGCTTCGACGCTGACTGGCAGCGCGCGACCCGGCTGATCGTCGCCACGCTGCGGGTGATGCAGCGCAAGGACGGCCCAGGCCCCTATCATTTCCAGCGGGTCACCGACCGCGCGCAGGACACCGCACCCAACAACGGCTATGGCGCGCCGACTCGACCGGTTGGCCTGATCGCCTCGCTTTTCCGCCCCTCCGACGACGCCTGCGTGTTTCCGTTCCTGATCCCGTCCAACATGATGGCCGTGGTATCGTTACGACAGCTCGCCGAGATGTACCGCGTGATCATCAAGGACACAGTCTTCGCGGCCGAGGCCGAAGCTTTTTCGACCGAAGTCGATGCCGCGATCAAGGCGCATGCGATCGTCGATCATCCCCGTCATGGCCAGGTTTATGCGTTCGAGGTCGATGGCTATGGCAGCCAATTGCTGATGGACGACGCCAATGCCCCCAGCCTTATTTCAGCACCCTATCTCGGCTATTGCCGGGCGAGCGACAGGGTGTACCGCAACACCCGTGCAATGCTGCTCAGCGCCGACAACCCCTGGTATTTCAGCGGCAAATATGCCGATGGCATAGGCAGTCTGCACACTGTTCCCGGCCATGTCTGGCCGCTCGCTATCATCATGCGCGGCCTGACCAGCACCGACGCGGGCGAGATCGAAGCGACGCTCCGCCATCTGGTCGCTAGCGACGGGGGCACCGGCTTCATGCACGAAGCCTTTGACAAGGATGACCCCAGCACATTCTCCCGCCCCTGGTTCGCCTGGGCCAATGGCCTGTTTGGCGCGCTGGTGTTGAAGGTGCACGACACCGTCAACCTGCGTCGGAACGGATCAGCTTGATGTCGCAATCCGCCGCCCAGCGGTGGACATCATCGCGGCGCAAGGCAGTTGCCATCAAATCCGGAAACTGATCGGGCGTACAGGCAAAAACGGGGACGCCGAGCGCGGCGACGCGACCGGAGAGCGCGGGATCATAAGCGGGGCGGCCCGTATCAGTCAGCGCCAGCAGGACAATCACATTCACGCCGATGGCCACCAGCCGCGCGATGCGCGCGACCAGATCATTGGCGTCGCCGCCTTCATACATGTCGGAAATCAGGATGAGATGTGTTTTCGAAGGCCGTTCGATCTTGTCCGCGCAATAGGCGATGGCGCGATTGATGTCGGTGCCGCCGCCGAGCTGGATGCCGAATAGGACATCGACGGGATCGGCAAGGTCTTCGGTCAGATCGACGATTGCCGTGTCGAAGCAGACGAGCCTCGTCGAAACCACTGGCAGCGAGGCCATGACAGCCGCAAAGATCGAGGCGTAGACGGCCGATGTCGCCATCGATCCCGATTGATCGACGCACAACACAACCTCGTCGAGGTCGGCGATACGGCGCTGCTGGCGCATAAAGCCGATCAGCGTTTCGGGCACGATCGTGCGATGTTCGGCCTGATAGTGGCGCAGATTGGCAAGAATCGTGCGCGGCCAATCGATATCGGCAAAGCGCGGTCGGTTGGTCCGGCGCGAGCGGTCGAGCGCGCCGCGGATCGCCTCGGCCGTGCGGCGTTCGAGGCGTTCCATCAATTCGGCAACAACTTTCCTGATGACGATCCGCGCGGTCTCCTTGGTCTTTTCGGGCATGACGCTGCGCATGCTGACCAGATCGGCGACGAGGTTTACGTCGGCTTCGATGGTCGCCAGCAATTCGGGTTCGAGCAGCATCTGGCGCAGGCCCTTGCGCTCGAAGGCGTCTTTCTGGATCACTTGCACGACGGGTGCCGGGAAGAATTCGCGGATATCGCCCAGCCATTTGGCGACGCGCGGCGCGGAGCCGCCAAGGCTGCCTTTGCCCTTCTTTTCATCGTCGTCGTAAAGCGCGGCGAGCGCGGCTGCCATCCGTCGGTCAGGCTCGGAAAGCGCTGCCGCCTCGTCATCCACGCCGAGCGCCAGCGTCCAGCGGCGGGTCCGTTCGGGATCATCGGTCATCGCGTTGCCCTCGTCGTCATTAGCGCCATCACCCGGTCGAAATGTGCCGGCCACAGCGCATCAGCCCCCGGCAACAGACGATATCCGTCGGCACCTGATTTCGTCCGACCGAACAGCGCATCCATCATGCGCCGCCGCTCGGCCTTGTCGAGTGCCGAAAAGACCCGCCGGAAGAGCGGAAGGTTGCTGGTGAAATCGGCGTCATCAAGTGTCATCAGCCAGCCATCGACCGCCGCGCGCAGCGGGCCGTCATGGATCAGCCGTTGTCCGGCACCCTCGAAAAATCCATCAAAGAACCCGGCTGCATCGGCGACAGGCGTTCCCGGCGACAACATGCGGACAAGCAGATGGGCGGCCTCGTCGGCCGTCAGCAGATCGGCGGCATAAAGGAGCCGCGCCGCAACACCGGCAATGACACGTGTCGTTTGCGGGTGGTCGAGCACGTGGCGCAAGGCCTGATGCCAGGCCTCAGTCGTATCCGTGTCCAGCGCGGCAAGCTGAATGGCACCGTTCGCGCCCAGAATGTCGCCTCGGACGGCGGCGGTTGCCTCGGCATCGAGGGCACGGACGGCATAGGGGAGCGCGAGCGCGGCCTGAACGATGATACGCGGCATCAACGCCGCAAGATGCTGAGCGGCTCCGGCCCGCGCTTCACCATAGCGCACCACATCGGCCATCGGCGGCAGGGCGCGCAACAACGCCTGCGCCTCGCTGGTCAGCGCGGCCTTTTGTTCGAGCGCGTCGATGCCGAAGTCGATCGCGACCGGCAGATCGGCCACCATGGCGCTGCGCACCAGCCCAGCAAGCGTGCCAAGATCGGGCTCGGCGCGCATCGCCTCCATGATCCGGCCCGAAGCGGCTTCCGCGATGGTCGAGCCGTATACCAGATGCTCGACCAGCCGCACGGCGAACTCGGGCTCCCAGCACAGCAGCCAGTTTTCCCGGAATGTGCCGCGGCTGCGCCCGACATCGGTCGAGCGTCCCCAGGGAACATCGAGCGCAGCCAAGCGGTGGAGCAAGGTGGAGCGGGCAAGGCCGCTGTCACTGCGCAGATCGACGGCGAGTTCGCGTTCGAGGGATTCGGGTTTCAGGCGAGTTGCTTTTTGCTGGCGCTGTAAATCCTCCAGCAGCGGTGCGAGTGGCGTCGCCGCCGGGATCGCGCCGACGCCCGATCCAATCAGCAGATCTGCAGCAATCTCGTTCCAAAGCGCCCGTTCGCCAAAGCACATGCAGGCGATCGCTGCATCACGCAGCTCCTCAAAACCCGCCGCCGGTCGTTCGCGCAAAGCGGCCAGCGCCGTGCCAAGCCTTTGCGTCTCGATGACCGAGGCGGTCGACACAGAGTGTCCCTTGTCGCGCATCAGCCGCGCGATCTGCGCCAGCCAGACCGTTTCCCCCACCGCCGTGCCGTGCGTGTCCCACACATGCTGGCACCAGCCCGGCGCCACCACGCCGGCGCCATAGCCACTGTCACGGGCCAAACGCGGTGTCGTCCACGGTGCCCAAGTCGCCTTGATGCGGGTTTTGTTGCGTCCCTTAAGAAGCTCGCGGTCGGCGGTCGCACTGTGTTTCGCGACGAGGGCAGGGACATGCCACGCGCCGCACACGACCGCGACCGGGCCTATGCTATCCTTAGCCGCCTTGGCGATTTCGAGCCGCATATGTGCTTCGCGCGCGGCCTCGTAAGGCGACAGCCGCTTCGTTTCGGCACGCAGCGCCGTCATGGCGTCGGTAACAGCGGCAAAGACGGGCTCAGTCGACGAATTCTCCTCGATCACGTCCCGCCACCAAGACTCGCCGTCGTCATAGCCCGCTGCTTGCGCGAGCGCACCGATCGGGTCGTGCGCGATCGGGTCGTCGACCGCTGCATGGGCGTCGCTGAGCGAACTCTCTTCTTCGGGCGATAGCCGGTCAGCGGCGGGCAGATCGATGAGGCGCGCCGCGATCCCATGCCGCACGGCCCAGATCACTGCCTGATATTCGGGCGAATACTCTGCGAAGGGAAAGAATGACGCCGTCGCGGGCGCGTCTTCTGCATAGGTCAGCAAGGCAACCGGCAGCACCATGTCGGGCGCCGCCAGCATCGGCAGCAGATCGGACGCATCGACCGGCCCTTCGATCAGCACACAGCGCGGCTGGAGCGCATCCAGCGCCTCGACCAACCGCCGCGCCGAGCCGGGGCCATGATGGCGAATGCCGAAATAGGAGACGTCAGCCGCCACGCGCGCTTCCTAAAGCTGATCGGTCAGCGCAGCGTAATAATCCTCGAACCCGCGCCGTTTCTTGAGCACGGTTTCAAGATATTCGCCGAGCACGATCCGGTCCTGCACCGGGTCCTTGACCACCGCACCGATCATGTTGCTGGCCAGTGTCGCGGGCGTGAGGCGGCCATCGTTGAAGAATGTCGCCTGGCTGATTCCGCCGACCATCACCGCAATCGCTTCGGCGGAGGATAGCCCGCCCGATGGCGTCTTCAGCGCCACCTTCCCGTCTTCGGTCTGGCCCGAGCGCAATTCGCGGAAGATGGCAACCACACGGGCGATTTCTTCGGCGACGTTCTTGGGTGCCGGCAAGTCGAGGCTCAGCGCCATTTCGCCGACCCGCTTGGTGACGATGGCGACTTCCTCGCGCGCGCTTGTCGGCAGTGGCAGGACCACAACGTTGAAGCGTCGCTTGAGTGCCGACGACAGTTCGTTGACGCCCTTGTCGCGGTTGTTGGCGGTCGCGATGATGTTGAAGCCGCGTTTGGCATAGACCGAAGTGTTGAGCTCGGGGATCGGCATCATTTTTTCGGAAAGCACCGTGATCAGCGTATCCTGCACGTCGCTGCCCATGCGGGTCAGTTCTTCGAACCTGCACAGTTTCCCGCCCTCCATCGCGCGCAGCAGCGGCGTGGCGACCAGCGCCTCGCGGCTGGGTCCATGCGCGAGCAGCTGGGCGTAGTTCCAGCCGTAGCGAATCTGGTTCTCGTCGGTCCCGGCAGTGCACTGGATAACGAGCGAGGAATTACCGGTGATTGCCGCTGCGAGATGCTCGGACACCCAGGATTTGGCGGTGCCGGGTACGCCGAGCAATAACAGCGCCCGGTCGGTGGCCAGCGTCGACACGGCTGTTTCCATCAACCGCCCGTCGCCGACATATTTGGCCGAGATTGCGCTGCCGTCTCCGGCTTTGCCGCCCATCAGATAGGTGACGACGGCGCGGGGCGTGAGCACCCATCCGGCGGGGCGATTGCCGGCATCGTCCTTGGAGAGCGCGGCCAGTTCGCTCGCGTAGTTTTCCTCGGCTGACTGCCTTAGCTTGTCGCTCATGCGGTGGCTCCTGTCGGGTTGAGGCTGGCATTCAGCCGAAGAAGATCGAGGCCGGGATCGGCCGGATTAAGGCCTGCGCGCGTCAGTCGGTCGAGCGCGGCCTGAGCGGCGGCTTGGGAAGCGATCAGGCCGAGCGCGTGAGTCTCGGCCGTGATGTCCGATCCTGCGACGAACGCCGCGACAAGCGCGGACCCCGCATGGGTCTCGATCAGCCCGTTGATGTCGGCCCCGGCATCAATGAACAGGCGCGCGTGACTGAACAGGGCGTGGTTCGATCGAAGGATCAGCTTGGCGACGCTCATCCGCTGGTCCGCGTCAAGGCGATCGCGCAGGCGTTGCAGTGCCATAAGATCAAGCGTCGAACCACTGGTCAGTCGCGCAAGCATCTCTGCGATAACGGCGTCGCTGGCCGACTGCACCGCCATCGCCTGAAGTTCCGCATCGACTTGCGGATCGTCGCCAAACGGCCATGCTGCGACCAGGTCGTCGGTGCCCAGCCTCCTTGCGAACGAGGCGTAATCGACGCGATTGAACAATTCCTGCCGTCGCGTGCGTTGCGCGGGAGTCTTGATCGGGTTGGGTAAAACGACCCGCGTGCGCCGCAGCAGTCCCTTCGCCTCGACCCTGAAAAATCCCACCAGCTCGCTGGCTTCGGCGGTGTCGCTCACGCCGTGACCGAGCCGCGCGAGCAGCCTTGCGGCGCACGCCTTGATCTTCGGCGCGCGATCACTGGCGAGGCCTTCAAGATAGGGGATGTCGGCAGCGGACAGGCCCGTCGCCAGCATCGCGATCAGCCGCAGCCGGACATCGGCACCTTCGCTTGCCGCTTTGATTACCAGCAACGCCCGTGCCGAATCAGGATCGGTGCGGCGCAGCGCCGCAAAGGCAATGCCCCGAGCCGCAGGCGCGAAGTCCGACCAAGTCGCTTCGGACAGGACTGCATCGGCATTGGTGCGCGCCGACGATCCGGCGACCCAGTCCTGCAACGGCGCATAGACAGCGGGCAGATCGTCGTCGCTTCGCCCTGGAATCCAGTCGGCGGGATGCATCGTGTGGCCGCGTGCGGCGAGCAGGTGCATGAACGCACTTTGGTTGCCGCCTGGCTGCAACGCCTTCAGGCAGCGGCGCGTAATCGCGCGCAGTTGATCGGGCACTGGCGGCATCGCCAGCACCGGCAAATCAGGGAGCGTGTGCAGGGTGCCCGGCGGTGCAGGCAGGGCAAAAACGCCAAGGAACTGGCCAGCCACGGCCAGCAATCGCAATTCGGCCTCGTCGCCGCTGAGGGCCTCCTTCCACGCCATCGGCGCATCGGCGACCGCACTGCCGCCGATCGTCCAGCGCGTCAGCACGGGACCCAGCGAGTCGAAGATCGCTTCAGCCGACACAGTGGACCGGGCCCCACCTGGTCTGCGCCGCCAGCAGGCGCAGGCTGCCGTTTGACCAGATGGCGGCCGCGTGCTCCAGATCGGTGGCGCGGATCAGGCCTTCGGGCAAGTCGGTGACCGGAAACGCAAGGTCGCTCGCCGCCGCGCGCCACCATCCTTGCGCGCCATCGTCGACCGCAATCCGTCCCGACGGGAGAACGACCGGCAAATCCGAAAGCCACGGTTCGCGCTGCAACCCCGCCGAAATGGCGTCGGTGACCGCGTCGGTCGTGGCGCACCAAGGCTTCCGCGCTTCTGTCGCCAGCCGATCGCACCGGCGAGCGAGCAGTGCCCGCAAGGGTCGTTGCCCCGCGTAAAAGGCGAGCTCGCCTTCGAACTGCTCGCCTGTCGTGAACGCCGAACCGCGTTTGCCCGCACTCGCCGGAAAATAATCGACCAGCATCGCAAAGCGCGGTCCCTCGTCCGTGAGGTTGAGCAGCCAAGTCGTCAGCGAGACCAGGCCATCGCGCCGGGTTTCGATGCGTTCGCCGACGACTTCCCAAAATGCTGTGACCCGCAATGTGGCTGCATTTTCGAGCACCTGCTCGCGGGTTTCGGCTGTGGCGACGGCGCGCGCGATTTCAGGATCGTCCGGCGCCGCACGCCAGGCGCGCGACAGCAAGACCAGCTTGGCCAGTTCGGCGACAGCACCACGCACCCGGTCTCCCGCGGGCAGTGCCAGGACGCGCGATGGCAGTTCGTCGATCCGCCCGCCCAGCGTCTGCGCCTTGCCATCGACCATGCGCGCGGCAATCCGGCGGCACCGCGCGGTCGCGTCATCGAGAAACCCGAAAAGACCAAGGCGAAGCTGATCACCGATCCATTGATCGAGCGCATCCAGCGCATCGACAATGGCGGCGCGCGTTTCGCGGGCGCGCTTGTCGGTCGCAGACTGGCGGCGGGCTACTGCCTTCGGGTCGTCAGGCTGCTCTGGGTCGACCGCCAGGGCCGCGCGCATATCTTTCGTTGCGACCGGGGCCGCAGCGCCCGGTGCTGCTGACGTCCCTTTTCGGCGTCGGCCAAGCCATTCGCTGACCCAATCGGGCGTCTCCGAAGCACCGAACACCATCGTGCCGTCAACATGCATCCACAGCATTGCCAGGACATGCTTGCACGGGAACTTGCGCGATGGGCAGGTGCATTTGCTGCCGAGATCGCTGAGATCAGCCATCACGCGGTACGGATTGGCTCCCGAACCAGCACAGGCACCCCAGAGCAGCGTACCATCGGTGCTCGTTCCCGTGCCCGACCATTTGCCAGCCTTGGTAAGCCCTGCCGCCGCCTTCAGCGACGACTGGTCGGGCGCCAGGCTTTCAATGGCCGACAGATCGAGGGTCACAATGGCTCGCGATTGTTCATTTGCTGCGTCGCGGAGCGTAACGGCCGGGTATTTAAAAGCAATATCAGTTGGTCCGTCGCCGGACGCATCAGCCGTTGCGGTTTACCCGCTACAGGCCGAATGACCTGCTGCCGATTTCGAAGCCGCAGCTCGCTCAAATTCGGTCGCCATATGCCCTTGGCGGGGGCGGTGGGCAACGTCGGCGGATGCCAACCGACCCTCACCGGTTAGCGCAGAGCTTGCCGCTGCGACGCCGACTCCTTATGATCAAGTGCGTGATAGCTGCGCCGCATTCCCCGCGTCATCCTGGCCCGTCGTGATCGCGCCGGGCGGTTTTGATGCTGCGATCCGGCTTGTTTGCTTTGGTGCCGTGCTTGCTTTGATGGCGGCGCTCGAATGGGCGCTGCCCCGCCGGACGCGGGTGTTGCGACGCTGGCAGCGCTGGCCAAACAACGTCGCGTTGGTCGGCATCGCTACCGTGGCGGCGCGGTTGATCATTCCCTTTGCAGCGATTGGTGTGGCGGCCACGGCCGAGGCGCAGGGCTGGGGGCTTTTGAACCAGGTCGCGCTGCCGGACTGGGTGGAAGTTGCCGCCGCAGTGATGCTGCTTGATCTGGTGATCTATGGTCAGCATGTCGCTTTCCACGCCCAGCCATATTTGTGGCGGATCCACCGGACGCACCACAGCGATCCCGATATCGACGTGACAACCGCGTTGCGCTTTCACCCGGTCGAAATCATGCTGTCGCTGCTCGTCAAACTCGTCGCCGTCGGGGTGATCGGCGCGTCGCCGCTGGCGGTGCTGATCTTCGAAGTCTTGCTGAATGCGACCGCGATGTTCAACCATGCGAACATTGCCTTGCCGCTGCCGGTCGACGCAGTGGTGCGGCGCTTCCTGGTGACGCCCGACATGCACCGGGTCCATCATTCGATCGATGCCCGTGAAACCAATAGCAATTACGGGTTCAACCTGCCGTGGTGGGATCGGCTGTTCGGCACCTATCGCGCGCAACCGGCAGCGGGCCATCAGGGCATGACGATCGGGCTTTCAGAATTTCGCGAAGGTCGCGATCAACGGGTCGACCAATTGCTGCTTCAACCGTTAAGACGAGACGTCATTGAAGGGGCAGACCATGAATGAACCACTATCGCCGAACACGCGCACCAAAGGCGCCTCCGGTCTGGCCCGGCTGGCGCTGACCCTGAGTGGCGGCGGCTTGCTGACGGCAATCATTGCCGCGACCGGCAGCGGTTCTGGCAGTTTCAGCTTCAAGATCGGGCTGTTGCTGCTGGTGCTTGGTTTTCTGGCGAGCGCTGTCGGTGGTCTGATCGCGATCGTCGCGTTGGTGCTGGGACGCCGCAGGGACGGGCCGATCAGCCGCATGCCGCTGATCGCGCTGGCGATTGCGCTGGTGTTCGGCGGTTACTTCATCGCACAGCTTTCAACCGCGATCAGCGTGCCGCCGATTCATGATGTCGCCACCGATCTTGCCGATGTGCCGCAGTTTACCACGCTGCCGGTGCGCGCGGATAACCTCGCCAATATCCCCTCGGGCGGTGACGCCGCGCTTGCCGCGATGCCCCCGGCGGCACGGTGGCAGGCAATTCACCGCAAGGCTTATGGCGATATCACGACCCTTCACCTGCCGCTCGATACAGCCAAAGCGATGGACCGGGCGACGCGGCTGGTGCAGTCGCGCGGCTGGGTAATTGCCAAGCTGGATGCGGCAACCGGCACGATCGAAGCGACCGACACGTCGCTGTTCTTTCGGTTCAAGGACGATGTGATCGTGCGCATCCGCCCCGATCTATCGCCGGCGGGCGGTGCCATCGTCGACATGCGCTCAATCAGCCGGGTCGGCGAGAGCGACATCGGGGTCAACGCCAAGCGTATCCGGGCGTTCCTCGCTGACTTGAAAAAGGGTTGAACCCCGGGATCGGTGTAACCTTCGGTGCATCATCGGCGTATCACTCGACAGACACTAATTGCTCTCTGGAGATCGTCTTGTGAACACGCCTACGCGCTTTCGCCGTCGTATTGCCGCACTTGGAGTGACCACGTTGCTAGCGCTTGGGGCGCTGGCGACCACAAGCTTTGCAGAGGTCGTTGCCGACCAGGCACGGCTCGCCCGGTTTGAGACGTCGAACCCGCAGAGCAATCAGACAATCGAGTATAAGGTGATCGATTCCGCGCTCGACTCATTGGTCATTTCGAGTGGCAGCACGACGGAAGTGCGGTACGATGCGATCAAGGGCGATGGCGAGCGCATCCTGACGCAGCTCGTTTCGGGGTTTGCCACAGTCGACCCGACGACGCTCAACGCCGACGAACAACTCGCTTATTGGCTGAACCTGCGCGCGCTCCTCGTGTTGCGGTCGGCAGCCCAAGCCTTTCCGGCGGCAAAGCCCGATACGCTGCTTGCGCCCGGCAGCACGTTTTTCACGACCAAAGGCGTCCGGGTTGCCGGGGTCGATCTGTCGATTGCCGATATCGACGCCATTGTCCTGAAGCGCGCGGCGGCCAATCCCAATGTCGTCTATGGACTGGTGTTGCCGGTCCGCGAATCACCCGCTTTCCCGCGCAAGGCGTATCGCGGTGCGACCGTGAATGCGTCGCTTGACGCTGCCGCGCGCGCCTTCATCAACCGGTCGGGCGCGGTCAAGGCCGACGCCGATACCGCGAAGGTACCGCAGTTTTTGATCAGCCACCGCGACCGGCTGGGCGGTGACGACACCGCGCTGCTCGCGCATATCCGCGGCCTCGCGGCGCCCAAGCTGGGTGAGCGATTGATCATCGCCAAGCGGCTTTCCGCCGATCCGCGGCTCAACCTCAACGTGTTTGCCGATCGGAGCTTTGCGGATCGGGTACCGAACGGCGGCTTTAGTGGGGGCGGGGGCGGTGGTAGCGCCGCTGGGTCCTGATCGCGGGTGATCCATCGCGACGCGAGGGTTGGTCCGGCTAGTCTTCCGGGCATTTTGATCGCCGGAGCGTTGATCCCGATCGCGACCGCGCTGTTTCTGGCGGTGATGGCGCCGCGCTTCGTCTGGGAAATCAGGCTTGGTGACCGACCGATCGCGCTGTTCGCGATCGGGATGGCGATCGTATCGATTGCGTTTCTGGGCTGGGCGCTGCGCCTGACGAGTGGCCGCGACCGACGTATGCTTTCGGGCAGGGCGCTGTGGCTGGTCTTCGCGGTTGGACTAATCGCCCGCATCATGCTGATCCCGAGCACACCGATCCTCGAGGATGATTTCTACCGCTATCAATGGGACGGCGCCGTCACCGCGGCGGGCAAGAATCCGTTCCCTTATCCGCCGGCGCGCTTTGTCACGGCGCCGGGGATTGACCGGCTGCTGGCAACCGTGGGGCTTGCGCCAACGCCGCCGCCCAAGGGCTATGAAACGCTCGCGCGCGCCGGGCGCGAGACGTTGCTGCGGGTCAATAATCCGCATATTGCGACCATCTATCCGCCGCTGGCGCAACTGGGCTTTGCCGCTGGTCATTTGCTGACGCCGTGGCAGCTTACCGGCTGGAAAATCGTCATCCTCACTGCCGAGATGCTGACCTTCGTGCTGTTACTTGGGGCATTGCGGGCAGGGCGACTGCCGCTGATCTGGTCGTCGCTTTATTGGTGGCATCCGCTCGCGCTCAAGGAGTTCGCCAATAGCGCGCATATGGACGCGCTGCTGCTGCCGTTTTTTGGCGGTGCCCTGTGGATGGTGATTGCCGGGCGAACCCGGTTGATGGCGTTATGCATGGCGGGCGCGGCGGCGGTCAAATTCTGGCCGTTGCTGATCGTGCCGAACTTGCTGCGCCGCAGCCGGGCAGCAATCGTGACGGGGGTCATGATTGGACTGCTGGCGCTGCTGCTGTTGTTGCCACAGCTTGTTGCGGCATCGGCTAATTCCGGGCTCAGCCGCTATGCCGCCGACTGGCAGCGCAATGCGTTGGTCTTCCCCGGGCTGGTCGCGGCTTTTGGTCTGGTGGCAAGCGATGCGGCGGCGCTGGCGCGGCTGCTGGTCGCCGGGATTGTGATGGGCTGGGTCGCCTGGGCCTGGAGCCGCGACCACGCCGCGCCGCTCGACCGGATTCGTGCCGCGAGCACCGCGATCCTGCTGCTGATCCTGCTCGGCCCGACCGGCTATCCTTGGTATGCGCTATGGTTGCTGCCGTTCGCGGTGGTGCAGCCACGGCTGCCTTTGCTGGTGCTGCTGGCCAGCGCACCGGGTTACTATCTCGATTTCTGGTTTCAGATACGCGCCAATCCCGCCGACTGGACGTGGATCGCGCCGTTGCTTTCGGCCGGACCCGTGTGGCTCGCGCTCGTCGCTGAACGTCTGTGGCGGCGCCCCACAGGACCTTACGCATGACCGCGCCTGTGATCGCCGTCATCATCCCGGCGCGCAACGAAGCGCAGGCGCTGCCGCATGTGCTGGGCGCGATTCCCCACCGCGTCGACCATGTCATCGTCGCCGATAATGGCTCGACCGATGGCAGCGCAGCGGTGGCGCAGGCGCATGGCGCGCGGACGGTGGACGTGCCGAAAGCGGGCTATGGTCGCGCCTGCCTGGCCGCGATTGCCGAGGCCGAGCGGCTCGGCGCCGACATCATCGTCTTCCTCGACGGCGACCACAGCGATTATCCCGAGCAGATGCCGCGCCTGATCGATCCGATCATCGCCGGGATGGCCGATATGGTCATCGGATCGCGCACCCGGGGCACCCGCACCGCCCGCGCGCTGACCCCGCAACAGGTTTTCGGCAACGCGCTCGCCTGCTGGCTGATCGCGCGTCTCTGGGGCTTTCGCTACACCGATCTCGGCCCCTTCCGCGCGATCCGGGCAGACGCCCTGTGCGCGCTCGCGTTGCGGGAGCAAACCTATGGCTGGACCGTCGAAATGCAGATCCGCGCCGTTCAGCACGGCCTGCGGATCATCGAAGTCCCGGTCGATTATCGCGCGCGGATCGGCATATCGAAAGTGTCGGGCACGGTGCGCGGGGTGGTGCTGGCGGGCTATCACATTCTGGCGATGATCGCCCGCGCGGCGATCAACCCGCCGCGCAACTTGCCCCGCCCAGCACGCAAAAGCGCGCGCAATG
The DNA here is from genome assembly GCF_019749955.1 of Sphingomonas sp. Lineage (GTDB taxonomy): Bacteria > Pseudomonadota > Alphaproteobacteria > Sphingomonadales > Sphingomonadaceae > Sphingomonas. The sequence continues at coordinate 26,470 of NZ_JAIEPC010000103.1, forward strand.
GGGGTGGTTGAGCGCGACCGACGCTGACGCCTCGGCCAGGGTCGCGCCCAAATCGAACTGCGGATCATCGGGCAGCAATGTGCAAGCAACAACGCGGGGGGCGGCAGCACCTTTGCGGCGGATCACCATTCGGCTGGTCGCGCACATCAGATCGTCGGGGTCCTTCCCCAGGATCGTCCAGCAGTCTGTCGTGATCTCGGCGACATCAGCGGTCGCGTCCATCTCGGGGAACAGCACCAGCGCGGCGGGGTCATCGGCGTCAAGCGCGATGCCCTCACGCGCGAACAGCGCGCGGTAGCCGTCGCGTAGGTCGCGATCAGTAGTGTCGGGCGGATGCCGCCCCGCCACGGCGACAGCGATCCCGTTGTTCGCCAACCAGCGCAGGCCATCGAGCGCCGTCTGCCAGCTGCCGCGCCCGCGCTCGGCGTCATGCACGGCTTCGGTCGGGTGATCGAGACTGACCCGCAGTTTCAGCCGATCGCCATGCGCTTCGGACAGCCGCATGAGCGCAGCTTCGTGGCGCCGCATCGGCTTCATCGCATTGGTGAGCACGAGCACCGCGAAGCCGCGCACCAACGCGTCTTCGAGCATCGCGATAATGTCGGGGTTCATGAAAGGCTCGCCGCCGGTGAAGCCTATTTCGCCGGTCGGAAGCTTGGCGGCAGCGATCTCGTCAAAGAAGGCGCGTGCATCAGCCAGCGTCAGATAGGCGAGCCGGTCATTGGTCGGGCTGCTCGCGATATAGCAATTGGCGCAGGTCAGGTTGCACAATGTGCCGGTGTTCAGCCACAAAGTGCGAAGCGCGGTCTGGCTGACCTGCGCACGCGCCGCGCCCGTCGCCGTTCGATCGGGATCGCCGAACTTGGCAGGCGGGAGTGGCATCGCCCCGATCAGTGCGAAGGGCGATCGCCGTGCCGTGAGCTGCGGCCAGCGGGCCAGATCCTCGGGCCGATCGAGATCGGCCAGTTCAGGCAGCAACACCGGCGCGATGGCTTGCTCGCCCAGCCGCGCCAGCGTTTCGGTCAGCACCCGGTCGGTGCCCCACGGCATTTCATCGAACAGGAACTCGGCCCGGTGCGGCAGCCCTATGAGATAATAGCCGCCATCCTTGGCCGGCCCAATTGCGATCCGCCCCGCCGCCACTGCCGCTGCTGCCGCGTGCAGATGGTCGACGCGCAGATCGGGGATATCGGCCCCGATGATGATCGCTGGCGGGATCACCCGTCCCATCCGGTCGCCGAGATCACCGTCGCCCTGGTCGACGAATGGCACATCGCTGCCCAGCCACTGCGCGAACTGCGCGGGGCTCGCGCCGGTGGTATGGACTTCGAACGGCAACCCGCTGGCGCGCATCATGGCCAGTGTCTGTTCGACCAGGTGCGCGTGCAGCGCGGCTGCCGCGTCGGCGTCGAGCACCGGCAGCAGCCGCGTCTTGACGCGTCCGGGGATCGGGAAGCGCGCGAACAGGACGACCCGGACCGGGGGCATCGTCATTGCCCGCGCTTCAGCACATGACGCGCAGCAAGGCTGCGCTGCACCACCGTCAACACGCACAGCACCGCGAAGATCGCGGCAAGCAGCCAAAAGCCGCCTGGCCACAGGCACATGGCCAGGAAGAAAGCGATCGTCTCGCTGCCTTCGGCGAGGCCGGTATTGTAGAAGAAGCTCTTCTCGCCGTGCGCCGTCGTCTCAAGCCCGCGCTGTGCGGCAAGGACGGCGAAGGCAAGGAAGCTGATGCCCGTCACGGTAAAGCACGCGACCAGCACCAGCGCGAAGGGCAGGTTGGCGGGATCGGCAAAGCCGAACCCCACTGGCACCGCGACGTAAAAGGCAAAGTCGCAGACGATGTCGAGATAGCCGCCGAAATCGCTCTTGCTTCCCGCGCGCGCAACCGCGCCGTCGAGTCCGTCGAGCAACCGGCTGGCGATCACCAGCGCCAGTGCCAGCCAGAACTGCCGCTCGGCAATCGCGACCGCACCGCCAAGCCCGATCGCCAATCCTGCCAGCGTCACTTGGTTGGCGGTAATCCCGGCCCGCGCCAGACCTCGCCCCATCGCATTGAGCGGCGGATCGATCAGCGGGCGAAGGCGCGCGTCGAACATCGGCTCAACTAAACGTCACGAGGCCAATCACGGCCCCGGTCATCGCCGACGCACAATTGCCGGCGATCCACGATTTGAACCCGAGCGCAGACACTTCCGCCCGCCGCGCCGGACACAAGGTGCCGATCGTCGACACCAGCAGGCCGATGCTCGCCAGATTGGCGACGCCGCACAGCGAATAGGTGACGATCAGCTTGCTGCGCGGGTCGAACGACCCCGGCGGCAGCGCGGCCAGATCGAGATAGGCGACATATTCGTTGAGGATCGTCTTGGTGCCCATTAACCCGCCGGCCGCGCCCGCCTGATCCCAGGGGATGCCGAGCGTCCACATGAGTGGCGCGAACAGCCAGCCGAGCGTGCGCCGCAACGTGATCGGCGCGCCTTGAACGAGCGGGAGCGCGCTCAGCATCTGATCGACCAGCGACACCAGCGCGAACACGACGATGATCACCGCGATCACCGCGAGGAAAAGCTGCAACCCGTCCATCGTGCCGCGAATGATCGCGTCGATGCTGCTGTCGTAGCGCAGCATAGGCGCGTCCTTGTCCTCCGCCGTCTTGCCGTCGCCCGGCACCATCAGCCGGGCGATCAACAGTGCGGCGGGCAAGGAAATCAGCGACGCCGCGATCATGTGGCTGACGGCATTGGGCACCGACTTCGCCAGCGTCTGCGCATAGAGGATCAGGATCGCGCCCGAAATCGTCGCCATCGTCAGCGTCATCACCGCGAACAGTTCCGACCGGGTCATCCGCGCGAAATAGCCGCGCAGCACGAGCGGCGATTCGACCACGCCGAGGAAAACGGTCGCCCCCGCGCCCAGCCCGACGACACCGCTAACGCCCAAGCTTCGCTGCAACGCCCAGGACAGTCCCTGCACGATGACGCTCAGCACCCGCCAGTGCCACAGCAGTGCCGACAGCGCCGAAAACACGATGACCAGGGGCAGGATCTGGAAGGCAATCACCACGGGCGGCGCGGCACCATCGGCCAGCGCAAACGGCAGCGGCGCGCCGCCGAGATAGCCGAACATATAGCTCGACCCGACCTTGGTCGCCCGCTCGACCGCCGATACGGCGTTATTGGCCAGGCCGATCGCCGCCCAGATCAGCGGCACGCGCACCACCACCAGCGCCGTACCGATCTGGAGCGCGAGCGCGCCCGCGATCCAGCGCCAGCTTGGCCGCGCGGCGCGATCCTCCGACAGCGCCCAGGCGAGCCCCATCAGCAGCGCAATGCCGATCAGCCCCTGAAAATGCGCCAGTCCTTCAAGCACCCGATAATCCCATCAGAATTTCCACGACGCCCCGAACTGGAACTGGCGCGGTGCCCCGCCATTGCGCTGCACGAACGGCGCACCGCCGCCGAACTGCACCTGATTGGACGTACTTGCGGCATTCGCAAAGCCCGACAGGTTGTTGGCGTTGAACAGGTTGAACACATCGAGGCTGAACTCGATCGCGCCGACCGGCAGGTTGAGCGCATAGCGGGCGCCGATATCGACCTGCGTCGACCATGGCAGCCGCCCGGTATTGCGACCGACGCCTGGGTAGCGATCCGAATTGCCGACAAAGGCTTCGCCGAAGCTTTGGCCGTCGCCGTTCAGGTCCTGCGTGCCGAAAATGCTCGCATCGGGGATGAAATTGACCGGCTGGCCCGATTGGAACAGCCCCGCCGCCGTCAGCGTCAATCCCTTGACCGGGTAGAGCGAGCCGACCGCCGAAATCACATGCCGCCGGTCATTTGCCGACGCACCGAAATCGGCGGCAAAGTTATTCGCATTGGAAGCGCGGAAATTGAGGTCGTCGGTGTCGTTGGTCAGCCGCGACAAGGTGTAGGACAGCCGGAACGCATAGATGTCATCGCCGCGCAGCTTGTTGAGCTGGACGTTGAGCGCGGCATAGGTTGACCGGCCGCCGGTTTCGGACACGGTGATCTGCCGCGCGCCGCCGGGCACCAAAGCGACCGGTCGGGTCGCGTCGGCAACGGCCTGCGTGCGGACCAGCCCCAGCTGCGACGCCAGCGCGATCCGCGCGCCATTGTTCGGCAACGCGCGCAGCGTGGCGATGTTCGCCGCCGTCAGATTGGCCAGATTTGGGGTGAATGGCGCGGGTGCATTCAAGTCGCGCAATCGAAGCAGATTATACGACCGGTTGTAGATCAGATCGACCGCGATCGAGAGCGTGCTGCTCGCCTGATATTGATAACCGCCGCTGAATTGCAGGCTGTACGGGCTGTCATAGCCATTGGGGTTGAGGATGCGCGCTTCGTTGATCGGCGCGGTGGTGCGCAAACCCTGCACCGCGCTGGCTGACGGGCAGGCGCTGACGGTAGCGCATGCAGGCGAGACGGTGAGGTTGCCGTCGAACGTCAACGGCGCGAGCGCGACGCCGGCCGGAATGATGCCGCGCTGCTGCAACTGGGCAAGCTGCCCCTGCAACGCAGCGGACGTGGTGTTGCGCTGAAGCGCGTCCGAAATCACGGTGTAGGGAATTTTGCCATAAAACAGCCCGGCGCCGAAGCGGATCGCCGAGCGCGCATTGGGTTTGTAATTGAGCGCAAGGCGTGGCGCGATATTGTCGGTGTCGCCGCCACGACCGCCTTGCGCCGTGAGCGAATCATAATCCCAGCGCAGGCCAAGCGTCGCCGTCAGCTTCGGGCCGACTTGCCACTCATCCTCGACATAGAGCGCGGCTAGCGTCTGCCCGGTGCCGAAGCTTTGCGGGCGCAGTTCGACCGAATAGTCGATCACGCGCGGGTTCAGCCCGAGCACGTCGCGCGCGCTGAGCGCGGTGCCGCGATTGAGGCCCCGCAGCGCGGTGATCTGCGCCGGCGTCAGCTCGACGGTGAAATTGCCATCGACATTGCCGCCACCCAGCAGGCCGAAATCCGAATGGATCAGATCGCCACCGATCGACACCCGGTGCGTGCCAAAACGCCGCTGTAGCTTTTGGCGCGTTTGCCACGTCTCTTCCAGATCGTTGAAGACGAAGCCGGGATGGCCGACCACGCCGACCGTCAACCCGGTTTGGTCGCGGATCGAGACTTGCGGGCCGGGGCCATTCTTCGCGCGGCCATAGTCCCAGCGAAAGCGGCTGAATTGCAGCGCGCCTTCATAGGTCCACACATCGCCCGAATAGGTTGCCGATGCCGCCACGAGCGTTGACTTGCGATCCTCGTTCGACCCCGCCGAGGGGAAAGTCACGTTGCCGCCGCCGAGCGATCCGCCGGGCCGATCGACCGACACATTGCCGAAGTTCCCGCGCAGCGCGACGGTCCAGTCATCGGTCAGCCGGTGGTCGATCCGGATCGAGCCGAGGTAGAATTCATTGGTGCCGGTGATGTTGCCCACCGCGCCCAGCACGGGTGCGTCGATGACATTGGTATTGATGTCGCGCGTATATTCGAAATTGGCGTAAAAGAAGGTCTTGTCCTTGACGAGCGCGCCGCTGATCGACCCGCCGCCTTGATAGCGCTGGAAGCTTTCGCCAACCGGATTGCCGGTGAGGTCGCGTCGAGGGAAGGCGGAAGGGGCATCGATCGGGCGGCCCGGCCGGATCAGCGTATAGACTTCGCCATGCAGATCGTTGCTGCCCGACGGTGTGGTGTAATTGACGATGCCGTTGGCGGTGCGCCCGAATGCCACCGAATAGCTGTTGGCGAGCACGGTCACTTCGCGGGTAAAGCCGAGCGGCACCGGGAATTTCAGGCCGCCGAGGAAATTCTCGTTATTGTCGAGCCCGTCGATCAGGTAATTGGTGAACAGCCCGTTTGCGCCGTTGATCGAGACGACGGGTGCTTCGGGGAAAAAGCCGGTTGAGGCGACCACATTCGGCAACCGCACCAGCGCGGTCACGACATCGCGTCCCTCGATCGGCAAAGCTTTCAGCGTTTCGGCGGGCAGCGATGACGAGATTTCGGCATTGACCGTGTTGATGCCGGTGACCGCGCGGCGCGCCGTGACGACGACCTCGCTGCTGGTGGCGCCGACCGACAAGGTGATGCCGCGCACGAAATCCGACCGCAGCACAACGCCGTCAGCGGCTTGCGCTTCATAGCCGTCGCCGGCCGCCACCGCGATGCGGTAGCGTCCGCCGGTCGTCAGCCCGTCGAGCCGTGCCTGACCATTGGCGTCGGTGGTCAGCGTGCGCGACACGCCGACATCGGGATTGGTCACCGTGACCTGCGCCTGTGCGACCGGGGTGCCGTCGGTGGCACGTACGACGGTGATCTGCAACCCCGCCTGCTGGGCCATGGCGGGTACCGGTATCGCTGCCGCGAGGGCCATTGCCGTGGCCAGGAAGTGATGTTGTCTGAAGGTCATACGGTCCTCGTTGTGGCGTTCTTGGGGCTGGTGGTGAACAGGTGGTGCGGCGGGGCTAGGGCTGGAAACGGCATGGCGTTCCCCGCGGCACCAGGTGAAGGTCGGCATAGGCCGCATCGGCGACGCCGCCGGTATTATCGGTATCAGTTGCCAGCGCGATCAGCATCACCTTGCCCGCCGTCGTCCCAAACTGGCTCTGCATGTCCGCGATCAGGTCGCGGCGCTCGGCGACCCATTTGCCCGCATGCGCATTGCCCGATTGCAGGACGAACATCCGCGCGCGATCGGTAAAGGCATTGGGCAGGATCGTCCCGACCGGGGCCTTGTTGTCCCACACATAGTTGAGCGCGCCATCGGGCAGCAGCTTGCCGAACCGGGTGCGCCCGAGCGCGAGCTTCATGCGCGTGCCGAGCGATAGCGTTGATCGCGGCAGCGACAGCCCGACCAGCACGCGCGCGGCCTGATCGTCGCCGCTCTTCTTGTGGATATCCGCGCGGTCGATCACGCCCGCGACGCGCCAACGCCAGCACAGGATTGGCGTCTGGTCGAGCGCGACATCGACATCGCGGACGAACAATGCCTGGCTGTGATCGGCGTGCGCTTCGATCGCGGCAACGCCATCCTTGCGTGTCAGGGTGTAGCGCGTCGGCGCGACCTTGGGGTCAATCCGCATCACCGACCAGCCCGACGCCCCCGTCGCAAACCGGCCCAGCGGCACGCCATCGGCGCCCGCCGCAGGCTCCGCGCGTGCACCATTGACCGAAAGCAGCACCAGCGTCGCGACATAGGGGAACGACGCGAGCACGATCAGACCTCGCGACCATCGGCGCCGCGCGGCCCCGAACAGGCGCCACGCCAGAAACAGGCCGAGGATTGCTTCAAAGATCATCACCGGCACGCCGAAATGTCTGGGATCATAATAGGATAGCGGGGAGATGAACTTCCAGGTCGAAACCGGCCATAGCTGCATATGGGCATCTTCGCGGTGGCACAGGAAATCGATGCAACAATGGGCGAGTCCCGCAGCGGCTGCGGCCAGCAGGATGGCCGGCCAACGGGCCGATCGCCATTGCCGCCGCGCCACCAGCGCAGTGACGAGCAGCAACGGCCAAAGGATGAGGCTGTGCGCGAGCCCATTGATGTGCTGCCACCAGGGCTGAAAATAGTCATGCCCGAATATCTCGCGCCCGCTGTGGCCCATCGTTCGCAAGGCCGCGACAATGACGAACATCGGCAGATCGGGCGCCATCCCGGCAACGGCGCCAACCGTCATCAGCGTCGCATCGCGCTTGCCGAAAAAATAGGCGCCGATCAGCGCATGCGTTTGCGTCTGCATGCGCCTAGCCGCGCCGATGGGGCAAAGCGGGGACGGTCATCCGGCCTTGTTGAGCTGCCAATTATAATCGAGAAAGCTGACGCTCAGCTGCCCGGTCTTCGCCTTGGCGGCAGCAGCGGGGCTGAGGCCGAGGCTGTCGGCATAGAGCGCGAAAAAGGCGGGCAGGGTCTTGGCACCGCGCCAGCCCTTTTCGAAATCACCGCGATACCATTTGAAAATGCTCGATACCGCGACGCCGTCGCCCTGAACGCGGTTGCGCGTGTGATCGCCCAGAAATCCCTTGGCCGCCGCGTCGAGCTGTGCGTCGAGCGTCGCGCCGCGAAACGCCGCACGCCCCAGCGCCGGACAGCCGATGCTCGCGCAATTGACCGCAAAATGGATGCGCGGATCATTGTAGCGCCCGCTGCCCCGGATCATCCCATGCTCGATCGCGTCGAGCGAGATCGTTTCGCCGAACAGGCTGATGAACGGTTTGGCCCATGGCCCCTGAAACAGCGTCCCCAGATCCTTGATCGATTTGACATTGGGATAGGCGGTCAGGATCAGTTCAACGGTCGCCGCATTGTAGACGTTGATCAGGAAAGCGAGCTGATCAGGCTTCGACCAGCCATCGAACGTCGCCCGGCTGACCTTGCCCGCACCGGCCAGATAGGTCTTCAGCGCGGCCCGGTCGCGGGCCATGCCGTCATAGCGGACCTGCGACGCGACGCCGCCGCGCACAGCCACGACGTTGCGCTTTAACAGCCCGTCCCAGGCGGCGTGCTCAAAGCCCTGCGCCTGCGCCGAAACCGGCAACAGCATCAGCAACAACGCGATCATGATTCGACGCATCGCTTATCCTCTCATCCAGCGGTGATAGCGTTCGAGCCAGCGCAAAATGCCTTGCGGGGCATGCGCCCGTTTCCATTCGCCCGCGACATATTTGTTGGCCTCGGCCATGGTGGGGTAGGTGTGGATCGTGCCGAGAATTTTGTTCAGCCCCAGCCCGTGCTTCATCGCCAGCACATATTCGGCGAGCAGGTCGCCGGCATGTTCGCCGACAATCGTCACGCCCAATATCTTGTCCTTGCCCGGTGGGGTCAGCACCTTGATGAAGCCCGTCGTGGCGCCGTCGGCGATGGCGCGGTCGAGCTCGTGCAGCGGATAGGTCGCGATTTCATAGGCGACGCCCTTTTCCTTGGCTTCCGATTCGCTCAAGCCAACGCGCGCGACTTCGGGGTCGGTGAAGGTTGCCCAAGGGATCACGCGGTAATCGGCCTTGAACTTGCGGAACCGCCCGAACAGCGCGTTGACGGCGGCAAACCACGCCTGATGCGCCGCGACATGGGTGAACTGATACGGCCCGGCGACATCGCCTGCCGCATAGATATTGGGATAGAGCGTCTGGAGATACTCGTTGGTGATCACGGTCTTGCCCGTCTCGATCCCCAGCGCTTCCAGCCCATAGCCGGTCAGTCGTGCGGTGCGGCCGACCGCGACGATCAGATAATCGAAGCCGATCTCGGCCGCCGCGCCGTCCGTCTCGACGACCAGAAACTGGCCATCATCGCGCCGTTCGCAGCGCACCGCGCGCGTGTTGGTGCGTACATCCATTCCCTCGCCACGGAACCGAGCCTCGATCAGCGTCGAGACGTCCGCATCCTCGCGCGCCATGATTCGCGGCGCCATTTCGACCTGGGTGACGTGCGCGCCCAGCCGGGCGAAGCTTTGCGCCAATTCGCAGCCGATCGGCCCGCCACCGAGCACGACGATCCGCCCCGGCAGCGTGTCGAGCGCGGCGAACCGGTCCCACATCGTGTCGCTGGTGACATAATCGACGCTGTCCAGCCCCGGCAGCGGCGGCACGAAGGGCGAACCACCCGCCGCGATCACGATCGATCGCGTCGTCAGCCGCTGCTCACCGCCATCATTGCGCTTGATCGACACCGTCCATGGATCGACGATCGTCGCATAGCCTTCGACAACATCGACCCCGAGCCCGGTATAGCGCTCAACGCTGTCGTGCGGCTCGATATCGCGGATCACCTGCTGCACCCGCGCCATAACGGCGGGGAAGGGGACGGCCGGCTCGGCGTCGGCGAGGCCATAATGCCCTGCGTGGCGGGTTTGGTGCGCGAGTTTGGCACTGCGGATCAGCGCCTTGCTCGGCACGCAGCCGAAGTTCAGGCAATCGCCCCCCATTTTGTGCGCTTCGACGATCGTGACCTTCGCCTTCACGGTCGCCGCGATATAGGCCGAGACCAGCCCGCCCGCGCCCGCGCCGATCACCACCAAATTGCGGTCATAGCGCTTGGGCCGTGTCCATTTGGCATAGACTTGCCGCGCCTTGACCCAGCCGACGATCGCCCGCGCGATCCACGGAAAGACGCCGAGCGCGACAAACGACGCGATCAGCCCCGGCGAGGCAATGCCCGCCAGCGAATTGATCTTCGCGAGCTGCGTGCCGGCGTTGACGAACACCAGGGTCCCCGCGAACATCCCGAGCTGGCTGACGATGTAGAATGTCAGCGCGCGGATCGTCGTCAGCCCCATCAACAGGTTGACGAGGAAGAAAGGGAAGGCGGGGACCAGCCGCAGCGTGAACAGATAAAAGGCGCCGTCGCGCGCAACGCCCGCATCAATCGCACGCAGCCGATCGCCGAAGCGCGCGCGCACGACATCGCGAAACAGATAGCGCGAGGCGAAGAAGGCGAGCGTCGCGCCGATGGACGACGCGAACGACACAATCACCGTGCCGACCACCAGCCCGAACAAGGCGCCCGCCGCCAGCGTCAGGATCGCCGCCCCAGGCAGCGAGGCACCCGCGACCGCGACATAGATCAGGAAAAACGCCGCAATCACGACGAACGGCGTCTGCCGGTAATAGTCGGCGAAGTCGGCCTGGCTCGACTTCAAGGCATCAAGCGTCAGATAATGGCCGAGATTGAAATAGAAAAAGGCGCAAATGATGGCCGCGAGCGGGATCAGGATCAGCAGTCGTTTGAACATTTGTCATCCCTCGGTTTCTTCGGGGGTAGCATTGGCGCAAAGCCTGGCCAACGGCTAAACCCCGCACCGCACGATACCGGGCCGATAACGGCTTTTCTGCGCCCATCTTGCTGTTTTTCAGCGGCGGGGCCCTGCATATGAACAGCTCGGTGCGCTGGGCCACGAGCATCGCGCGCGCTTCATGCTGCATGAGCATGGCCTGGTTGGCGATAGAGCGCACCTTCACGAAGCGCAGGCCGGGCCGCGGCAGCGTCTCGTGGATCGCGGCGGCATCGTTGGCATCGTTTTTCTGGCGCGTGACGAAAGGCTTCACACAGGCCGGCGGGATCAGCTTCACATCATGGCCCGGCGCGATCAGCTCGCGGCCCCAGTGATGCGCCGAACCGCTGGCTTCCATGCCGACAAGGCACGGCGGCTGCGCAGCGAAAAACGGCAGGACATCGCGCCGGTGTAGCGCCTTGGCGACAATCACCTTGCCGTCTGAATCGACCGCGTGAACCTGAAACACGTGCTTGGCCAGATCGAGGCCGACACGGGTGACAACCGAAACATCGGCGCCTGATTTGCTGATGGGATGGTGCTCCTTTGGTGGACCGTTCACAGTCACACCGTGGAGATTGGATCACCCCGAATCAAACCCGCAACAGAGCGCCGTCCACACCATCACCGTAATTCATACAGGCACATGGAATTGTCAATTTAGAGGTTTTCGTATCTGTCATCGTAACCCCCCAATTTGTCAATTAAGTGCACTGTCCCCGCAACTACAGCCGTGATACGGGATCATACCCGTAATTCGTCACCGTGCCATTGCCGCGCGTGAGGCTGGTCCGACGCCCGAGGTCGTCGTAGCTGTAGCTCGCCAGCTCCGTCGTGCCATTTTCGCGGACCGCCGTCATGTTGCCGGTGATATCATAGTCATAGGTCGCGTAGAAGCCGTCGCTCCACGTCACCCGCGTGCGCCTGCCCGCCGAATCATATTGCGAGGCAATCGACCCGATCGTCTGCGCCTCGCTTGTCATCCGACCGAGCGCATCATAGCCGATCGTGCTGGTCACGCCGTCACTTGGGCGAGCGATGGCGGTTGTTCGGCCAAGCAGATCATAGCTGTAGGCGACCGGCCCGTCCGGTGGTCTAGTCGCCTGGTTGTGCTGTTTGAGAGTCAATCGACCCAGCGCATCATAGCTATAGCTGATCGTCTGCCCATCGCGTCCGCAGAATACGGGCGCGAAAGGTCACAAAAGTCACGACCATCCCAGGGGGGCAGGCCATCGCGGTGCCGCGCGGGCGGCGAGTCGGGTTCGATTGTCAAAGAGCGCGCGGCGAGCGTTGCAGAGGTTTTCCGACATTGGAAGGGGGATGGGGCGCGGCTATGGGTTGCGAGTTCGAGGGCAGGCGCCGCCTCGCCAAGCCACAGCCCAGGCCAGAGTTAGGTATTATGTCCCCAGAATTCATGCCGAACCGCTGGCTTCCATCCCGACAAGGCAAGGCGGCAGCGCAGCGAAGAACGGCAGGACATCGCGCCGACGTAGCGCCTTGGCGACAATCACCTTGCCGCCTGTATCGACTGCATGGACCTGAAACACGTGCTTGGCCAGATCAAGGCCGACACTGGTGACAACCGAAACATCGGCAGCTATTTTGCTCATGTGGATGGTGCTCCTTTGGTGGACCGTTGACAGTCACACCGTGGAGATCGGATCACGCCGAATCAAACCCGCAACAGAGCGCCGTCCACACCATCACCGTAATCGAGAACTCAAACTTTTGTATAAGCCATGGCCAACCATGCCGAGGAATAAAAACAATATTACAAGAAGAAGCTGTATGGCTGCGTTCTTTTCGAATGGAACGGAAATTGCAGAAAGTACGCATAGTACGAATGAAATCGCAGATGCCGTCCGAATTTCTAACGCTGTCATGTCTCTATCCTAATCGCAATACGCAAGACGCCCTATAACTCCTCCAAAAGCGAGAACGGCACCAATCCCCCTAGAGGTTGCCCCGAAAGCTGCAAGTACAGGACTAGCTGGTGTTGGCACAAGTGCCAAAATACCTGCTGAGCCTCCGATCACTCCTAATGCAGAGCCAGCTACAGTTGCTCCAGTTGAGATTGCGCATGCTTGTTGGCGTCAGGAGTTCTGGGGACATAATACCTAACTCTGCCCTTTGGCCTCGGCTGTGGCTTGGCGAGGCGGCGCCTGCCCTCGAACTCGCAACCGATAGCCGCGCCCGATCCCCCTTCCAATGTCGGAAAACCTCTGCAACGCTCGCCGCGCGCTCTTTGACAATCGAACCCGATTCGCCGCCCGCGCGGCACCGCGATGGCCCGACCCCCCTGGGATGGTCGTGACTTTTGTAACCTTTCGCGCCCGAATCCTGCGACCGCGATAGCGATCAGCCCAACGCGCTCACGTCAACAGCTGTGTGATTACCCGGTGCTGACGTGGCACCCCGGTCATGCACCGCTGCTCTCACAAAAATCAGTTAAGTGCCTGAAAAATATGGTGGACGCACTTGGGCTCGAACCAAGGACCCGCTGATTAAGAGCCATGATCAGAGGGTCCTAGCGCGTCCGCATGTGTCCAAAAATGGCGGAATTCTGGGATTCAGAGTCCGCATTGTTCTTGAAATGTTCGCCAGTATCCACTACAAAAAGCTACCTAAGGTAGCAGGTACATATGGCGAACAAAGTAGGATTGACGGACGCTAAGATCGCAGGACTGAAGGCGCCGACTGCGGGTCAAATTGAGCTCGCCGATGGTATCGTCCCCGGCCTTAGGCTCCGCATGGGTGCCAGTGGTATCAAGACGTACATTCTGCGCAAGCGGGTTCAGGGCAAATGGTTGAATGTGACCATCGGACGCCATGTTCCGAGTTTTACATTGGCCCATGCCCGCAAGAAGGCGCGCGATCTGCTTGTCGATGTCGAGCAGGGCAAGAGCATCGCCAGAAAAGCGGGCGCAAAAAGGAAAGGATCGAAAGGCGTCGGGACAGTCGCAGAGCTCTACGAGACGTACCTTGCTCAGCAGATCGAGGGCAAAAAGCGGAGCGCGAGGGAGTTCGATCGGGTCTTCCGAAAGTATATTGAGCCCGAGATTGGAGACCGGCTCGCGGACTCCATTACCCGAAGTGACGTGAGCCGCTTCGTGGAGAAGATTGCGTTTGAGCGGGGCAAGGAAACCCTGACGATGGCGCGCATCGTGTATCGCCATCTTTCGACCTTCTACACGTGGGCGCTCACTAGACTTGAGCACATGCCAGCCAACCCCTGCCGGGATGCGTGGCGCCCGAAGCGGAATGAACCTCGAGATCGTGTACTGAGCGACCGCGAGCTAGCGGCACTATGGCAGTCTGCCGTCGAGGATGGCTATCCATTCGGTCATCTTGTGCAGATGCTTGTCCTTACGGCTCAGCGCCGGGGCGAGGTGCTCGATGCAGCGTGCGACGAGTTCGATTTCAAGGCGAAAGTCTGGACAGTTCCGGGCGACCGAGCGAAAAACGGCAAGGCGAATGTGGTGCCGCTATCCGCGCAGGCCCTGGCAGTCATCACCGAGATATTCATGGCGGCTGGCATCGACCCCGACGAGGCCCACAAGCAATCCCAGATCCTGTTGGCATCGAAGGTCACCAATACGAACAGCGTCAGCGGACTATCGAAGGCCTGGAAGCGGATCAGAGCAAGCGTGGACGAGAAGCTCGGTTATGAGGCCGGTCACTTCACAATGCATGATATTCGACGGACGGTGGCAACTGGTCTCCAGCGTCTTGGCATACCCTTGGTGGTTTCTGAGGCGGTCCTCAATCACCAGTCAGGATCAGCTATGGCTGGCGTCGCTGGGGTCTATCACCGTCACCAGTATACCAACGAGAAACGCGAGGCGTTGGCGTTGTGGGGTAAGGAGGTAATGCAGATCGCAGCCAAGTACCCAGCCGAGGCCAAAGGCGGCTAATCTCAAAGGGGATCTCACCCGCTACAAAACCAGCCCGCCCGAAACCGCAGGACGATGGACCCTGCTCCGGCCATTTCGAGCCGATCTCTAGAAGCGCCAATGGCGAAGGACGTCGCGGACATATCCGGGCGTCTCGCCATTGCGGGGAATGCCGCCTGCGCGTTCTACCGCCCCTGGACCGGCATTGTAGGCAGCCACTGCGAGGTGAACCACGCCGAACTTGTCGAGCATCTGCCGCAGATACCGCGCAGCGCCGAAGATGTTAGCCATAGGATCGAAGCGATTGAAGACCCCGAGTTCTTTTGCCGTTGCGGGCATCAGCTGCCCAAGCCCCGCAGCGCCCGCCGGACTGACGGCCAAAGGGTTGTAGCGTGATTCCGTCCAAACGAGTGCATCGAGCAGGCCGGCAGGCAGTGAATACTTCGCTTCCGCCGCATAGATGTGGGGCAGGTAGCTTGCTCGCCTGAAGCCGGATGGGCCAGGTTGGGCCTTTGGCTCGTATCTGTAGGGCAGGTTGACCCGACCATTTTGCGGCACAGTCATAACAGGTGCCGGGTCGTCTTGGGCAGATCGCCAGAGCCCATGTTCGACCAGCTGGAAGCCGTTCGATGTTTCAGCGATCCGAAACCCTTCGGAGTGGTTGGCGGGCACTTCGATTGTGGCTGGCGCGGGCAAATCCTGGGCTCTGGCGGGGATAGCAGAGGTGATCGCGATGCCTGCGATCAAGATAGCTTTCATTGTCATTTCTCGATCCTTGTATAGCCGAATCGAGTGAGAACATATAAAGAACATGTGACGTAGGAAAATGGTTTGGCGCTGGTGCAGAGCGGAGGCTGCACGGGGCGGGCACTGCAACCGGAGTAGGACGATGCCCCCGTTAAACAATGCTCATCAACTCGAACGCCGCGCCCGCACCATCGTCGAGAGCCTTCAGGGTACATGGCGTAGGGGCAAAGGCATGTGCTGCTGCCCCGCTCACGACGATCGTACTCCATCGCTGAGTGTGACCCTGGGGCGCAAAGCCATCCTGTTTCATTGCTTCGCGGGATGTCCGAATGAGGATGTCATTGCGGCACTGGATCGCCAGGGCGTTCGCAGCCGCGACCTTTTCAACGGCGCAGACGCCAGGAGCATCGAGCGGCAAAGTCATGGCGATTTCAGCCCCAATGCACGGCGCTTGTGGCAATCGGCTACGGCGATCTCCGACAGCCCTGTCGCACGATACCTTGCGCAGCGCGGTCTTCTGCCCGCAGCCGATCAACTCCGTTACCTGGCGCGCACGCCGCTCGGGCCGCGCGGCACCGCCCAATTTCTCCCCGCGATGCTGGCCGCAGTCACAACCGACATTGGCATCATCGCAGTACACAGGACTTTTCTCGACATCGGAAGCAGCAAGTTGGCAGGCTTTGAGCGGCCCAAGCGTGCACTAGGCAGCCTCGGCTGCGGTGCCGTCAGGCTTGCGCCTGCAAAGCAGGGGCGTCTGGGCCTTGCCGAAGGTATCGAGAGCGCCCTGTCAGCAATGCAGCTTTTCGGGATCCCATGCTGGGCAACACTCGGGAACGAGCGCTTCGGCCTTGTTGCGATCCCGGAAAGCGTGCGTGAGCTCTATCTGTTCATCGACAATGACGCCGGGGGCGCTCTCGCAGAGGAGCGAGCGCTGAGGGCATATGCTGCGCCTAATCGTGTCATCCACTCACGAGCACCAGCCTCGCCCGGTTTTGATTGGAACGATGAGTTGAAGTCCCGGCTTGCCGGTAAATCTGATCCGTTGGGCAGAGGGGAGGGGGCCTTTGGCTGATTGAGGCCTGCCAGCCGCAGGACCTCGTCAGGAGGTTCCCATGTTCAATTCGTCTCTTGCCTTTGCCTTCGATGAACCATCACCGCCCGTTGTTGCGATGGCGGCCCAGACCATGGCTTCGGAGTTGGCGGCAGGCCGCACGCTCTCACGCAGCGACATCAGTCGCATCATGACTGCGCACTTTGGAGGGAGCGATGCTCTCGGGCGATGGTCAGTTCGCGATGCTCACGCCGCGATCGAACTTGCGCAAGTTCAATACCTGCAAGCATCGGATCCGATCCGACTCTCGGCCCGGATCGAGGAAGCAGACCGGTTCTTCTGTTCCCTCGAGGCCCGAATTTCGACCCAGACCAATCGCAGTGAAGAGCAGATCGAATGGCAGCAGTTTGCAACGCCACCCCGCCTTGCCTGGCTTGCTGCCCGGGCTTGCGCGCTCGTCGCAGACGAGCTCGTGCTAGAACCGTCGGCCGGAACAGGGATGCTCGCGATCTGGGCCTCCAAGGCGGGCACACGCCTTGCCTTGAACGAAATCTCGCCGCTGCGCCGCGACTGCCTGAGCGCTCTGTTTCCGGCTGCCCGCGTGACCGGGCATGATGCCGAGCTCATCGACGAATTGCTCGATCCGGCCATCGCACCGAGCGTCGTGCTGATGAACCCGCCATATTCTCATGGGATCGAGCGGGGCCACGATGGTCGCACCGGGGGGAGGCATCTGCGCTCGGCCTGGAACAGGCTTGCCCCGGGCGGGCGGCTGGTTGCGATCATGCCTGAATGGTTTGAATGCACCAAGTTTCTGGTGGGGCTGAAGGGGCCAGTGGCTCTGCGGCTCAATGCCGCGGTCGAACGCGCTTTCATCAAGAGCGGCACCGGGATCACCACGCGGCTGCTGGTTCTCGATAAGGTGGAAGGCGCCAATGAGCCTGTCGCTATTCGCACGAACGACTTCCCCCAGCTGGTCGATCTAATCAATGCCTTGCCTGCTCTCGACAGCAGACAGGTAGCCTCTGAACAATCAAACCTCCCGGCTCGTGCGCCGTTCCGTTTGGTAGCCGGCCCGCGCAGACTGCTTCCGGCCCCGGCGAGGATCACGCCTGCAGCGTCGATGGCCATCGGCGCGCTGACCTACGAGGCGCTTGAAATCCCTGCGCCGCTTGGGATCCAAGTCGGCCACTATCTGCCCTATCGACCGAGCAGGATCGTGATCCATGGCGCGGCCGAGCATCCGACGGCGCTGGTTGAGTCCGTTGCCATGGGTTCGATCTCGGCACCCAAGCCAGAGGCGGTGCCGCAGCTTCCGGATGGACTGGTTCCCAAGGGGCTTCTGTCTGCTGCTCAGGCGGAGACCCTGATCTATGCCGCGAGTGCGCATGCGCGCGACCTTCCTGGCCGATTCGAACCGGAGGACAAGGGCTGTTCGCTCAAGGCGTCCGCGGAAGGTCACGTCTACCGGCAAGGCTATTTCCTCGGGGATGGCACCGGCGCTGGTAAGGGCCGCCAGGTCGCGAGCGTCATTCTCGATCGCTGGGTGCGCGGCGAACGCCGCCATATCTGGATTTCGAAGAACGAGGCGCTGCTCGAAGACGCGCGACGCGACTGGGCCGCCCTTGGCGGTCTCCCGATCGACATCCAGCCGCTGTCGTCCTGGAAACTGGGCACCCCCATTGCCATGCGCGACGGGATCCTCTTCGTGACCTATCCGACGCTCCGCTCGGGCCGCAACGACGCAACGCGGCTTGATCAGATCCTCGCCTGGGCAGGTGAAGATTTCGCCGGCGTGATCGTGTTCGACGAAGCGCACGCCATGGCCAACGCCGCCGGCGGGGAAGGATCGCGGGGCAAGGTCAAAGGATCGGAGCAAGGCATTGCCGGGGTGCGTCTGCAGAATCTCCTGCCCCGGGCAAGGGTGCTCTACGCCTCGGCCACCGGAGCGTCCGACGTGAACAACTTCGCCTATGCGACGCGCCTCGGGCTCTGGGGTCCGGAGACCGCGTTTGCGAATCGCGAGGCATTCGTTGCCGATATTCGCGATGGCGGAATTGCAGCAATGGAACTGGTCGCGCGGGATCTCAAATCACTCGGCATCTACACGGCCCGGGCCCTTTCATTCGCCGGTGTCGAATATGAGATCCTCGAGCATTGCCTGACAGAGAATCAGATCGCGGTATACGATTCCTATGCTGATGCCTGGGCGATCATTCACGCCAACCTGCGCGAAGCGCTGGAAGCCACACGGATCGTCGACAGCGAGACTGGCGGGACGCTCAACTCCGGTGCCAAGTCCGCAGCGCTGTCGATCTTCGAGGGAACCAAGCAGCGCTTCTTCGCGCAGCTGCTTCTGTCTATGAAGCTCCCAAGCCTGCTGCCCGCTATCGATACGGCGATTGCCGAAGGGCAGGCCGTGGTCGTGCAACTGGTCTCGACGGCAGAAGCCATGCTCGACCGCCGACTTGCGGACCTATCGAACGAGGAACGCGAAACTCTGGAGATCGACCTGTCCCCGCGGGAATATGTCATCGACTATCTCGCCAAGAGCTTTCCTGTCCGCCTGATGGCGGTGTTCACGGACGAAAACGGCAATCCTCGCTCAGAGCCCATGAGTGACGAGCAAGGCGCACCGGTGCTCTGCCGCTCTGCGCTTGCCGCGCGCGACCGGATGATCGAACAGCTCTGCGCCTTGCCGCCGATTGCCACCGCGCTGGATGCCATCATCGAACGCTTCGGCGTCGAACAGGTAGCGGAAGTCACCGGTCGTACACGCCGGCTCATCGTCGGCCGCGACGGTCGTCAGAAGCTCCAATCGCGGTCGCCGCGCGCCAACGTGTCTGAGACCCAGGCGTTCATGGACGGCGCCAAGCGTATCCTGGTCTTCTCCGATGCCGGTGGAACCGGGCGCAGCTACCACGCTGATCTTACCGCGAGGAACCAGGCCCGCCGTGTCCACTTCCTCCTCGAGCCGGGCTGGCGGGCGGACGCCGCAATCCAGGGGCTTGGCCGGACCAATCGCACCAACCAGGCATCAGCCCCGCTGTTCAGGCCGGTGACCACCGACGTGCGCGGCGAGCGCCGGTTCATCTCGACTATCGCGCGGCGACTGGACAGTCTTGGCGCTCTGACGCGCGGGCAGCGCCAGACCGGCGGACAGAACCTGTTTGATCCTGCCGACAATCTCGAAAGCATCTACGCCAAGGAAGCGCTCCATCGCTGGTTCGGGTTGTTGTTCACCGGCAAGCTTGAAGCGGTCAGCCTTGGACGATTTCAGGAGCTGACAGGCCTGCGGATTGAAGCGCCTGACGGGTCGATGGTCGATGACCTACCGTCGATCCAGCGGTGGCTCAATCGCATCCTGGCGCTTCCTATCGCCCTGCAGAACGCGATATTTGACGAGTTCATGGGACTGGCCGAAGCGCGCATCGATGCTGCGCGGCAGGCTGGCACACTCGATCTCGGCCTCGAAACCATCGCAGTCGAGGAGTTCACGATCCTGTCGGACACGTTGCTGCGCACGGATCCGGCATCGGGCGCGACCACCCATCTGCTGGAATTGGAAATTGCCAGAGCCCTGAAGCCGCTCACGCTCAAGCGGCTCGAGGAGCTTCACGGCATCGCTGGGCAGCGGCAGCGGCTTGTGTGGAATGCCCGTTCAGGACGGGTCGCATTGCTGGTGCCCGCTCGCAGCATTCTTGCCGATGACGGCACACGCGTGACCCGCTTCGAATTACTGCGCCCGCTCAAGCGCAGTCACATCACCGAGGATCAGTTGGCGGAGAGCAGCTGGGAGGATATTGCCATCGACGTCTTCCGCAATGCCTGGTCAACCGAGGTCGCGGAGGCGCAAACCAGCCACAAGCGCGAGCACCTCTATCTTGCGACGGGCCTCCTCTTGCCGGTCTGGGACAAGCTTCCTTCGGATTTCGTGAGGGTTAGCCGCATCTCGGCGGCGGATGGTCGTTCGCTCCTCGGCCGGGAGGTTCCTGTCCATTCTGTTCCGGAACTGTGCCGGGCGCTGGGTCTGGAACGCGAGCAAACGCTCTCCGCCGATGACATCATCCAGACCGTCCTGGCAAATGGCCGGGCCATGGAATTGGCCAGCCGCGAAAAGCTCATGGTCAAATGCAGCCTGGTCAATGGCTCACAGCGACTTGAACTCACCGGATGGAGTGTTGCTCGGCTCGACTGGTACAAGGCGCAAGGCTGCTTTACCGAGATAATCCGCTACCAGACACGGCTGTTCGTGCCGATCGAAGGCGCAGCGAGCGTGATTGCCAGACTGGCATCATCGGCATAGTTCCTTGCCAAATGGCATTATTCAGAATATATCATGCCATATGGAGAACTGCCATGCTTGCTCTGCAACCCGTTGATACTGCCGTTACCGCCTTCCGGCCCGATCCGATTACTCAGGACGAGGCAGCTGCCATGTTCCGGGCAGTCCTCAATCTGTTCGGCAAATGGGAACTGACCGACGAGCAGGCGGCAACCCTGCTCGACATGCCGGTTCGATCTTATCGGCGCTGGAAGGCGGAAGGGCCGGGACGCGTCTCGCGCGATGGGCGTGCTCGTCTCTCCAACCTCATGGGGATTCACAAGGCGCTCCGGATCATCTTCTCGGAGGCGACCCGTGGTTATGCCTGGATCAGGGCGACCAACGATGCATTCGGTGGAGTGAGTGGCCTTGACGTGATGCTCGGAGGCGAGCTCACCGACATCATGCGGGTGCGTCGCTACCTCGACGCCGAACGTGGTGGATGGTGAGCGGAACGGCTGATATCCCCGTTTCTCGAGTTGAGTGGAAGGGCGCTGTTCGGATCATCCGCAGTGCCTTTCCGCCCATCGACCTGTTCGAGGACATCGCTGATCCAGCCGACTGGCCGCTTTTGATCTCAGCAGAGCAGAAGACCAATCCTCGCATCATGGCGACGATTGGCAATCTTGACCTCGTTCCAGTCGACCGACGCGTCGGCGGGAACGGCGCTTCCTACCTCATGGCGCCATTCACACATGCCAGCACCGACCGGCCAAGTCGCTTTACCGATGGCAGCTACGGAGTGCTCTATGTTGGCGACCGGTTTGAAACCGCGTTGTTCGAGACGATCCACCACCATGCCCGCTTCATGGCGCGGACAAAGGAAGGGGCTGGATGGACCTCGCAGTTCCGGGAAATCGTCATGGCAGTCGATGCAGACTTGCATGATCTCCGAACTCGGGCGGGGGAGCCGGTTCCGGCGCTCGACCCCGACAGCTACGCGGCATCCCAAGCAGTCTCGCGGCACCTCATGGGCGCGGGATCGAACGGGATTGCCTACCCGAGCATCCGGCATCCCGGTGGGGAATGCGTCGCGCTCTTCTACCCGGACTGCGCGTCGAACCCCCTACAGGGGCGGCACCTCGACTATCACTGGGATGGTGCGCGCGTTGATCTGGTTCGTGATGCCGGATCGGGCGCTGTCTTCCGGATTGTCGATTTGCCGCCCGATCCCGTCTGACCGCATGAGTTGGGCCTCCGACCGAGTGCTGAAGGATCTCTGAGCACAGTGTCCGGCCAGCAGACTCAAATCTGCGAACTAGCCTTCACGAGTTCGTGGAGGACCTTGTCCGGCGAAATCGGCCCCTTGTATAACGGGCTACATGGGGTCTCCGCGAGCTTAGCCGAAATCGCCAAGAGGTCATCATCGTCGCCCTTTTGATAAGCATAGGCGGCGAGCCAGAACTCAGCTTGGCGAACGAACTCATTGAGAATTCCGACGACGCTCCGGTTCGCTGTCTTGGCATACTGGACCTTGTCCATCCGCCAGACTTCCTGGGCAATGAATTCGCTTGGGGCGCCGTGCTCTTTCAGGACCAGCGCCAGCTGCGCAGGGAAGCGTCGAGCAAGCGTCGCCGCTGGTGCTAGCGGCATAAGCACGGGAAGCAGCGTGCGTTCGGAAGCCAGCAAAGCTACTTGCGGCTTCCAGAATAAGGCCGTGGCATACCAGCTGCCGAGCGCGGTGTCGCTTTGCCCAGCCGCAACGATTTCCGGTTTGATCCGATCGAGCAGCTTCTTGGTGCAGTGGAGGTGGAACATCGCGTCGAGGGGATAATGTTATGTGTTCAGCGCGTCCATAGACACCACCGCCTTGTCGCTGGAACGGAAATGACCCGACCAATGCCGGTCTATGAGATCGGCCAGCGCAATCGTCTGCTCCAGACAGTAGCAGTCATTGGGTTAGGTCAGGCACGTCCGACAGCACGTGCCGGTATTTCAGATATTCACGGGGTAGATTCTACTTTCCAAAAGCTGCCATCTGTTCATCTGTGAGAAGCGCTTAATGGCGGATAATAGGAGAGACCGTGAAGGGCTCGATTCAGGCAAACTATGAAGAGCGGCTTTCCCGCTATGTCACGCTCATCCAAGGCGCGGAGCCGCCGGGCCTCGTGCCCAAGCTAGCAGTCTATCGCGAGCTTCTCAGACAGCACAGCATGCACGGGGACCGACTGTGGAAGATCGAGCCGGTCCTCCATCCCTTGATCTTCGCAGCCGAAACCGATCTGTATCTTGCAACAGCGCGACTTCTGGAGGAACCGCGCCGCGCAGAGGGAAGCTTGTTCGCATTCCTTCACTTTTGCATGAAGAACCAAGCGAACATCACATGGAAATCCGGACCGCCACCGGTCGAGGTCCTGGAGAAACAGTTCAACGAGTTGGAATCGCGGCGCAGCACGATCAATGCGATCATGGGACGCCGCGACAAGTTTTTTGCTCATCTCGACAAGCGCTATTTTAAGGAGCCGGCGCGCATCTATGTCGATTATCCGCTGGAAGCGGACGACGTGATCGCACTGGTGAACGCCGTGATTGGGGTGATCACCGAGCACCAGTGGAAGCTGAAGGAGAGCGCCGCCATCAGCGTCGCTGAATTCTATACGATTTGCGTCGATAACATGGTGCGCAATCTTGAGGCTGGCCGCCGAAAGAACTTCCCCGGGCAGCTAGACTGACCCATTAGCCTGTGTTCAGGGCGGGGGCTGGCTTCCACACAAGCGGATGCCAATACAAGTGATGCCAGCCGCCCGAAACGGCCCGGCTTCTGTTCCTCCGGTTCGAGGCGTAAAGATGTAAGCTCGCCGTTCGGCTGAACCAAAGTGTTTGTGCATTGACGAAAATTTGGAGTACTGAATGAAGTTCGCCGAATATGAGAATGGTGGCAAAACACTGTACACGGATTTCGCGGGAGCGGTGGCCGCGATCCTCAATGCGGCGATCGTTGAACATAACGACCTTCGGCTCCAGAACATACAGCACCGTGCAAAGGCCGTTGAATCGTTGCGGGCCAAGCTCGTCAGGGCGGAGGCGTCAGCGGATGCCGCGATCGCCGACTTTGCAAAGGACGTCGCGGGATGCCGGCTTATCTTTTACACGAACGGAGATGTCCACCGCTTTGGGCAAAGTGGCATTTTGCGGGAGAACTTCGCGGTCGATTATGATCGCTCAAAAATCCATTATCCCGACAGCAAGGAAGACGGCGCGGAATTCTTCATCTCTGAAAATTGGGTTGTTACGCTGAGCGATGCGCGCTGCGCGTTACCCGAATATCGACGGTTTGCCGGCTTGCGCTGTGAGATCCAGGTTCAAACCATCCTTGATCACGCTTGGGCCGAGATGGCACACGATACCATCTATAAGCCGATGACCGATGTGGGTTTTGGCGCGGCCAAGGTCGAGGCCATGCGCAAGCGTCTTCGCAAGGTCATGCAGGAGTTTCTTCAGCCGGCGGGCTACGCATTTGACAAGATCGCAAGCGATTATGTCCAGTTGCGTGACGGTAAAGCAATCTTCGACGGCGACGCGCTGGGTGCGATCCAGGCCTGCGTTGACCGCAACTGCCTCAACGACGCTGTCGACAAGTTCTCGAATTATGTGCTGCCCAACTACGATGACTATATTGCGGCCGCTCCCGACATCATAGACACGTTAGCAGGTGCGATCATTCGGGCGCCAGCGATGGCTGATGTGCCGAACATGGCCTTTGGTCGCGAGTATCCCGGAACCAAGAGCGACGCACTGATCACCAAGATCAGCCGCATCTTGGAGAGCGGCTACCTCCTGTATGCCAACCCCGAACGCATGTTCGACGCGCTGATCAAGATGCGCCAAGCTATGACGACTGAAGATGAGCGCAAGCCAATCGACGACCTAACTCGGCGTTTCGCGCAGCACGATCGCCATGCTTGGAAACAGGTAGGGCCTGGCCTCCAACGCCTGCTCGTCGACCGCATCACCAGTTTCGACGACGCTGCGCTCGCGGCAGCATCGCGCAGCGTCATTATCATGCTGCGTGAGGCACTTTCAAGTACGGTGACGGGAACGACGTCGCAGGCAGAGTCCATGATTTTGCATACTGGGTCGGTTGCCGTGACTGAGTACCTCAAGTCGGTTCGGCGCGACGCTCTTAAGCAACTCGAACGCCTGCACGGCATCTTGAACGAGGGAAGTGAGCGCAGAGAGCTACGCCATGCCATGCTTGCGGCTGGCAACACGCCAAACAATTCCGGCTATACCGATCTGCTTGGCGAGGTCATCATGGACGACCTTACCCGCGTGATCGGGTTCTTCACGTCCGTATTGCCCGACCTCGGTTTGGAAGCGAAGCGCCGGGTCGAAGTCGATCTCCACCACCGGTATTATGCGTATCATGCACTGCCGCCAGGAATGGCGGAGAATCCCAAATTAGTGGCCGCTCAGGGACGTCTACTTGAGGCCGTAGCTGCGTGCCGAGCTGTGCTTGATGCGGACCCCGACCTTGATCGTTACCGCTCGCTTGTGGGGCATGACAGCGTTACGCCGATCATGTGGGCGAAGCCGGGCTTTGACTATCAAGCGGCGGCAAGGGAGCGTTCCGACAAGATTGATGCGCTTGTCGCGACTGTTAATGCGGAGAGCGCTGACGAGTGGCTCGTGCGGCTCGAACGATATGTCG
>NZ_JAIEPC010000047.1 GCF_019749955.1 Sphingomonas sp.
CCGTACATCGAAGTCCGCAACCCGAGCGCGCAGATCGAGCATGAGGCGACGACGTCGAAGATTTCCGACGACCAGCTCTTCTACGCGATGCAGCGCGGGCTGGATCAGGAAGCGGCGGTGGCGCTGATCGTCAATGGCTTTGCGAAGGAAGTGCTGCAGCAACTGCCGATGGAATTCGCGGTGGAAGCGCAGAAGCTGCTGGGGATTTCGTTGGAAGGCTCGGTTGGATGAACCTGACGCCAACCGATGACGCGAAACGCCTTCAAACCCCTCCCCTTCAGGGGAGGGGCAAGGGGTGGGGCCTCTCCGCGAATACCATCGCCGAGTTGCACGAACGCGCGCGCCACATGCGCAACAACCCCACCGAGCCGGAAAAGCGGCTGTGGCGGAGTTTGTCGAACAGCCAGCTGGGCGGGTGGAAGTTTCGCCGCCAGCAAGTGATCGGCTGGGGGATTGCTGACTTTGTGTGCCCTGCGGCTAGGCTGATCGTGGAAGTCGATGGCGACACGCATGGTGCCGAGGCCGACGCCTTTCGCGACGCCGCGTTGGCGCGGATGGGCTATCGCACGCTGCGGGTCACCAACCACGATGTGATGCGCAATGTCGAGGGCGTGAAGGTCGCGATCCTTCAAGCGTTGGAGAATGTGGACAAGCCCCACCCCAACCCCTCCCCTGAAGGGGAGGGGCTTGAGAAGGTCGAGGCGCAGAAGCTGCTGGGGATTTCGCTTGAGGGGAGCGTGGGGTAATGGCGGTCATTCAACTTCTCGTGATGCCGGAAGAACGGCGACCGGACTTTGCAGACGTTTTCAGCGCGGCGAGTGCAAGCGACATTCCGTTCAAGCCGGAGGAGGTTGATCTCGTAACTCACACCGGGTTCCTTCCTGTCGAGGTCGAAGGCCTTGCGACCGGATTCGAGTACTATTTTGATGAGATTGAAAGCGGGGCGTTGCCCGATGAGGCAATGCGTTTCGGTTCGCATCAAATGATCTCGCGAACAGGTGGTGATATGGCGGAAATGCTTGCGTCTCTCCTGTTCTTCAGAGCGTCGGCGAAGCTTTCCGGTGCTGCTTATGTGTATCCAGATGACGCAATTATAATCCCACCGAATGAGGTGGACCGTTATCTCACCGATCAAATCACGATGCTACGGAAGTACCTGAAATAACCATGCTCAAAATAACTAACCTCCACGCCGAAATTGACGGCAAGGAAATCCTCAAGGGCCTCTCGCTCAGCGTGAATGCGGGTGAGGTGCATGCGATCATGGGGCCGAATGGCGCCGGCAAGTCGACGCTGGGCTATGTGCTCGGCGGGCGGCCGGGGTATGAGGTGACTTCCGGCTCCGTCCTGTTTCAGTCTCCGTTCGTTTCGAGCGAAGTCGAGAAACAGGAGCTTGGCGATGCGCTTGGGGCCGGTATCTCGACTGCGCTCGATACGAACGGTGGATTGGTTGCGAGCGAAGGTGGTGAGTGGCTCGATCTTCTCGCCCTCGCCCCGCACGAGCGTGCCGCCGCAGGCCTGTTCCTCGGCTTCCAATACCCGGTCGAAATCCCCGGCGTGTCCAACGTCCAGTTCCTCCGCGAGGCACTTAACGCGCAGCGTAAAGGCCGCGACGAGGCGCCGCTCTCGGGCGGTGAATTCCTGAAGCTCGCCAAGGCGCAGGCCGCGGGGCTGGGGATGGATTATGAGATGCTCAAGCGCCCGGTGAATGTCGGCTTTTCGGGCGGCGAGAAGAAGCGCAACGAGATGGTGCAGATGGGCATCATCGCGCCGCGCCTCGCGATCCTCGACGAGACTGACTCCGGGCTCGACATCGATGCGCTGCGCGCGGTCGGCGACGGCATCAACCGGATCATGCGCGCGCCCGACAAGGCGGTGATCCTGATCACGCATTACCAGCGGCTGCTCGATTATGTCGCGCCTGATTTCGTGCATATCCTGAGCGGCGGGCGGATCGTGAAGACCGGCGGGCCGGAACTCGCGCTCGAGCTCGAGGCCGAGGGCTATGCCGGGGTGACGGCATAATGAGCGCCGCAGGCAATCACTCTTCTCTTCGCGTCTTTGCGTCTTTGTGTGAGTCAAATTTTCGCACACAAAGACGCAAAGGCACGAAGAAGGAAGGCGCCAAGTGACTTTGGCCCGTCCCACCCGCCGCGACGAATCCTGGCGCTATAGCGATCTTGAGGCTGTCGCCTCGGTGTGGCCTGTCCCTGCACCCGAGCGGATCGAGGTTGCGGCGGGCGCGGAAGTTGCGCGGGTGATCGTGCAGGATGCCGCGCCCGATGTCGTCGCGATCCATGACTATGCGGTGATCCTCGGCGCAGGCGCGCGGGCGACTTTCCATGTGCTCAATACGGGCGGGCGGCTGGGGAGGGTGACGATCGATGTCACGCTGCACGAAGGCGCGCATTTCGAGCTTGGCGCGGCGATGCTCGGCGGCGGCGAGCAGACGCTCGAGATCGTCACGACGATGCGCCACATCGAGCCGCACGCGACCAGCAACCAGGTCGTGCGGTCGGTGCTTGGCGGGCGCGCGACGGGCTCGTATCTCGGCAAGGTCGCGGTGGCGCGGCATGCGCAGAAGACCGATGCGTCGCAGTCGGTGAAGGCAATGCTGCTCGCCCGCACCGCGACGGCGAACGCCAAGCCCGAGCTTGAAATCTATGCCGACGATGTGAAGTGCGCGCACGGCGCGACGGTGGGTGAACTCGACGCCAATGCGCTGTTCTACCTCATGAGCCGGGGCATTGCGCCCGCCGAGGCGAAGGCGCTGCTGCTGCGCGGGTTCATTTCGGGTGTGTTTGACGATGTGGCGGATGACGCCGCGCGCGAATCGCTGGAGGCGGCGGCGAGTGTCGCGCTGGAGCGGATGTTGTGAGCTGGGCCCCTCGCTACCCCATCCGTCACCCCGGACTTGTTCCGGGGTCCACCGCGCAGCACGCGGGGACGGTAGTTGTGGCCAAGTGGGCCCCGGAACAAGTCCGGGGTGACGAGTCAGGGTTGGCAAGATGAACGCAACCACCGCTATTTTGCCCGTAGAAGCCCGGCGCGCTGTCCGGAATGATTTTCCGGGCCTGACCCCCGGCTGGCACTATCTGGACAGCGCCGCGACCGCGCAAAAGCCCCAGAGCGTCATCGACGCGATTACGCAGGCCTATGGCCCCGATTATGCGACCGTCCATCGCGGCGTGTACAAGCGCTCGGCCGACATGACGCTGGCCTATGAAGCCGCGCGGCGGCGGGTGGCGGGGTTCATCGGCGCGGCAAGCGAGAACGAAATCGTCTTCGTGCGTGGCGCCACCGAGGGGATCAACCTGGTCGCGACTTGCTGGGCCGCCGAGCAGCTCCAGCCCGGCGACCGCATCCTGCTGAGCCAGCTCGAACACCACAGCAACATCGTGCCGTGGCAGATGATCGCCGCGAAGATCGGCGCGCATATCGATGTGATCCCGCTGACCGAGGATCACCGCATCGATCTGGACGCGATGGCGGCGATGATTACGCCTGCGCACAAGCTGGTCGCCCTCGCGCATGTATCGAACGTGCTCGGCTCGGTGCTCGATGCCCGCCGCGCGGGCGAGATTGCGCATGCGGTTGGCGCGAAAATCCTGCTCGACGGGTGCCAGGCGGTGCCGCGCATGAGCGTCGACGTGCAGGCGCTCGACTGCGACTTCTACGTTTTTTCGGCGCACAAGCTTTATGGCCCCACTGGCATTGGCGTCCTCTGGGCGCGCGGCGAGATTTTGGCTGACATGCCCCCCTACCAAGGTGGCGGTGCGATGATCGACCGGGTGAGTTTTGCGGGTACTACCTATGCCCCGCCGCCAGGCCGGTTCGAAGCGGGAACGCCGCACATCGTCGGCGCGCTCGGGCTGCATGCCGCGATCGACTATGTCGAAAGCATCGGGCTTGACCGCATCCACGCAATCGAGACCGAGCTGGTGCGCGAAACGCGCGCGGCGCTGTCGCGGATAAATTCGGTGCGGCTGTTCGGCCCCGAGGAGTCGGCGGGCATCGTCAGCTTCGCGATCGACGGCGTGCATCCGCACGACATCGGCACCATCCTGGACGAAGAGGGCGTCGCGATCCGCGCCGGGCACCACTGCGCGCAACCGCTGATGGACATGCTCGGCGTGCCCGCAACCGCGCGCGCGAGCTTCGGGGTATACAGCGATGCGAGCGATGTCGCGGCGCTGATCAAGGGTATCGAGCGAGTAACGAGGATATTTGGATGAGCGATTTCGAAGTGGAGAACGTCGACTCGGTACCCACGCCGCCCAAGGCGCGCGTCGAAACGGCCGTCGAGACGTTCGAGCGCAAGCGCGATTATCTCGACGGTTTCCTGAAGCAGGCGCCGCAGGGCGTGTCCTCGGGCGAGCCGGGTGGCGAAACCTACGAAGCCGTCGTCGCGGCGCTCAAGGACATCTACGATCCCGAAATCCCGGTAAACATCTATGATCTCGGGCTGATCTACGGCGTCGATGTGACGACCGAGGGCCATGCGGTGATCACGATGACGCTGACAACGCCGCATTGCCCGGTTGCCGAAACCATGCCCGCCGAAGTCGAATTGCGGGTCGGCGCGGTGCCGGGGGTCGGCTCGGCCGAAGTCAATCTGGTGTGGGACCCGTCGTGGGACCCCAGCAAGATGAGCGATGAGGCTCGACTTGAAATGGGGATGCTGTGATGGCCACGACCACCCGCCAGCGCCCCGCCGCGCTCAACCTGAGTCCCGCCGCCGAAGCGCGGATCGCCGATCTGATGGCGCGCGCGCCCGAAGGGGCGATCGGCGTCAAGCTGTCGACCCCGCGCCGCGGCTGTTCGGGGCTCGCCTATTCGGTCGACTATGTCAGCGAAGCCAAGGCCTTCGACGAACGCATCGACACGCCCGGCGGCACCTTGTTCGTCGATGGCGGGTCGATCCTGTACCTCGTCGGCAGCCGGATGGACTGGGTCGAGGACGACTTTGCTGCTGGCTTCACTTTCGAGAACCCAAACGCCAAGGGCGCTTGTGGCTGCGGCGAGAGCTTTACCGTCTAACGGGGCAATCGGCATGACCGTTGTTTTTCTAAACGGGTGCACCTCCGCCGGAAAAACAAGTGTTGCGCGGGCGCTGCAGGAAATACTCGACCCCGCGCATGTTCGGACCGGCATCGACGATGCGTTCGCGATGCTGCCGCTTAAACTGCACAATCATCCCGACGGCTTCTTCTTTGACCGCGATTCACGCGGCGAAATCCGCCTTAATCATGGCCCGCTAGGCCTCGCGCTGCTGAAAGCGCACGCCCGGATGGCGGCCGCGCTTGCCGGCGTGTCAGCAGGGGTGATTTTGGACGAGGTTGTGCTCGAAGAAGTGCTGCGGGATGATTGGCGAGAAGCATTGGCCGACTGCGACGTGTTCATGGTTGGCGTCCATTGCGCGCTCCCTGAGCTGGAAAGGCGCGAAGTGGCGCGGGGCGATCGATTGATCGGGCAGGCGCGCGGACAGTTTGATCTGGTGCATGTCGGCATGTCGTATGATCTGGAAGTGGATACGACGTCGGACACCCCTTCCGATGTCGCATCCCGAATAGCCGATGCCTATCAGCGCTGGCGGCTCATGCGCGTTTGAGCAGCGCCGTCCGCAGGCATTCGCACACCGTCTCGCCGCGCTGGTTGATCATGCGGTGGCGCCACGTCACCAGCCCGGCGTCGGGGCGTGATTTGCTCTCGCGCAGTTCGGTCACTTCGCTCGTGGCGTGCAGCGTATCGCCGATGAACACCGGCTTGGGCATCACCAGCTTGTCATAGCCGAGATTGGCGACAAGCGTGCCCATCGTCGTTTCCGCGACCGTCAGCCCGACCATCAGGCTGAAAGTGAAGGTGCCGTTGACGAGGATCTGCCCGAATTCGCTCGCCCGCGCGGCCTCGGCATCGAGGTGGAGCGGCTGCGGGTTGTGCGTCATCGTCGACCACAGCAGATTGTCGGTTTCGGTGACGGTGCGGTGGAGCGGGTGCTCGATGCTCTCGCCGACCTGCCATTCGTCGTAATATTTGCCGGGCACGATTGTCTCCTGTCGCGGGCGCGTCAATGCTCGGGTCATGGACCAGCCCGCCATCCCTGTCACGATCATCATGGGCGTCAGCGGGTGTGGGAAGTCGACCTATGCGCAGGCGCTTGCGGTGGCGTCGGGCGCAAGGTTTGTCGAGGGCGATGAACTGCACGGCGCCGCGAACATCGCCAAGATGCGCACCGGGATCGCGCTGACCGATGAGGATCGCTGGCCGTGGCTTGATCGAATCGCGGGGGCCGTGAACGCGGCGCTCGGTGATGGGGCGAGCGTCGTCGCCACCTGTTCGGCGCTGCGCCGCGCCTATCGCGATCGGCTCCGCGCGGCGATCGAGGCGCCAGTGAGGTTCGTGCTGCTCGACGTGCCGCGCGACGAACTCCGCCGCCGCATGGCGTCGCGCACTGGCCACTTCATGTCACCTGACTTACTCGACAGCCAGCTTGCGACACTCGAACGGCCGGGCGCCGAAGAAGCGGTCGAGGTCGTTCAGCCCCCCAATGCGCCAAACCCGCGCCCCGCCGTCCAGCCGCCGTCGGCGGGGAGCACCACGCCCGAGACATAGCGCGCATAGTCGCTCGCGAGGAACAGGCACACATCCGCCACGTCATCGACCGTGCCGAGCCGCCCGAGCGGCACCGCGCGCGCCGACGCCGCCTTGGCCTCTGGGGTGGGGGCGAGCCGGTCCATCCCCTCGGTCCCGTCGATCGGGCCGGGCGACACCGAATTCACGCGCACGCCTTCGCGCCCCCATTCGATCGCGAGCGTCTTGGTGATCATGTCGACGCCTGCCTTGGCCGCGCAGACATGGATTTGCAGCGCCATCGGGATCCACGCCTGCGGGGCGGAGATGTTGATGACGCTCGCGCCGGGTTTGGTGAGGTGCTCATAGGCCGCGCGCATGACGTGGAACGTGCCGAGCGCGTCGATCTCCATCACCGACCGAAAGCCGTTGGGCGAAAGTGCGGCGGCAGGGACGGGGAAATTGCCCGCCGCGCCGGAGATGAGCACGTCGATCGTGCCGCGTGTCTCTCGGAAATGCTCGATCGCGGCTTTGACCGCGTCGAAATCGCGGACGTCGAGGCTGTAGCCGAGCGCCTGTTTCTCGCCGTGGAGCGCGGCGACGGCGGCATCGACCTTCTCCTGGCTTCGGCTGGCGACCGCGAGGTTGGCCCCGGCGCGCGCGAACGATTTGGCGATGCCGAGATTGATGCCCGACGTGCCGCCAAAGACGATGACGTTCTTGCCCGTGAAATCGAATGGCATTGGCTCTCTCCCGTTTTTCTTTTGTCGTCACCCCGGACTTGTTCCGGGGCCCACGTCGCCATTCGCGACGAACGTGATTGTTGCACGGTGGGCCCCGGAACAAGTCCGGGGTGACGGTTTGGACTCTATTCGGCCCGCACCACCTTCACCAGCACCGTCCCCTCGCTCACCTGCGCGCCGGGGGTGGCGTTCAGCTCGTCGACCGTCCCGTCGAAGGGCGCGGTCAGGCTGTGCTCCATCTTCATCGCCTCAAGCGTCACGAGCCGCTGGCCCTTGGTGACGACATCG
This sequence comes from Sphingomonas sp., assembly GCF_019749955.1. Lineage (GTDB taxonomy): Bacteria > Pseudomonadota > Alphaproteobacteria > Sphingomonadales > Sphingomonadaceae > Sphingomonas. The sequence continues at coordinate 7,602 of NZ_JAIEPC010000047.1, forward strand.
CCCGCCGCGACATCGACCGCGGTGACGCGGCCCGGCATGGGGGACAGGATCGCGCCGTCGGCGGTGGTGCCTGCCGCGATGCCTCGAGCGGCCGGCGTCGTGAATCTCCACGTAGCGCCCTGCATTGTCGCAAAGACGGCATCTCGCACCGGCGTAATGACAGGGTAGGCACGTAGATCATAGCTCGTTCGGCTATCGATGCGGCCGACAAACTCGTGCCCCCGGTCCATTATTCGGACCGATCCATTGCTGGGTGCGTTGAGGCGAAATCCCTGGGGGACCGACACGTTTGACGCTTCAACCAGCACTTCGGCAATCGGATCGAGCAGCCATTGCGGGGGATCCATTTCGAAGATCACGTCTTCTTGGTGCGTGTCGATGAAGCCCGTATGCACGTCGCCCCGCGTGAAATCGGGGTTCACCAGAAGTGCGTGCAGAAAGGTGGCATTTGTCTTGAGCGGCCAAATCTCCGCGTCGGCGACGATTCCGCAAAGTCCCAGTGCTGCTGCCCGCCGATCCGCAGCGTGACAGATCAGTTTCGCTATCATCGGATCATAGAAGGAAGAAATTTCGCCGCCTTCTGCAACACCGGTCTCGATCCGCCCAGTGCCGGGATAGTCACTTTCGAACTCGCCCCCTCGAACCTCGTTTCGCCAGCGACTTGGTCGGATCAGATTAGTAAGCCGGAATCGCTCCAACCGCCCCACACTCGGCAAAAACCCCTTCGCCGGGTCCTCCGCATACAACCGCGCCTCGATCGCCCAGCCGTTGATGCTAAGCTCGTCCTGCCGCTTCGGCAACGCCTCCCCGCTCGCCACGCGCAGTTGCCACTCGACCAGATCGACGCCGGTGATTTCCTCGGTCACCGGATGCTCGACCTGCAACCGCGTGTTCATTTCCATGAACCAGATGCGGTCGGCGCGCAGGCCTTCGCTGGCGTCCGCGATGAACTCGATCGTGCCGGCGCCGACATAATCGACGGCCTTGGCCGCGCGCACCGCCGCTGCGCAGATTGCCTCGCGGGTTTCCTCCGACATGCCGGGCGCGGGGGCTTCCTCGATCACTTTCTGGTGGCGGCGCTGGAGCGAGCAGTCGCGTTCGAACAAGTGGACGACATTGCCGTGGGTGTCGCCGAACACCTGCACTTCGATATGGCGCGGCGAGAGGATGTATTTCTCGATCAGGACGCGGTCGTCGCCGAAGCTCGATGCGGCCTCGCGCTTGCAGCTCGCCAGCGCGTCGGCGAAGTCGGCAGCGGCCTCGACGCGGCGCATCCCCTTGCCACCGCCGCCCGCGACCGCCTTGATGAGGACGGGATAGCCGATCTTGCCCGCTTCCGTTTCGAGCACGTCGGGTGACTGGTCTTCGCCGAGATAGCCCGGCGTCACCGGCACCCCGGCGGCGATCATGCGTTCCTTGGCGGCATCCTTCAGCCCCATTGCGCGGATGCTATCTGGCTTGGGGCCGACCCAGATCAGCCCGGCGTCGATCACGCTTTGCGCGAAATCGGCATTCTCGCTCAGGAAGCCATAGCCGGGGTGGATCGCCTCGGCGCCCGTCGCCTTGGCGGCGGCGATGATCTTCTCGCCCACCAGATAGGATTCGCGCGCGGGCGAGGGGCCGATATGCACTGCCTCATCGGCCTGGCGCACATGCAGCGCCTTGGCATCGGCATCCGAATAGACTGCAACCGTGCGCACGCCCATCGCGCGCGCGGTGCGGATGATGCGGCACGCAATCTCGCCGCGATTGGCGATGAGGAGTGAGGTGATCATGCGATCGCCTTGTCGATCCTGCGCGCAGCGCAACTATCTCTTCTTTGTGCCTTTGTGTCTTTGTGTGAGAAAAATTGACTCACACAAAGACGCGAAGGCACGAAGAACAAGTTTGGGTCTTCCGATCGCGCGTGCATTACTCGCTGCATCCCGTTGTGCGGCTCGAATAGCTGATATTGGCGACTTTCCACGTGCCATTCTCGCGCACCAGATCGAACAGGTCATAACCGCAGTGGTGCAGCTTGCCGTCGATGTAGAAATTGAAGCGCCCCCACACGAACGCGAGATCGCCGTCGACTTCGATCGCAGGGTCGTAGAGGCGTTCCTCATATTTCTCCGGCCCCGGCTTCAGTCCGGCGAAGAATTCGGTCATCGGGCGGCGGATGATCTTGCGGGTGCCGTCGGCGGCTTCGTTGGCGATGAACAGATTGCCATCTTCACGCGCGAGCGGGCGCAGCAACTCGCCATTGCGCGCGGCAATCGCGGCGAAAGTGGCGTTGACGGGGACCATCACCGCCGCGGCTTCACCTTGCGGCTCGGGCGGCTTGCCGGTGCCCTTTGGCAGCGGCGGCGTGGGGGTGATCTGGAGGAGGAGGGGGAGGAGGAAGAGGGGCATGTCGTGTCCTTCTAATTCCTCCCCGAGCTTGTCTCGGGGAGGTGGCAGTGCGAAGCACTGACGGAGGGGTGATCGTCATGTTCAAGGACATTGCGCCAAAGGCAAGCGCCGGGACGGTTCAGCAATCGCGCCGATTGCGGCGGGCGATGAGCCTGCCCGAAATCCTGCTGTGGCAGGCGTTGCAGGCCCGGCCGGGCGGCTTGAAATTCCGCCGCCAGCATCCTTCCGGGCCATACACGTTGGACTTTTACTGCAGCGATGCTCGGCTGGTGGTTGAAGTCGATGGCGAGTCGCATTCGCGGGGTGACCAGCCTGCGCGCGATGCTGCTCGAGATGCGTGGCTTGCCAAGCGCGGGCTTGCGACGATGCGCATTCCCGCTGGCGAAGTGCTCAAGGATGTGGACGCGGTCGTTCGAGGTATCGTCGCCGAGGCCCGCGCGCGTCTGCCCCTCCACCATGCTTCGCATGGTCCCCCTCCCCGAGGCAAGCTCGGGGAGGAATGAGAAGACCCAATTCCTCCCCGAGCTTGCCTCGGGGAGGTGGCAGCGCGAAGCGCTGACGGAGGGGCCGACGCGCCCCCTCACATCCGAAACACCCCGAACCGGGGCGCCTCCGCCACCGGCGCATTGAGGCACGCTGCCAAGCTCAACCCGAGCACATCGCGCGTCTGCGCGGGGTCGATAATCCCGTCGTCCCACAGCCGCGCGGTCGCGTGCCAGGGGTTGCCTTCGTCCTCATATTTCGCGCGGATCGGCGCTTTGAAGGCTTCCGCCTCCGCCTCGCTCCACGTCTCCGCATCGCGGTGCACCGTCGCCAGTACGCTCGCCGCCTGCTCGCCGCCCATCACCGAGATCCGCGCATTGGGCCAGGTGAACAGGAAGCGTGGCCCGTAAGCCCGCCCGCACATGCCGTAGTTCCCTGCCCCGAACGACCCGCCGATCAGCACGGTGATCTTGGGGACACTCGCCGTCGCCACCGCCGTCACCAGTTTCGCGCCGTGCTTGGCGATCCCTTCGGCCTCATATTTGCCGCCGACCATGAAGCCCGAGATGTTCTGGAGAAACAGCAAAGGCACCCGCCGCTGGCAGGCGAGCTCGATGAAATGCGCGCCCTTCTGCGCGCTCTCCGAAAACAGCACGCCGTTGTTGGCAAGGATCGCGACTGGCATGCCCCAGATATGCGCGAAGCCGCACACCAGCGACGTGCCGTAGAGCGCCTTGAATTCGTGGAACTCGCTCCCGTCGACCAGCCGCGCGATCACTTCGTGGACGTCATAGGGCGCGCGGACGTCGCTGGGCACGATACCATAAAGCTCCTCGGCATCGTATTTCGGCGGGCGGGGCTCTTTGGCGCGTGTCTCGACTTCGCTCGACACGAACGGATTGCCCAAATGCGAAACGATATCGCGCACGATCGTCAGCGCATGCTCGTCATTCTCGGCGACATGATCGACCACGCCCGATTTGCGGCCATGCGTGTCGGCGCCGCCCAGTTCTTCCGCCGAAATCACTTCGCCCGTCGCCGCTTTCACCAGCGGGGGACCTGCAAGGAAGATCGTGCCTTGCCCGCGCACGATGATCGTCTCGTCGGACATGGCGGGCACATAGGCGCCGCCCGCGGTGCAACTCCCCATCACGCAGGCGATCTGCGGGATGCCGAGCGCCGACATATTGGCCTGGTTGAAGAAAATGCGGCCGAAATGGTCGCGGTCGGGGAACACCTCGGCCTGATGCGGCAAGTTGGCGCCGCCGGAGTCGACCAGATAGATACACGGCAGCCGGTTTTCCTGCGCAATCTCCTGCGCACGCAGATGCTTCTTGACCGTCAGCGGATAGTAGGTGCCGCCCTTCACCGTCGCGTCGTTGCAGACGATCATGCACTGGCGACCCGACACGCGGCCAATCCCCGCAATCACGCCTGCGCCGGGAATATCCTCGCCATACACCTCATACGCGGCGAGCTGGCCGATCTCCAGAAACGGCGAGCCCGGATCGAGCAGCCGCTCCACCCGCTCGCGCGGCAGCAGCTTGCCGCGCGCCGTATGCCTTTCGCGCGACTTCTCATTGCCGCCCAGCGCGGCCTTGGCGACATCGGCGCGCAGCCGCTCGACCAGCGCGCGATTATGCGCGGCATTGGCGCGGAACAGGTCGCTCTCGACCGAAATCTTGGTGTCGAGCACCGGGGCGCTCATGCGGCTTCCTCTCGCTTATCGAACCACCTGACTAGCCTTGTGGGTCGCGATTGGGAAGCTGGCGCGCGCGGGGGCGGCGGTGTAATGCCAGCGCCATAAAATCAGGGAGAAGCAGGATGAAGCGTCAGGCAATTTTGGCAGCGATGTTGCTCGCCAGCGCGGGTGCAGTCACCTTGGCGGCGCCGGGCAAAGCGCCCGTCGCGCGCGCGAGCGGGATCGACCAGGCTGGCATCGACAAGAGCGTCAAGCCGGGCGACGATTTCGACGGCTATGCCAGCGGCGTGTGGCGCGCCAAGACCGAGATTCCTGCCGATCGCGCCTTCACCGGCCTCTTCCTTGACGTGTTCAATCTCGCCGAAGCACGCAACCGCGCGATCATCGACGCCGCGCTTGCGGCGAAGGCAGCGCCCGGCAGCGATCAGCAGAAGATCGCCGATTTCTACCGCGCCTTTACCGACACCGCAGGCATTGAAGCGCGCGGCCTTGCGCCGCTCAAGCCCGACCTCGATGCCATTGCCGCGCTCGCCGACAAGCGCGCGCTGTCGGCCATGCTCGGCGGCGATGTCCGTGCTGATGTCGATCCGCTCAACGCGACCAATTTCCATACCGCGCATCTGTTCGGCGTGTTCGTGACGCAAGGGCTGGAGGCGCCCGGCAAGGCGGTGCCCTATCTGCTGCAGGGCGGATTGGGCCTGCCCGAGCGCGACTATTATCTGTCGGCCGAAAAGGAATCACTGGCGACGCGCGCGGCGTACCGCGATTACATCACCAGGATTTTCACGCTGGCGGGGATGAGCGATCCGGCGGCGCGCGCCGACCGGGTGATCGCGCTCGAAACCAGGATCGCGACCGCGCATCTCGATAATGTCGCCGCACAAGACGTGCACAAGGCGAACAATCCGTGGAAGCGCGCCGATTTCGACACCAAGGCGCCGGGGATCGACTGGGGCGCGTTCTTTGGCGCGGCACAGCTCGGCAGCCAGCAGGACTTCATCGTGTGGATGCCTGATGCGACCAGCAAGCTGTCGGCGCTGGTCGCGAGCGAGCCGCTGGCGAGCTGGCAGGATTGGCTGGCGTTCCACCACATCGACGATGCGGCCGCCGTGCTGCCCAAGGCTTTTGACGCGGCGTCGTTCGATTTCTACGGGCGGGCGCTGTCGGGCACCGCGCAGCAGCGCCCGCGCGACAAGCGCGCGATCGGGGCGGTCAACGGTAACCTCGGCGATGCCGTCGGGCGGATCTTTGCCGCGCGCTATTTCCCGGCCTCGTCGAAGCGCGATATCCAGGCGATGGTCAGCAACATCCTCGCGGCGTTCGACAAGCGCGTCGGCGCACTCGATTGGATGAAGCCCGCGACCAAGGCCGAAGCGCGGCGCAAGATCACGACGATGCGCGTGAGCGTCGGCTATCCCGAGCATTGGCGCGACTATAGCGGGCTCGACGTGAAGGCCGATGACCCGGTCGGCAATCTCGCGCGCGCACGGCTCGCCGAATATCGCTGGCAGCTCGCCAAGCTGACGCAGGCGCCCGACAAGGGCGAATGGTGGATGACGCCGCAGACAGTGAACGCGGTCAACCTGCCGTTGCAGAATGCACTCAACTTCCCGGCGGCGATTCTCGAAGCGCCCTTCTATGACCCCAAGCGCGATGCGGCCGCCAATTATGGCTCGATCGGCGCGGTGATCGGGCATGAGATCAGCCATAGTTTCGACAATACCGGCGCAGAATTCGACGCGGCAGGGCGGCTGCGCAACTGGTGGACGCCCGAAGACCTCGCCCACTTCAAGGAACAGAGCGCGGCGCTGGTCGCGCAGTACAGCGCTTATGAAGCGCTGCCGGGGCTGCACATCAATGGCGAGCAGACCTTGGGCGAGAATATCGCCGATGTCGCTGGCCTCACAGCGGCGTATGAGGCTTATCACGCATCGCTGAAGGGCAAGCCCGCGCCAGTGATCGGCGGGCTGACGGGCGACCAGCGCTTCTTCCTCGCCTTTGCGCAGAGCTGGCGCGAAAAGGTGCGCGAAAGGGCATTGCGCGGGCAGGTCGCGACCGATGGCCATTCGCCCGGCGGCTTTCGCGCGCAGACGGTGCGCAACCTCGACGGCTGGTACAAGGCGTTCGGCGTGAAGCCGGGCGACAAGCTGTATCTGGCGCCTGAGAAGCGCGTGAAGGTCTGGTAAGGGCATGCACGCGGCAGGGGCGATCAACGCCCTTGCCACCGCGCCGCGACCGGCTTAGGAAACTGTAGCAATCGCTACAGGAGTCGTTGGCCATGACCGGATTTCGCATTCTTCTCGCCGCGATCCTCGCGCTGATGCTGGGCTATACCGGCCCGGTGATCGTGCAGCATGGCATGGGGCTGGTGCCTCTTTTCTTCGCGGCGATCGGCGAGATGGGCTGGCAGGGGCAGTTCAACGTCGACTTTTCGTGTTTCCTGATCCTGTCGGGGCTGTGGGTGGCGTGGCGCAATAATTTCTCGACCGTCGGGCTGGTGCTCGCGCCGGTCGCGAGCTTCGGCGGCGCGCTGTTCCTGTCGGCCTATTTGCTGATCGTAAGTTTCCAGGTGCGCGGCGACATGGCGGCGTTGCTGATGGGCTCGCGGCGGGCAGCGGCGCTGCGCGGCTAGCTCACCCTGCGCCGATCAATTCGCGCCCGATCAGGAAGCGTCGGATCTCATTCGTGCCTGCACCGATGTCGTAGAGCTTGGCATCGCGCAGGAACCGTTCGACCGGCCATTCCCTGGTATAGCCCGCGCCGCCCAGCGCCTGGATCGCTTCGAGCGACACCTTCACTGCGTTTTCGCTCGCGAGCAGGATCGCCCCTGCCGCATCGAAGCGCGTCGTCTTGCCAGCATCGCACGCCCGCGCGACGGCATAGACATAGGCGCGGGCGGAATTGAGCGCGACATACATGTCGGCGACCTTGGCCTGGATCAGCTGGAACTGGCCGATCGACTGGCCGAACTGCTTGCGCTCGCGCACGTACGGGATGACCACGTCGAGGCAGGCCTGCATGATGCCGAGCGGCCCGGCCGCCAGCACTGCGCGCTCGTAATCGAGCCCCGACATCAGCACGCCGACCCCGCCATTCATCGGCCCCATCACATTTTCGGCCGGGACTTCGCAATCCTCGAACACCAGCTCGGCGGTGTCCGAGCCACGCATCCCCATCTTGTCGAGCTTCTTCGACACGCTGAACCCGGCCATGTCCTTTTCGATCAGGAACGCCGTGATCCCGCGCGATCCCGCCTCGGGCTCGGTCTTGGCATAGACGACGAGCGTGTCGGCTTCGGTCGAATTGGTGATCCAGAATTTGGTGCCGTTGAGGACATAGCGGTCGTTACCGCGCAGCTCGGCCTTGAGCTTCATCGACACCACGTCCGACCCCGCGCCCGCTTCGGACATGGCGAGCGAGCCGACATGCTCGCCTGAAATCAGCTTGGGCAGATATTTCGCTTTCTGCGCGTCGTTACCCCAGCGGCGGATCTGGTTGACGCACAGGTTCGAATGCGCGCCATAGCTTAGCCCGATCGACGCCGAGGCGCGCGACACTTCTTCCATCGCGACGCAGTGGTCGAGATAGCCAAGGCCAAGCCCGCCCCATTCCTCCTCGACCGTGATCCCGTGCAGCCCGAGCGCGCCCATCGCCGGCCACAGCGAGCGGTCGAATTTATTGTCGGCGTCGATCGCGGCGGCCTTGGGGGCGATTTCGGCGCTGGCGAAGCGCTGCGTCGTTTCGCGGATCATATCGGCGGTCTCGCCGAGCGCGAAGTCGAGCATCATGTCCATCTTGTCCATCTCCGTTCGCTCGAACTTGTCGTCGAGCCGCATTTCCTTTCTAACCCCCTGACGAAAACACGACGCTTCGACAAGCGCGACACCGATGGGGATGATAAATTTGGCCAGCCTGTTTCGAACCAAGTTGATCCTGACCGGCGATGACCAGCCCGAACATCACCGGCTGGCGCGCACGCTCGGTTGGCCGAGCCTTGTCGCGCTCGGCGTCGGGGCGATCGTCGGCACCGGCATCTTGACGCTGATCGGCGTCGGCGCCGACCGTGCCGGGCCTGCGGTGCTGCTCAGCTTTGTCGTGGCGGGCGCGATCTGCGCGTGCGCGGCGCTTTGCTATGCCGAAATGGCGACGATGATTCCGGCGTCAGGGAGCGCCTACACCTATAGCTATGCGGTGCTGGGCGAGATTTTCGCCTGGGTGGTCGGGTGGAGCCTGATCCTCGAATATTCGCTGGTGGTGTCGACCGTCGCGGTCGGCTGGTCGGGCTATGCCGTCGGGTTCCTGAAGGGGTTGGGCGTCCCTTTCCCGGAGGCGCTCGCAAACGGCCCGGCGCTGGGCGGGGTGGTCAATCTGCCCGCCGTCGCGATCATCGCGGTTGTCGCTGGGTTGCTGATGCTCGGGACGCGCGAGAGTGCGCGGATCAACATGATCCTCGTCGTGCTCAAGATCGTCACGCTCGCGCTGTTCGTCGCGGTTGCGCTACCGCATTTCGACGCGGCCAACTTCGCGCCCTTCGCCCCCAATGGCTATGGCTCGACCGAGGGCACTGGCGGGGTGAAGTACGGCGTGATGGGCGCGGCGGCGATCATCTTCTTCGCCTTCTACGGCTTCGACGCGATCTCGACCGCAGCCGAGGAAGCGAAGAACCCCGAGCGCGATCTGGCGATTGGCATCGTCGGGTCGATGCTTGCGTGCACGGTGATTTATCTCGTCGTCGCCGCCGTCGCGGTCGGCGCGCTGCCGGTTGCGCAGTTCGGCAAGAGCGCCGAGCCGCTCGCGCTGATCCTGCGCTCGATCGGGCAGGGCGGGGTAGCGACCGTTGTGGCGGCAGCGGCGGCGATTGCGCTGCCGACGGTGTTGCTGGCGTTCCTCTACGGCCAGAGCCGCATTTTCCTCGTGATGGCGCGCGATGGCTTCTTGCCGCAGAGCCTTGCCAAGATTTCGAGCCGGGGCACGCCGGTGCGGATCACGGTGCTGACCGCCGTGCTTGTGTCCATCGTCGCGGGACTGATGCCGCTCGATGAAATCGCGAGCCTCGCTAACGCCGGGACGCTGATTGCCTTCATTGCAGTCGCTGCCTGCGTGCTGGTGTCCAGAAGACGCGACTCGGACGCAAAGCGACCCTTTCGCACGCCATTTGCCTGGTTGGTGGCGCCGGCAGCGATTCTCGGCTGTGCGTATCTGTTCACCAGCCTCCAGACCAAGACGCAGATTTCATTCATCATTTGGAATGCGATCGGCCTGACCGTCTATTTTCTGTACGCCCGCGCGCGCGGTCACGCTGGCAGCCCCGAATAAAATCCATTACGGATTTATTTCTGGGAGAGGTTAAGGGGATTTAAGATGACCGAGGTCGAAACCTCGCGGCGCGCGCTGATCAAGTCGGCGGTGGCTGGTGTCGCGGCATTGGGACCGCTCGGCCTGCTCGCTGGATGCAGGGATGATATCGCAGCTGCGAACACGGTCAGCGTCGTGCCTGAAACCAAATTGGCGAGCTTTGCGGCGACCGCCGCCGCGAGCGCCCAGTCCGAAGCCAGCTATTGGGCGGCGGCGATCGGCCAGACCTTCAAGATCACCGGCGCCGAAGGCCCGATGTATGCGATACTGAGTGCGGTGACCCCGATCGCGGTCGTTGGCGATCGCCCGACCGATTTGCGCCCGCTGCCGATGACCGCGACATTCGAGTTTGACCGGGGGTATAAGCCAATCGGCGAGGCTCTCTACGCGCTCGTGCAGGGCCGCGAGAGCGAGACCCAGTTGTTCATGCAGCGCGGCGGCACGGTTGAGGTGCCAACACTGGTCGCGCTGTTCAATTAATCTTCAGCGCGGCCGACGGCCAGCAAGGCCGATCAGCGTCACCACGCCGATCGCCATCCACGCGATGTTGAGCACCGCTGACGGCAAGGCGCCGTGCCAGCCGCTGTTGAGAATGAATCCCGCCGCGCCGACGACATTCATCCATTGAAATGTGGGCGAACGCCCGTCGAGGCGCCCCGTCGACACCAGCAGATAAGAAGCGAGGATGAGCAGCGCCGCTGCCCATCCGATGAATTCGATAGCGATGGTGATCAACCGCGAATCCAACCGCGTCCGTCAGGGTGTCGTACTTCTACCGCCGCCATTTCGTCCGGCTCGAACAACCGGGCGTTCACACACGCCCAGTCGATCGCGTCGTCAAGCGCGACACAATGTGTCGTGCAGCCGCAGCCCGGGCAAAAATGCAGCCGGACGAAGGGGTCGGTCATGCGCGGGTGGACATAGCTGCCAATCCGATCACCCGTAATCTCAACCTCGGTCCGCTTGAAATAGCCCCAGGTCGCGCCGTGCTTGATGCATAGCGAGCAGTTGCAGTCATTGATGTAATCAGGCGCGGTCGGGATCGTCACCCGAACCGCGCCGCAATGGCATGCCGCTGACAGCGCGCCGCTCACGCGACCGCCAGATTCCTCAGCACATAGTGGAGGATGCCGCCGTTGAGGAAATACTCCAGTTCGTTGATCGTATCGATCCGGCATCTCGTCAGGAAGCTGCTGGTCGTGCCATCGGCGCGAGTCAGCGTCACTTCGACATCCTGACGCGGCTTCAGATCAGCGATGCCGGTGATCGTGAAAGTCTCGCTGCCATCGAGGCCGAGCGTCTTGCGATCGGTGCCTTCGGCGAATTGCAGCGGGAGCACGCCCATGCCGACGAGGTTCGAGCGGTGGATGCGTTCGAAGCTTTCGGTGATCACCGCGCGCACGCCGAGCAGGTTGGTGCCCTTCGCGGCCCAGTCGCGTGACGAACCGGTGCCATATTCCTTGCCCGCGACGACAACGAGCGGGGTGCCATCGGCCTTGTAGCGCATGGCCGCGTCGTAGATCGGCATCACTTCGCCGGTCGGCACATACTTCGTGACCCCGCCCTCAATACCCGGCGTCATTTCGTTCTTGATGCGGATGTTGGCGAAAGTGCCGCGCATCATCACGTCGTGGTTGCCGCGCCGCGCGCCATAGCTGTTGAAGTCGGCCTTCGAAACCTGATGCTCCTGCAGGAACTTGCCCGCCGGGCTGTCAGCCTTGATCGAACCGGCTGGCGAGATGTGATCGGTGGTGATCGAGTCGGCGAAGATCGACAGCGGGCGCGCATCGATGATATCGAGCACCGGCGCCGGGGTCATCGTCATCCCGTCGAAATAGGGCGGGTTGGCGATATAGGTCGAGCCCGCGCGCCATGTGTAGGTGTCCGATCCGGTCACGTCGATCGCCTGCCACTTGGCGTCGCCCGCAAACACATGGGCATAGCGCGACTGGAACATGCCGCGATCGATGTTCGCGTCCATGACCGAGCGGACTTCGGCGTTGGTCGGCCAGATGTCCTTCAGATACACGTCGCTGCCGTCGGTCGCCTGGCCGATCGGGGTCCCGACGAAATCGGTCGTGACCGAGCCCTTGAGCGCATAGGCGACGACGAGCGGCGGGCTGGCGAGGAAGTTCGCGCGCACATCGGGGCTGACGCGGCCTTCGAAATTGCGGTTGCCCGACAGGACCGAGGCAGCGACGATGTCGTTATCGTTGATCGCTGCCGAAATCGCGGGCGCAAGCGGCCCCGAATTGCCGATGCAGGTTGTGCAGCCATAGCCGACAAGGTTGAAACCGATCGCGTCGAGATCGGCGGTCAGCCCGGCCTTGTCGAGATAATCGGTGACGACTTGGCTACCCGGCGCGAGCGACGTCTTGACCCAGGGCTTGGGCTTGAGGCCGAGCGCATTGGCCTTGCGCGCGACGAGGCCGGCGGCGACCAGCACCGAGGGGTTCGACGTATTGGTGCAGCTCGTGATCGCCGCGATCACGACGTCGCCGTCGCCGATATCGTGGTCCCGCCCTTCGACGCCGACGCGCTTGGGTTCAGCGTGCTTGTAGACGCCCGAAAGGTCGGCGTTGAACACATCGTCGACTTGCGTGAGAATCACCTTGTCCTGCGGGCGCTTCGGCCCCGCCAGCGACGGCACGACTGACGACATGTCGAGTTCGAGCGTGTCGGTGAACACCGGATCGGGCGCGTCGGCGAGGCGCCACATGCCCTGTGCCTTGGCATAGGCCTCGACCAGCGCGATCTGTTCGTCGCTGCGCCCGGTCAGGCGCATATAGGTGAGCGTTGCGTCGTCGACCGGGAAGAAGCCGCAGGTCGCGCCATATTCGGGCGCCATATTGGCGATCGTCGCGCGGTCAGCGAGGCTCAGCGCATCGAGGCCGGGGCCGTAGAATTCGACGAAGCGGCCAACCACGCCCTTGGCGCGCAGCATCTGCGTGACGGTCAACACCAAGTCGGTCGCGGTGATGCCTTCGGCGAGCGTGCCCGTGAGCTTGAAGCCGACGACCTCGGGGATCAGCATCGACACCGGCTGGCCGAGCATCGCCGCTTCCGCTTCGATCCCGCCCACGCCCCAGCCGAGCACGCCGAGGCCATTGACCATCGTCGTGTGGCTGTCGGTACCAACGCAGGTGTCGGGATAGGCGATCATGTCGTCGCCATTCGCCGACGACCACACGGCCTGCGCGATGTTTTCAAGGTTCACCTGATGGCAGATGCCGGTGCCGGGCGGCACGACCTTGAAATTGTCGAGCGCCTTCGATCCCCATTTCAGGAATTCATAGCGTTCGTTGTTGCGGCTGTACTCAAGCTCGACATTGTCCTCGAACGCCTTGGGCGTGCCGAACTCGTCGACCATCACCGAGTGATCAATGACGAGATGGACGGGGACCAGCGGATTGATCTTCTGCGCGTCGCCGCCGAGCTTGGTGATCGCGTCGCGCATCGCCGCCAGATCGACCACGCAAGGCACGCCAGTGAAATCCTGCATCAGCACGCGCGCCGGGCGATATTGAATCTCGCGATCGGGGGCGTGCGGGTTCTTCTGCCAGTCGACCAGCGCCTGAATATCCTCGACGCTCACCGTCTTGCCGTCTTCGAAGCGGAGCAGGTTTTCGAGCAGGACTTTCATCGAAAAGGGCAGGCGGCTGACATCGCCGAGCGTTGCGGCGGCCTTGGACAGGCTGAAATAGCTATAGGTCTTGCCGCCCGCGTTGAGCGTGTCGCGGGTTTTCAGGCTGTCCTGTCCGATGGCGGTCATGTTCGACTCCTCATGTTTGGCCCGGATGCGGCGGGGAGGCGGCGGGGAGCCGCGCACGCACGGGCGTCGATCGCGAGCGCCTTAGCAACTGGGGTGGCGGGGGGGAAGGGGCGGGTGGGCGCAAAGACGACCTAGTTCGTACCTCCTCACCCCGTTCGTGCTGGTGAACAGGTCGTCAAGCCCCCCGGGCTTGACTGAAACGTCCGGGGGACGTTTCACCTGCTCACTGTCGAAGCACCGTCCTTCTTGTGCGAGCGGTGGGCAGAAGAAGGACGGCCCTTCGACAAGCTCAGGGCAAGCGGGACATTTGATGCACCCCCAAGCCGGCAGGTCGGCTAAAGAAACGCCGCGCGGCTGTCGTCGCGGTGGCGCGCGAGATAGGTGAGGAAGGGCGTGCCGCCGGTGCCGGTCTCGCCATCGCCGCCCGATATGGCGGCCTGCGCGCTGATATAGGTTGCGGCGAGGCGCAGATGCGCGGTCCGGAAATGTGCGAGTTGAGCCAGACACGCGTTGTAGGGCTCGCGCAGCGCAGGGCTGCGCGCCGCCACCTCGCGCACGCGGCTCGACCGCAGGTCCTCGATAAAGGCGCGATGGCACGGCGGGCGATAGCCGTGCATTTCGTCGAGAAACGTCGACAGCGCACTCGACCCGTGCGGCACGCCGAGCACCGCGTCGATCGCGGGGACGATGCTGCTCTGCGATCCGGTCTGACCCCGGAGCGACACCTGCTTGCCGCCAAAGGCTTCGACCCCTTCGTAGATCAGCCCCTCGCCCGGCCAGCCGAACATGTAAGGCCGCACGCGGGTGTAATAGGCATGCGGGTCGCAGGCGGCGGCCATCGGCTCCAGCCCGGCGTTGATCGCGCCAAGCGCGCTGTCCATCATGCCGAGCAACGTCTCGACGCCCGCCAGGTCATCTTGGGCGGCGGCGCGGTGAAGCTCGACCGCGCCTTCCAGCGCACGGCCCGCAATCGCTTCGATCGCGACATGGACGAGGATGAAGCCGCTCTCGTCACGACCGCCCGCGAAATGCTGGTCGATCGCGAGATTGCCGAGCCCAATCCCGTCCGCCTTGTCGAGCCGGAACCAGTTGTCGAGCACATAATGCTGGTAAGTCATGATCGGCTTGAGCCCCAGCCGGTCGGCAAGCGCCACCAAGGGCACCGCGAGATTGGCGGGGAGGCGGTCGATCGACTCGCCCTCGCCCCACACCCACGCCTGCGCGAGAAAGCCATAGCGCAGCATCGCCGCGCCTGCCTCGGCATCATCGGCGTCGGCGATGAAAGCGGTGATATTGGGCAGCGGCAATCGCCCTAGCCAATGCCGCACGCGCCCGCTCGCGATGTAATCGGGCAGCATCGCCGCCGCATCTTCGATCGCATCGAAATCGGGTGGCAACGCAATCTCGTCGATTTCGCGCGGTGACAGAAAGCCGTGGCTGGCGGACAGGCCGTAGTGGTCGAGCGACTGCATGAGCCGCGCCTACCCTATTTTCTCGTCCGACTCTAACCACCTCGTCTCCGTTCGTGTCGAGCGAGGTCGAGACACGGGCCGCGAGGCGCGAGGCCCGCCCCTCGACTGCGCTCGGGACGAACCGGGGAATTGTGGCAACCGGGACAGGGCCTTCACCGAAACGGCAGCAACGCTTCGTAATCAAACCCCGGCGTCGCCCCCGCCGGACAGACGCCGTGGCGCAGCAGGAACGCGTGGCGGACAATCTCGCCTTGTTGTTCGATGCCATAGCGCTCGAACGGGCGGTCGGGCTCGAGGCGATAGTCATAGCGGCAAAAGGGGTGGCGCTGGAGCGGCAGGAACATGCCCTTTTGGTGCTGCCAGACGTGCACCAGCTCGTGGATCAGCAGTCCCTGATCCCATAGCGAGCCGGTTGCAAAGTCATCACGGTAGCGCGCGCCGAGTGGGTGGAAATGGACATTGCCGAGCGGTGCCATCACGGTGTCGCGCGGCTGGAAAAACGCCCATTTGCGGTTGACGATGCGCGGCTGGCTGTAATCGATCGCGTCACCGAACAAGCTGCGGGCGAGGTCGACTTCGCCGCGCGTCAGCGCCCGCCCCGTCATTTGGGCGGCGGATCGCCTGCCGCAATCACCGGCGCTTCGACTTCGAGCCGGTCATTGTTTGAGAACGTGAAAACCAGCGTCACCTTGCCGCCTGGCTCGACGCTCTTGTTGATGTCGAACAGCATCACATGCTTGCCGCCGGGCGCGAAAGTGAGTGTCGCCTTGGCCGGGACGGGCACGTCCTTGACCGGTGCCATCGATGCCATGCCGCCGTGTGACATGCTTTCGTGCAGCTCGGACTTGATGACCAGCGGTGACGTCACGCTGATCAGCGTCGCGGCGTCCTTGCCGCCATGAACGGTGAAATAGGCGACACCGGGCCGTCCGGCGACGGCGGGCAGGCGGACGTAGGCGTTGTCGACAAACAGCGGCGCGGGCTGGCCGCAGCCGGCAAGCGTGGCAGCGAGTAGGAGGGTAACGGCGGGGCGCATTGGCCAAGACATCCCAAATGAGGAATTTGATGCGACGCTTCTAGAACCGGCACAATCTTGCGGCAAGCGAAAGCCCCCCTATATCGCGGACATTGGACACGGTGCCGGCCACAACCGGCAGCGTGACGGGCTTAACATTCATTTGCAGACGGGGGCCGACGGAGGACCATGGGTAAAGTTATTGGTATCGATCTGGGTACGACCAATTCTTGCGTTGCAGTGATGGAGGGCGGCAAGCCCAAGGTCATCGAAAACGCCGAGGGCGCGCGCACCACGCCGTCGATCGTCGCGTTCGCCAAGGACGGCGAGCGGCTGATCGGCCAGCCGGCCAAGCGCCAGGCCGTGACCAATCCCGACAACACCGTATTCGCAGTCAAGCGGCTGATCGGCCGCCGCTTCGACGATCCGATCACCAAGAAGGACACCGAACTGGTGCCCTATCACATCGTCAAGGGTCCCAATGGCGACGCCTGGGTGAAGGCCGGGGGCGAGGATTACAGCCCTGCGCAGATTTCCGCCTTCACGCTCCAGAAGATGAAGGAAACCGCCGAGAGCTATCTGGGCGAAACCGTGACGCAGGCGGTGATCACTGTCCCGGCATATTTCAACGATGCCCAGCGTCAGGCAACCAAGGACGCGGGCAAGATCGCGGGTCTCGAAGTGCTGCGCATCATCAACGAGCCGACGGCGGCCGCGCTCGCCTATGGCCTCGAGAAGCAGGACGGCAAGACGATCGCGGTCTATGACCTTGGCGGCGGCACCTTCGACATCTCGATCCTCGAAATCGGCGACGGCGTGTTCGAAGTGAAGGCGACCAACGGCGATACCTTCCTTGGCGGCGAGGATTTCGACAACAAGATCGTCGAATATCTGGCCGAGCAGTTCAAGAAGAAGGAGGGCATGGACCTCCGCACCGACAAGCTGGCGCTCCAGCGGCTGAAGGAAGCTGCCGAAAAGGCAAAGATCGAGCTGTCGTCGACCGCGACGACCGAGATCAACCTGCCGTTCATCACCGCGCGGATGGAAGCAGGGGCGACGACGCCGCTCCACCTCGTCGAAACGCTCACCCGCGCCGATCTGGAGCGCCTTGTCGACGCGCTGATCCAGCGCTCGATCGAGCCGCTGAAGAAGGCGCTGGCCGATGCCGGCTTGAAGGCCAACCAGATCGACGAAGTTGTGCTCGTCGGCGGCATGACACGCATGCCCAAGGTGCGCGAGGCCGTGAAGGCGTTCTTCGGCAAGGACCCGCATACCGGCGTCAACCCCGATGAAGTCGTGGCGATGGGTGCCGCGATTCAGGCCGGCGTGCTGCAGGGCGACGTCAAGGACGTGCTGCTGCTCGACGTGACGCCGCTGTCGCTCGGCATCGAAACGCTGGGCGGGGTGTTTACGCGCATGATCGATCGCAACACGACGATCCCGACCAAGAAATCGCAGACCTATTCGACGGCTGACGACAATCAGCAGGCGGTGACGATCCGCGTGTTCCAGGGCGAGCGCGAAATGGCCGCCGACAACAAGATGCTCGGCCAGTTCGACCTCGTTGGCATTCCGCCAGCGCCGCGGGGTGTGCCGCAGATCGAAGTCACGTTCGACATTGACGCCAACGGCATCGTCAACGTCAGCGCCAAGGACAAGGGCACCGGCAAGGAACAGCAGATCCGCATCCAGGCCTCGGGCGGCCTCAGCGATGCCGACATCGAGCAGATGGTGCGCGATGCCGAGCAGTTCGCCGAGGATGACAAGAAGCGGCGCGACGCGGCGGAAGCCAAGAACACCGCCGAAAGCCTGATCCACCAGACCGAGCGCCAGCTCGCCGAGCACAGCGACAAGATCGACGCCGCGCTGAAGGGCCAGATTGAAACGGCAGTGACCGAGGCCAAGGCTGCCGTCGAATCGGGCGATGCCGAGGCAATGAAGACCAAGTCGGGCGAGTTGCAGCAGGTTGCGATGAAGCTCGGCCAGGCGATCTACGAAAAGCAGGCGCAGGCCGATGCCTCACCGGCCGCCGACGCCGCGCCCGAAGCGCCGAAGGAAGATGTGGTCGACGCCGAATTCTCCGAAGTCGACGACACCAAGGCGTAATTTCAGGACGCATCGACCGTCATCCCGGCCGCGTGCCGGGGTGACGGGTTCGAGGGCGGGGGCCATCGATGACCACCCAGGTTGATTATTACGAACTGCTCGAATGCGAGCGTGGCGCCGACGATGCCACGCTCAAATCTTCGTATCGCAAGTTGGCGATGCGTTGGCATCCCGATCGCAATCCCGGCGATCATGACGCCGAGGCGAAGTTCAAGTCGATCAACGAAGCCTATGATTGCCTGAAGGACCCGCAGAAGCGCGCGGCCTATGATCGCTTCGGCCATGCCGCCTTCCAGCAGGGCGGCGGCGCGGGGCCGCAGGATTTCGGCGGCTTCAGCGACATTTTCGAAAATATCTTCGGCGAATTCATGGGCGGCCGGGGTGGCGGCGGTCGTGCATCGCCGCAGCGTGGTGCCGATCTGCGCTACGACATGGAAATCACGCTGGAGGACGCCTTCCACGGGCTGTCGCGCGAGATCACCGTCGATGTCTCGGGCATTTGCGATCCCTGCGGCGGCACCGGCGCGCGCCCCGGGACGATGGCCAAGGGCTGCAAGACCTGCAACGGCATTGGCAAGGTGCGCGCGCAGCAGGGCTTCTTCGTGGTCGAACGGACCTGCCCGGCGTGCCACGGCATGGGTCAGGTGATCGCCGATCCGTGCCCCAATTGCCGGGGCGAAGGCCGCGTCGACAAGACCAAGACGCTCACCGTCAACATCCCGCCCGGCGTCGACGAAGGCACGCGCGTGCGCCTGACGGGCGAGGGCGAGGCGGGAATGCGCGGCGCGCCATCGGGCGATCTCTATATCTTCCTGCACGTCGCGCGCCACGCGATCTTCGAGCGCGAAGGCACGACGCTTTATGCGCGGACCCCAATCAGCTTCACCACCGCGTCGCTCGGCGGCGGCGTGACGATTCCCGGCTTCGACGGCGAACGTCACGAAATCCGCATCGCGCCCGGCATGCAATCAGGCCGCGAGCTACGCCAGCGCGGTGCAGGGATGCCGGTGCTGCAAGGGCGCGGTCGGGGCGATCTGGTGGTGCGGATCGAAGTCGAAACGCCGACCAAGCTGACCGCCAAGCAGCGCGAACTGCTCGAAGCCTTTCGCGCGACTGAAACCGGCACCGAATGCCCGCAGACGAGCGGATTCTTCCAGAAAGTGAAAACCGCGCTCGGCGGATGAACCCAGGTCCTACCCGCCCCTTTTCGCAAAGGGGCGGACGGCCAGTGGACTAGAGGGTGATAACCCCAGCCACCAGCACCAAGGACAGAAGGGCAAGCGTGGTGCTGCCCACCGCGTCAACATAGCGCATGATGGGTCTCCATATGCCGGATCGTTCCGGCTAAGCGCGATGTGGAGATTGTTGCGCGTCTTTGCAATTTTGTTACGCGAAATCGCACATGCGTCTGATGCATTACCCAAATCGGGGCAATTAACCGTCTCCCTTGATTCATTAATTAGGATGTCGGGCGCATTCCCCGTCCACCGATGTCAATTCGCGTAGCAGGGGCATTTTCGTGGATTTTAGTAGCCGGGATCATGACAGCGCCGATTCGTTGATGCAGGGGGACTGGCGTGCGCCGGGTACCGGTGGTGCCCCCATGCCCCAGCGGGCAGCACCACGCGCCAGCCTCGGCCCGGCAGCGCTCCACCTTGGCGCGCGGCGCGCCTCGGTCGCGCAGGAACGCAACCGTGCGCGCGAAATCGTCTCGGTCGCCAAGGAGCAGATCACCTCGACGTTTGAGGATGTGCGCTTTGGTCGCAACATCAACGTCAAGGCGCTGTGGCCGCTGGTCAGCAGCATCACCGCCTCGGTCGAGCGCCATTCAGGCGCGATCATGGGGGTCACCCGGATCAAGGACCGCCACGAATATACCTACTTGCACTCGGTCGCGGTCTGCGGGCTGATGATCAATCTTGCGCGGCGCATGAACATCGATCCGTCGCTGCACCACACGATCGGGCTGGCCGGGCTGCTGCACGATGTCGGCAAGGCGCGCATTCCCACGACATTGCTCGACAAGGCCGGGCCACTCACGGCCGAGGAAATGGCGGTGATGCGCACGCATTGCGAACTCGGCCATGACATTTTGACGGGTGGCGAGGATCGCCTGCCCGAAATCGTGCTCGACGTGGTGCTCCATCATCACGAACGGCTCGACGGGACCGGCTATCCCGATTTCAAGGATCAGCACAGCATTTCGACCTATGCCCGGATGGCGGCGATCTGCGACGTTTACGACGCGGTCACCTCGGCACGTACCTACAAGCCCGCTTGGTCGCCGGCGGCGGCGATCGAATGGATGTCGGAAGAGCCGGGCCAGTTCGACTCGCAGATATTGAGCGCCTTTTCGGGGATGATCGGCATTTTTCCGACCGGTGCGCTGGTCCGGCTCCAGAGCGATCGGCTGGCGGTCGTGCTCGAGGATCCCGATGGCGACCCGATGATGCCACCGGTGTGCCCCTTCTATTGCATCATGACCAAGCAGGCGCTGCCGTGGCGCCTGTCGCCACCGGGGATGGACCCGATTGTCGGCATTGAATCGCCCGATCGCTGGCGGATGACGAACTGGAAAGAGATGCGCGTGGCTATCCTCGCGCACTTCGAAGCCAACGTTTGAGAAGCGGCGTCGGGCGGGGCTTTAGCCTCGCTCGGCATAGCGCGCCGGTGATCTGAGCACCCAAAAGCCCGATATTCTGCGCTTTTGCGACTAAAGGATGATGCTGAGACGCCCGTTTGGGCGCCCAGCATTAGTCAGTGGTTAGTCGGCCCCGCCTAATTTGGTTCGAGTGAGTTTCACCCATCCGAACCAAGGTTGCGATACCGTGAGCGCTGAGAACCAAAGCTTTGAGCATTACAGCACCCTCATCCCCGCCGACTGGCGGCCGATGGTGCGGCGGACGCCCGAGCTGAACGAGCCGGAGGTTGCCCCGACGGCCGTCGCGCCGGTGGCGACTGGCCCCAGGCTTCATCTCACCGCCCGGCGTGGCACCGCGGCGCAGGAGCGCGCACGCGCCAGGGAAATCGTCGCCGTCGCCAAGAGCCGCATCACCGCCGTGTTCGAAGATGTCCGCTTCGGGCGCGGGCTCGACGTTGAGCCCTTGTGGCCGGTCGTCAGCGGAATCGCCGCGTCGGTGAAGCGCCACCCCGGCGCGGTCCTGAGCGTGATCCGCATCAAAGACCGCGACGACCACGTCTATATGCACTCGATCGCGGTGTGCGGGCTGATGATCAACCTTGCCCGGCGGCTCGGGCTCAATCCCTCGCTCGATCACGATATCGGCCTGGCCGGCCTGCTGCATGATGTCGGTGAGGCGATGGTGCCGCCCAGTCTGTTCGCCAAGCCCGGCCCGCTCACCACCAAAGAGGGGCAAATGGCCCGCGGGCATTGCGAGATCGGCCACCAAATTCTCGCGGAGGGTGAGCAGCTGCCGCCGATCGTGCTCGACGTGGTGCTCCACCATCATGAGCGCGTCGACGGGACCGGCTATCCCGCAGGATTAGGTCGCGACCAATTGTCGATCTTCGCGCGGATGGCGGCGATCTGCGATGTCTATGACGCTGTCACCTCGCCGCGCGCGCATAAGTCGGCCTGGTCATCGGCCCGCGCGATCGAATGGATGATGAGCGTACCTAACCAGTTCGACCCCCATATCCTGGCGCCCTTCGCGAGCATGATCGGCATTTTTCCGGTCGGAACGATGGTCCGGCTGCAGAGCGGGCGGCTCGCAATCGTGCTCGACGACCCCGATGGCGATCCGACAAGGCCACCCGTGTGTCCATTCTTCTGCATCATGACCCGGTGCTTGCTGCCGTGGCGTTATTCGCCCTCGGCCGTCGATCCCATCGTCGGCATCGAACGCCCTTCGCGCTGGAATTTTCCCGATTGGGAAGCGCTACGCGACGCCATTCTGGCCGAATTCGCGGTGCCATCCGCCGACGATTGACCCGCGATCAGGCGCCGAACACGCGTTCGAAGACGGCGTCGACCTGCGCGAAATGATAATCGAGATCGAACTTGGCATCGACTTCCGCCGGAGACAGCGCGGCGGCAACGTCGGGGTCGGCCTTGAGCAGATCGCGCAGCGACAGCGCGCCGTCCGATTCCCAAACCTTCATCGCGTTGCGTTGGACAAGCGCATAGGCGTCCTCGCGGCTGACCCCGGCTTGCGTCAGCGCGAGCAGCACGCGCTGTGAATGGACGAGGCCGCCCATCCGGTCGAGATTGGCCTGCATCCGCGCCGGGTACACCACGAGCTTGTCGACCACACCGGTCAGCCGCGCGAGCGCGAAGTCGAGCGTGATCGTCGCGTCGGGGCCGATATAACGCTCGACCGACGAATGGCTGATGTCGCGTTCATGCCAGAGCGCGACATTTTCGAGCGCAGGGGTGACATAGCCGCGCACCATCCGCGCCAGACCCGTCAAATTCTCGGTCAGCACCGGGTTGCGCTTGTGCGGCATCGCCGATGAGCCCTTTTGCCCCGGCGAGAAATACTCCTCGGCTTCGAGCACTTCGGTGCGCTGAAGGTGACGGATTTCAGTCGCGAGCCGCTCGATCGACGAGGCGATAACGCCGAGCGTGGCGAAGAACATCGCATGCCGGTCGCGCGGGATGACTTGGGTCGAGACCGGCTCAACACTCAGGCCGAGCTTGGCCGCGACATGCGCTTCGACGCGCGGATCGATATTGGCAAACGTGCCGACCGCGCCCGAAATCGCGCAGGTGGCGATTTCGGCGCGGGCCGCGACCAGCCGGGCACGGGCGCGCTGGAATTCGGCGTGATAGCCCGCGAGCTTGAGCCCGAACGTCACCGGCTCGGCGTGGATGCCGTGGCTGCGGCCGATCGTCGGCGTCAGCTTGTGCTCGAACGCGCGGCGGCGGATCACCTCGAGCAGCGCGTCGATATCGGCGATCAGCAAATCGCTCGCGCGCGCGAGCTGGACCGAGAGCGCAGTGTCGAGCACATCGGACGAGGTCATCCCCTGGTGCATGAAGCGGGCCTCGTCGCCCACCTGCTCGGCAACCCAGGTCAGGAAAGCGATCACGTCGTGCTTGGTGACGGCTTCGATCGCGTCGATCGCGGCGACGTCGATGACGGGCTTGGTTGCCCACCAGCGCCACAGCGCCGCCGCTGCGTCCTGCGGCACCACGCCGAGCTCGGCGAGCGCGTCGGTCGCGTGCGCTTCGATCTCGAACCAGATCGCAAAGCGCGCCTCGGGCGACCAGATCGCGGTCATCGGGGCGCGGGAATAACGGGGAACCATGGCAGGGCTTTCTGGCGGCGGGCGGAATGGCGCTGCCCCTAGCAGGGCGACGACGGGGGTTCAAATCAGTCCCTGCGCGCGCAGGCTGACATGCCCTTGTGTGCCGATGATGATGTGATCGTGGAGCGCAATGCCGGGTGCTTTGAGCGCGGCGGCGATCGAGCGCGTCAGCTCGATGTCGGCGCGGCTCGGCGAAGGATCGCCGCCCGGGTGATTGTGGACGAGAATGATCGCCGCCGAGCCCAGGTCCATCGCCCGCTTCAACACTTGCCGGACATGGACGGCGGCTTCGTCGATCGTCCCTTCGGCGATCAGCTCGTCGCGGATCAGCATGTTGCGGGTGTTGAGATGGAGCACGCGCACGCGCTCGATCAAATGATGCGCCATGTCGGCGCGCAGGTAATCGAGCAGCGCCTGCCAATTGCCGATCACCGGACGGCTGGCGACATCGGTGCTCAACATCCGCAGCGCGGTCGCCTGCACAATCTTGAGCGCCGCGACGCTGGCCTCGCCCATGCCCTTGACCCGGGTCAGCTCTTCGGGCGGCGCCGCCATCAGGCCGCCAATGCTGCCGAATTCGGTGAGCAATGCCTTGGCGAGCGGCTTGGTATCGCGACGCGGAATGGCGAGCGCGAGCAGATATTCGATCAGCTCGTAATCATGCAGTCCGTCGCCGCCATGATCGACCAGCCGCGCTCGCAGCCGCGCGCGATGGCCGTGATAATCGGGTGCCGCCGAATCGGCCCCGTTCGGATCGGCGGGAACAGTCATGCGGTTCGCGAATTAAGCCCTGTCGGGCGGGGTGGCAATTGCGCGCTGCCCGGGCAGGTCTATGGTGGCGCCGCCGAACGGGCTGGGAGTAAGCGTGACCGAATCGACCGGGGAGGCAAGGCGCAAGGGTAGGCGTGCGCGCTGGATTGGCGGTTCGCTGGCCATTTTGGGCCTGGCGGCGGCGGGGCTGTGGCTCGAACGTCGGCCGATCGCAACCCATTTTGTCGACCGGGAACTGGCGCGGCTCCGTGTGCCCGCACGCTATACCATCGCCGATGTCGGCCTGAAGACGCAGCGGTTGACCAATGTTGTCATCGGCGATCCGGCACAGCCCGATCTGGTGGCCGATTGGGTCGAACTCACCACCAATGTTTCGCTGTCGGGTGCCGAGGTGTCGGCGGTGCGCGCGGGGCAGGTGCGGCTGCGGGGGCGACTGGTGGACGGCAAGCTGAAGCTTGGC
Organism: Sphingomonas sp.; assembly: GCF_019749955.1. Lineage (GTDB taxonomy): Bacteria > Pseudomonadota > Alphaproteobacteria > Sphingomonadales > Sphingomonadaceae > Sphingomonas. The sequence goes on from NZ_JAIEPC010000047.1 coordinate 32,400, forward strand.
GCCGTCGACAAGCTGCTGCCGACTGCCAATGGCAAACCATTCGCGCTGCCGACGATCTGGGTCGATGTCGCCGACGCGCGGTTGCGGCTGGACACGCCCGCAGGTGTGATCGGCGCGAAGCTCGCCGGGCGCGGGCGGCTCAGCGACGGCTTTGCCGGACAGCTGGCGATCATTGCCGACCGTCTGGACAGTGCTGATTGCCGCGTCGATCGGCTGGCGGCGTCGCTGGCGGTGCGGATCGCCGATCGCCAGCCGACGCTTGTCGGCCCGGTGCGGGCGGCAACGATGGCCTGCGCGGGCGTGACGGCGTCGGGCGCTGTGGCCGATGTCGATGCCACCTTGGATGCCCGGCTCGATCGTTGGCGCGGGCGCGGGCGCGTGGCGGTCGACCGGCTGCGGGCGCCGCAAGGGCAACTTGCCGCGCTGGCCGGGACGCTCGACTTCGATGGCGGACCGCAGCGCACTGCGGGTCGCATGGACCTGCGTTCGGGGCGCGCCGACAGTGCCGATGCGCGCGCGACGGCGCTGGGGCTGACGGGGCGCTATCACCTTGGCACGGCGGGCTATGGCTTTGACGGCGCAGCCTCGGCGCAGCGCGCGGCGCTCGGACCCCGCTGGCTGGCGGCGATTGCGCGCGCGCGGTCGGCGGGTGAGGGCACGCCGGTCGGGCCTTTGCTGGCGAAGGCGGCGGCGGCGACATCGGCCGCCGCGCGCGATTTCGGCGGCACCGCCGATGTGAAGCTGACCGGCGCGGGCAAGGACTTTGCCCTCACGCTCGCCAACGCCAACGCCACCAGCCGCAGTGCCGCGCAGGCCACGCTGAGCGGTGGCGACGGCATCGCGATCGACAGCAGCGGGGTTCGCGTCGACGGCTTGCTTGCGCTGACCGGCGGCAGCCTGCCGAGCGCGGTGCTGCGGCTGTCGCAGGCGGGGCCGCGCGCGCCGATTCGGGGGAGCGGGTTCGTCCGGCCCTATGCAGCGGGCGATGCACGACTCGCGCTGGGTGACATCGACTTCACCGCCGCCCCCGGCGCCACGCGGATCACGACCAAGGCGGTGCTGAGCGGGCCGATCAGCGACGGCCGCATCGAAAGCGCGCGCGCGCCGATTGAGGCCTATTGGAACGGGCGCAGCCTGCGCATCAATCCGGGTTGCACAGCGGTGGCATTCGAGTCGTTGCGCGTCGGATCGCTGGCGCTCGATGCGACGCAGCTCAAGCTTTGTGCTGAGGGGGATGCACTGGCCCGGCTCGACGGCACCAGGCTGACGGGCGGCGCGCGGCTCGGCGCGACGCAGCTCAGGGGCAAGCTCGGCGGCAGCGCGCTGCTGCTTGATGCCGCGAGTGCGCGCTATGGCTTCGCCGACAATCGCTTTGCGGCAACCGGCCTCGACGCGCGGCTGGGTTCGGACGACAAAGTAACCCACATCACCGCAGCGGCATTCAGCGGTGTGGTCGTCAAGCGCGGTGCCTCGGGCGATTTCAGCGGCGCCAGCGGCCAGATTGCCCAAGTCCCGCTGCTGCTGAGCGGCGGCACTGGCGGGTGGCGTTTCGACGGCAAGGCGCTGTCGCTCGACGGGGCGTTGCAGGTCGCCGACGCCGATGCGGCGCCCCGGTTCTTTCCGCTCGAAAGCCGCGATGTCGCCCTGACGCTCGCCGACAACCGGATCGCCGCAACCGCGACACTCACCACGCCCGCGAACGGTTCCACGGTGGCGCGCGTGACACTCGCGCACGACCTCGATAGCGCGAGCGGCCACGCCGATCTCGACGTGCCGGGCCTGCACTTTACCGATGCCTTCCAGCCCAAGCAGCTCACGCGCTTCACCAAAGGCGTGATCGAGGAAGTGAAGGGCGATGTCGTCGGCAGCGGCCATATCGCCTGGGACGGCGACTCGGTCACCAGCAGCGGCACCTTCCGCACGCTCGGCACCGATCTTGCCGCTGCCATCGGCCCGGTCGAAGGGTTGGCGACCGAAATCCACTTCACCGACTTGCTCAATTTGGTGACCGCGCCGGGGCAGGAGGTCAAACTCGCGCGCGTCAATCCAGGGGTGCGGGTCGAGGGTGGTGTGATCCGCTACCAGACGCTCGCCGATCAGCATGTGCGGATCGAAGGCGGGCGCTGGCCCTTTGCCGGCGGGATGCTGATTCTCGACCCAGCCGAAATCGACCTCGCGGTCAGCGCCGAACGGCGGCTGACGTTCCGCCTCGAAGGCGTCGACGCGGCGCAATTCCTCCAGGAACTCGATTTCAAGAATCTGAGCGCGACCGGTACCTTCGACGGGGTGCTGCCGATGATCTTCGACGCCAAGGGCGGGCGCATCGAAGGCGGCGAACTCAATGTGCGCGAAGGCGGGGGCACCATCGCCTACGTCGGCGAAGTCACCCAGGAGAATCTGGGTTTCTGGGGCAATACCGCGTTTCAGGCGCTCAAAGCGCTGCGCTACAAGCGGCTGGCGATCGAAATGAATGGCGCGCTCGCGGGTGACATGATCACCGAAGTGCGCTTCACCGGCGTGAGCCAGGGCGAGGGCGCGAAGAGCAATTTCCTCGTGCGGCGCCTGCAAAAGCTGCCCTTCGTCTTCAATGTCCGGATCCAGGCGCCGTTCCGCCAGCTATTCGATCTGTCCGATCCGGGCGCCTTTGCGCGACGGAGCTTGTCAGAACGCGTCGTTGCGCCGAACACCGACGCCACACCCGTTCAGCCCCGCGCAAGCGAAGCTGTGCCAAAGGGAGAGCCGAAATGAAACCTATGCGCGTTGGATTGATGGTGATCGGTTTGGGAACGGGACTTGGCGGTTGCGTCAATGTCACCGCGCCCGACAAACCGATCGTCATCAACCTCAACATCAATGTGAAGGCCGAGGTCGTGCTGAAGCTCGATCGCGAGGCCAAAAAAGTGATCGACCAGAATCCAGGGATTTTTTGAGATGAACAAGGTTCTGATTTCCGCACTCGCCATGTTGGTGGCTGCTGCCCCCGCGATCGCCCAGACCCGCGACCCGGCCTATGCCGCAGCGCGTGCCAGCGGGCAGGTCGGCGAACAGCCTGACGGCTATCTCGGCATTGTCGGCGCGGCGACCCCCGAGCTGGAGGCGCTCGTCAACAGCATCAACATCCAGCGCAAGGCAGCGTACACGCGCGCCGCCCCCGATGGCGCGACGGTCGAGGCGTTCGCCTTGACCTCGGGCTGCAACCTGATCCTGAAGACCGTGCCCGGCGAAAAATACCAGGCCCCGGACGGGAGCTGGCACACACGCACCGGCGCCGCACCCGAACGCGATTCGCGCTGCATCTGACACGGCGCACGGGGGCGGTTTGCCCCCGTGTTGCTCCCTCTGTTGCACTGCGGTTGACTTGGCCAGTCGCGCTTTCTAAACGGGCGCCGCGACGCGAGGCTCGTGCCTTTGCGTTGCTCAACCGTCGCCCGCATCGTTGCGCGGCGGCGTTTCTTTATCAGGATGGGCTGTGAGCTTCGCGTTGGCCGATAACCGCCACAACGGACATGACGATCTTGACGCCCGGATTGCGCGCGCGAAGGCCGATGTGTCGGGCGGCGCGGCCAAGCCCGCGAGCGCCGGTAAGGGCTATGCGCAAGGGTCGCGTGTGCTCGCCGAGTTGATCGGCGCGCCGCTCGGCGGTGGGTTGATCGGCTGGCTGCTCGATAGCTGGCTCGGCACGACGCCGTGGATCATGCTCGTCCTGCTGGCGCTGTCGGTGGTCGTCGCCTTCCGCAACATCTATCGCATTTCGCAGGAGCGCGCCGAATGAGCTGCGCTCGCCACTTTCGTCAGCAAGGGTAATCATCGTGGCCGGCAGAATTGACCCGATGGAGCAGTTCAAGGTCGAACCCGTGTTCGGCCATATGCAGCTGTTCGGGTACGACATCAGCTTCACCAATTCGGCGCTGTATATGGTCGTCGTTGCGGCGTTGCTGTGGCTGTTCATGAGCGGCGGCATGCGCCGCCAGCTCATCCCCGGTCGCTGGCAGGTCGCGGTTGAAGGCGCGATCAGCTTCATCGACAACATGGTGGTGCAGAACATCGGCAAGGACGGCAAGAAGTTCGCGCCTTATATCTTCACGCTGTTTTTCTTCATCCTGTTCGCCAATCTGGTGGGCGTGCTGCCGCTCGCGATCGTGCCGGGGTTGCACACGTTCGCGGTCACCAGCCACATTACGGTGACGGCGGTGCTCGCGTTCCTGTCGTTCGGCATTGTGGTGTTCGTGGGCCTCGCGCGCCACGGGCTCAAGTTCTTCTCGCTGTTCGTGCCGCACGGTGCGCCGGGCTGGCTGATGCCGGTGATTATCCCGGTTGAGTTCGTGTCGTTCATGGTCCGCCCCTTCTCGCTGGGCTTGCGACTGTTCGTCGCGATGACGGCAGGCCACATCCTGCTCGAAGTGTTCGGCAGCTTCGTGGTGCAAGGGCTGAACGCCGGTGGCGCGCTCGGCCCGGTGGTGTCGCTGCTCAGCTTCGTGATGATCGTCGGCGTTTCCGCGCTCGAACTGCTGGTGTGCGCGATCCAGGCCTATGTGTTCGCGCTGCTCACTTCGCTTTACCTTCACGACGCAGTGCATCTGCACTAAGTTTCTGATTTTACAACGAATATACCCTAAGGAGTTTTCGACATGACTGATCTTGGTGCAATGTACATCGGTGCCGGCCTGGCAGCGATCGGTATCGGCCTCGCCGCGCTCGGCGTGGGCAATGTGTTCGGTTCGTTCCTTGAAGGCGCGCTGCGCAATCCGGGTGCGGCAGACGGCCAGCAGGGCCGGTTGTTCATCGGCTTTGCGGCGTCGGAACTGCTGGGCCTGATCGCGTTCGTCGTCGCGATCCTGATCCTCTTCGTCGTCAAGTAAGAAGGCTTACCCGCCATGCCGCAGCTATCCCAGATCGCGGAGATCTACGCATCGCAGCTGTTCTGGCTCGCGATCGTATTTGCCCTGATCTATTTCGGGATCGGCAAGTCGATGGTGCCCAAGATCGAGCGGACGATCGATGATCGTAACGCCCGCATCGACGGCGACATCGACGCGGCGGCGCGGGCGAAGGCCAATGCCGCTGAGCTCGAGACCAGCTATCAGGCCGGGCTCGACACCGCGCGCCACCAGGCGCAGGCGGCAATGGCCGATGCCAAGACGCGCGCAATGGCAGCAGCCGAATCGCGCACCAAGCAGGGCGATACCGATGCGCACGCGCGTATCGACGCGGCCATGGGGCAGATCGAGGTGGCACGCACCCGCGCGCTTGCCGAAGTTGAGGCGACCACGGCCGATGCCGTCGAGGCCATCGTCGCCAAGCTGTCGGGCGTGGCGGTTGATCGCGCGGCGATTGAAACTCACGTAAAGGCGGCGCTGGCGCATGGCTAATCACCCGACCGAAGGCCTGACAACGTCGACCGGCACTGTCGAACTGCACGCCGAGCCGTCGTTCCTCGGCGTAGGCGCGCCAGGCTTCGTCGCCCTGTCGATGCTGGTCGTGATCGGCATCATCCTGTGGGCGCGGGTGCCCGCGATGATCGGCAAGGCGCTCGATGCACGGATCGACACGATCCGGCGTCGGCTCGACGAAGCGAGTGCGCTGAAGACCGAGGCCGAAGCGCTGCTCGCCTCGGCCAAGGCTCAGACGGCTTCGAGTGCCGGTGACGCCGCTGCGATCATCGCGCAGGCTGAAACCGAAGCCAAGGCGATGCTCGCCAAGGCCGAAGCCGATGCAAGCGAGCTTGTCGCGCGCCGCACCAAAATGGCCGAGGACAAGATCGCCGCCGCTGAACGCGCCGCAATTGCCGATGTTCGCGCGGTCGCCGCACAGGCCGCCGCTGCCGCAGCCGGTGCCTTGATCGCCGAACGCCACGGCGCCGATGCTGATCGCGCGCTGATCGACCGCACGATTTCCGGGCTTTCGCGCCCGAATTGATGCGGCCCGGCGCAATTGCGCTAGCTTTGGTTCCCAAAATCGGGTGTGATCGTTGCGCGGTCGAGCATTGGCCGTGCCATGTTCCGAGGTTTTGTATGAAGCTTATCGCCCTTGCCGCGTCGCTGACGCTTGTCGCCACCCCCGCATTCGCTCAGACGGCGCCCGCGCCCGCGCCTGCTACCGCACCTACCGCCGCCGCCAAGTTCGGCGTCGACACGCCGATCGAAACGCTCGTCGCCGATGAAAAGGCCAAGGCTGTCCTGCAGGAGGTGCTCGGCGCCGACATCACGCAGAACCCCTTCTATGACCAGATCAAGGCAATGAGCTTCGCGCAGGTGCAACCGCTGTCGCAAGGTCAGATCACTGACGAAACGATGAAGAAGCTCGCCGAAGGCCTCGCTGCCATCAAGTGAGTTGCTGACGATTGAGCCGCGCGCCGACTCCGCTCCACGGCGGCGTCGGCGCGCGGCGTTTTTTTTGGACATCGGGTCGTCGGCGTTTACGAGCAGCTACCTTTTGCCTTCGTACACAAACCCGACCTTAACGATTTCCGCGCGCGCCGGGAAGTTGGGATCGCTGTTGGCGACATGGTCGGTCACCAGCAGGGCGCCACCGGGCCTGAGCCAAGCGAATAGCGTGCCCGCGACGCCCCCTCGGCCAGCGCGCGATGTTGCCGCGCCGCCTTCGCGCGCTTAAATCGCCCGGGTGCAGGACCCCAATTCGCCCGAACGTTTCAACGAAGAGAAAGCAACCTATGCGGTGCGCGGTGCCGATGCGCCCGATCTCGCGGGCGGCGTCGCGGCGATTCGCAATGTGCTCGCGACCTTGCCCGCCCGGCCGGGCGTGTACCGGATGCATGATGCGCGGGGCGATGTGCTCTATGTCGGCAAAGCGCGCGCGCTCAAGAATCGGGTGACCAATTACACGCAGGTCGACCGGCTCCCCAAGCGGCTCCAGCGGATGGTCGCGCTGACCCGGTCGATGACGATCGTGACGACCAACAACGAGGCCGAGGCGCTGCTGCTCGAGGCGCAGCTGATCAAGCGCTATCGTCCCGCCTATAATGTGCTGCTGCGCGACGACAAAAGCTTCCCCTTCATCCTGTTGCGCGCCGATCACGATTTTCCGCGCATCCAGAAGCATCGCGGCGCGCGGCGGGCGAAGGGGAATTACTATGGCCCGTTTGCGAGCGCGGGATCAGTCAACACCACGCTCAACGCGCTGCAAAAGCTGTTCCTGCTGCGGAGCTGCACCGACGGCTTCATGAAGCGCCGCGACCGACCGTGCTTGCTCTATCAGATCAAGCGTTGCTCGGCGCCGTGTGTCGGGCGGATTTCGCCTGAGGATTATGCCGAGCTGGTCGCCGATGCGAAGGCGTTCCTCGCGGGCAAATCGACCGAAGTGCAGGCCAAGCTAGGCGCGCAGATGCAGGCGGCAGCCGAGAATATGGACTTCGAACTCGCGGCAATCCTGCGCGATCGGCTGCGCGCGTTGACCTTCATTCAGGGGTCGCAGGCGATCAACGCCGATGGCGTCGGCGATGCCGATATCTTCGCGATGGCGAACCGCAACGGCGTGATCGGCATCCAGGCCTTCTTCATCCGCGGCGGCCAGAATTGGGGGCACCGCAGCTTCTTCCCGGCGCATACCGCTGACGTGCCCGAGGATGAAGTGCTCACCAGCTTTCTCGGCCAATTCTACGAAGAAGTGCCGCCGCCGCGCAGCGTGCTGCTCGACCGCGTCCTGCCCGAGGGCGAGCTGCTCGGCGAGGCGCTCGGCGAGCATGTCGGCCACAAGGTGAGCTTTTCGGTGCCGCTGCGCGGGGTGCGCCGCAAGCTGATCGATCAGGCCAAGCGTAACGCTGAGGAAGCGCTCGATCGGCGGCTGGCGGAGAGCACAACGCAGGCCAAGCTGCTGCGCGAGGTCGCCGAGCTGTTCGACCTTGCCGAGCCGCCCGATCGCATCGAAATCTATGACAACAGCCATATCCAGGGGACGAACGCGCTCGGCGCGATGGTCGTCGCGGGGCCGGAGGGTTTTCGCAAAAGCCAGTATCGCAAGTTCAACATCAAGCGCCCGGAGACGGTGGCGGGCGACGATTTCGGCATGATGCGCGAAGTGTTTCAGCGCCGTTTTGCGCGCGCGCAGGACGAGGACCCCGATCGCGATTCCGGTGACTGGCCCGATCTTGTCCTGATCGACGGCGGGCGCGGGCAGCTCAACGCCGTAAAGACCGCGCTCGAGGAACTCGGAATCGAGGATGTCTGCCTCGTCGGCATCGCCAAGGGGCCGCACCACGGCCGCGACGGGCGTGAGGTCTTCCACCTGATGGACGGGCGCGAATTCCAGCTGCCGGTCAACGCGCCGGTGCTGTTCTACCTCCAGCGGTTGCGTGACGAAGTCCACCGCTTCGCCATCGGTGCACATCGCGCCAAGCGCGCCAAGGCGATCGGCGCGAGTCCGCTTGACGATGTCCCCGGCATTGGTCCTGCGCGCAAGAAGGCGTTGCTGATGCATTTCGGCACCGCGCGGGCGGTGCGGGGTGCCAGTCTGGAGGATCTGCAAAAGGCGCCGGGCGTATCGGCAGCGGTCGCGCAGCAGCTTTATGACTTTTTCCACGCGCGCTGACTCGCCAGCGTCTCGGCAAGTTTGGGGAATTTTCATTCTCTGCGGCTAAGCCAAGCCCATGCCGACGCCCGTTTTCCTCACCGTCGATACCGAGATCGTCTGGCGTCACCATGTCGCAGGGCATGATCTGGCGACGCTGTACGAGCGGTCGTTCGAGCCGGCGGGCGTCGGCGTATCCTATCAACTGGCAACGCTGGCGCGGCACGGGCTGAAGGCCTGCTTCTTCATCGATCCGATGCCCGCGGTGATTTTCGGGCTCGATCCGATCAAGCGGATTGTCGATAAAGTCCTGAGCGCGGGGCAGGGCGTCCAATTGCATCTCCACCCAAATTGGACCGGCGCGGTCGTGGGCGACCGGGGCAGCAGCTATGCCAGGTTCCAGCTGGGCGAATTTCCGCGTGACGCGCAGCGTGACCTGATTGCGCAGGCGCGCGATCTGCTGATGGCCGCCGGGGCACCGGCACCGCTCGCGTTCCGCGCGGGCAGCTATGCGGCCAATGATGACACGCTGGTGGCGCTCGCCGAGCTGGGCTTTACCTATGATTCGAGCCACGACGGATCGAACCATCCCTGGCCGAGCAATATCGGCCTGCCGCCGCGTCAGATTGCGCCGGTCGAGCGGCTGGGCGTGATCGAAGTTCCAGTGACGGTGATTGAAGATAGCCCGGGCAAACTGCGCACCGTCCAGATTTGCGCGCTGTCGATCACCGAAATGCGCGCCGCGCTCGATCATGCGGCGGCGCAAGGGCATCAGGCAGTGACGATCGTCAACCACGGCTTCGAACTGGCTAATCGATCCGGGACGGCCCCTAACGCCGTCCATGTCCGCCGCTTCGATGCGCTCTGTGCGTTTCTTGACACGCATCGCGACCGGCTGCCGACGACGCATTTCAGGGACGTGCCGGACATTTCGCTTGAGCTGGGCCGCAGTGACCTGCCGCTCGCCGCCAGCGCGATGCGGCGACGCTGGCGCCAGGCCGAACAGCTCTGGTCAAATCTGGTGGCCGAGCGCGCGGCGTGAGCGCGACCAGACTGCCGCTGCGGTTTCAGGTCGGCGCGCGCACCTTGTTCGCGGTCGAACGGCGGCTGGTGCGCGTCGCGCTGTCGCTTGATGATGCGCTGGCGGCGCGGGTGCCGACACTGCCCGCGCTAGATCGCGACGCCGATGGCTATGCGATCACTTCGCTACCGATCGCGCAATTGGGGGCCGTGGCGGCGGGTGGGCTGATCGCCTTCGTGCGCCAGCGCTACACGCGCTATTTCATCGACCTGACCACGGGCTACGAAGCCTATCTGGCCGCGCTCAGCGCCGACACGCGATCGGGCATCAAGCGCAAGGCGAAGAAGCTCGCGCAGGCATCGGGCGGAGCGCTGGACGTGCGGCGGTTCCGCACTCCGGCGGAGATCGAGGCCTTTCACGCCGTCGCGCGCGATCTGTCGCGCAAGACCTATCAGGCCAAGCTGCTCGGCGGCGGCCTGCCCGAGGACGCGCGGTTCGTGCAGGCGATGCTCACGCTCGCCGCAGCCGATGCCGCGCGCGCATGGCTGCTCTATGTCGAGGAGCAGCCAGTCGCCTATCTCTACTGTCCGATCGAGCATGGCACGGTGCGCTACGACCATGTCGGTCACGATCCTGATTTTGCCGATGTGTCGCCGGGCAGCGTGCTGCAGATGGAAGCCATGCGCGATTTGTTCGCCGAGGGCTGTCACCGCCGTTTCGACTTCACCGAGGGGGAGGGCCAGCACAAGCGCCAGTTCGCGACCGATGGCGTCGCATGCGCCGACCTGCTGCTGCTGCGCCCGACGCTCGTCAATCGCGCGACGGTGGCGGCGCTCAGCGCCTTCGATGGCGGCATGGCGCAGGCCAAGCAGGCCGTGAATCGGCTGGGGCTGCACGCGATCGCCAAACGCATCCGTCGCTGATTTCCGCCCTGCGCCCGCGCGCGCTATAGCTGCCCCATGCACATTCGCGCCGAAGCCCTGATCCTCGCGGTGCGCGCGCATGGCGAGCATGGGGCGGTCGTCCGCGCGCTGACCGCCGAGCATGGCCTGCAACCCGGCTATGTGCGCGGCGGCCGCTCGACCCGGCTGCGGCCGGTGCTCCAGCCGGGCAATCTGGTCGTCGGCGACTGGCGCGCGCGCACCGACAGCCAACTCGGCGCGCTTACGGTTGAGCTGGTGCATAGCCGCGCGCCGCTGTTCGAGCGCCCGCTGCCCGCCGCCGCAATTGATTGGGTGAGCGCGCTGACGGCAGCGGCCTTGCCCGAAGCGCAGCCCTATCCGACCGTGTACGCGACTTTGGGGGCGATCCTCGACGCGGTTGAGGCGGCGCCCGCCGCGCGCGATTGGGCAGCGGCGCTGGTGCGTTACGAGCTGTTGCTGCTTGCTGAACTGGGTTTCGGCCTCGATCTCGGCCAGTGCGCCGCGACTGGCGCCACCGATGATCTCGCCTGGGTCAGCCCCAACAGCGGCGCGGCGGTCAGTGCGGCGGCGGGCGAAGCCTATCGCGACAGGCTACTGCCGCTGCCGGCATTCCTGCATCAAGGCGGGGTGGGCGACTGGCCGCAGATTCTCGACGGGCTGCGGCTGACCGGCCACTTCATCGCGCGCGATCTGTTGACCGGGCGCCCCGCCGACGCGCTCGCGGCGCGGGTGCGGCTCGTCGACCGGCTCAACAGGGCAGTTGCGTGACCGCGCACGGCTGGGCAAGGGAAGCGCGATGCTCCAGACGATGACCACCAGCGATCAGGCCGCCGCATTGCTCGACGTGGCGATCGTGATCCCGACCTTCAACGAAGCCGCCAATGTGCCCAAGCTCGTCGCCAAACTCGACGCGGCGCTGGCGGGCCTGGCGTGGGAAGCGATTTTTGTCGATGACGACAGCCCCGATGGCACCGCCGATGCCGCGCGGACGCTCGGGCGGGCCGACCGCCGGGTGCGGGTGATTCAGCGGATCGGGCGGCGCGGGCTATCCTCGGCGTGCATTGAGGGGATGTGCGCAACGGCGGCGCCGCTGGTCGCGGTGATCGACGGCGATTTGCAGCATGACGAGACACTGCTGCCGCAGATGCTCGCGACGTTCCGCGCCGACCAGAGCCTCGACGTCGCCATCGGCTCGCGCTTCGTCGCGGGCGGTGGGACCGGCGATTGGGACCGCGACCGCGTCGCCAAATCGGCGTTCGCCACCCGCCTGTCGCGCCGGGTGCTCAAGGCCGATCTCACCGATCCGATGAGCGGCTTTTTCATGATCCGCAGCGATGTCGTGCGCCGGATCGTGCCGGGACTGAACGCGATCGGCTTCAAGATCCTGCTCGACATCATGACCGCCAGCCCGCAGCCGCTGAAGTTCGTCGAGCTGCCCTATACGTTTCGCACGCGCGAGCTCGGCGAGAGCAAGCTCGACCATGTCGTCGCGATGGAATTCCTGATCGCGCTCTACGACCGGATGTTCGGGCGAATCGTGCCGGTGCGCTTTGCAATGTTCTCCGCCATCGGACTGATCGGCGTTGGCGTGCACATGTCGGTGCTGTTCCCGGTCGTGCGCCTCTGGGGTGAGGGCACCTTCCTCGCCGGCCAGATTCTGGCAGCGGTGACGGCAATGACCGCCAACTTCTTCCTCAACAATGCCCTCACCTATCGCGACCGGCGGCTGAAGGGCGCCAAGGCACTGCTCGACGGTTGGGTGTCATTCTGCGTGGTCTGTTCGGTGGGACTCGTCGCCAATATCGGCGTCGCGGGTTTCCTGCACGATGCGCGCGAGGGCGGCTGGGCAGTATCGGCACTGGTCGGGGTGCTGGTCGGCGCAGTGTGGAACTACGCGCTGTCGTCGCGGTTTGTTTGGGGGCGGTACTAGGCTATCCGCGTCGATGCGGGCGGGCGGGCAAGGATTGCAGCTTCACCCGGTCGCCCCGCCCACCTCATTCGCACTCATCTAAGCGAAACAATTCCTCGACGGGAAGTTGCAGCAACTGCGCGACCTTCAGCGCGAGGGACAGGCTGGGCTCGAACCGACCGCGCTCGATCGAATTGATTGTTTGGCGCGATACGTCGAGAAGATCGGCAAGGCCTTGCTGGGTAAGGCCGCGCTCGCCACGGATTGTCGGCAGGATTGTCAATATACCCATTTGCGCATCGCGATGAACCAGAAGATGACGTTCGCGCCGGCAAATAGGGCAATGGGCGCGAACGAGGGCATTGGCATGAGCAGAGAAGCAGTCGCCAGGACGCTCCAGATCGTCGATGCAGCGCACGCCGCAACCCCCGAAACTCCCAGCGTCCAGTTCTGGACACGGTTGAACATCTCGTCCTGGCGAATGCTGAAACGGTACCAAAGCCATGCCGTCACCACCGCCGCCACGACGCCAAGCAGGGCGAGAACCGCCGCGTACGGCGTGACGTCGAAGCCAAAGCGCGTGCTAACCGGTTTTGCGGCCATGCCGATCAGGATGCTAGCGACAGCATTGCTTGCGATAGTGGCGGTCGCGAGCAGTCGGGATGTTCGGTCAAGCGCGCTCCAACGAAACCAAACGCCGCCATGTGTAAATTCATACATCGCACACCTCCATGTCTCTGCATGGAAAGTATACGCGACACGTTAAAGGAAAGTATATTTTACATGCCGAGCAGTGGCGACCAGACGGGCAAGGGCAAAAAAATCGTCGCCAACACATCGGGCGACGCGACATCCCCTACCGCCAGCTTGCGAGCCACATCCAGCGCAGGAAGGCCTGGTCGCTGTCGAGCGGCGCGGCGGATATGATCGGGAAGAACCACGCAAACAGCGCGAAGGTCAGCACCAGTGCGGCTTCGCTGGCATATTTGAAGCGCGGCTCGGCATAGCGTTCGAGCGCGGCGGCGAGCGCAAGGCCGAGAAACACGCTCGGCAGGTAATAATAATAGAAAAAGCCGATCTTCTTGGGGATCAGCGCCCACATCCCATAGGAGCCCAGCCAGAGCAGCCCGATCGCGAGCATCGGTCGCACCCGGTCGCGCAATCCGGCGTAGAAACATGCCGCCACCGCGATCAAGCCGCCCCACATCACCGCGGGATTGCCGAGCATCAGGATGCCGCGCTGCACGCCGTCGACCGGCTCGTAGAGATACCACATCGGCCGCAGGTCGAGCGCCCAGCTCCACCACGGCGATTGATAGGGATGGACCGGCAGGGGCGCAGTCTGCTGTGCGAGAATGCGGAATTGATAGGGGATGAAGGTCGCGACCGTAAGCGGCTCATAACGGTAAAAGAAGGCGGGCATGAAGGTGAGAACATAGGTGGCGATGCTCACCACCCCCAAAATCGCGAGACCCGGCACCAGCCCGACACCCGCGAAATAGGTGCGGTCGCGGCGCGTCTTGAGCCAGATCATCGCGACTCCAGCAAAGGCCACAAACGGAATCGCGGTCCATTTCGCGCCGACCGCCAGCCCCAGCAGCACCGCCGCTGCAAGCAGCCAGCGCCGCGTACTCGCGGCGGGCGCGCGCGCGGCGGCAATCATCGCGACGATCGCCAGCAGCACGAATGCGGCCATAAAGCCATCGAGCATCGCGATCCGCGCCTGGATGTAAACGATGAAATTGAGCAGCACGAACACGGCGGCATAGAGCGCAGGGCGCACCCGGCCCAACAACTGCCACCCGATCGCGAACACGCTCATGATCACGACCGCGCCCGCGATCGTCGAGAAGAAGCGCCACCCGAAGCTATTGTCGCCGAACAACAGGATGCCACCCGCCATGATCGTCTTGGCAAGCAACGGGTGTTCGATGTTGTACGGGCCGTGAAGGCTGGCGATCGTGCGCGCGCCTTCGGCGTAATAGACTTCGTCGAACACTGGTTTTGCCGGGATCGCCAGATTGACCAAGAACAGCAATTCGGCAGCGATGCCGAGCGCCAAGGCAATCAGGAACGGGCGGGGGCGCGGCGAATCGGTCATCATCGCCCGCGCCTCTCTCATTTCGGTGCGCGCGGTTCAAGCACCCGCTGGCCATTGACGGGAGGGGCGCGGTCCCGGCAAACGGGCGGGGATGAAACGTCGTACTGGACAGTCCGAAGCCGCCCGCCACTGGCGCCCCGCCACGCAAGCCGTGCGCGGCGGCACCGCGCGCAGCGAATGGGGCGAAACGAGCGAGGCATTGTTCCTCACCTCGGGCTATGCCTATGACTGCGCGGGCGACGCCGCCGCGCGCTTCGCCGGCGACCAGGCTGGCATGACCTATTCGCGGCTGCAGAATCCGACGGTCGAAATGCTCGAGCATCGGATCGCGCTGCTCGAAGGCGCCGAGGCGTGCCGGACGATGGCGACCGGCATGGCGGCGATGACGGCGGCGCTGCTGTGCCAGCTCCAGACCGGCGACCATGTTGTCGCGGGGCGCGCGGCATTCGGATCGTGCCGCTGGCTGGTCGATACGCTGCTGCCCAAATTCGGGATCGAAACCACGACGGTCGACGCACGCGATCCGCAGGCGTTCATCGATGCGGCGCGGCCCAACACCAAAGTCTTCTTTTTCGAAACCCCCGCCAACCCGACGATGGACATCGTCGACCTGAAAGCGGTGTGCGACATCGCGCGGGCGCGGGGCATCACCACCGTGGTCGACAATGCCTTTGCGACGCCCGCGCTTCAGCGGCCGATGGCATTTGGCGCCGACGTCACGGCGTATAGCGCGACCAAGATGATGGACGGGCAGGGGCGTGTGCTCGCGGGCGCGGTGTGCGGGACGGCGGCGTTTATCAACGACGTGTTGCTGCCCTTTCACCGCAATACCGGGCCGACCTTGTCGCCGTTCAATGCGTGGGTGGTGCTGAAAGGGCTCGAAACGCTTGACCTGCGCATCCAGCGGCAGAGCGAGAATGCGGTCAAGGTCGGCCGCTTCCTCGAACCGCGTGTGCCGCGCATCCTCCATCCCGGCCTGCCGAGCCACCCGCAGCATAATCTGGCGATGAGCCAGATGAGCGCGTGCGGGCCGATCTTCGCCTTCGAAGTCGCCGACCGCGCGCAGGCGCACGGCCTGCTCGATGCGCTCGAACTGATCGACATCTCGAACAACATCGGCGATTCGCGCTCGCTGATGACGCACCCCGCCTCGACCACCCATTCGGGCGTCGCCGAGGAAAAGCGGCTCGAAATGGGCATCAACGAAGGCATGCTGCGGATCAATGTCGGGCTCGAAGACCCCGCCGATCTGATTGACGATCTGGATCGCGCGCTCGGCAAAGTCGGGCTATGATCGGCGCGATGAAATCGCTGTTTCCCAATGTCGCCGAGACGCAAGGCGTGATCGTGCGCGTGTCGGTGAGCTATCTGCCCGAGCAGAGCGAGCCACGTCGCGGCCGCTGGTTCTGGGCCTATCATGTGCGCATCGAGAATGAAGGCCCAGTCGCGGTCCAGCTACTGACGCGGCATTGGGTGATCACCGACGGTCGGGGTCTCCGCCATTCGGTCGAGGGCGAAGGTGTGGTCGGCGAACAGCCGCAAATCGCCCCCGGCGCGAGCTTCGATTATGTCTCGGGCTGCCCCTTGCAGACACCAACCGGCTCGATGCAGGGCAGCTATCACATGATCGGCGCCGATGGATCGGCGTTCGACGTCGACATCCCCAAATTCGCGCTGATTGCGCCTGCCGTCGCGAGCTGACGCCCGATGAAGCGCACGCATCTCCCGCTCAATGGTCTGCGCGTGCTCGACGCCGCCGCGCGCCACCTTAGCTTTACCCGCGCAGCCGACGAGCTGGCGGTGACCCCTGCCGCCGTCGGTCAGCAGATTCGCGCGCTTGAGGATACACTCGGCGTCGTGCTGTTCCGCCGCACCACCAAGGGGCTCGAACTGACGCCCGAGGCCGAGGCGGGGCTCGCCGCGTTACGCCACGGGCTGCTCCAGTTCGAGGAATCGGTGCGCGCGATGCAGGCCGGACAATCGAGCAAGTCGCTGACGATTGCAGCGCCGCGCGACCTGACCGAGAAGTGGTTGCTGCCGCGCCTCGCCGAAATCGCGCATCAGGACCGCGAGCTGCGGTTCGCGCTGGTCAATGCCGACGAAGTGATCGATTTCACCGAAGCCAATCTCGACCTCGCGATCCGCTGGGGCGAAGGGCCGGGCGAGCATGAGGGCGAATCGCTCGAATCCGAAGGCATGGTCACGGTCGAGCGGCCGGGTGGTGGCGCCGACACGCGCATTTCCTGGCCAGGGTGCCTCAATGACCCCGAAGTGTCGCTGGTCCGCGTGGGCGATGCCGGGTTGGCGCTCGACGCCGCAGCGGCCGGTATCGGCCGTGCGACGGTGCCCGAGCTGCTGGCGCGCGCCGACATCGTGTCGGGCCGCGTCACGGTGATCGGCGACCCCAAACCCTATCGGCTCGGCTATTGGCTGGTCGCCCCGCTGCCGCAGTGGCGGCAGAAGAAAGTCAAAGCGCTGGTGGAGGCGCTCTGCGCGTGAACGATCGGTTCGAAAGTGCGCGGCTGACGATGCGGCCACAATCGATCGACGATGCCGAGGCCCTGTTCGAGCCGTTGTCGGACATCGATCTGATGCGATATTGGTCGAGCGGACCGCATGAGACGGTCGAGCAGACGCGCATCTATCTGAGCGACCGGGTAGGCGACCCCAAATGGCGTGGCTGGACGATCGCGCCGAAAGGGGATGGCCGCGCGATCGGCACGCTCGGGGCAGGCGAAGTGCGTCCCGGCGTGGTCGAGATCGGCTATCTGCTCGCCCGGCCGCACTGGGGGCAAGGGCTGGCGCGCGAAGCGGTTACCCGGTTGCTCGATCTGCTGTTCGTCGAGGAGGGTTGGCGCCGCGCCTGCGCCGATACCGATCCTGCCAATGAAGCATCGAACAATCTGCTCCGGACACTCGGCTTCACGCTCGAGGGGCGCTTACGCGGCGAATGGGAAACGCATATCGGCGTGCGCGACAGCTTCATCTGGGGGCTGCTGCGCGAGGAATGGCCCGCGCAGCGCTGATCGTATCGATGTTGTTGACAGGGTTCCCAGTCGGATGTGGCGCTCTATTGTACGCGCTGAAACGTCAGAAGCATGAAAGGCAGATCGAGTCGTCGACAAGATCGTTAGTCCGTGCGCCATTCCACCGAGCAGTGCGTTGGACCGCGCGCTGATCGAACGCGCGTATTTCTGGGATTCCTATCGCGCGCGTTTGGCCCATCGGCCAGCGACGATGGTCGATATCTTCTTTGCCCTATTCGGCCACCATCCGGGCTGGATCAAAGCATTGCTGATCGTGCGAAACAAGGTTGCGGGCTGGGGCGGCCTTGAGGCGCCCACGGTGTCGGAAATCGCCGATCCCAGTCGCAAGACCCATTACGCTGTCGGCGACAAAATCGGGCCGTGGCCAATTTTCGTCCTGGCTGATGACGAACTCATTGCGGGCCGCGACAACAAGCATCTGGATTTCCGACTTTCGTTGCTGCGGGTCGATGATGGCGGCGCCCCAAGCGTTGTCGTTTCCACGATCTGCACGGTTCATAACCTGTTTGGAAGAATCTATCTGACCTTCATCATTCCCTTTCACAAATGGGGCGTGAAGCTGTTGATTCTGAGAGCAATATCCTCCGGTCGGCTCTAGTCGACCGGCGCGCCGGGCAGCGTTGGCGCGCGACGGAGGATCACGAACCGATCGCCGCTACCCAATCGTCAGCCGCTGCACCTCGGTGCCGATTGCATAGACGTGCCGCTTCTTGCCGTCGGCGACCACGCGGAACTTGTTGGCGGCGCGGGCGACGGGGGCGGGCGCGAATGTCTTGCCGCCGTCCTTGGTCTCGAACCCGCCAACCATCGTACCGACCCAGCCGCGTTGTTCGTCGATAAAGCCGATTCCGAACTGGCGCGCCTTGGCTTCCATCACCATCGGCAGCTCGGTCCAGCTCTTCCCGCCGTCGACGGTCTTGACGATCAACTGCTGCGCGCGGGCGGGATCATAGCTCTGGACGGTCGCATAGCCGACCTTGGCGTTCACGAACGACGCCTTCCAGATCAGCTCGGCGGCGCGGCCCGATTTATACACCGGCGTCCAGCTCTTGCCGCCGTCGACTGTACGCAGGATCAGCCCTTCGGTGCTCGCGGCATCGCGGCTGGTCGACGCGAAGATCAGCCCGGTCTGCTCGTCGAAGAATTTGATGTCGAGGATCATCCCGGCCTGCGCGGTCAGATCGCTGACCGACCAGCTCTTGCCACCGTCGGTCGAGCGCAGCAGTCCGGTCGGCCCGCCGACGCGCCCCGCCGCATGGACGACAACGCGCGGTTCGAGCTTGCCCTGATAGATGCGCTGCGTCTTCAGCACGTCGATCGCGCAGACGCCGACAATGGTCTTGCCGCCCAGCTCCGCCGGGGTCCAGGTGACGCCGCCATCGTCGGTGCGATAGAGCGGCGTGGTATCGGTGACACCCGGATAATAATCCGTGCCGACATTGCCGATGAAGCCGGTGTTCGCATCGACGAAGCCGAGCGCGCGGATGAATGTGCCGGGCTTGCTCGCGACCTTCGCCCAGCTCGCGCCGCCGTCGGTGGTGCGGAACAAATCGCCCTTGCCGGTGCCATACCAGCCGTGCAGCGGATCGGCGAAGCTGATGTCGTCGCGCTTGCCGGGATAGGCCTCGGTCGGGAGTTTCTCCCAGCCTGGTTCGGCGGTGCCGGCGCCGATCAAGGGCACAGCAGCGAGCGCCGCGCCCGCCGTCATCACGTCACGACGATTCAGTTGGATCACGACCTTCTCCTCCATGCACTGAAGGTGTGTTATTAACGCGCCACGGCAACGTCAATCTGGTGAGCGTGCGCAACCGACGACTGCGCGTGCCCTCTCGGCCCATGTAACCTTTGCCGCCGCCGTCGCGAAAGCCCGGGCAATCGTTTCGAAATCTGGGGGCTTGCCATGTCCAATCGTTATCCGGTGCCGTCCACCGACAGCGCCATCGCCGCGCTGCGCTGGGCGCTCGTTTTCATTTTCCTGTTCTTCGGCATCGCGAAATTCGCGCAGTACGAAGCCGAGGGCGTTGCGCGGATCGCCAGCCAATATCCGCTGTTTGCGTGGATGTACCCGCTCTGGGGGCCGCGCGTGGCGAGCAACGTGATCGGTACGATCGAACTCGCGACGGCCGCCGCGCTCGCGCTCGGCGCGTTCTCGCCGCGCATCAGCGTGATCGGCGGGCTGATGGGCATGGCGACGTTCCTCATCACGCTCAGCTTCACGCTTGGCGTGCCGCTGTGGGAGGAAGGCTATGGCTTCCCCTTTATCGGATCGCTCGCGCAATTCCTGTTCAAGGATGCCGGACTGCTCGCGGGCTGCTACGCGATTGCGGTGTTTTCGGCGCGCAAGGCAGGGTTGGCACGGGCCTAATCGTCAGGCGTCGATCGCATCCTCCTCGACCCGCGCCGCATTTTCCTGGATGAAGGTGAAGCGGTGGGCGGGGTTGGTGCCCATCAGCCGGTCGACGAGATCCTTCACCAGCGC
>NZ_JAIEPC010000031.1 GCF_019749955.1 Sphingomonas sp.
GTCCCAGCTATCAAGGTGCCGCCAATCCCATGTCGTCCAGCGTTTCGCCCTCGCTATCGTCGCGCGTGCGCCGTGCTTTTGCCGGACGCTCGGCAGATCAGATCGTAGCGGCCGCCTATAAGACGTTGGCGCAGAAGCTTCGCCGTATGGCCCCAGCCGCGCGCGCGGCAGCGCGCGCGGATGCGATGTTCGATCGTCAATGGGGCATCGACACCAGTCGCGAAGTGACCATGAGCGCGCTCGATTATCCAGCATGGCTGCGTCAATCGAGCCATCATTACCAAGCCAGCGGGACGCATCTGCTCGACCAAGCGATCGCGTGCGCAGGGATTGATCCGAGCGCGTTCAGCTTCGTCGATCTGGGGTGCGGCAAAGGCCGGGTCGTCCTGCTTGCAGCGGCGCGCGGCTTTGTCGCAACGATCGGCGTTGAATATTCGCCGCTGCTCAACCAGATCGCGCGCGCCAACGCCGAAACCTTCGTCGCGCGCGGTGGCGCGACCCAGACCCCGCACTTCTGGCAGGGCAATGCCGCCGATTACGTGCCGCCAGACGGCAACCTCTTCGTCTATCTCTACAACAGCTTCGGTCCCGATATCTTGAGCGGGTGCCTCGATCGGCTTGAAGCCGCCAAGCTTCAATCGCCGTCGCGGCGGATCGTCCTCGTCTATGTCAATGCGCAGCACGGCGATATGGTCGCCGCGCGCGCGGCGTGGCGCGAAGGCGGGAGCGGTGATGACATGCGCAGCTTCGAGTGCGTCAGCGCGGGCTGACTCGCGTCAGCCGTTGAGCATCGACCAGAACACCGGGCCATCGCGCCCGACGCGCCATTCCTCGATCACGCGAAAGCCGAGGCCCTGATAGAAACCGATGTTCCGCTCGGTCGCGGTTTCGAGGTAGAAGGGCAAGCCGCTGCCACCCATCCGGTCGATCCCGGCCTGCACCGCCGCCTTGCCCAGTCCCTTGCCCTGATGCGCCGGATCGCACCCCGCGATGTGGAGATACCAGAAGGGGTGCTTGGGGAAATGCGCGTCGATTGCATTGGCGACCGCAAACGCGCGCCCCAGCGCGAAGCCGAAGGTCGCGAACATGGGCAGCGCGGATCGTAGCATCGTCGACGGCGGCGTTTCGGCATGACCCGGCGATCGCCATAGCGTCGCTGCCTCGCCACCGGCGGTCATCAACCGCACCCCATGCGCCGCGTCTTCGTCGTAGAGCAGTCTGAACAGCGACGGCAGTTTGCGCGCGCGCGTCGCCGGGTTCGGGATGATCCACGACATGGCAGGATCATCGGCAAAGGCCCGCGACAGCATCGCCGCAACCGTGCGCCGATCCGTGACCGTGGCAAGCCGCGCGGTCATGCGGACAACGCAGGCATGGCAAAAGTCAAAATGCCATGGCCGTTGCGCGGATGTATGCCCGGGCCGACCAAGTTCATACCGCTGCGCCGGTAAAAGCTGGCTGCGTGCACATTATCAACATGCGTCCAGAGCCCAAACCCTCCCGGCATCGCCGCGTGCGCATGCGCGAGCAAGGCCGCACCGACGCCGCTGCTCTGACAGTCTGGGTCGACGAATATCTGTTCGAGTTGGTGCGCCTCGGGGTTGATCGCCACAAACCCGGCGACGTGGCCGTCGACCTCGGCAACGGTCACCACCCAACCGCCCGCAATCTCATCGGCGATTCTCGGGCGCAGCACCGCATAGGTCGGGGGGGATGCCAGAACGATACCGGTCGATAGCCAACCGTCGAGCCAGATACGGGCGACCGCGTCCAGATCAGCGGGGGCGGCAAGTCGCAGAAGCACTGCCAACCCCCTATCGGCTCAGGCCGCGTCGCCGGCCTTTTCCTTCTTGGCATAGACGCGCACCGGGTCTTTGCGACCGTCGGCGACGTCCTTGTCGATCACGACTTCGTCAACGCCGTCCATGCTCGGCAGGTCGAACATCGTGTCGAGCAGGATCGATTCGAGGATCGAACGAAGCCCGCGCGCGCCCGTCTTGCGATCGATCGCCTTCTTGGCGACCGTCACCATTGCGTCTTCGGTAAAGCTCAGCCCGACGCTCTCCATGTCGAACAGCTTTTGATACTGCTTGACGAGCGCGTTCTTCGGCTCGGTCAAAATCTTCACCAGCGCCGGCACGTCGAGGTCTTCGAGCGTCGCGATCACGGGCAGGCGACCGACGAATTCGGGGATCAGCCCGAACTTGAGCAAATCCTCGGGCTCGACCGACTTGAGCGTCTCGCCGGTGCGGCGCTCTTCGGGCGACGCGACATGCGCGCCAAAGCCGATCGACTTGCCCTGCAACCGGTCGCCGATGATCTTTTCAAGGCCACTGAACGCGCCGCCGCAGATGAACAGGATGTTGGTGGTGTCGACCTGCAAAAATTCCTGCTGCGGGTGCTTGCGGCCACCCTGCGGCGGGACGCTCGCGGTGGTGCCTTCCATCAGCTTCAGGAGCGCCTGCTGCACGCCTTCACCCGACACATCGCGCGTGATCGAGGGATTTTCGGCTTTCCGCGAAATCTTGTCGATTTCGTCGATGTAGACAATGCCGCGCTGCGCCCGCTCGACGTTATAGTCGGAGGCCTGCAGCAGCTTGAGGATGATATTCTCGACATCCTCGCCGACATAGCCGGCTTCGGTGAGCGTCGTTGCATCGGCCATCGTGAACGGCACGTCGAGGATGCGCGCGAGCGTCTGCGCCAGCAGCGTCTTGCCGCAACCCGTCGGGCCGACGAGCAGGATGTTCGACTTGGCAAGCTCGACATCGGCACCCTTGGCACCGTGGTTCAGCCGCTTGTAGTGATTGTGGACGGCCACCGACAGCACGCGCTTGGCGCGCTTCTGGCCAATGACATAATCGTCGAGCACGTCGCAGATTTCCTGCGGCGTTGGCACGCCGCCGTCCTTCTTGCTGACCAGCGCCGACTTGGTTTCCTCGCGGATGATGTCGTTGCACAGTTCGACGCATTCATCGCAGATGAACACCGTCGGCCCGGCGATGAGTTTCCTCACCTCGTGCTGCGATTTGCCGCAGAAAGAGCAATATAGCGTGCTCTTCGAATCGCCGCCGCTGAGCTTCGTCATTCAAAACCGTCCTTCGCGCTGAAACGAGCGCGCTCGTGGAGCGGACTAGTGTAGCCCGCTCTCCTTCCATCCGACAATCACGAAAATTGTGTGAAGGCGCCGACCGCTCAGGCCGCCGCCGACCCCGAATCTTCCGCCGGCATTGGCCGTTTGTCGAATACTTCGTCGATCAGGCCGAACGCCTTGGCTTCATCGGCCGACAGGAACTTGTCACGTTCCATCGCATTTTCAATCACATCGAGCGGCTGCCCGGTGTATTTGGCGTAAAGTTCGTTCATCCGGTGCCGGATGCGCAGAATTTCTTTCGCCTGAATCTCAATGTCGGTCGCCTGGCCCTGCGCGCCGCCCGAAGGCTGGTGGACCATGATCCGCGCGTTCGTCAGCGCGACTCGCATGCCGGGTTCGCCTGCGCAGAGCAGGAAGCTGCCCATCGACGCGGCCTGACCGATGCACACCGTGCCAACCTTCGGCCGGATGTATTCCATCGTATCATGGATCGCCATGCCCGCCGTCACGACGCCGCCCGGCGAGTTAATGTACATGAAAATGTCCTTCTTCGGATTTTCCGATTCGAGGAACAGCAACTGCGCGACGATCACAGATGCCATGTGATCCTCGACCTGACCGGTCACGAAGATGATGCGTTCGCGCAGCAGCCGGGAATAAATGTCGAAGCTGCGCTCGCCGCGGTTCGATTGCTCGACCACCATCGGGATCAGCCCGCTGCGAATGGGAGCCGCAAAGTCGCCGGTTTCAAACGGATTATGCATGTGATGTTCCTCGCTCTGAAATACGTACATCGCGCTTGCCCGAGCCGAGTTCAAGCCCCACGCGACGAGTCTCCCGGCGCGGGCAGCGCAAGATAGGCGAGCCGCCGCACTTCCTGCCGCCCGCGCACCACCGTATCGAGGATCAGCCCGGTGAAGAAACTGAGCGCGGCAAGAATCATCAGGCCAGTGACGAGCACCGCTGTCGGCAAGCGCGGTACGAGCCCGGTCTGCATGAAGGTCGCGGCAAGATCGACCGACAGCAGCAGCCCCGCCGCCGCGAGCAGCGCGCCGATGACGCCGAAGAACAGCAGCGGCCGTTCGATGCGATAGAGCCGAATGATCGTGCGCAAAATGCGCATCCCGTCGCGATAAGTGTTGAGCTTTGACGTCGAGCCTTCGGGCCGCGCGAAATAGGCCGTCTCGACTTCCCCAACCGGCATCCGCAGTTCGAGCGCGTGGACGCTCATCTCGGTCTCGATCTCGAACCCCGCCGACAACACCGGAAAGCTCTTCACAAAGCGGCGTGAAAAGACGCGATAGCCCGAGAAAATGTCGGTGAAGCTGCGCCCGAACAGTCGGGCGAGGAACCCGGTCATCAGCCGGTTGCCGAGCACATGCCCGCGTCGATAGGCCTCTGCCGCTTCGTGGACGCGCGCGCCGACGACCATGTCGAGTTGCTCGTCGATCAGCCGCGCGACCATCGCGGGGGCTGCGGACGCGTCATAGGTCGCGTCGCCATCAGCCATCACATAGATGTCGGCGTCGACGTCGGCGAACATGCGGCGCACGACATTGCCCTTGCCCTGCATCCGCTCGGACCGAACGATCGCGCCCGCGCCCCGCGCGACCTCGACGGTGCGGTCGCGCGAGTTGTTGTCGTAGACATAGATCGCCGCCCCGGGCAGCGCATCGCGAAAGCCAGCAATCGTCTGCGCGATCGCCGCTTCCTCATTATAGCACGGCAGGATGACAGCGATGCGGGGAGTCATAGGCTAGGCTTTAGACCCCTCGCGCGCCGAACCTCAAGCTTCGTCGGCAGCCTTCTTCTTGCGCGCCGCCGGCTTCTTGGCAGGTGCTTCCTCGGCGGGCGCCACTTCCACCGCTGCAACCTCGCCCTCATCGGCGGGCTTTGCCTTTTTCGCCGCGGCCTTTTTGGGATTTGGTGCCTCAGAAGCGGCCTCGGTCACTTCCTCGGCGGCAGGCTCAGCCGACTTCTTGGCGGCCTTCTTCTTGGGCTTGTGATCATGGTCATGATCATGGTCGTGATCATGGACATGCGTGCCGGTCGCAAAGCCGTCTTCGCTTTCGATGGCGGCTTCCAGCTCTTCGCGCGTCACGTCGCGATCGCTGATCTCGGCGCGTTCGAACAGCCAGTCGACGACCTTGTCCTCATAGAGCGGCGCGCGCAGCTGGGCGGCTGCCATCGGCTCCTGCTGGATGTACTGGATGAAGCGCTGGCGCTCTTCGGGGCTATACTGCTGCGCCGCTTGCGCGATCAGCCGGTTCATTTCCTGGCTCGTCACTTCGACGCCATTGGCCTGGCCGATTTCGGACAGCAACAGGCCAAGCCGCACACGGCGCTCGGCGATTTTGCGATAATCGTCGCGCTCGGATTCCATTTCGGCGAGCGCGGCGGCCGGATCGGCTTCGTGCGTCGCTTCATGTTCGAGCTGCTGCCAGATCTGGCTGAACTCGGCTTCGACCATCGACGGCGGCACCGCGAAGTCATGCCCCGCCGCAAGCTGATCGAGCAGCTTGCGCTTCATGTGCGTGCGCGTAAGCCCGTTGTGCTCCTGCTCGATCTGCCCCTTGAGCAGGCCGCGCAGTTGCTCAAGGCTCTCGAGCCCAAGCGAGGTTGCGAGTTCATCGTCGACCGTCGCTTCCTTGGCGAGGCGCACGTCCTTGATCGTCAGATCAAAGGTCGCGGCCTTTCCGGCCAGCGACTTTTCGGCATAATCTTCCGGGAAGGTGACGGCGATCTGCCGTTCCTCGCCCTTGACCGCGCCGATGACCTGATCCTCGAAGCCGGGGATCAAGCGGCCCGAACCGATTTCGACCGACATGTCTTCGCCGGTGCCACCGTCGAACGCGACGCCGTCGACCTTGCCGACAAAATCCATAACCACGAGATCGCCCGTTGCGGCCGCATGGCCTTCCGGTGCATCGTCATAGCGCTTCTGCTGCTCGGCAAAGCGCATCAGCTGGGCGTCGACGGCTTCGTCCGCGACCGGCACCGTCAGCCGCTCGAGCTTCAGCCCTTCGATCTGCGGGGTCGGGACATCGGGCAGCACTTCGAGTTCGACGGTCAGCTCGGCATCCTGGCCCAGCTCATAATCGGGCGCGAGGGCGATCGACGGCTGCATCGCGGGGCGCAAGCCATGCTCAGCGATCAGCGACTGGATGCCGTCCTGCACCGACGTGTTGAGCGCTTCCTGCATCATCGCCGGACCGTGCATCTTGCGCACCAGATTGGCGGGCACCTTGCCGGGACGGAAGCCGGGCATGCGAATCTGCGGCGCGACGCGCTTCAGTTCGGCATCGACGCGCGCTTCGATATCCTTGGCGGTGATGGTCAGGGTGTAGGCGCGCTTCAGGCCTTCGTTCAACGTCTCGACAGTCTGCATGTTCTCTTCTTCAATCTCGCTAAAGTCGGGCGTCCCTGCGCGTTGCTCGGGAAGCCGTCAAGTCGTGGCCATCGCCCGGACGCCGACGAGGCTGCCCGACCCCTTCGCTTTCCTTCGGGAGTCGTCAAGCCGTGGGCGTCCCCCGGACGCCCACGAGTCTTGACGACTGGTGCGGGCGAAGGGACTCGAACCCCCACATCTTG
This sequence comes from Sphingomonas sp., assembly GCF_019749955.1. Taxonomy (GTDB): domain Bacteria; phylum Pseudomonadota; class Alphaproteobacteria; order Sphingomonadales; family Sphingomonadaceae; genus Sphingomonas. The sequence goes on from NZ_JAIEPC010000031.1 coordinate 6,686, forward strand.
CGATGGCAGGACCTAAACCTGCTGCGTCTACCAGTTCCGCCACGCCCGCCCGAATGTCGTTGGGAAACCGCCGGTCGGCCCGCCCGTATAACAGCGAAACCGCGCGGGGCAAGCGATGCGACGGCAACGCTCGACGCCGCGCTCCGGCCAATCAGATTCGCGCGCTCTCCACTAGCGCGGCAAAATCGGCGCGGTTGCGGTCGAAGTAAAAGATCGCCGGCGCTTCATAGGTCATCAGATAGAGCTTGCCGTTGTTGATCGCGCCATAGGCCTCGCCCTTGCGCTTCACATTTTCGTTGATCAGCTCGAAGCTGTAGCGAAAATGAAAACCCTGCTTGCCCGCGAATGTGGCTGGCTCGACCGAATCGATGCTGAACTGCGACGTGCGCAGGGCAACACGATAGGTTCCCTCGAACAACTGGGCGATATCGGGCGGGAGCATCGACTTGCTGAAGCGCGGGAGCGGCGCCTCGCGCTTCTGCCGATCCTTGATGAGCGTTGTATTGTCGGGGATGCCGCCGAAGAACGTCACATCGTTGAGTGCAAGGCCATCGAGCGTCCAGCTTTCGGCGACCTTGCCACGCGCGAAGCCGATACGGTTCCAGTCGCGCCCCGGCGTCACCGTGACGGCCTTCCCCGCGACCACAGTCACGCTCTTGGCGATCAGCTTATAGGCGAGTGCAGGCCCAGCCAGCGATAGCGCGGCCACACCGATGATGATTCCCAGCTTACGCATTCATTGTCCCCCCATGATTTCGTCGGCCATTGCCGCAAGCATCTGTCGGTCGCTGGCGTCGGGCCGCAGTGCCAGATATTGGCGCAGCGCAGCCTTTCCTTCGGCAGTTTGCCCCCGGCGCAGCTCGGCCAGCCCGATGCCGCGATAGGCTTCGGCGGGCGCGGCGCCGGTGGCCACCGCCTGCTGATAGAAGCCGATCGCCGCGCCCATATCTTCCGTCCGACCACGCGTGCGATAAAGCTCACCCCGCGCATAAAGCAGATTTGCCGACCAATTTCCCTGAGCAAGATTGCCCAGCAAAAATTCGGTCGATCCGAAGTCGTTGCGCTTGATCTCGTCGTCGATCAGCATCGGCCAGAAATTGGTGAAGACGGTGCGATAGCGATCGCCCGCGGTTTCACCAGTGCCGCGATGGGGCGCCGCCAGCCGGGTCAGCGCCGCCAACCGATCGGCGGTCGGCGGGTGTGTGGCCCAGATGCTGCGATCCTTGTCCTTGCGGCTCTTGGTCTTGCGCGCGGCTGCGGTGGCATCGGCCTCGTCGCGAATCTGCTGCCAAATCTGCGCGGCGCGCGCCGGGTCATAACCGGCCCGGGTGAGCAGCGGTACCGATTCGGCATCGGCCTGCGCTTCCATATCGCGGGTATATTCAAAATATCCGCCGAGCGCCGCGAGCGTCCCGATCACCCCGATCGTCATCCCCAGCCACACGGCCAGTGTCGCCTTGCCACGGGCTTCGCGAAAGCCGAGCAACAGATGGCGATAGCGGTAATGCGCATATTCATGCCCGATCACCGCGGCCAGCTCGGCCTCATCCTGCAATCGCATCAGCAAGCCGGTGTTGATGATCATGACGCCATTGGCCGACATCGACGCATTGAAGTCGGCCACGCGCAGAACGTAAATCCGAATATCGGCGCATTCGACGTCGCCGACGAGGCGACACAGTACGCCGCGCACATAGGCGTTGATGGCAGGATCGCGCACCACGAACGATGATCGCTTGAGCTCCCGCTCATTCTCTTCCGCGATCAGCCACAAGCCGCGCTCGTCGCGGTCCTGCGGCTGATAGCCCGGGCCAATTGCCGTAATTGGCTTGCCGCGCAATTCAGCCGTCGGCGATTCGGCGACCGACTGGGCGACGGCGGGAACTGCCACGCTCTGGATCGCCATTGCGACGAGCCCGAGCAGCGCGCCGAGTCGTCTAGTCACTGCGCATCTGCCGCGAGCGCCGCACTCCCCGGGAATTTCGTCAGGATTTGCCGTACGCGCTTGGTCGCGCCGTCATCCTCGCGCGGATCGCCGCCCGACTCAGGATCGACATTGATCCAGACGACGTCGCCCGTCGCAAGATCGACCAGCGCGGCATAAGACACATGGATACCCGGGGCGATATAGACTCCGAGCAGAGCCGCCCCAAGCAATTGCGCAGCCTTTCGACCGGCGCTGCCATAGGAATCGTGCGTGTACAGGAAAAGCGCATAGTTGGCGCCCGTGATATCCTTGAGCTGGGCGGCGCCCGGCCCGAGCGTCCAGTCAAAGCTGCCCTTCTTGCTCGGCAATTGGCCACCGATAATCCCGTGCGTCGCAATCGCGTCGGTCACCGCGCGGAACAGCGCTTGATAATCGGTGACGATCGGATTGGCATCTTCCATCGCGCCGTCGATGAAGACGACGTCATGTCCCAACGCCTTTTGCTGTGCGGTCAACTGGGTAGCCAGCTTGGCACGCGCGGCGGCGGTCCATTCCGCATTGGGTTCTTCCACGCCGCCCGTCGTCATCTTGCCGACCAGGACGTCTGGGCGGAAGACCGCGATCTTAACCGGCTGGTCCTTCGGGAACGCGAACTCTTTGGCGACACGGACTTTGGCGTCGGCTGCGCTGCCCACGACCAGCGCCGCAGCAGCCAACGCAACCCACATCTTCGTAACCATCGTAACGCCCCCCGGACCAAATCTTCAAACACGATTGTTACCCAATGCCAACGACCTAGGCAAGTCGGCTTCCCGTGCCGGCCGGCGCGGTCAGCAGTACGCCACCGTCCCCGGTCAAAGCATCCCGTGGCAGTGCTTATACTTCTTGCCCGACCCGCACGGGCATGGCGCGTTGCGGCTCACCTGCCCTTCCCACGCCGCCGGATCGGCGCTCAGCCCATCGGCGGAAGCGGCCAGCGCGAGTGGCGCCGGGGCGAGCCGCGTCGTCACCAGTCCGAGCGATGCCGCGTCGAAATCGCGTGTATCATCCTCGCCGCTGAACGGGTCGAAATGCGTCGTCAGGAAATCGGGGAGTTCAGGCAGGTCGGTCGGCTGCTGGAACTGGAACTGCGCATGGCCGATCGTGCGCGTCACATCCTCGCGGATCAGCCCGAGCATGCGTTCGAACAGCTGGAAGGCTTCCTGCTTATACTCATTGAGCGGCGTCTTCTGCGCATAAGCGCGCAGATGGACGACCTGGCGCAGCGCGTCGAGCGTCGCCAGATGCTCCTTCCAGTGGTGGTCGAGATTCTGGAGCAGGATCGACTTTTCGACCTGCGTCCAGGTATCGGGTTCGAGCCCCGCAGACTTTTCGGCAACATGCGTATCGGCAAGCTCGCGCACGCGATTTTCAACGATTTCGGGATCGATCGCGTCTTCCTTGAGCCAATCGGTGACCGGCGGCTCGATACCGAGCAGGGTCTGGGCACGCTCGGCGAGCAGTTCGACATTCCATTGCTCGGGATAGCTGCCGACCGGGCACGCCTCGCCGACGATGGTGTTGACCGTTTCGGCGCGCATGTCGCTGACGACGTCGCTCACCGCGTCGGCATCCATGATGTCGTTGCGCTGTTCGTAGATGACCTTGCGCTGGTCATTCATGACGTCATCATATTCGACGACCTGCTTGCGGATGTCGTAGTTGCGCGCCTCGACCTTTTTCTGCGCGGTCTCGATCGCCTTCGACAGCCATTTCGATCCGATCGCTTCGCCGTCAGCGATGTTCGAGCGCATCATCCGCGCGAACATCGTGTCGGGGCCGAAAATGCGCAGCAGATCGTCGTCGAGACAGAGATAGAAGCGCGACAGGCCGGGATCGCCCTGACGCCCAGAACGGCCGCGCAACTGGTTATCGATGCGACGGCTTTCGTGGCGCTCGGTGCCGAGCACGAACAGGCCGCCGGCTGCCAGCACGGCCTGCTTTTCGGCCGCGACTTCGACCTTGATCGCTTCGATCGCGGCATCGCGTTCTGCGCCTTCGGGCATTTCAGAGAGTTCGTCGTTGACGCGGAACTCGACGTTGCCGCCGAGCTGAATGTCGGTGCCGCGCCCGGCCATGTTGGTGGCGATCGTCACGGCCGATTTGCGGCCCGCCTGGGCCACGATATGCGCCTCGCGCTCATGCTGGCGGGCATTGAGCACTTCGTGCGCGACGCCTTCCTTGACGAGGAATTCGCTCAGCAGCTCGGACTTTTCGATCGAGACGGTGCCGACCAGCACGGGCTGGCCGCGTTCGGCGTGGTGCTTGATCTTCTTGGCAATCGCCGCGAATTTATCCTGCGTGTTCTTGTAGAATTCGTCTTCCTCATCGACGCGCTGGACGCCGACATTGGTCGGAATCGTGACCACGTTCATCTTGTAGATGTCGAAAAATTCGGCCGCTTCGGTCGCCGCCGTGCCGGTCATGCCCGACAGCTTGGGATACATGCGGAAATAATTCTGGAAAGTGATCGAGGCCATCGTCTGGTTCTCGGGCTCGATATCGACGCCTTCCTTGGCTTCAACCGCCTGGTGTAGCCCTTCGGACCAGCGCCGCCCGTCCATCATGCGACCGGTGAATTCATCGATGATGATCACTTTGCCGTCCTTGACGATGTAATCAGTGTCGCGCTTGAACATGACATTGGCGCGCAGGGCCTGGTTCAGGTGATGAACGACCTGCGTGTTCTCGAAATCATAGAGGTTCGCGCCTTCGAGCAGCCCCGCATCCTCAAGCATCCGCTCGGCCTTTTCGGTGCCGTCTTCGGTCAGGATGATCGAACGCTGCTTTTCGTCAAACTCATAATCCTTGGGGACGAGCTGCTTCACGATGGCGTCGACGCGCAGATACAGGTCGGTCTTGTCGTCGGTCGGCCCCGAGATGATCAGCGGCGTGCGCGCTTCGTCGATCAGGATCGAATCGACTTCGTCGACAATCGCGAAGTTGAACCTGCGCTGGACCATGCTTTCACGATCGTACTTCATGTTATCGCGCAGATAATCGAAGCCAAATTCGTTGTTGGTGCCGTAGGTGATGTCTGAGTGGTATGCCGTGCGGCGCTCCTGCTCGTTCAGGTTCGGGATGATCGTCCCGACCGTCATGCCAAGGAAACGATAGACCTGCCCCATCCACTCGGCATCGCGCGCGGCGAGATAGTCGTTGACGGTCACGACATGAACGCCGGTGCCGGGCAGCGCATTGAGATAGGTCGCGAGTGTGGCGACGAGCGTCTTGCCTTCGCCGGTGCGCATTTCAGCGATTTCGCCGCGGTGGAGCACGATACCGCCGACAAGCTGAACGTCATAATGCCGCTGGCCGAGCACGCGCCGCGCGGCTTCGCGCACGGTGGCGAAAGCTTCGGGGAGGAGCGCGTCGAGCGTCTCGCCCTCAGCCAGCTGCGCGCGGAACTTGGCGGTCTGCGCGGCGAGATCGTCGTCGCTCAGCAGTTGAATTTCGGGCTCGAGCGCATTGATCTTGTTGACGATCGGGCGGAGCGATTTGACGTAACGGTCGTTCGACGAGCCGAACAAAGTGCGGGCGATGGTGCCAAGCATGAGGTGATCCTGAAATATGAATATGCGCGTCGCGCTTTGGCGCGGTGCGGGAAAAAGACGGGAGAGTTGGGCGGCGAAAGCCCGCCCGACGCGGAAACGCTATTCGCGGCGGCGGCGCGCGAAAATCGGTTCGACAGCGGCGAGGATGATCGCCGTGGCGCGGGGCGCGGTCGCGGTCTGCAGGCGCGTTGGCAGTGCCTGGACGGGGCGCAGGTGCTGGATGGGCGCTACCCGCGCGACCGCCACATCGCCGACGATCCGCGCCGCCAATGCTTGCGGCGCGACGGGTCGTACAGCGCCGCCCACGCCCGAAAGCGCAGAGAGCAACGCCGAAAGAAGCAGCAACAGGTTCATGACACGCCGATGACTAACACGCGTGCGACATAAGCATTGCCAACGCGAACGTCCAACCGAAATCCCATTTGTCAGCGCTCAAGCCTCGCGCAGGCTCACTCATCACCCGCCGCAGCGCCTTGGGCGAGCTTCCAGCGCATCGTTGAGCGCCATGACTTGGCGACCGGCTTGCCCGCCGCATCGCGCCCCGCCCGGAAGCGACCGTTGATGATGGCCTGCGTGCACGTTGCCGAATCGAGCAGATCAGAGCCGCTCCCCTCGATCACATGGCACTGCGTGATCCGGCCGAGCGCATCGATGTCGAGTGCGAAGACGACGCGCCCCTCGAGCCCGAGCGTGCGTGCTTGGGGTGGATAGGAATCGGCGGGGAACCAGTCGGCGATATTGCCGATCGGCTCGGGATCCGTGCCCGACGGTGCGGGCGCTGGCGGCGGCGCTGGTGCAGCGGTCGCTGTTGCAGGCTTTGGCGCGGGGGTCACTGGCGATTTAACGGCCGGTTTCGTGCGGGTCTTGCGCGGGGGTTCGGCATTTGCGGGATAGGATATTGCGAGCGCGGCCAGCCCCAGCGCGGCCGCGCTCAACATCGTCTTGCGTTCGACTGCTGCCACTCTAACAACCCCGTTCATTGCCACCCATTGATCCCTCTAACCCAGAGCCAACCCGCATGTCATCCTCCCCGTCCCCGCTGGCGCGTCCCTTCCCTGCACTGCCGCCCGTCTCAGGGGTCACGCTGCATGTCGCGCGGGCGCAGTACAAGACTTGGGATCGCTGCGACCTGACCTTTGTCGCGCTCGATGCCGGGACCAGTGTCGCAGGGGTGCTGACCCAGAGCCGCTGCCCTTCGCCTGAAGTCGACTGGTGCCGGAAAGCATTGGTACTGGGCGAAGCGCGCGCGCTGGTGGTCAACGCTGGCAATGCCAATGCCTTTACCGGGCATCGCGGGATCGCGGCGGTCGAGGCAATTGCCGGACGCGTGGCGCAGCATCTCGGTTGCCAGCTCTCTGACGTGTTTGTGGCGTCCACCGGGGTGATCGGCGTGCCGCTGCCGATCGACAAGGCCGAAGCTGGGCTCGACGCCGCCTTTGCCGCGCCGTCGTGCGATTGGGCCGAAGCAACGGCGGCGATCGGCACGACCGACACTTTTCCCAAGGCGGCGATGACGCAGGCCGTCGTCGATGGCCGCACGGTGGCGCTGGTGGGCATCATCAAGGGGTCCGGCATGGTCGCGCCCGACATGGCGACGATGCTCGGCTTCATCTTCACCGATGCGGCGATCGCGCCGGGCTATTTGCAGGCGGCGCTGTCGGCTGCCAATCGCACGAGCTTCTCATGCATCACCGTCGACAGCGACACCTCGACCAGCGACACGGTGCTGGCGTTTGCCACGGGCAAAGCCGGTAATGCAGCGCTCGCGAGCGACGATGATGCGGGCGCTGATGCCTTCCGCGCCGCGCTCAATGAGCTCTGCTTGAAGCTCGCGCATCTGGTGGTGCGCGACGGCGAAGGCGCGACCAAGTTCATCTGCATCGACGTGACCGGCGCCGAATCGGACCGCTCGGCGCATCGGATCGGGCTGTCGATCGCCAATTCGCCGCTGGTGAAGACCGCGATTGCGGGGCAGGACGCCAATTGGGGCCGCGTGGTGATGGCCGTGGGCAAGGCGGGCGAACCGGCAGACCGCGATAAGCTGGCGATTCGCTTCGGGGAGACCCAAGTCGCCGCGAACGGCCTCGCCGTTATCGGCTATGACGAAGCGCCGGTCGCCGCACATCTCAAGGGTGACGAGATCGAGATCGGCGTCGACCTAGGCCTCGGGTCAGGCCGAGCGACCCTTTGGACGTGCGACCTGACGCATGGCTATATCAGCATCAATGCCGATTACCGGAGCTGATCCGCCGCACCGTCTTCCGGCTCATCCGCCAGCGATTTTGGCGTACGCTGGGCATAATCGAACACCGCCAGCTGCTTGCGCAGCGGTGATGCGCGGACGCCATCGGCGGCGAGCAATTCTGCCTGCCGCGCCATGCCACCTGGATATTTCGGGTTGAGCAGACCACCTTTTTTGAGCACCCGCCACCACGGAGTCAGCGCGTCGGGCGGTACGCCCATGTCGCGCCGTTCCTCGGCAGCCCGCGCGCACATGTTGAGGAAGATCGCGGTCGAGACTGGACAGGCGACCGCCACCCGATGCCGCTGCGCAATCGCGCGCCGCAGATCGTTGAGCGTGGCCACCTCGCCGCAGGCTATGCGACGGACGAAATCGTCTACCTCCATCGGCGACGATACCACCATCGCGCCACCATCCGCCTCGCGGTAGCCCGGGGCGCCGGGCGGGATCATCTGGACAATATGCGGGACGCGCCCACCGTTCAGATGATCAAGCGCCGATTTGCGATTTGCCATAACGCCTCCCTGACTGACGGCCGCATTTATGCAACCGCCAGTCGATCAGGAGAATAAGGCTTGTTTGCGCTCGTTTCGTTCCGCCGGCTCAGGCCGCGCGACCCTTTGGACGTGCGACCTGACGCATGGCTATATCAGCATCAACGCCGATTACCGGAGTTAAGCCCGGTCAGCGATGGCCTTCGATCCAAGATTGCCCTCGATCCATGCCTTGATCTGGCTCTTCGGTGCCGCGCGGCTGAAGCGCGCAACTTCCTCGCCGCCGCGGAACAGCACGAGGTTGGGGATCGTGCGGATGCCGTACTTGGTCGCCGCGTCAGGCGCGTCGTCGAGATTGGCCTTGGTGATCGTCAGCTGATCGGCGAGCTCGTCCGAAATTTCTTCTAGGCTCGGGCCGATCACTTTGCACGGGCCGCACCATTCGGCCCAGAAATCGACGAGGACGGGCTTGTCGGCCTTGAGCACGTCGGCGTCGAAGCTGGTGTCGGTGATCGCGATGGTTGCCATTTCATATACTCCTGTTCGGGTGTGACACCCGTTACGCTCAATCTAGGAGCATGGTTACAGGCGCTCAAGCGTCCGGTTGCAAGCTTTGCTCAGGCGCACCCAAGCCGGGCTTGTGCACCGCCAGCAGCGCGTCGGGCAGCGCGAACAATATCGGTCCGGCGGTGTAAAGCAACGCGGCGCCCACCGCGCGATCGGGGAAGATAACGCGCAGTGCCGCGACATAGGCCGCCATCTGGCGCAAGTGATAGTCGGGCACATCGTCAAGCGTCGCGGGTGCGCGGCGACCCGTCTTGAAATCGATCACCCGCACGCGGTCGGGCAATACAAGCAGCCGATCGACCGTCCCCGATACGACCACACCTTCTTCGATCACGGCGGCGATCGGCGCTTCGGCGAGTGCATCGGCACCAAACAGATCGGCAAAGCGCGGATCGTCGAGCACACGCAGCACATCGCCAATGATTCCTGAGCGCGTCGACGCGTCGGCAACGCCACTTGCGTTTGCCAGCCAGCGATCCGCGGCAACGGCCCGCGCGGTGGGCTCAATCGCAGGCAGCCGCTCCAGCAAGGCATGGATCAGCCTGCCGCGCTCGGCGGCGGCCCTCAGCGCTGGCGTCGGCGGCGGATCGCTCACCGCATCGTCGCCCAGCGCTGAGGGCGCGAGCGGACGTGGCGGACGTGCCTCGACGGGAGCAGGCGCGCGCGCCCAGTCGGGCACGGGTTCGGGCGGAAGCGGATCACTGCGCGCAGCCTTTGACGGTGCGATCGGCTTGGACAGCGTCGTGCCGTGAAACTCGCGCTCCCCCTCACCGGCCACGCCAAGCGCGGTAAAGGCCTTGTCGGCAGCGGCATACCAGCTTGCGGCGGGCGGCACGCCTTGCGCGCGCGGGCCGAGCGCACCAGCGATCACCAGCCGCTCTTCGGCGCGCGTCGCGGCGACGTAGAACAATCGCCAATGTTCCTGCAATTCGCGCGCGGCTGCCTGTTCGAGCACTTCATCAAGCGGCCCGCCGCGTTCAGCGGCCTTGGGTCGGAAGATGGGCAGCGGATCGTCCTGCTCCTCGGGGGTCCAGCGTAGCAGCGAACGCGGCGCGCTGCCCGGATCGACGCAGGCATCGGCGAGCAGCACCAGCGGCGCCTGCAACCCCTTGGCACCGTGGACGGTCATCACCCGCACGGCATCGAGCGGCGCGGAAGGGTCGCGCACGATCTCGACTTCGCCGCGATCGAACCAGTCGAGGAAGGCCTGGAGCGACGGCGTCGCACGGCTTTCGAATTCGAGCGCGGCGCTCAGCAACTCCTCTATCGGGTCGCGCGCTTCGGCGCCAAGGCGGCGGATCAGCTTGCGGCGGCCGTCGAGCGGCCCCGACAGCAGATGTTCGAGCAGCTGATAGGGCGTCGCCAGATCGGCGCGCCCGAGCAGGTCAAACAGCGGCGCTAGTCTTTCAGCGTCGACATGCGCGCGCAAATGACGCCACAGGCTGGTGGCGCGCGGCACCGATGCCGCCAGTAATTCATCCTGTGTCCAGCCGAGCAGCGGCGACACCAGCAGACTCGCGAGCGAGAGATCATCGTCGGGCTGGAGCGCGAAGCGGATCGCCGCGAGCAGATCGCGCACCGCCAAGGGCGCGTTGAGCCGCAGCCGGTCAACCCCCGCCACTGGCACGCCTTCGGCATAGAGCCGCGCGACGATCAACGCCGCGAGCTCGCCGCGCCGCTTGACGAGGATCATCACATCCTCGGGCCGCAGCGCCCTCCCCTGCGACTCAAGCATCAGCGGATCGGCGGGGTCGAGCCACGCCTTGATCTGGCGCGCAATCTTGGTCGCGAGCGCGCGGGTGGCGTCGCCGATCCATTCTTCCTCATCGGCGTCGCTTGCGCCTGCGGTCACCGGCGGCCAGAGCGTCACTGATCCCGGGCCCGGGACTTCGCTGGCGTGGGCCGACAGGTCTTCGACACCAAGCCCCGGCGCGTCGATGCGAGTAACGGCTGCATCGACGAATTCGAGCACCGGCCGCGTCGAGCGGAAGCTGTGGGTGAGCGACAGGCGATTGAAGCGCGTGCCCTGGTCGGCTTCCTCGTCGCGGCCCTGCTTGGCCTTGGTCCCGAAATATTGCTCGGCGGCGGCGAAGAAAATCGGGTCGGTGCCCTGAAAGCCGAAGATCGCCTGTTTATAGTCGCCGACGACGAACAGCGTGCGCGCCGTGTCTCCCCGCGTCCCCTCGCCCGCGAAAAATTCATTCGCAAGTGCCCGGACGATCCGCCACTGGCGCGGGTTGGTGTCCTGCGCTTCGTCGACCAGGACATGCTCGGTCGCGAGATCGAGCTTGTAGCGCACCCAATCGCCCATCCCCGGCTGTTCGAGCAAGGCGACGGTCGCGCGGATCAGATCGTCGAAATCGGCGACGCCAAGGCGGCGCTTGGCCTGCGCATAGGCATCGGCATAGGCGCGCCCTGCCTCCAACCCGCGCGCGAGAAGGTCGGCATAGGCGGCGCGCTGGACGAGCCCGAGCAGCTCGGTGCAGCGTGTGGCAACCTCGATCGCGATGTCGGCGTAGTCGGGGTCAGCCGCTAGCAGTTTGGGGGAGTATTTGCGTGGCTCGCCCGCTTGGGTGAAGCCGATCCCTGCGAGATCGCCGAGCATCGTCGCGCGCATCGCGGGGGTCGCTTCGATCCAGCATTCGGCGATGTCGGCGTGGTTGCCGCCGGTCGCAGTGCCCCAGGCGCGGTTGGCCGCTGCGAGGCGGTGCACAGCGTCGACATCGAATTCATCATCGCTGCAAGCCTCAACCAGCAGGTCGTCGATATCGCCCATCGGCAAATCGAGCTGGCGGCGGACAAAAGGTGCAATCCCGCTCGGCAATGCCGCCAGCGCACCGGGTGCGCGCGCGCAAGCGTGGAGGAAATCCTCGGCACCGCCTTCGCCCAACCGCAGGCTGAGCGCGCCAATCGCGTCGATGATGCTGAGCCGCCCGTCGCGCTCGGCCTCGACCAGCAAGTCGGCGAGCGTCTCGCGCATCAGCACCGCTTCCTCGCGCCCCTCAATTGGGCGGAAGCCGGGGACGAGGCCCGCTTCGATCGGGAAGCCCGCAAGCAGCCCCTGACAGAAGCCGTGGATCGTCGAAATGCGAATCCCGCCTCCGGGCGAATCGAGCAGCTTGGCGAACAAGGTGCGTGCCTGCGCGCGCAGTTCGGGCGTCGGCGACTCGCCGAGCGCGGCGAGATCATTGCCCAGCTGGTCGTCGCGCATGCGCACCCACGCCGCCAACCGCGCGGTGATCCGCCCGGCCATTTCAGCGGCGCCCGCCTTGGTGAAGGTCAGGCAGAGGATCGCCGACGGATCGGTCCCGCGCAGAAGCAAGCGGAATACGCGTGCGGCAAGGACCTGCGTCTTGCCCGTCCCCGCTGACGCGGACAACCAGACATGCTCGTCAGGCGTGCTCGCGCGCGCCTGCGCACCGAGGAGTTTAGGGAGCGCCTTATGCTCAGCCACGGCCATACCATTCGTCGAGCCGCATCAGCTGATCATAATCGGCATAGGGCGCATATTCGGGGTGGAGTTTGGCGGTGAAGGGCTCGTCGCCGGTCAGCCACTGGGCAGCGGCATCGGCGAACGTAGCGGCAGCGAGCGCGGTGAAATCGGCAGTCACGATCTTGTCGCGCTTGCCTTCGGGATCGACCGGGCTGGTGATTTTGCCGAACGCATCGCCGTGCTTGGCGAGCGACCAGTAATCGAAGGCACGCGCCGTGCCCATGATCCCGTCAAAGCCGCCGCGTTCGGCGATCAGCCCGAGGAGCCCGAGTTGCAGGCTATACCCCGCGCGCACCGCCGTCGGCGATGGCGCTTTGCCGGTCTTATAGTCGACGATGCCGATGCCCCCGTCAGCGAGCCGATCGATGCGGTCAGCCTTGCCCTTCAGCGTCACCCCGGCAAGGGCGATCTTGCCGCCGCGCTCGACGGCGATCACGCTCCGGCCCTTGTCGGCCATCGCGTCGATCTGATCGGCAATCCACGCAATCGCTTCGAGCAGGCGCGGCTGCCACAGCGCGCGCATCATCGGGTGGGTACGCTGGTCGGCCAGCAGCGCGCGGGCGCGGGGCAACAGCGTATCGGGTGCGAAACCGTCCGCCTTGCCCCAGGCTTCGAGAATCGCATGGACGGCCGTGCCGCGCCACGCCGCGCTCGGATCGGCGTCGACGGGATCGAGCGTCGCGAGCTTGAGCACCTGCCGCGCGTAGAAGGCGTAGGGGTCGGCCTTGAGCCGATCGACTTCGGTCACCGAAATCCGCGTCGGGCGCAGCTTGGCGGGCGGCGTCGGCGCGGGGCGATCGGCGGGATCGTGAACGCCCGGATCGTCGAGCGCCATTGCCCAATCCGCGAGTCGTTGGTCGCGCACCAGCCCGCCGGTCATCGCGTCAAGCCGGAGCCAGAAGCGCGAGGCAATGGCGGGGCTCTTCGCGTCGCGCCGCGCGCGCGTCAGCAGCACATCAGGGGCGCCGAGGGCGCTTGCCAGATCATGCGCCGCCAGCCCCACGCGCCGGTCGAGCCCCGGCAGGCCAAGCTCGGCGCGGATGCGCGGCGCGAGCCACGGATCGGGGGCAGGCTGGCCCGGCCAGACGCTTTCGTTGAGCCCGCCGAGGATCATGAAGTCGGCGGTCTGGAGTCGTGCTTCGATCAACCCGTAAATGGCGAGGCGCGGATGGCCGCCCTGCGGCGGTCGCACCGACACATCGTCCATCAAGGTGCGGAGCAGCGGCGCAAGCGCTTCGGGTGCGACGGTTGCCGGTCCTTCGGCAGCTTCGGTTTCGAGATCGGCGAGCAAATCGGCAGCCGCGCGCCCGGCTGGCCCCGACCACAGCGCATCGCCGCACAGCGCCTGTGCCGTCTCGCGTAAGCCATCCAGCAGCACGGCGAGCGGCTGGTCACCGCCATCGAACAGCGCTGCAATTGGCTCAAGCAGCGCGCGCGCCGCTGGCCACCACTCAGCAGCCGCGCGACGCACGGCGCGGGTCCGGTCGTCGCCCTCGGCGAGGTGACGGTCGATCCCGTCCAGCCCCGGCGCGGGGCGCGGGCCGCGCAGCGCGAGGTCAAGCGCGCGCACCCCTTCGAGCCATGATAGCCGGGCGTCGCCGCTCATCACCAGCGGATGCTTGAGCAGCGCCAGCAATGCCAGCGGGGCGAAGCGTTGCGCGGCGGCTTCGGCGAGCGCGGTGAGCAAGGTCCCCGGCGGCAGGATCGACAAAGACTGCCCGGCGCTGTCGTCAATCGCGATGCCCCAGCGCGCCAGCAGCGCCGCCACCCGCCGTGCCAGCGCGCGATCAGGGGTGACGAGCGCGGCTGTCCGTTCGGGCGTCTCGAGCGCCTCACGCAGCGCCAGCGCGATCGCCTGCGCTTCTTCCGCCGGGGTGGCGAGTTCGACCGCGCGCACGCCCGACAGCCGTCGCGCCTCGGCGGATAACGTCGTCCATTTGTCGGTGAACTCCGCCGGCGCGAGCGCATTGGCCACCGCGCGACCCCGGATCGCACCGGCATCATGACCGCCGCCGTCGCGCCACAGCGACACTTCCTCCCGCGCCACACCCATGCGGTCGAGCAGCAGCTTGAGCTGATATTGCGGATGCGTCTCGATCGGGCGCGGGCGGCGCCCGCTGTCATCGGCGGGGAGCGGACCAAGCGCGTCCCATTCCTCGGCGTCCATCGCCGTTGCGAGATCGGCGAACACGACCAGTCCCTCGGGCAATTCGCTCACCACGCGCAGCAGTCGCGCGAGCGCGGGCGCCGCCGAGCCGATCCCCGCTGCACAGATGAAGCCCGACGGCGGTTTGTCCCGCCGGCGCTGCGCGAGCCTGCCAAGCAACAGGCCGCGCCGCGTCGCCAGATCAATCGCGCCGCGCCGTGCGAGCGCCTTGGGCCAATCGTCGAGGATGATCCCGAACAGCTCGAGCGCGCGCTGCCAATGGTCCTGCAAATCGGCCGCGACATCGATCGCGGCGAGCCGGGTCGGCGCGACTTCCTCGACTAGTAATTGGTCGAGCGTGCGCGCGAGTTCGCCCGCCAGCCGCACAGATTCGGCAGCATCGATCGGCTGGCCGCTGCGCGCGCGGGCGTCGCTCACCAGCCGGGCGAGGATCATCCGGCGCGCGAGCGGATCGATCGCAGGCGGTACAGGCTCCGCATCATCGGCGGGGTCGAGCGCCGCGCCGATGCCCTCCCCCAGTTCCGCATCGCCGATCGCCACGAGGCGCGGCAGCAACAGTCCGCCGCCGCTAGCGCGGACAAAAGCCTCGGTCAGCGTGCGGACGGCGCGGTGATTCGGCAGCAGCACCAGCCCGCGCGCCAGCCCCATCGGATCGCCACCGAAGCGCCGGATCAGCCCGACGGCAAGCGCATCGGCAAACGCCCGGTGCGCGGGGATTGTGAATAGCTGGGGTCGCCCCCGCCCCGTCACCCGCGCTCAACCATCAGCGAGGATCGCTTCAGTCCGGGCAATGGCGGCGGGCGTGCCGACATCGAACCACAAGCCGCTATGGACAATCCCGTAAGCCCGTCCGGCCGCAATCGCCCGGTCCCAAAATATGTTGGTCGAGAACGGCCCCTCGGGCCAGTCCCGGATTAGCCTTGGCGACAGGATCTGCACCCCAGTCCACACAAAGGGTGCAGGCCGCCCCGGCTTGCGCCGCCCGGTAATGCGCCCAACCGGATCAAGGTGAAAATCACCGCGCCCGCCGTGACAATGCGCCCAGGCGAGCGGTACCATCAGCAGCAGCGCATCCATCCGATCATCGTCCCACGCCGCTGCCAGCGCGCGGATCGAATCGATCGGGCCGTCGATCCACAGATTGTCGCTGTTGACCGTCAGAAAGGGCTTGTCGCCGATCAGATCGCGCGCCTGCACCAGCCCGCCGCCCGTCTCCATCAACCGGTTGCGCTCGTCGGAAATGACGAGTTCGATGCCGTCGTTCCGCCGCTGAAGATGCGCTTCGAGCGCGTCGGCGAGGTAATGGACGTTCACCACCGCCCGCTTGACGCCTGCTGCCGCGAGCCGATCGAAGACATGATCGATCAGCGGTTTACCCGCGACTTCGACGAGCGGCTTGGGCCGCGTTGCCGTAAGCGGGCGCATCCTTTTGCCGAGGCCTGCGGCCATCACCATCGCGGTTTCCGGCACGGCGACGACGGGGTTTGGCCGCAGCGCAAGGCTTTTGCGCGCGGTCATGCGCCGATCAGCATCGGGTCGCCGCGCTTCGAGGCGGGAATGGTCGCGTCGAACCACGCCTTGACCGGCGCCAGCGCGGGATGCGCGAGATCGCGTTCGAGATAGCCCCACACGCGCGGGCAAAGGCTGGGGTAGCGGTCCTTGTGGTCGCGCTGCCACAGCCGCGTGAACACGCCAATGATCCGCGTGTTCCGCTGCGCGCCGAGCACATGATAGGCCGTCATGAAGTCATCGCCCACGCCGGTCGCCCGCGCATAATGATCGAGCATCGCTGCTTCGATCGCGGGTTCGACATCGCGGCGCGCGTCCTGCAGCAACGACACGAGATCATAGGCCGGGTGGCCGGTCATCGCATCCTGGAAATCGAGCAATCCAATCCGCCCGTCGCCGAGCAGCATCAGATTTTCGGCGTGATAGTCGCGCAATGCCAACACGGGCGTGTTCGGCTCGGCAAGCGGCAGCACGGCGTCCCACGCTTCGGCATAGCTCGTCAGGTCGGGCGTGATGCCAACGGCGGCGCAATACCACTCCGGCAGCAACAGCGTGCGCTCGGCCAAGGCAGCGCGGTCATAGGGATCGACCTGCGGCGGCGCGACACGGTGGAGGGCGACCAGCACGTCGACCGCCGCACGGTACAGACCGGGCGCGCGCGCGGGATCCGCATCGACCGCTTCGCGCAGGCGATCATCGCCAAAATCCTCGATCAGCGCGAGTCCCTGCGCGGTATCGACAGCGAACACTTCGGGCGCGGCAAAGCCATGGCCGTGCAGCCAGCGCGCGATGTTCAGGAACGGCCCGGGATCCTCGGGCGGCGGCGCATCCATCAGGATCGCCCGCCGCGATCCGTCAACCACCCGGAAATAGCGGCGGAACGACGCATCGCCGGTGACGGGGGCCAAATTCGCCCCGCCCCAGCCATGTGCGTCGAGAAATGCCTGCGCACCGGCAGGTTCGGTCAGCGTTGCGCCCATCGCGCTCTCCAAGCCTCGGGCACCTGTGCTGTCAAGCGCCGTCCCGACCCATCCACGTTGATCGTCAACGAAAGTGCGTCGGGCCAATAGCCGGGCCCCGCCCGCTCGGGCCATTCGACGATCAGCAGCGAGTCCTGCGCTGCTTCGTCCAGCCCAAGCTCGGCCATCTCATCGGGCGAGTCGATCCGGTACAGGTCGATATGCAGCACCGGCAGCCGCACTTCCGGCGGATCATAGGGCTGGACGATCGCAAAGCTCGGGCTCGGCGCTTCGCCCGCCAGCCCCAGCGCGGCGAGCAGCCCGCGCGCGATGCTGGTTTTCCCGACACCCAGCGGCCCCGCCAAGGTAATGACGTCACCCGGTGCAACCAGCCCTGCCAGCCACGTGCCGAATGCCGCCGATGCGCCCGGATCGGGCAGCGCGATCATGCGGGCATCGCAGCGCCGGTGCGCGGCAGCGTGACCGTGATCACCGTCCCCTGCCCGCGCTCTGACATCAGCGTGACGGTGCCGCCATGCGCCTCGACGAATTGCTTCGCGAGCGGCAAGCCAAGCCCCAGCGCACGGTCGCCGCTGCGCGTCGCCGGGGCCGCGGCAAAGCGATCGAACGCCTGTTTGACCGCCTTCGCCGTCATTCCTCGGCCATTATCCGACACCACGATCCGCGCCGCATCAGGCGTGCCGTCGCCATGGAGCAGGATGCGCCCGCGCTCCGGCGTTCCGGCAATCGCGTGGCGCAGCAGATTCTCGATCACTTGCGTCAGCCGCGCCGCCTCGCCCGTCACCACGCCCAGCGATGCGTCGATCTCGATCGCGAAATCGAGCTTTTGCGCATCGACGAGCGCCGCAACCTTCGCCACCGCTGCGCGCGCAACCGCGTCGAGATCGACCTCGCCGACATCGCTGGTGCCGCCCCGCGCGCTGCTCTGCGTCAAGTCGAGCACGTCGTCGACCAGCGTGCCGAGCCGCTCGACCGATTGCAGGATCGCCGCGACATACTCGCTCGCAACCGGCGGCAGCGCGCCCGCGAAGCCGCCCTGCAGCATTTCGGCAAAGCCGCTGATCGACGTGAGCGGGGTGCGCAGTTCGTAACTCATATTGGCAACGAAAGCCGTCTTGACCCGGTCGGCGGCTTCGAGCGCTTCGTTGCGATCGCGCAGGGCCTGCTCCATCCGGCGGCTGTCGGACACATCGAGCATCGTGAACAGCGCATTGCCGTCGGGCAGCGGCACTGCGGCGAAATCAAAATGCCGCCCATCGGCGAAGGCGAGACTGCCGCCGCGCTGCTGCCGGTCGAGCGTTGCTGAGCGCACCATCTCGCTGATCAGCACCGCCTTGCCCGGCGCCGCAAGCTGGGCGGCGGCAGCCTGCGCGAGCACATCGACGCGGGGATGCCCGGCGAGGAATTGCTCGTCGAGGCCGAGCGTCTGGCGGAAGCGGTTATTCCAAAGCTGGAGCCTCCCATCGGCCGCGAACACGCCAAGCGCTTCGAACAAGGTATCGAAGGTCGCCGTCCGTACCCGCAGCAAGGTGTCACGCGCGCTGGCGAGCTGGACCTGCTCGGTGCGATCCTCAAAGATCAGCAGCAGCCCGCCATCGGGCAGCGGTTGCGCAACGACTCGCAAATGATCGCCGCCGGGGAGATGCCATTGCTCCTCGATCTGGTGGTCGGCAGCTAGGAACCAGTCGCGACGTTCAGCTTTCCAGCCCGGGAAATCGCGGACCTCGGGCAGCCGTCCCGCCTCGCGCATGCGTTCGAGTACGCGGTCGAATTCGGGGCGATCAGCGAGCCACTCGGTCTTCATCGCGAACAACCGCTGGAACGGCTGGTTGCAAAAGGTCAGCGCGCGGTCGCTGCCGAACTGGGCAACGCCCGCCGAGAGACGGTCGAGCATCTCACGCTGCGCCTCGCCAAAGCGCTTGGTCGCCGCGCGGGCCTGTTCGAGATCTTCGATGTCGATCGCAAAACCGGCCACGCCGCCGCTCGGCAACGGGACGTCAACGATCCGCAGCATCCGCCGCGCACCGCCGATTGTGGCCGGCATTGCCTGTGATTCGGGCCGCCCCTGCTCGCGCGCGCGGATCGCGGTCGCCAGCGGGCCGCCCATGCCCGAACCCTCGACCAGCTCAAGCCCGCGCGCGAGCACGTCGTCGGCGTCTTTGCCTTCGACGGCACTCACATAGGCGGTATTGACCATCCCGAGCCGCAGGTCGGGCGTGCGATACCACATTGGCATCGGCGCGGCCTCGATCAGCCCGGTCAGCGCGTCGAACGCGGCGTCGACTTGCGTGGCTTGATCCTGCAGCCGGGCAATTTCGGTGGCGCTGTCGGTGGTATCGAACACCCACAGAATGACGCCGCCGCCAAGGTCGAGATCGCGCGCGGCGCGCTGGCCGTCAATCATCAGTGATCGCGATCCGCCGATCGGCCGCACCACGCGGGTAAAGGGCAGCGCGACTCGCTGTACTGCCGCGACATCCTCGCTCAGCGCGGCAAGGTCAGCGGGCGCGAGCCCTGCATCGGCCGTCGACAAATCGCTCAGGAACCGTACCGGCCCGGTCAGTCCGAGCAAATCGGCGAGCCGCTGCGGCACGTCGATCCGGCCATCGGCATGCACGATTGCGGCGAGCGCTGGCGCCGAGCCTAACAGTGCATTGAGGCGCGCGGCGGTAGCCTGTGCCGCCTGATGCGCGCCGCGCAACCCAAGGCCCGTGTAGAGCGCCCACACCGCGCCCGCGATCAGCAAGGCAAATGCCGCACCGACCAAGAGGGCGGCCAAGGGAGTAAGGGTGATCATCGCGCCGCGCGGGACGCCAACTTCGCGGTCATAGCCCGCTGTAGAACAGCAGTTACGCGACTGGGAAGCGCCACGCGCGCCTTAATCGCAAAAGAGCCCCCGCCGCAGCGCGGCAGGGGCTCGATTGAACCGACCGAGGCCGAAGCCGACGGGATTAGTAGCGGTAGTGATCGGGCTTGAACGGCCCTTCGACCGGCACACCGATGTAATCGGCCTGCTTCTTGGTCAGCTGGGTCATCTTCACGCCCAGCTTTTCGAGGTGGAGTGCGGCCACCTTCTCGTCGAGATGCTTCGGCAGGACGTACACGTCGTTGTTGTACTGCTCGGGGTTGGTGAACAGCTCGATCTGCGCCAGCGTCTGGTTGGTGAAGCTCGCCGACATCACGAACGACGGGTGGCCGGTCGCGTTGCCGAGGTTCACCAGACGGCCCTTCGACAGGATGATGATCTGCTTGCCATCGGGGAATTCGACCAGGTCGACCTGCGGCTTCACTTCGGTCCACTTGTAGTTGGACAGTGCCGAAATCTGGATTTCGCTGTCGAAGTGGCCGATGTTGCAGACGATCGCCATGTTCTTCATCGCCGCCATGTGATCGGCAGTGATGACGTCGGCATTGCCGGTCGCGGTGACGAAGATGTCCGAACGCTGGACGGCTTCTTCCATCGTCACGACTTCAAAGCCTTCCATCGCCGCCTGCAACGCGCAGATCGGATCGATTTCAGTCACGAGCACGCGCGCGCCGCCATTGCGGAGCGACTGGGCCGAGCCCTTGCCGACGTCGCCGAAGCCGGCAACGGTCGCGACCTTGCCCGCGAGCATCACGTCGGTGCCGCGACGGATCGCGTCGACCAGCGATTCCTTGCAGCCATACAAGTTGTCGAACTTCGACTTGGTGACACTATCGTTGACGTTGATCGCCGGGAAGGGCAGCTCGCCCTTCTTGGCAATCGCATAGAGGCGGTGAACGCCGGTCGTGGTTTCTTCCGACACGCCCTTGATGTTCTTGACGCTCTCGGTGAGGTAGCCGGGCTTCTTGGCGATGAATTCCTTCACCGCGCGCTGCATTTCGACTTCTTCCTCATTCTCGGGCTCGGCAAACGAGTGCCCGGCTTCGAGCTTGGCGCCCCACAGCGCGAACATCGTCGCGTCGCCGCCATCGTCGAGGATCATGTTGCACGTCTCATCCCCCCAATTGAAGATGTCGCCGACATAATCCCAATATTCCGCCAGGCTCTCGCCCTTGATCGCGAACACCGGCACACCCGTCGCCGCGATTGCAGCTGCGGCATGGTCCTGCGTCGAATAGATATTGCAGGTCGCCCAACGGACCTGCGCACCAAGCGCGGTCAGCGTTTCGATCAGCACGGCGGTCTGGATCGTCATGTGGAGCGACCCGGTGATGCGTGCGCCCGTCAGCGGCTTCGACGCGCCGAATTCCTCGCGCAGTGCCATCAGGCCGGGCATTTCGGTTTCGGCGATGTTGATTTCCTTGCGGCCGAAATCGGCAAGGCTGATGTCGGCAACGACATAATCGGTCGGGCGGTCAAGGACGGTGGCCACGCAAATTCTCCTGGTCTGGATCTTTATGGCAAGCACGAACGCCGCCAGCCTGAGCGCCCATAGCGACGCGCCAGCTCCAAATCAAATATAAAGATGTCTTTATATGTTTCCCGGATTCAGGCCCGGCCGGCCTGTGAGGAAAGCAGTCGCGGGTCGACCCCGGCAGCGGCCATCCCCGCCGCCCAGCGCTCCGGCGCGGGGATGTCGAAGATCAGCCTGGGGTCGGCTTCGACGGTCAGCCACCCGTGCCGCGTCATTTCGGCATCAAGCTGCCCCTCGCCCCACCCGGCATAGCCGAGCGCAACCAGCCATTGGCGCGGCCCCTTCCCGTCTGCAATCGCGCGCAGCACGTCGAGCGTGCCCGATAACGCCCAGCGCCCCGCGACATCGATCGTATCCTGCCCTTCCCAATCGCGCGAATGCACGACGAAGCCGCGTCCGGGCTCGACCGGCCCACCCATGCTGACCGGGCGGTCGGGGCACCCTCCGGAATCGATCTTCAACTGGCCGAGCAGATCGTGAAAACCCAATCCCTTGATCTCGGTACCGATTCCGATCCCCAGCGCGCCCTGTTCGTCGTGCGCGCACAGCGCGATCACCGCGCGGTCGAACCGCGGATCACTCATGCCGGGCATGGCGAGCAGAAATTGGCCGGTCAGATAGCAAGGATCGTTCATAACTCGGTCTTATAGCGTGGGCGCATGCGCACGGAACCGCCGATCGTCTCGATTATCGTCCCCGCCTATGGGCTTGCCCATCTCGTCGGGCAGACGATCGAATCGATCCTTGCGCAGACCTATCCGCATTGGGAAGCGATCATCGTCGACGACGGCGCGCCCGACGATGTTGAAAGCGCCGTGCAGCCCTATTTGTCGGACACACGCTTCAAACTGCTGAAGACCGACAATGCCGGGCTGTCGACCGCGCGAAACCGCGCAATCGCGGTCGCGAGCGGTAGTTTGATCGCGCTGCTCGACGGCGATGACCTTTACGAGCCGCGCTATCTTGAACTGATGACCAAGGCGATCCTTGCCGATCCGGGCCTGGGCTTCGTGACCTGCGACGCGACCTATTTCGGGGCGTCGCGAGTCGGACAGCGCTTTTCGGCGCATGTGCCGCAGATCGATCCGATTTCACTCGAACGCGTGCTGCGGCGCGATTTCAATGTGTTCATCACCAGCCTGATTCGGCGCGAAGCGCTGGTCGAGGCTGGCGGGTTCGACCCTGCGCTCAAATCGGCCGAAGATTTCGATCTGTGGATCAAGATCATCGAGCGCGGCTGGCGCGCGGCCTATGTCAACGCGCCGCTGTCACGCTATCGCCGCCGCGCCGATTCGATGTCGGCCAATGCCGCAAGGCTGCTTGGCGCGGTGATCAGCGTCTATGCCAATGCCGAAGAGCGGTTGGCCGGTCGTCCCGAAGCCGGAGTCGCGCGCGAAATGCGCGAGTCAGTCGCGCGCGAGCTCGCCGTGATCGAGGGCGAAGCGCTGGTGCTCGGCGGCGAGGCGCGCGCGGGACTCAAACGCCTGCGGGAGGGCGAGCCGTGGCGCCGCTCGCTCAAATGGTATGTTGCAATGCCACTGCTGGCTGTCCCCGGCCTTGCCCGCCCCGTGCTTGCCGCGCGCGCGCGCCTCAACCGCGAATTCTGACGCTTCATACACTTTGCTGAAGTGCCCGCTTTGCGTCGCGCGTCGGCTCGGCTAGAGCGCGGCGCATCACCGCAACTGGAGAACAGGCATGACGATCAAGGTTGGCGACAAGCTCCCCGAAATGACTCTCATCAAGGCGACCGATCACGGCCCCGACGCCGTCGACAGCACCAGCTTTTTTGCCGGCCGCAAGGTCGCGCTGTTCTCGGTCCCCGGCGCCTTCACCCCGACCTGCTCGGCCAAGCACCTGCCCGGCTATATCGACAAGCTCGACGAACTGAAGGCCAAGGGCGTCGACGAAGTCGCCTGCACCGCCGTCAACGATGCCTTCGTGCTCGGCGCGTGGAGCAAGAGCAACAGCGCCGACGGCAAGGTCACGATGCTCGCCGATGGCAATGGCGACTTTGCCAAGGCCGTCGATCTGACGATGGACGGATCGAAGTTCGGCCTGGGCCTGCGCGGCCAGCGCTATTCGATGCTGGTCGAAGACGGCGTGGTCACGCAGCTCAACGTCGAAGCACCCGGTGAGTTCAAGGTGAGCACCGCCGAACATCTGCTCGAACAGCTTTAAGGCCGGGAACGTTGGCGGGGGCACAGCGTTAATCGATCTGCCACCCGCACGCGAAGGGACACGAAGATGACCATCGAAACCGACTATACCGCCGCGACCGACTTCACCAAAAAGAAGATCGGCGAGGCCGAAGACGCTGCCAAGGACTTTGCGACCAAGGCCGTCGCCGAGGAAAGGACCCTCGTCGCCCGCGCGCAGGCAGCGATCGAGCAGGCCGTTGAAACCACGGTTGAAGCGGTGAGGGAAAACCCGGTTGCCGCCGCCGCGATCGTTGGTGGTGTCGCCGCCGTCGCGGCCGGTGCCGCCTATGGCATCAGCAAGCTCACCAGCACGGGTGGCGAAGCCGACGCCAAGGGCGGCAAGATCAGCAAGTAAGTCCGGCCCGGCGAGGGGGGCCATCGCTGCCCCCCTCGCCCAGTCCTTGCGCTTGCACGCGCGGCTGTCTTGCCAGCGTCGCATCGCTGGCCTAGCCGAAGGGCATGACGAACGCTTCCCAGATCGTGGCCGAGCTCGACCGGCTGTACACCGCATCGGTAGAGCGGCTGCGCGCCGCGCTGACCGCCTATCTCGCTGATGGGACCGTACCCGATCCGACAGCACGCCGCGACGGCTCCTTCGCTTATCCCGAAATCCGGCTGAACTATAAGGGCGGCGGTGATCGTCCAGCGCCAATGCGGTCGTTCGGGCGACTCGTGCAGCCGGGCCGCTATGCGATCAGCGTCACCAAGCCCGCCACCTTCGCCGGCTATTTGACCGAGCAGCTGACGCTGTTGCTCGAAGATTATGATGTCGAGGTCGAGGCCGTCGCCGGGCGGCAGGAAATCCCCTTCCCTTATGTGCTCGATCCGGGCCACGCGGTCAGCCTCGACGAAGTGTCGGCGCTTGAGCTGGCACGGCATTTTCCGGCAACCGAACTGGCGCATATCGGTGACGAGATTGCCGATGGTTTGTGGAAATCGCCCGATGCGGTGCGACCGCTCGCGCTGTTCGACGGGCTGCGCACCGATTTCAGCCTTGCCCGGCTGCGCCACTATACCGGGACCCCGCCCGAGCATGTGCAGCGCTTCGTGCTGTTCACCAACTATCACCGCTATGTCGATGAATTCGTGCGCTGGGCGTGCGAGCAACTCGGCCCCGAATCGCGCTATACGGCCGTGTCGGGCGCGGGCGGCATCGTCATTGAGGAGGGCGATGATCCCGACAAGCTGGTCAGCGACAGCGCGTGGCGGCGGCATCAGATGCCAGCCTATCACCTGATCGCGCCTGATCGCACCGGCATCACGCTTGTCAACATCGGCGTCGGGCCGTCGAACGCCAAGACGATCTGCGATCACCTCGCGGTCGTGCGGCCCGAAGCCTGGCTGATGATCGGCCATTGCGGCGGTCTGCGCCCGAGCCAGCGCATCGGCGATTATGTGCTGGCGCATGCCTATTTGCGCGACGATCATGTGCTCGACGCAGTGCTGCCGCCCGAAATTCCGATCCCCGCGATTGCCGAGGTCCAGCAGGCGCTCGCGCGCGCGGCCGAAACGGTCTCGGGCCAGTCGGGCGACGAACTCAAGCGGCGGCTGCGCACGGGCACGATCGTGACCACCGACGACCGCAATTGGGAATTGAGCTATTCGAAGTCGGCGCTGCGCTTCTCACAGTCGCGTGCGGTTGGCATCGACATGGAATCGGCGACGATTGCAGCACAAGGCTATCGCTTCCGTGTGCCGTACGGGACGCTGCTCTGCGTTTCCGACAAGCCGCTGCACGGCGAACTCAAACTGCCGGGCCAGGCCAATCGCTTCTACGAACGCGCGATTGCCGAGCATATGAAGATCGGCATCGAAGCGTGCGAACAATTGCGCCGCGAAGGCGCGAAACTGCATTCGCGCAAGCTGCGGGCGTTCAACGAACCGCCGTTCCGGTAAGGCCACGCAGGCAAAAGATATCGCACACAAAGGCACGAAGCCGCGAAGAAGGATAACGCTGCTTTTCGTGGCTTCGCGTCTTTGTGTGAGAAAAATCTAGGCCTTCGGCGGGTCCGCGATCATAGCGGTGAAATTCGCCTCGGCCGCCAACGCACCGTCGACCAACGCGCGGCCCGCGAATTTGCAAACGCTCGAGCGCTTCTGGACGAATTCGACTTCGAGCTTGAGCAAGCACCCCGGCTCGACAGGTTTGCGGAACTTCGCCCCCTCGATCGCCATGAAATAGACGAGCTTACCCGACCCTGCGAGCCCAAGTGATTCGACCGCGAGCACACCGGCGGCCTGCGCCAGCGCCTCGACGATCAGCACGCCCGGCATGATCGGGCGCCCCGGAAAATGCCCCTGGAAAAAACCCTCGTTGATCGTCACCGCTTTGATGGCGACGATCGACCGGTCGAGGACAAGCGCCTCGACCCGGTCGACCAGCAGCATTGGGTAGCGATGCGGCAGCGCCGCCATCACGCGCGCGGTATCGAGCGCGTAGGGTGTCGGCGCCGCCGTCGTGTCGTCGCTCACCGGATCAGCGGCTCTGCGGCTGCGGCTTGGCAGGCGTTGTCGCAGGCGGCGGCGTCGTCGGCTTGGCAGCAGGCTGCTCGGGGGGCGCGATCTGAACGACGGTCATAGTCGCATTGAGCTGCTGCAGCGCGACCGCAGTAATGTCGTTTGCGGGCTCAAAAGCCAGCAGTCCGTTACGCGGCACCACCGTATCACCCTTGCGGTCCTTGCGGATACGCTCGGAGATCGGGATCAGCTTCTCGACAATCTGCTGCTGCACATATTGCGAAACCGAATTCAGCTCGCGCTGAAGGTCTTCGACTTGTGCCTGTGCTTCCTGCAGCGTCTGACGCGCGTCGCCCAGCGCCTTTTCGGTGGCGGGCGGCAGCGGCGTGTTCGGCTTGATCAGCGGCTTGGCAATCGCGACCTGATCGTTCCAGCCCTTCAGCGCTGCGTCGAAACTGGCCCGAACTGTCTTGATGCGCGCGCCATATTTCGCCTCGATCTGCGCCTGACCGCTCTTGGCGGCAACACTGTCGCGCGAAATCTGGTCGACATCGACGACGAGTGTCGATTGCGCAAATGCGGCCTGCGGCAACGCCAGCATGCTTGCTGCAAATGCCGCAGCGATTGCGGCCTTCGTAAATTTGGTCTTCATCAGAATTGAGTCCCTACGTTGAAAGTGATGAGTTTGGTGTCTTCGCCGAACTGCCTGAGCAGCGCCTGAGCCAGATCGATCCGCAGCGGCCCGAACGGTGAATTCCAGTTGACGCCGATACCGACCGAAAGCCTAGGGCTAGCCGAATTGCCAACGAACCTTTCGAGGAAGGGCTGGGTGCCGTCCACGGTCGAATTGATGGACGATCCTGTGCAATCGGCCAGATTGCTCGTTGTCGCAAACCCGGTGGGGCAAATTGTCTGAAGGCCGGCATTGGCGCCGCCATCGGAAACTACATACACAATCTGGTTGGTCGCCGGATCACGCAGCGGCAGCGGCAACACCCGGTTGACCACGCTGCCGTCGGCAAGCGTGACCGTGGTCGTCGGGAAAACCGCCGTCGGCAGCGGCCGGAGCACACCGAACAGCGCGCCGAAATCGATATAGATCGAAGGACGCAGACCGAGTTCGCGCGCGCCAGCGCCGAGTGGTAGTTCAAGCTCGAGCCGTCCGAGATAATAAGCCCGCCCGCCGAGCGCGTCATCGGCAAATTGATTCCTTGCATCGTTCAGCGTCTGAACGCCGTTCGCATCAGTTTGGTACATCAGCCGCTGCACGCGCGGCCCGACACCGCGAATGTTAAAGCCCCGGAACTGCGGCTCGCCGAGGTAGAAGCGGTCGTTGATGCGCACAGCGTCAATTCCCGGACCGCGGCTTCCTTCAAGCGGCTGGATATAACCACCCTCAAGTCCCGCTGAGAAGATGAAACCACTACCGACATTCCAGAATTTTTTGCCTTCGAATCGACCGCGAATATAGCGCACGTCGCCGCCCAGACCGGCAAGATCGCCGCTCACCACAAGCCGCTGACCAGCGGTCGGCCGAATGCGGCTGTTGAGGCTGTCATACAGCAGCGACACACCGAGCGCAGAGGTAAGCCGGTTGCCGATTTGGTCACACAAATAGCGTCCGGCCAGCAGTGGATCACAGGCGCCGTTGGTAAAAAATCTCGTCGGATCGAGCCCAACCTGATCATAGGTCAGCCCATAGCGTGCTGACACCGACCAATATTCAGTCAGCGGAATGCTCGTGCGGACCTGGAAGCCGGTCGACACCTGCGTATAGTTCGTCTGTCGGATCGTTCCGACGAAGTTGAAGTTGTTCAGGTCGCGGCGGAACAGATCGACGGCGAGGCCGATGTTCTTGTCAAACAAATAGGGCTCTGAAAAGCCGAGTTCGACCTGTTTTGAGAAGGTCGAAAATTGCGCACTCGCGCGAAGCTCCTGACCCAAGCCCCGGAAATTGCGCTGTCTGACAGAACCCTGGACGATGAATTGTTCGAGGCTCGAATAACCGATCGACAGGTTAAGCTCGCCGGTCGCCTTTTCCTCGACATTGGTTTCGAGCACGACACGGTCGGGGGCCGACCCGGGCTTTTGCTGAACTTCGAGCTTCTCCTGGAAGAAGCCGAGCGAGTTGATGCGATCCTGCGACCGTTTGACGAGGAAAGTGTTGAACGCGTCGCCTTCGGACACGCGGATTTCGCGGCGGATCACCTTGTCCTTGGTCAGCGTGTTGCCGTTGATATCGATCCGTTCGACATAGGTGCGCTGGGCTTGCGCGATGTGGAAATTGATCGACAGCAGCAGTTTTTCGGCGTCGCGGTCGAATTCCGGATTAACTTCGGCAAAGGCATAGCCGAATAGACCAGCGGTCTGATTGATCGCGTCAACCGAATCCTCGATCTTCTTCGCATTATACCATTCACCCTTCTTGGCGACGAGTGACGCGGCAAGCTTTTTGTTGTCGAAGTCGCGGATTTCGCTGTCGACGGTGATTTCGCCGAACCGGTAACGCTTTCCTTCCTCCACCACATAAGTGATGATGAAGTCCTTCTTGTCGGGCGTCAGCTCAGCAACTGCTGAGGTCACCTTGAAGTCGGCGTAGCCCTGCGTCAGATAGAATTGGCGCAATTTCTGCTGGTCAAAGGCCAGCCTGTCCTGATCATAGCTGGTGTTCGAACTGAGCGTGGTCAGCAGACTCGCCTGCTTGGTCGCCATTTGCGCGCGCACCTTGGCGTCGTTGAACACCTCATTGCCGATGATGTTGATCTGGCGGACCTTCGACTTCGGCCCCTCGCTGATTTCGAAAATGATATCAACGCGGTTCTGGTCGAGCGACACCATCTTGGGCGCGACCGAAGCGGCAAAGCGGCCCTGACGGCGGTAAAGCTCGATGATCCGCGCAACATCCTGCCGGACGGCGGTGCGCGTGAAAATCTGGCGCGGTGCGAGCTTGATTTCCTTGGTGATCTTGTCGGCCTTCAGCCGCTTATTGCCTTCGAGCAGCACGCGGTTGATGATCGGATTTTCGCGCACCCGCACCACGATATCGCCAGTTACCGCACCGTCGATCGTCACATCGGCGAACAACTCGCTCGCGAGCAGATCCTTGATTGCCTGATCGAGCGTCTCATTGGTGAAATTCGCACTAACCCGTAGCTTGGTGTACGAAAGCACCGTCTCGGGCTCGATACGCTGCGAGCCCTCGACCCGCAGCGTGCGGATGACCTTAACGGGGGCAGGCGCGGGCGCGGCGGCTGGCGCTGCCTGCGCGACCGGATCGACGGCGGGCGGCGATGTCGGCGCCGCTGTCTGAGCAACGGCAGCCATCGGCAATCCCGCCAGGATCGTGCTCGCCATCAACCACGCAACCGCGCGGGTGCCGGAGTTCGTCACAGAGGTTGCTTTCACTACTGCTCCCCAAAAGGAAAAAATCGTCAGCCCCGCCCGGCTGCCACGCCCTGCCCGAAGCGCGTCAGCCGATCAACCCGGCCAGCTTGCTCCAGAGCCCAAATGAGCCAAGATCGTTGAACGTCACCATCAGCATCAGCGCGAGCACAGCCGCCAGACCGCCGCGAAATGCCCATTCCATCACTTGCGAGTCGACCGGACGCCGCCGCACCGCTTCGATCGCGTAGAACAGCAAGTGCCCGCCGTCGAGGACGGGCACCGGCAGCAGATTGATCACCGCCAGATTGAGCGACACGAGCGCGATGAAGAAAATGAACGACGACATCCCGAGCGAAAATTGCTCGCCCGACACTTTCGCGATCTGCAAGGGGCCGCCAAGCTCGCTCACGGGCCGCTTGCCGACCACAATCTGGCCGACGACTTCGCCCATCATGCCCAAAATGTCGCCAATCTTGCGCAGCGCGACGACGGGCGCCGCGATCGGGCTCACTGGCTCGAAACGCGCCGCGCTGGCGTCGGTTGCGATGCCGAGACGACCTAGCTTCACAATGTTGCCGAAGCGATCTTTGTCGACCCGGACCGCGATCGTCGCCGTCGTCGACTTTGGCTGGCCGCCGCGCTCATAATCGATCGTGACACGTTCACCGGCGCGGATCTGGACAAAGCGGACCATGTCCTGAAACGTCTCGACCTGACGTCCGCCGAGCGCCGTGATGCGATCACCGGGAACCAGCCCCGCGACCTGCGCGGCACTGCCCGGTTCGACCTGACCGACAATGGCCGAGGTCCGCAAATCGCCAAACGCGACCGCGAAACCCGCCAGAATGACAAGCGCGATGGCGAAATTGGTGACCGGGCCAGCCGCAACGATAATCGCCCGCTGCCACAGCGGCTTGGCCTGAAATGTTCGCGCGCGCTCTTCGCCGGGGAGTGCCAGCCAATTGGGGTCGCTGCGGCTCGACGGGTCCATGTCGCCCGCGAACTTAACAAAGCCGCCTAGCGGCAACAGACTGAATTTCCAGCGCGTGCCGCGCTTGTCGGTGATGCCGAACAGCTCGCGCCCGAAGCCGATCGAGAATTCTTCGGCTTTGACCCCGAACAACCGGCCCGCAAGATAGTGCCCGAGCTCGTGCAGGAACACGAGCGGCCCGATGACGAGCGCAAACGCCAGCAGAGTCTGCAAAAAGCCAGGCGACTGGATCAAACCACGCAATCCTTCACACGCTCGCCCGCCAGACGCCGCGCTTCGGCATCTACCGAGAGCACCGCGTCGAGCGTTTCCGGCGGCGCCGGGTCATAGCCCGCCAGCGTATCGGCGACGATTGCGGCAATTTCAAGAAAGCCGATCCGCCCTTCGAGAAACGCCGCAACCGCAATTTCGTTCGCGGCATTGAGGATCGCCGGGCGCGCGCCGCCCGCATCAAGCGCCTCGCGGGCGAGGCGCAAAGCCGGGAAGCGATCGAGATCGGGGGCTTCGAAATCGAGCCGACCAATCGCCACCAAATCGAGCGGTGCCATTGGCGTCGCCATGCGCTCGGGCCAGGCCAGACAATAGGCGATCGGCACACGCATATCGCTCGGGCCGAGCTGCGCCAGGATCGAGCCGTCGACATATTCGACCATCGAATGGATGATCGATTGCGGATGGCAGATGACTTCAATCTGATCATTCTCGACGGGGAACAGCCGCGCGGCCTCGATCAGTTCGAGCCCCTTGTTCATCAGCGTTGCCGAATCGACCGAAATCTTCGCGCCCATCGACCAATTGGGATGCGCGACCGCCTGCGCGGGGGTCATGGCCCGCATTTCCTCGCGCGTCTTGGTCCGGAACGGGCCGCCGCTGGCGGTCAGGATGATCCGTCGCACGCCTTCGGGGCGCGCGAAGTCGAAGCATTGGTAGATGGCATTGTGCTCCGAATCGGCGGGGAGCAAGGTCGCGCCGGTTTTGGCGGCAGCGGCCAGGATCACATCGCCGGCCGAGACCAGCGGCTCCTTATTGGCCAGTACTACCGTGCCGCCCTGCGCGATTGAGGCCATCACCGGCTCAAGCCCGGCACAGCCGACAATCGCCGCCATCGTCCAGTCGGCGCCCATCGCCGCCGTTTCGCAAACGGCTTGCGCGCCCGCCGCAACTTCGATCCCCGTTCCCGCAAGCGCGCTCTTGAGATCGGCATAGCAGCCGACATCGGCCACGACCGCGCGCTTGGCGTTGGTGCGGATCGCCGCTGCGGCCAGCTTCGCCACATCGCAATTGGCGGTCAGCGCCAGCACGTCATATTTTTCGGGCTCGCGCTCGATCAGATCGAGCGTCGACCCACCGATCGATCCGGTTGCCCCCAGGATCGTTACCGTCTTCATATCATCCATCCCCGAATTTGCGGCAGCATCACCAGCAGCGCCGCGAGCGGCGCAACCGGTATCAGCCCGTCGAGCCGATCAAGCAGACCGCCGTGCCCCGGCAGCAATGTTCCGCTATCCTTCACGCCTGCCCGCCGCTTCAACCAACTTTCGAACAAATCCCCACCCTGCGACGCAATTGCCAGCGCCGGTGTTGCAAGCGTGAGCCGCCACGGCAAGCCATAACCCACATGAAGCGCCACGCCCAATGCTCCGGCCGCCGCAACGCCGCCGATCAACCCCGCCCAGGTCTTGTTGGGGCTGATTGCAGGCGCGAGCCGCGGACCGCCGAGCCAGCGCCCCGCAAAAAAGGCGCCCATGTCGCACGCCCAGACCAGCGCCAGTGTCCAGAATCCGAACAACAGCCCGCGCGGTTGATCGCGAATGATCAGCAAGGCCAGCACGGGCAGCCCGGCATAAAGCAGCCCGGCCGCGCGCACGGGCTGACGCGACACGCCATAGATGAACAGGCTCGCCCCCAGCACAAAGCCGAGCGCGCGAAAGCCAGCGCCTGCCGCCCAGGGCGACATGATCGCGAGCGGCACGACCATCGCAAACAGCATCAAGCGCAGGTCAGGTTCGCGCGCGCGCATCAGCATCGCCCATTCGCGCAACACGCCAAGCGCGACAGCCGAGCACAGGATCCAGAAAACTACCCCGCCGAGCCACAGCCCGCCGAGCGCCACCGCGATCATCGCGGCGCCCACCACCGCGCGGGTGGCAAGTTCGGCCTGCCGGGCGCGGGCGGCGTCGCTCACAGCCCGCCGAAGCGCCGCTGCCGCTCCCCGAACTGTGCCACGGCTTTGCTAAAGGCAGCCTCGTCGAAGTCGGGCCAGAGCGTGTCGACGAACAACAACTCGGCATAAGCCGCTTGCCAGAGCAGAAAATTCGACAAGCGACACTCGCCCGAGGTGCGGATCAGCAGGTCGAGCGGCGGAAGGTCGCGCGTGTCGAGCAAGGCTTCGATCGCATCGGCGTCGATCGCCGCGACTTCCATCGCGCCCGCTTGCACGCGCTCGGCCAGGGTGCGCGCCGCCGCCACCAATTCGGCCTGCGACCCGTAGTTGAGCGCAATCACCAATAGCGGTCCATCGTTTTGCGATGTCCGCGCTAGCGCGTCGTCGACCAGCGCCACGACATCGGCCGAAAAGCGGCGGTAATCGCCGATCACCCGCAGCCGCACATTGTCGCGCACCATTTCGTCGAGATCGGCGCGGATGAAATGTTTCAGCAACCCCATCAGGTCGCCAATTTCCTCGGCCGGGCGGCGCCAGTTTTCCGACGAAAAAGCGTAAAGCGTCAGCGCTTCGATGCCCATCGTACGGGCATGGCGGGTGATCCGGCGCACGGCCTCGACGCCCGCCTTGTGCCCGGCAAGGCGCGGCAGGAAGCGCTTCTTGGCCCAGCGGCCATTGCCATCCATGATGATCGCGACATGACGCGGCAGCGTCCCTCCGCCGCCCGTGGCCGTGGCGCTGCTCGCGCCGGGCGCCGGGGCCGAAGCCGCGCTCACTTGCCGAGGATTTCCTTTTCCTTGGCGGTCGCCGCCGCATCGATTTCGGCAATCGTGCTGTCGGTCAGCTTCTGGACTTCGGTTTCGTGGCGCTTGCGCTCGTCTTCCGAATAGACGCCTTTCTTCTCGTCGGTTTTCAGGCTTTCCATGCCGTCGCGGCGCACGTTGCGCGCGGCGATCCGGGCTTTTTCCGCATATTGCCCAGCCAGCTTGGCGAGTTCCTTGCGGCGTTCCTCGGTCAGATCGGGGATCGGGATGCGCAACGTCTGGCCGTCGACGATCGGGTTAAGGCCAAGCCCCGCCGAGCGGATCGCCTTGTCGGCAGGCCCGACGCCCGACTTGTCCCAGACCTGCACCGACAACAGCCGCGATTCGGGCGCCGACACGGTCGCGACCTGGTTAAGCGGCATGTGCGAACCGTACACCTCGACCATCACCGGGTCGAGCAGCGACACGCTCGCGCGCCCCGTGCGCAAGCCGCCCAGATCGCCCTTCAGCGCTTCGACCGCGCCGTGCATGCGGCGTTCGAGATCGGCCTTGTCATAAGCGGCCATGTCAGTTCTCCGGCTCGTTGTGGACGATCGTCGCTTGCCCGTCACCGCGCAGGACCGAGGCGAGATTGCCTTCCTCGCGGATGTTGAAGACGACGATCGGGATATTATTCTCGCGGCACAGCGCAACGGCGGCCGCGTCCATGACCTTCAGATTGTCGGAGAGCACGCGGCTAAAGCTCAGCGCTTCGTAACGGTGCGCGCCTTCGACCTTTTTCGGATCGGCATCATAGACGCCATCAACGCTGGTGCCCTTGAACAGCGCGTCGCAGCCCATTTCGGCGGCGCGCAGCGCAGCGGCGGTGTCGGTAGTGAAAAAGGGATTGCCCGTGCCCGCCGCGAAAATGACGATCCGGCCCTTTTCCATGTGCCGGATCGCGCGGCGGCGGATATAGGGTTCGCACACGCTGGCCATCGGGATTGCCGACTGCACGCGCGTTTCGATGTTGATCTTTTCGAGCGCATTCTGCACCGCAATCGCGTTCATCACGGTCGCGAGCATGCCCATATAGTCGGCGCTGGTCCGGTCGAAGCCCTTGGCCGCGCCCGCGATGCCGCGAAAGATATTGCCGCCGCCGACGACGAGGCACAGCTCATGCCCGGCGGCCTTTGCCGCAGCGACTTCGCCCGCAACGCGGTCGACGGTGGCGGGGTCGATCCCGAACTGGCCCGATCCCATCAGGACTTCGCCCGACAGCTTGAGCAGAATGCGCTTGAAATGCGGGATGGTCATGGGTCCGTCTTGGGGTCCAACTTGCAAGGCTTGGGCGGTCAAAGTGGCGCGGACCTTATGCGCGGGGGCACGCGAAGGGAAGGGCGGATAAACCGCCCCTCCCCCATTTCGTCGTTACCGCGCCGCCGCGCAGGCTTTAGGCAGTCGGCTGTGGCACGCCTGAGGCGGCAGCGACTTCGGCGGCGAAATCGCTGACTTCCTTCTCAATGCCTTCGCCGAGCTGGAAGCGGACATAGTCCTTCAGCACGATCGACTTGCCCGCGTCCTTCGCCGCCTTGGCGACGACGTCGGCGATCGGGGTCTTGCCGTCCATCACGAACAGCTGGCTGAGCAGCGCATTTTCCTTCGCGAACTTCTTGATCGCGCCGTCGACCATCTTTTCGATGATATCGGCGGGCTTGCCACTTTCGGCTGCCTTTTCGGTCGCAATCGCGCGCTCACGCTTGATCACGTCCTGATCGAGGCCGCTTTCGTCGAGCGCGAGCGGGAAGGCTGCCGCAATGTGCATCGCAATCTGCTTGCCGAGACCCGCGAGCAGATCATGGTCAGCATCGCTTTCGAGCGCGACGAGCACGCCGATCTTGCCGAGGCCCGGCGCCGCCGCGTTGTGGACATAGGGCACCACGGCGCCCGCCGACACTTCGAGCCGACGCGCACGGCGGATCGCCTGATTTTCGCCGATCGTCGCGATATTGGTGGTCAGCACTTCCTCAACGGTCTTGCCGCCGAGATGCGCTGCCTTGATCGTGTCGAGCGAGTCGCCGAGTTCGAGCGCGACCGAGGTCACGTCGCGAACGAACGTCTGGAACTGTTCGTTCTTGGCGACGAAATCGGTTTCCGAATTGACTTCGACCGCAGCACCCTTGGTGCCCGACACTTCGACGCCGACGAGGCCTTCAGCGGCGGTGCGGCTCGACTTCTTGGCGGCAGCAGCGAGGCCCTTGGCGCGCAGCCAATCCATCGCGGCGTCCATGTCGCCATTCGCTTCGGTGAGTGCCTTTTTGCAATCCATCATGCCCGCGCCGCTCTTTTCGCGCAGATCCTTGACGGCAGCGGCTGTGATATCGGCCATGGTATCAGTTCCTTTTTGTACGTCGGATATGGTTGCGGGCGAGGGAAGGCCTGCGCCCTACCCCGCCCATATGTCAGTTCTGCGACGGCTTACGCGTCGAGCTGTTGCTCGCCTTCGAACGCCGTTTCAGCATCGGTCGCGGCAGCCGCATGTTCGGGGTCAGCGGCTGGCGTCGGTACGTCGAGCGCGACTTCGGCGATCGGCTCTTCCATCGCGCCAATGTCGTTGCCAAAGCTCGCCTGACGGTCCTGGCCCCCGCGCGTTGCGGCAATCGCGATCGCTTCGCAGTAGAGGCGAATCGCGCGGCTCGCGTCATCGTTCGCCGGTACCGGGAAAGCGATACCGTCGGGCGAGACATTCGAATCGAGGATCGCGACGACCGGAATGCCGAGGGTGTTGGCTTCCTTGATCGCCAGCTCTTCCTTGTTCGCGTCAATGACGAACATCACATCAGGAATGCCACCCATGTCGCGGATGCCGCCGAGCGAGAGCTCGAGCTTGTCCTTCTCGCGCGTGAGCTGGAGTACTTCCTTCTTGGTGAGGCCCGTGGTGTCGCCTGCGAGCTGCTCCTCAAGCGTCTTCAGCCGCTTGATCGAGCCCGAGATCGTCTTCCAGTTGGTGAGCATGCCGCCCAGCCAGCGGTGATTGACGAAATGCTGGCCCGAACGGCGCGCCGCATCAGCGACGGGCTCCTGCGCCTGGCGCTTGGTGCCGACGAACAGCACCTTGCCGCCCGAGGCGGTCGAGGCGGCGACGAATTCGAGCGCGCGCGCGAACAGCGGCACGGTCTGCGACAGATCGAGGATGTGAACACCGTTGCGATCGCCGAAAATATACGGCTTCATCTTCGGGTTCCAGCGGTGGGTCTGGTGACCGAAATGCGCGCCGGTCTCAAGCAATTGCTGCATCGTGACGACAGGTGCCGCCATAAGTAGTTCCTTTCCGGTTGGTCCTCTGGGAAGCAGTAATCGACGTGGCCAAAGCCCCGACGACACCGGGATGTGCGCTTCCCATGCGGGATTGAGCGGCGGCGCTTAGCCTAGCCGTCCACACGAATCAAGGCTTGACATTGGTACAAAGATGGAACATTAAGGGTTCATCGTTGAAACACGGAACTGATTCGTGGGCGGCCGGTTACCGGCTGTCCGGGTGTGCGTTCCGCTGCGTGGAGTTTGGGCTATGATGGCATTGATCGGACTGATCCTTTTCACGGCGGCGCTGGGTGCGGTTGCCGGTGTGCTTGCACGCACGCTTTGGCCCGCGCTGCCGCGCATGGCCGCCCTGCTCTCGGGCACAGCGGATGCGACGGCGGCAGTGATTGCCCCGGTCGAGCGCCGCACAGTCCGGCGAGCTGTGTTGCCGCCGCGCGGTCAGGGCCAAAGCGCATGGCCGATCGCCGCCTGACCCAATAGCGCCGAGCACATCGTCGATAGAGAGGTCGATGGCGAGCGACGTTACTGCGCGATGCCGAGCGGGGTAACCCCGCCAACCCGGCCGATCACCGTCTCGCCCGCGACCGTGCGCTGACCAATCACCACTTGGCACGCGACATCGTCGGGCAAATAGACATCGACCCGACTGCCGAAGCGAATCAGCCCCACGCGCTGGCCGCTGGCGACGATATCGCCGGCCTTGACGAAAGCGACGATCCGGCGCGACACCAGCCCGGCAATCTGGGTGAAGCCGATCCTGCGGCCATCACGCCCTTCGACCAGGATATGCTGGCGTTCATTCTCGTCGCTGGCCTTGTCGAATTCGGCGTTGAGGAATTTGCCCGAAATATAGACGACCTGACGGATTGTGCCCGCGATCGGCGTGCGATTGATGTGAACGTCGAACACACTCATGTAAATCGAGACTCGGACGAACGCGCCCGTCCCGAGCCCCGTTTCACCCGCGAGCTCACGCGGCACCGGCATGCGTTCGATCATCGTCACCAGCCCATCGGCAGGCGCGACGATCAGGCCCGGGCCTTGTGGCGTCACGCGCACCGGATCACGGAAGAAGGCCGCGACCCAGATCGTCAGCCCGATCAGTGGCCAGGTGAGGAAACCCCAAAGGAAGAACGACAGGAACGCCGCTGTACCGGCGATCAGCACATATTTGCGCCCCTCGGGATGGATGTCCGGAAGACGCCAACTCGCGCTTGTCGCCCCTGTCGGCGGCTGGTCGTGTGGTGCCATAGGGGGAGCCTAACCACGCCATCACCGATATTCAACGCCCTTGCGGACCCGGCCGGACGCTTCGGGCGATGATAGGCGCTCATTCGGACACGGCGAGCGGTTGATCCCTGCCCGCCTTCATCCTAGACGCAGGGTCGTAATCCCCTCCCCACTGGACAAAGCGAGCAGTTGATGGCGAAGATCAAGGTGAAGACGCCGGTCGTGGAAATCGACGGCGATGAGATGACGCGGATCATCTGGCTCTGGATTCGCGAGCGCCTGATTCTGCCCTATCTCGACATCGACCTCGATTACTACGACCTCGGCATCGAGCACCGCGATGCCACCGACGACCGCGTGACCGTCGAATCGGCGCGTGCGATCCAGAAATATGGCGTTGGCGTGAAATGCGCGACGATCACGCCGGACGAAGCGCGGGTCGAGGAATTCGGCCTCAAGAAAATGTGGAAATCGCCCAACGGGACGATCCGCAACATCCTGGGCGGCGTGGTGTTTCGCGAGCCGATCGTGATTTCGAACGTGCCGCGCCTTATCCCCGGCTGGACCAAGCCGATCGTCGTCGGCCGCCATGCGTTCGGCGACCAATATCGCGCGACCGATTTCCGCGTCCCCGGCCCCGGCAAGCTGCGGCTCGTGTTCGAAGGAGACGACGGCACAGTCATCGACGAGGAAGTGTTCCAATATCCGTCCGCCGGCGTCGCGCTCGCGATGTACAATCTCGACGATTCGATCCGCGATTTCGCGCGCGCGTCGATGCATTATGGCCTCAACCTCGGCTGGCCGGTGTACCTGTCGACCAAGAACACGATCCTCAAAGCCTATGACGGCCGCTTCAAGGACATTTTCGCTGAAGTTTTCGAGGCCGAATTCAAGGACAAGTTCAAGGAAGCTGGCATCGTCTATGAGCATCGTCTGATCGACGACATGGTCGCCAGCGCGCTCAAATGGCACGGCGAATTCGTCTGGGCGTGCAAGAATTATGACGGCGACGTCCAGTCCGACCAGGTCGCACAAGGGTTCGGCTCGCTCGGTTTGATGACCTCGGTGCTGCTCACCCCCGACGGCAAGACCGTCGAAGCCGAAGCCGCGCACGGCACCGTCACCCGCCACTTCCGCCAGCACGAACAGGGCAAGGCGACGTCGACCAATCCGATCGCGTCGATTTTCGCCTGGACCGGTGGGCTCAAATATCGCGGCAAGTTTGACGATACGCCCGAAGTGACGGCCTTTGCCGAAACGCTCGAACGCGTGTGCATCGAAACGGTCGAAAATGGTCACATGACCAAGGATCTCGCGCTGCTGATCGGCCCTGATCAAGCGTGGATGACGACCGAGCAATTCTTCGAGCAGGTTCGGGTCAATCTCGAGACGGCGATGGCCACGGGCGGCTGAACCACCGCGATTGAGGCTGCTCAGCCCGCCGCGTCGTTGCTCTGCGGCGCGGGCTCGGGCTGTGACAGGCTGAGCCATGCGCTGATGACCCGCTCGGCCGCCGCGTCGAGCACGATCCCGGCTGCATTCGCGCGCTCGATCAGACCGTCACGAAAGGCTTCGCCAATTTGCTTGGCGGTCGGCGGGGTCGCGCTGTCGAGCGGGGCGCCGCCGAATTGGGCTCCGCGAACCACGAAACTGACGGCCATGCGCGGGACCGTTATCCCGTCTTCGGCGAGCATGTCGCGCGACCAGCGCGTCGATTCGGTCAGGTTGAAGCTGAATTCGGCGGCGTAGCGCGCGAGAATCGTGAACAGCGGCTGCCAGCCTCCTGCCGCAAGCGCGGCAGATCGAGCAGCCGGACCAGCGTCATGACGGGCTCGGGGATGCTGCCGTCGCCGACGGCCGTTTCGCTGGTAGGCGGCGCGGCATGGCGGACCTCGTCCCACAGCAAATGCTGAGACAGGCGGACGTTGGGCAGGTTCAACAGCCTGACCGCGCGCGTAAAGCTGCCCGCACCAAACCAATCGCTGTCGCGCGCGCCGCCTACCACCCGAAGCGCCTCCTGCGACAAGGTCGAAAGATTGAGCGGCTCAGTGCTTTCGTCATAGCGATTGCGGATGAAGGCGGCGAAGGCATCATGCGTGGCGTCGGGCGGCGCAACGGACTCGGTCAGTTGTTCGGGCTCCGGCCACAGGATCGACTCAATGCCTTCAAAACCGATGATCCGATCGGCGAGCGACGTATAGGCGGGCGACGCATAACCCGGCGAGATGATCGTAATGCGGCGGTCCTGCGCGCGAAGCCGGTGCAGCAACGGCGCGAAATCGGAATCGCCCGAGCCGATCACGAATTCCTCATACCCACAAGGACTCGCGAGCAAATCGAGCGCGTCGATGACGATGCGGATGTCGGCGGCGTTTTTGCCGGTGTAGGTCATCGGCGGGCAATCGATGACTTCGAAGCCCGCGCGCACCAGATCGGGGCGAAATCGCGAGAAATACAAGCGCTCGCCGGCCTCGGGTAGTTGCACCCACCCCGACGGATTGAGGTAACAGCGCGCCACCAGCCAACGCCGTCGATCGAGCGCCAGGTGCGATTCCGCCAATTGCGCCATCCATCGAAACGGGTCCGAGGCGAAGCGGCGCGCGGTTTCGCGATCGAGCTGCCACAGCGTCAGGAACAGATTGTCGAAGTCGATCAGGATCACGCTCTTGGTGGTCACGCGGGGTCCGATCCCTGATGAATGTATATGGTGATGATCTTACCGGAGCGGCGCGGCCACGACAACGTCACCGGAATGCCGGATCGACCGAATGAAGCCAGCGGTTGGCTGACAATTGCTATCTCGTGCGTTAGGCAGATTTATGGCGCTGGGACTGGATAACACGGGATTTTCCGACGCGCTCGTCATTTTGGGCGCGGCCGGGATCGTTATTCCCGCTTTTGCGCGGTTGAAGGTGAGTCCGGTGATCGGCTTCATCCTGGTCGGCGCGCTGGTCGGGCCGTTCGGGCTGGGGCGACTTGAGGCCGATTATCCGTGGCTCCATAATGTCACGATATCCGACCGCGCAGGCATCGAACCCTTCGCTGAATTCGGCATCGTGCTGCTGCTATTCTCGATCGGGCTTGAGCTGTCGTTCAAGCGACTATGGTCGATGCGCGCCGATGTCTTCGGGGTGGGCGCCGCCGAAATGCTGGGGTCAGGGCTCGTGATCGGTCTCGCGCTGCATCTGATCGGCCAGCCCTGGCCGGGTGCGATCGCGCTTGGGCTCGCGCTCGCGCTGTCATCGACGGCGCTGGTCGTGCCGATCGTCGGCGCCCATAGCGTCGTCGGGCGTGCGGCCTTTGCGATGCTGTTGTTTGAGGATTTGGCGCTGGTGCCGCTGCTGTTCGCGCTCGCTGCGCTTGCCCCTGGTCAGGCAAGCAATGGCTGGGCGTTGATGAGCTTGCTGGCCGGCGGGTTGCTGACGGTGGCGGCAATGTTCGTTGGCGGGCGGGTGCTGCTGCCGCGTCTGTTCGCGCAGGCCGCGCGCACCAAAAGCCCCGAGCTGTTTCTCGCCGCCGCGCTGCTCGTCGTGATCGTCGCCAGCCTTGCGACGAGCGCGGTCGGGCTATCGCCGATTGTCGGCGCGCTGCTCGCCGGGCTGCTGATTGCCGAAACCGATTATCGCAGCGAGGTCGAAGTCATCACCGCGCCGTTCAGGGGACTCGCGCTCGGCGTATTCCTGATCACGGTCGGCATGGGGCTCGATCTGCCGCAGATTCTGGAGAATTGGGGCGCGCTGCTGCTCGCGGTCGCAGGGGTGGTGACGATCAAGGCACTGGTGACCTTTGGCCTGCTGCGGCTGCGCGGGCAGCGCACGCCGGTCGCCGCCGAAACCGGCGTGCTGATGGCGAGTCCTTCGGAAACCACGCTGATCGTGCTGGGGGTGGCGCTGCAAGCTGGCCTGATCCAGCCGAGCACGGCGGGCTTCTGGCAGACGGTGACGGCGATCGGCCTGACAATCACCCCGCTACTCGCCCTGCTTGGGCAATTGTCGGCCAAGCTGATCGAGCGCGGCGAAGGCGGCGACGCCCCCGAAGCGCTGATCCCGACCGAAGGGCCCGGCACCGTCATCATCGGCTTTGGCCGCGTCGGACATATGGTCGCCGAGATGCTGCAAGCGCATGGCAAGCGTTTCGTTGCGGTCGAGGCCGATATCGATGCGGTCACGGCGGCGCGGAAAGAAGGCTTTCCGGTGATCTACGGCGATGTCGCGCGCGCCGAACTGGTCGACCGGCTTAATCTTGGCAAGGCCGATGCGCTGATTCTGACGATGGATGATCCGGTGCTGACGGTGCGGCTGACGCGGCGGGTGCGCGGCTGGGTGCCCGACCTGACAATTGTCGCGCGTGCCCGCGATGTCGACCATGCCGCCGAGCTGTACGCTGCGGGCGTAACCGATGCGGTACCCGAAACGCTCGAAAGCTCGCTGCAATTGGCCGAGGCGGTGCTCGCCGATCTGGGCGTGGCGATCGGGCCGGTGATCGCGTCGATCCACCAGAAGCGCGACGAACTGCGGCAGGAAATCAAGCTGGCAGCGGGTATCGAGCGGACGCCCCGCCTGACGCGGACAAGCGCGCGGCGGCCTTAGGGCTTTTGCCAGACCATCATCATCGCATAGGGCGCCCGGTTGTATTTCTCGGCGAGGTCCGCAGGGCCGATCATCGGTGGCTCGTCGAAGGTGCTCAGGGTCAACCCTTTGGCTAGCAGCGCCTGCATGTAGAAACTCATCGGACGGTGCCAGTTCTTGATACGAATACCGCTCCACTGCGTCCACACGCTCCGCACGGACAAGTAATCGTCGATCACATAACCCCGGCGCCCGTCGGCAAGCGTGCTCCATCCGGCCTCCAGCCCGGCGGTCGCAAAGCCATTGAGGTTCGCGATCAGCAGTGTCCCGCCCGGCGCGAGCACCCGGACCATCTCGGCCAGCGCGCCGCTGGCATCCGGAATGTCGATCAGCGAGAGGTAGCTGACGACAAGATCGAATTCGCCATCGGCAAAGTCGAGCGCTTCGCCTCGGCCGATGTGATAATCTCCCGCCGGATCACGACGGCGCGCTTCGGCAATCAGCGTTTCGGTTGGGTCGATCCCGACCGCGTCGATCCCCTCCGCGCGGAGCATCCGGCAGAAGCGCCCTTCCCCGCACCCGACATCAAGCGCACGGGCGTGGCCCCGCGCGGCGGCAAGCATCGGCGCGTCGAGGACATATCGGCGCGTCTTGTCGCCCAGCGCCCCCTGCGAGGCGATCCACGCTGCCGCTGACTCGTCCCATCCGTCCATGATGTCACGCGATCCTTGGGTCGAAGCCGGGCGACCAGAGAAAGGAGTTGGCTGGGGCGCCAGGATTCGAACCTGGGAATGGCGGCACCAAAAGCCGCTGCCTTACCGCTTGGCGACGCCCCAACGCGAGCGGGTGCCCTTAAGCGAGGCCGTGCCGCATGAAAAGCCCCCTCTTGGGGCAGGTCGCTCAATCGAGCCGGACGTGCCAGCCATAGGGGTCGGGCGCGTGGCCGAGTTGGAGGTCGACCAGCGCCGACCGCAGCGCGCCCGTCACTTGCCCCGGCCCGCCGCTGCCGATCGTGAAGCGATCATCGCCGAGCGTCATCGATCCGATCGAGGTGACCACTGCCGCTGTGCCGCAGGCAAACGCCTCGACCAGCCGACCGCTCCTGGCATCGGCCTGCGCCTGGTCAATCGCATAGGGCGCCTCGCGCACCACCAGCCCGCGGTCGCGCGCGAGCGTGATCAGCGAATCGCGGGTAATGCCGGGCAGGATCGTCCCGCCGAGTGGTGGCGTC
Organism: Sphingomonas sp.; assembly: GCF_019749955.1. Classification (GTDB taxonomy): domain Bacteria; phylum Pseudomonadota; class Alphaproteobacteria; order Sphingomonadales; family Sphingomonadaceae; genus Sphingomonas. Next base: position 50,345 of record NZ_JAIEPC010000031.1, read on the forward strand.
AGCAGCGAACCATCGTCGAACACGAAGAAGACGTTCATGCCGCCCAGTTCCTCGATCCAGCGGCGCTCGGTCGCGTCAAGGAACAGCACTTGATCATGCCCGCGCCGCGTCGCTTCTGCCTGCGCGATCAGGCTCGCGGCGTAATTGCCGCCGCATTTGGCGGCGCCGGTGCCGCCGGGCGCGGCGCGCGTGTAATCGGTCGAGACCCACAGCGACACCGCTGGTGCCTCGCCCTTGAAATAGGCGCCGACCGACGAAGCGATCACCGCGAAGATATATTCGGATGAAGGCTTCACCCCCAGAAACACTTCGCTCGCGATCATGAAGGGGCGCAGATAGAGCGCGCCGCCGGGGACGCTGGGGATCCAGTCACGCTCGGCGAGGACGAGCGCCTTCACCGCATCGACGAACATCGCCTCAGGCAGCGGCACCATCGCCATGCGTTCGGCGGAGGCGCGGAAACGCGCGGCATTGGCATCGGGCCGGAACAGCGCGGCGGCGCCGTCGTCGAGGCGATAGGCCTTCATGCCTTCGAAGATTTCCTGCGCATAATGCAGCACGGCGGTCGACGGATCGAACGACAGATTCTGGCGAGGGCCAAGCGTTGCGTCGTGCCACCCTGCGCCCTCGCTATAGCGGATCGTGACCATGCGATCGGTAAAAACGCGCCCGAAGCCGGGATTTTCGAGGCGCGCCAGCCGCACGTCATCCGGCGTCAGCGCGGGATGGGTGACCACCGCAAAGTCAGTCGCGCCGGGCGCACGGCCAGAGGAAGCGGGCGTGTCGAGCATGTTGGTCACCAGCGAGATTTTGTTCCGAAGGCTTGACCCCTTAGGCGAACCGGCCAATCTCGGCAACATGACCGCCCCCGCCGCCTCTGCCCTGTTTCTGCGCGAAGCCGAGGTGCGACGCGGGATCGAATTGCTCGCCTTTGGCCATGCCGCGCTGCTGCGCGCGGGCGACGAATTGCTGGCCGAACAGGGACTCGGGCGCGCCCATGCGAGGGCGCTTTATTTCATCGCGCGCCAGCCCGATTTGACGGTGACGCAATTGCTGGGGTTTCTGGGCGTCACCAAACAGTCGCTCGGGCGGGTACTGGGCGAACTCAGCGACCGCGCGCTGGTCGAGACGCACCCTGGTTTGCGCGACCGGCGTCAGCGGCTGCTGCGGCTGACGGCGGCGGGTCAGGCGCTGGAGGGCGAGCTGTTCGAGCGAATGCGCAGCAAGCTTGCGGGCGCTTACGCGAGCGCGGGCCAAGGCGCGGTGGGCGGTTTTTGGGCCGTGCTCGACGGGTTGATGGCGGCGGAGCAAAAGCGGTTGATGGCGACGCTCGATTAGCGCGGTCGAAACCTGCGTTGAGCAAATTGCTCCCGTTCGCCCTGAGCTCGTCGAAGGGCTGTTCTTCTTGTCCGAGCGCTTCGCAAAAGAAGGACGGTGCTTCGACAAGCTCAGCACGAACGGATCACGTGTCATCCTACCCTTAGCAGCGTCAGCCTATCGCGCCGCGGCTGCCATCTCCGCATTGCGCGCGGTGGAGGCTTCGAGCGTTGCGGTGAGCAAGCGCACCAGCGCGGCGTTATTGTCGAGCACATCCAGCCCCTTGCGCGTCGATCCGCCGGGGCTGGCGACACGGTCGGCGAGCATAGCGGGCGGCGCATCGGCAGCAGCCGCCAGCAGTGCCGATCCCTCAACGGTCGCGAGCGCCAGCCGCGCCGCCTGATCGGCGGGGATGCCGAGCGCGGCACCTGCCGACGTCATGGCGTCGATATAACGGTAGAGGAAACCCGGGCCGCTGCCGGCCAGCGCTGTGACGGCGTCGAATAAGTCAGGCGCGACCCATTCGACGAGGCCGAGCGGCGCCATAAGGCTTGAGACCGCGTCGCGAACTGTCGGATCGGTGGTTTCCGAATGCAGCGCCACCACGCCCTTGCCAATGCCGACCGGCAGATTAGGCATCGCCCGGACGATCGCGCCCGCCGAAAAGCGCCGTGCAATCGCGGGTTCCTCAACGCCTGCCAGAATCGAAACCAGCAGCGGCACCCCGGCGATGCGCGCGCCATGCGCCGCCGCGACCTCATTGATCTGCTGCGGCTTCATCGCCAGCAGTACCGCATCGGGCAGCGGTCCCTCGGGCAGGCTCCGGGCCTGCGTCACCCCATCGGGCAAGGCGCGATCGGTACGGTTGACGACAGCAACGTCGCTGGCCGCCAGCGTCCCGCTCGCCAGCCACTGGCGCAGCATCGCGCCCGCCATATTGCCGCAGCCGACCAGCCAGAGGCGGCGGATCACGCCCCGCCCATCACGCTTCGCCCTGAGTCTCGGTCAAGGCCGCTGCAAGTGCTTCCTTGGGGCTTTTGCCGCCCCACAGCACGAACTGGAACACGGGATAGAAGCGCTCGCACTCGTCGATCGCCGATTCGATGATCAGTTCGGCCGCCGCCAGCGACATCGTGCCGCCATCGCTGCCGTCGATCATCGCGGCGTGGCGATAAAGCAGGATGCCGCTCGAAGACCACAGCTCAAAATGGCCGACCCAGAGTTGCTCATTGATCAGCCCGATCGCTTCGTAGATCGCAACACGGCGTTCGTCAGTCACGCGAATGTCGGGGAAGGCCAGAAACTGGAGAACGCTGTCTTCCTCGCGCCATAACGCGCGCAGCTCATATTCGGTCCAGCTGCCCTTGACCTGCGCCACGACCTCATCGTCCTGACGGTCATAGCTCCAGCCGTGGGCGGCATAATAGCTTTCGAGCATGTCGATCGGCGCGGCGTCGTCGCGGTCGTCGTCCACTTCACTCAGCATTGGTCAACGGTTCCTTAACATCGCTCCGTAGCAGGCGTGGCAAGGCGTCCCGCGTGCCGCAAGAGCATTCGCGGGAGCAGCAGCCAGAATCCTGTGGAAAAGGCCCTCAGTTGCCGCCCTTTGCGGCTTCGAGCGCGTCGAGCCGCGCGCGCAGTGCCTCGGCTTCGTCGCGCGCCGCCGCAGCCATTGCCTTGACCGCATCGAATTCGTCGCGGCTGACGAAGTCGAGCCCGCCGATCCATTCCTTGGCATGCGCCTTGGCGCTGGCTTCGGCTTCGCGGCCCATGCCCGCCAGCGTGCCCGCCGCGCCGTTCAGCAGCTTGGAAAGATCGTCGAACAGGCGGTTTTCGGTTTGCATGATGGTTGTTCCTGAAATGTCACTCGATAATCTGGGTGCTCGACGCGCCGGGCGCAAGCGTCTCTGCCTGCGGGTTGAGCACGCCGATCTGCCACGTCAGATAGCCCGCGAAGATGATCCACGCCAGATAGGGGAGCATCAGCGCCGCTGCCGCGATCCGGATGCGCCCGAACAGCAAGGTGGTGACGAAAGCCGTCAGGAACATCGCCGCGATCACGATCAGCGCGCCGGTCACCATGTGCAGCCCGAAAAAAACGGGTGTCCAGGCAAGATTAACGGCGAGTTGGACGAAGAACATGATGATCGCGGGCACGCGCCAGCGCGAGCCGCGCGCATGAATGACCATCGCCAGCGCGATGCCAAGCAGCACATAAAGGATGCTCCAAGCGACCGGGAACGCCCAATCGGGCGGCGTCAGCTCCGACTTGACCAAGGCAGCATACCAGCGATTGACCGAGCCGACGGGCACGCTGCGGGCCGACAGGAATCCCAGCAGCAGCACGAACGGCACCGTCACCACTGTCCAGCGCAGAAAGGCCAGCCGCAATTGTCCTTTGGACGCTATTTCCCGCACGAAACCTCCATTTCGGATCAATCAGCCGCGTTTCGTCGGCACCCCACCCTGCTTATGGCACGAACCCGACGCGCTACCACTCGATAATCGGCTATTGTTGCACGGGTGCAACCGCCGCGATGAGAAATTCGACATTGCCTTCGGGGCCGGTGATCGGGCTCGGCGTGATACCGACGACGCCCCACTGCTGGCTGACCAGCCACGCCGCGACCGAAGCGCAGACGCGGTCGTGCACGGCGGGATCGCGTACCACCCCGCCGCGCCCGACCTCATCGCGCCCCGCTTCGAATTGCGGCTTGATCAGCGCCACCAACCGTGCGGCTGGCCGTGCGAAACCGAGCGGCACTGCCAACACCTTGGCCAGACTGATAAAGCTAGCGTCACACACGATCAGGTCGACGCTTTCGGGAATATGCGCCGCCGTCAACACCCGCGCGCTGGTCTGTTCGTGGACGATCACGCGGCCGTCCTCACGCAGCTTCCACGCGAGCTGGTTGGTCCCGCTGTCGACCGCATAAACACGCGCCGCGCCACGGTTGAGGAGCACATCAGTGAAGCCGCCGGTCGATGATCCGACGTCGATCGCCACCGCACCCGTCACATCCCAGCCAAAATGGTCGAGCCCATGCGCGAGCTTGACGCCACCGCGTGAGACCCAGGGATGATCGCGCCCACGCACATCGATGTCGGCATCCTCGGCGACGGTCTGGCCCGGCTTGTCGATTCGGCGAGTGGCGACAAAAACCAGCCCCGCCATCACCAGCGCCTGTGCCCGCGCACGGCTTTCGGCGAGGCCGCGCTCGACAATCAGCTGATCGATCCTGACCTTGGCCATCCCCTCTCCTGCCCGCCTAAGGCGATTTGCGGCGCGAGCAGGCGTGAATCAGCTCAGGCGCAATCGGCGCATTTGCCGCGCACTTCGATGACCGGGCGTTCGGGTGCAAAGCCCGCCGCGACGGCCGCTGAGCGCACGCCGCGCGACAATTTGTCGTCGTCGATGTGGACCGTCTGCCCGCAATGATCGCACACCAGGAAAATGCAGTCGTGCAGGCAATCGGGGTGCGCATTGGCGATATAGGCATTCGCGCTTTCGACGCGGCGGGCGAGATTGGCGGTCACGAACAGGTCGAGAATGCGGTAAACGCTGTTGGCGGCGACGCGCCGCCCCTCGATCTTCGAGACCGCATCGGCAATGTCATAGGCTGACGCAGGCTTGTCGAAGCTCGACAAGGCCTGGAAAATGCTCGCGCGCATCGCTGTCCATTGCTCGCCCGACCGCTCGAGCGTTGCCTGCGCGGCACTCGCGAGATCGGCACCGTGATGTTCGTGATGGAGATGATCGGCCATGGCTGCCAAGTTAGGCGCGGCTGCCTCCGGCGGCAAGCCGTGCGCCGCGACGATCAGTGGGTCGCGCGGTGATTGAGATCGTGGCCGAGCGCGAGCAGGCCGACGCCAATCAAAGTCCAGACCGTCTCCGACCCGCCATCATGCGGCAAGCTGATCGCGCCCGCCATCACGCCCAGCCCGAACGACCCGATTGCAAGCGGCATGACATAGCCGTGCAGAAACACGCCGCGCCCCAGCGCCACGGCGCCGAGCAGGATCGCAAATGACAGACCGACTTCGTGGATCAGCGGATTGAGCAGCAGCCCGCCCGCCGATGCCGCGAGCGCCACCAGCACGGCGCTGGCAAAACAATGCACCGCGCACAGCCCCGACAGGCCGATCGCCCATCGATCAATCCCGAAACGGGGAATCGGCAGGATTGAATGAGGGGCGGCATAATCCATGATGCGCCCCATGTGGCATGCCGACGATCAAGTTACAACATATCATCGCGCGGTTTGCAACAATTTTGACGACGTGCGTGCGCTGCGCAACACTGCCCCCAAGACCATAGCCTCTAGGACAGGTGACGCGTCGGCACCCCGGCGCTATGAGGCCGATCATGTTGATGCAAACCGCCGAAACGCTGCGCACCCGCCCCCGTGCCATGACGATCTGGCTATTCATCGTCGCGGCGATGATTGTCGCAATGGTGGTGATCGGCGGCATCACGCGGCTGACCGAATCGGGGCTGTCGATCACGCAGTGGAAACCGATCAGTGGCACCCTGCCCCCGCTCACCGACGCCGCGTGGCAGGCCGAGTTCGATAACTACAAGAAAATCCCCGAATATACCCAGATCAATCGCGGCATGACGCTCGACGGGTTCAAGGCGATTTTCTTCTGGGAATATGCGCACCGGCTGTTCGGGCGGGTGATCGGCATGGCGTTCGCGCTGCCGCTGCTGTGGTTCGCAATCCGTCGCCAGGTGCCGAAGGGCTATGGCTGGCGGCTGACCGCGATCCTCGCGCTTGGCGGGCTGCAAGGCGCGATCGGTTGGTGGATGGTGGCGTCGGGGCTGTCGGTGCGGACCGACGTCAGCCATGTGCGGCTGGCAGTCCATCTTATGACCGCGCTGGTCCTGCTGGCCGGGATTGTGTGGACTGCGCTTGATCTGCGCCAGCTTGACCGGCGGGCGCTTGCCCGTCCCGCCGCGATGCGGTCGGTCGCCCTGCTCGCGCTGGTGCTGCTGTTCGCGCAGATCATGTTTGGCGCGTTCACTGCAGGGCTCGATGCCGGTTACGCCTTTGCGAGCTGGCCGCTGATGGGGGATGCGTGGTTTCCATCGGGCACGCCGATGACCGATCCGACGTGGCGCAACGCGGTTGATAATCCCGTGGTGGTGCAATTTATCCATCGCTGGCTCGCTTTTGCCGCCGCCGCCGCGCTTGCCTTGCTCGCCTGGCGGGCCGCGCAAGCCGGGGCCAAGCGCGCGGCGTTGCTGGTGATGGGGCTGGTGGTGCTCCAGATCGGGCTTGGGATTGCCACTTTGCTCAGCGGCGTGTGGATTGTGATCGCGGTCGCGCACCAAGCGAACGCAGCGCTGCTGCTGGTAGCGACGATTTGGGCAGCGCATGCGCTGGGACGGCGTGGCACTGCGGCTTAACGCCTTACTGACCACGCTGCCGTTCGCCCTTGCGGCCAGCGCTGCCGACGCGCGCTTCCTGCCACCCGAAGGCAAGCCGCTGCGCCAGGTCTTGACCGAGGAGCGGATCGAAGCCGGCGCTAGCCAGCGCTACGTCAGCGAACGCGAGATCATCTTCATGCGCACGCCGGACGGTTATCGCGCGGATGTGATGATCGTCAGCGAAAGCCATGCCGCCGACGATGCCGGGGCGATGTTCGGCGCGGGGCTCGCGGCGTTAAAGGGGCAGACGATCCGCTTCGAGCTTGATCGCAACGGCACCATCGTCGCGATCGCCGATGAGGAAGCGCTATGGGGGCGTTTCTGCGACGCAATTGAAGGGATGGCACGCGGCAAGCGTCCGCTCGATGCACAGCGGGCGCGCAATGTGGCGGCGCTTGTCGCGCCTCTTCGCACGATGCCGCCTGCGCGGCGCCGTGCACTGCTCGGGTCGATGATCACCGCGATCATTGCCGGGCCGCGGGCCGATCGCCAGCCTGGGACCCAGCCAATCACCCTGCCCGCGCGCGACGCGACGGGGCCGACGATTGACCTGCCGGGCACTGAGGCGGTCACGCTCGGCAACGGCGCGTTGACGATTGAATCGACTGCCGAGGGCGATCTCAACCCGTCAGCTCATCTCATCGTCAAGCGCCGCGAAAGGGTCGATGCAGCGCGCGGCCTGATCCTGGAGACGCGGACGCAGCGCGACACAATCATCGGCACCGGTGCCACATCACGTCGGTCGCAAAGCACCGTCACCAGCGTGATTGCCTTCAAGGTATTCTGATACCCGTCAGCAAAGCCGCCCGAATGCTTGACTTTCACCCGTCCACGCGGCAATAGCGCGCCATCGACGCCGTTCCGCAGCCGGAGCGGCGCGTTTTGTTTCTAACGCGAAGAAGGTCCGGGCCCATGAAGGCGCTGATGAAGACCACCAAGTCGGCCAAGCCGCACGAAGTGGAAAAAAAGTGGCATATCGTTGATGCCGACGGCCTGGTGGTCGGTCGCGCGGCGACGATCATCGCCAATGTCCTGCGCGGCAAGCACAAGCCGA
>NZ_JAIEPC010000012.1 GCF_019749955.1 Sphingomonas sp.
CGCTCGCCGGCTTCCACCAGCTCAACTACGGCATGTTCGAGCTGGCGCGCGGTTACAAGGATCGCGGCATGGCGGCCTATAGCGAGCTGCAGCAGGCCGAATTCGCCGCCGAAGTGAACGGCTACACCGCGACGCGCCACCAGCGCGAAGTCGGCACCGGCTATTTCGATCTGGTCGCGCAAGCAGTCGCGGGCGGCGAAAGCTCGACCACCGCGCTGGCCGAATCGACCGAGGCGGCACAGTTCGCGACCGAAGCGGCCTGATCGCTAGCCTTTCAGTTTCGGGCCGACGCGAAAACGCGCGGTACCGCTTTCCTGGGGAGGAAAGGTGCCCGCCGGAGGACGACTCCGGCGGGCATTTTCATGGGCAACTCAGGCGGAGATATGTTCGCGGAACCAGTCGGCAAGCGCCTCGACGGTGAGTTCACCCGCCGCGAGCGCCAGAAAGGTCGTCACCATTTCAACGTCACTACATGTCAGCTCATACCCATTGAGGACAAGGAAGGTTTCGCTCACGACCGCTGCCGTCCGCTTGTTGCCATCAACAAACGGATGGTTTTTCGCGATCCAGAACGCATAGCTCGCGGCCAGCTCGGCAACGTCAGGCTCCCCATAAGCGACGAGGTTAAGCGGACGCGCCATAGCGCTTTCGAGCATGTTGAGATCACGCACGCCCGAAGCCCCGCCATGTTCGGCAAGCTGCTCCTCGTGCGCGGCCAGCGCGACCTTCAGGTCGACCCAGATCCAGTCTTTGTCGACCATATCACTTGGCCAGTTCGCGCAGCGCATTGCGGCGGCGCGCCATCACCTCGCGCGCAACCGCCATCTGATCCTCAAATTCAGGATCGGTCCGCGAGAGCGAGACGCCCTCGGGCGTTTCGACGACGCTCAACTCATCCCCCAGTGACACACGCAGGCGCGCCAGCACGTCCTTGGGCAGGATGACGCCGGTGGAATTCCCGATCTTGATGAGCTTGAGTGGCTTGTTCATACAAAAGTTATAACATTCAGCCACGCCCTTTGCAACCGGCGCGTTGCCAAACGCCTAGCGCGGCATCGTCGTTGCGGCGGGGCTCGGCGGCGGCACCGCAGTGCTGCCCTCAGGCACCAGCTCGACCACGTCGAGGATCGATTCGAAGCGCGGGTAGGGCAGCACCAGCCGCCAGCGCTTGTCGCCAACGCGCTCGACATAGCCAACCAGATCGCGCGAGGCATCGCGGCCATATTGCATCGCGCGCCGCTCGTCGCCGATCACCAGCGTGCCGAGAAACACTGCGCGCGACGCCGTATCGCGGAAGAACGCTCCCGCTGGACGCTGCGCGCCTTCGAGCTTGTAGAAGGTTGGCAGCGTGCCATCAGTCCCGACCCGACAGGCAAAATCGGGATAGCTCGTGAATTCGGCCATCGCCGTGCCCTTGGCGCCGAGCTTGAAAACGCGGCAGCGATAGCGCCCGGCCGGCGGTATCGCGCCCGAATAGGCGCGGTCGGGGTCGAACAGCGCGCCGCCTGCAACGATCTTGTCGACATTCGCCTTGCGCGCGTGATCAAGCGCTTCGATCCACGCCTGCCGCCAGTTGCGCAGCCGCGTCCGGTCGCTCGCCGTTGCCACGCGCCGCCAGTCGAGTTCCTCGGCGTCCGCTGCTTGTACGGGGGGCACCAACGCGGCACCCGCCAGCAACATTGCCGACACAATCATCCTACGCATTATTCTCCCCCGGCCGCGCGCATAATCAATCACGCGGAATCGGGATTGCCAAGGCGTTTCAACGGTCAGGCGGCGGTCCAGCCACCATCGATCGACAAATTGGTTCCGGTGATCGATTTTGCCTCATCGCGGCACAGATAAAGCGCGAGCGCGGCGACCTGTTCCGATGTCACGAATTCCTTGGTCGGCTGCGCGTCGAGCAACACGTCGTTGATGACCTGCTCGCGGGTCAGCCCGCGCGTCGCCATCGTATCGGGGATCTGCTTTTCAACGAGCGGGGTCCAGACATAGCCGGGGCTGATCGCATTGACGGTAATCCCGAACGTCGCAACTTCGAGCGCAACAGTCTTGGTCAGCCCGATGATGCCGTGCTTGGCCATGACATAGGCCGACTTGTTGGGGCTCGCGACCAGCGAATGCGCCGACGCGGTCGAGATGATCCGGCCCCATTTGGCTGCCTTCATGTGCGGCACCGCCGCGCGCATCAGATACCAGGCCGATGTCATGTTGATCTTGATGATCGCTTCGAACTTGTCGGCCGGGAACTCCTCGATCGGGCTGACATGCTGGATGCCGGCATTGTTGACGATAATGTCGGGGCCGCCCAGTTCGGCATGGCAGCGCGCGACCATCGCGGCGATCGCATCGGGATTGGTCATGTCGGCCGCGTCGTAAAGCGCCTTGGCACCGCTTATCGCTTCGAGCGCGGCACGCTCGGCCTCGATAGCGGCGGCGTCGCCAAAGCCATTGATCATCACGCTGGCGCCTTCGGCCGCGAAGGCCTTTGCGTATTCAAGCCCGATGCCAGACGTCGAGCCGGTAATGATCGCGCTTTTACCTTTAAGGAACATTTGCTGACTCCACAGGTCGGGATTTGCAAGGATTGCTGTGCTTCACGCCATTCAGCGCGCAGAGATCAAACGCCGCCGTCGTCCCATCGGCGATGTTATGGGCGATGAGTTCGGCGCCGAGCATTGTCTGCTCGATCGCGATAACGCCCGCCATCCAGTGTTCGTGCATCGTCCGCGCCGAAAATTCGAAACCGCGCGATCCGCCTTCCCATTCAGTGGGGCGGTGGATGAGCTGGACGAGGCTGACCGGATGTTCGTCGGCCATCGCGGCCAGCGCAGCGACATCGGGGTCCTGGGATAATTCGGGCGGCAGCTTTGCCAGCACCTTGTTGATCGCCTCGCGCTCACGGCGCAGCTTGATCACCTGGTCAGAAATCTGGCGCGTGCGGCTTGAATAGCGGATTTCCTGCTGGCGCGTGACGACGTCCATGATCGTTCGTGGCTGCTCGGCGTTCGCTGGAAACAGGTCGACCTGGAATGCCAGCAACGGCTCCCGTTGATTGTCGAGCACATGGCTGAGCGGGGTGTTCGACACCAGGCCGCCATCCCACCACCAGCGCCCGTCAATCTCCACCGGCGGCAGGCCCGGCGGCAGCGCGCCCGATGCCATGATATGGCGTGCATCGATCCGGTCGGTGGTGGTGTCGAAATACCGGAAATTGCCGCTTTCGACATCGACCGCACCCACCGAAAGCCGCATTGGGCCATCATTCACCAGATCCCAATCGATCAGATCATCGAGCGTCTTTTTAAGTGGCGTCGAATCATAATAGCTTAGCGCCGCGATCGATCCGGGGGTGGCGAAGCTTGGGTGCAGCAACCTTGGGCTGAAAAACCCCGGCACGCCGCCCGCCATCACCATGCCCGCCGACCATTCATGCAAAAATTCGCGGACATGATCATTGGGAAAGATCGGAAAGCTCGGCAGCGCGCTGGTCAGCCTGTCCCAAAAGCTGCGCAATTGCGAGACGCGGCGTTCGGGCGGATTGCCAGCGACGATTGCCGCGTTGATCGCCCCAATGGAAATGCCCGCGACCCAATCAATCTCGATCTCGCTGGCCGCCAGGCCTTCGATAACGCCGGCCTGAAAGCTGCCCAGAGCACCGCCCCCCTGTAGCACCAGCGCGACGCAATCGGGGAGCGGCATTGCCTTGGCGCGGCGCTGACGGCGGGGGGAGTCGGGGGTGGCCATGGCCGCTTCCTTGGCCCCATTCGCAGGGCCAATCAACGCCCGTTCGGCGACCAGCGTCCCAGCCGCGTCTGATCGCTTGCAACACCGCACCGAGTTGCGCATTCATGCCGCTTAACCACAGGGGGCGATGATGCGGCTCGACGATTTCGACAATGATATCGAAGTGGGCGATCAGCGCGGCCAGGGCGGCGGCGGATTCGGCTTTGGCGGCGGCGGGGGCGGGGGCGGCGGGCTGCTGCTTGGGCTGCTGCCGTTGGTGTTCAGCCGCTTCGGCTGCGGCGGCGTGGCGGTGCTCCTCGCGGTACTGTTCTTCGTCGGCGGCGGTCTGCCGTTGCTGTCGACCGGCGGCGGCGCGCCGAGTTCTGGCCCGGTCGCCTCCGCACCGCCCGCTGGCACTGGTCAGGGCGGCGCGGCCGAAGCCTGCCGTGTCGATGCTGCAAGCAAAGCCGCTTGCGACGCCTTCAGCTCCGCCAACCGCACGTGGCGCGCGCTGTTCAAGCAAGCGGGCCAAGCCTATGACCCGCCGATGCTGCAATTTTATGGCGGCTCGGGCCGGTCGGGCTGCGGCGCCGCACAGGCGGCGATGGGGCCATTTTATTGCCCCGGCGATCAAGGCATTTATCTCGACACGAGCTTCTTCGATGAACTTGCCAATCGCTTCGGCGCGAAGGGCGATTTTGCCGCCAATTATGTGATGGCGCATGAATTCGGCCACCACATCCAGAACCTGCTCGGCACATCGGACAAGGTGTCGCGCGCGCAGCGGCGCGCAAGCGAGCGCGAGGGCAATGCGCTGTCGGTACAGCTCGAACTTCAGGCCGATTGCTATGCCGGGGTCTGGGGTGCGGTGAACAAGGATCGGCTCGATCCGGGCGACATTGAGGAAGGGCTGACGGCGGCGAACGCGATCGGCGACGACACGCTGCAACGCGAAGCGCAAGGCCGCGTCGTCCCCGACAGCTTCACCCACGGCAGCAGCGCCGACCGGATGAAATGGCTCAAGCGCGGGCTCGACACCGGCGATCCGAACCAGTGCGATACTTTCAGCGGGGCGAATTGATCGAGCCTACGCTGATCCGGCACTTTGCGACGGGTTGGGCGCGAACGCGTCGCGTGCCGCCGCCGATTGTTGAAGGGCATGCGCTGCGGATCGAGGTGGGTCAGCCCGACCAGATTCGCCGCTTCGTGTTCCCCGACCCGCCCGCCGGTATCGCCGAGGTTGGCGCGCGGATCGACCAACCGGGCATCTTCCTCAAGACATGGATCGTCCCAGAGGCCGTCCAAGCCCTGCTGCCGCCGTGCTGGCATGTCGAGCAGACCGGTACGATGATGACGCTCGACGCGCTGCCGACGGGCGCCGCCCCGCTCGCCGATGGATTCGCGCTCAACCTGGACGATCTTGGAGATGTCGTCGCGGTTCGCGTAACCGCCGCCGCTGGCACGCCCACCGCGCGCGGCTTGCTGACCGTGATCGACGGCTGGGCGCTCCACGACCGCATCCACGTCGAAGCACCCTATCGCCGCCTTGGCCTTGGTCGGGCGGTGATGCAGTCGCTCGGCGCCGAAGGCGCGCGTCGCGGGGCGCAGCACGGCATCCTCGCCGCCACCGACATGGGGCGAGCGCTCTACCAGTCGATCGGTTGGCAGGCACGCGCCCCCTGGACCACGGCGCAGATCATGCCGTGACAGCAGCGGTTGCATATTTTAGGCTTTACCACTAAATTGCTCGAATGGACCGAGCGATCTCAGCAAGTGATGCCAACCAACGCTTTTCAGAAGTGTTGCGTGAGGTAGCTGAAGGCGAGAGTTTCACCGTCATGTCGCGGGGCCGGGCCGTCGCTCGTGTGCTTCCCGTGGACCGCGAAAGCGAACAGCGGGCAATTGAACGGCTGCTCGCGTTCGTCGAAACCCTGCCTTTCTGCACAGCGGGCGATTGGACACGCGACAATTTGTACGAATGAAGCGCGTTGCGCTGGATACGAACATCCTCGCTTATCTGGTTGGGGTCAGGCGTGCTGCCGAAGATGACGGCAAAATTCACGCCATCCGGCGGCTGATTGCCGATCTCGCGCGTCAGACGACCCTCATTGCGCCGGCGCAAACGCTCGGAGAGTTGATCGTCGTGCTTCGGCGCGCAGGCAAAAGTGCCGAAGAAGCACGGGCCATCGTTCTTGAAACTGCTGATGGCTTCGGCACGGCGGCAAGCGAGCGTCAAACCATGGTCGCGGCGACCGACCTGATGGTCGACCACCACTTCCAGTTTTGGGATGCGCTGATCGTAACTGCCGCGATCGAGGCCGGATGCACGTTGCTGTTTTCGGAGGACATGCAGCATGGCTTTGTCGTGCGCGGGTTGACGATCGTCAACCCGCTCGCGCCCGTCCGCCACCCAAAGCTTGCGGCACTCGTCAGCTAAGGCTTGGTCAAACCCGAACCAGCATCTTGCCCTTGTTGCCGCCGCTGAACAGACCAAGAAAGGCGTCAGGCATACTCGCCAGCCCTTCGTGAATCGTTTCTTCGCGCACGAGCTGGCCGCTCTGGAGCCAGCCGCCCATCTCGTTGTAGAATTCGCCCGCCCGGCTCATGTAATCGCTGACGATGAAGCCCTGGATGCGGATGCGCGCGCCGATGATCCGCGCGGCAAAGCGTAGCTCGGTCGGCGCGCCGGTGTTGTACATCTCGATCATCCCGCAAATCGCAAAACGCGCGCGTTCATTGGCGAGGCCGAGCGCGGCATCGAGATGTTCGCCGCCGACATTGTCGAAATAGACGTCGATGCCATTGGGCGCGACGGCGGCGAGCTGCTTGATCAGCGGCGTGCCGTCCTTGTAATCGATCACCGCATCGGCACCGAGCGAGGACACCCACGCGCATTTGTCGGCGCCGCCGGCCGAGCCGATCACGGTCATGCCCTTGGCCTTGGCGATCTGCACCACGGTCGAACCGACCGCCCCCGCCGCTGCCGAGACAAACACGACATCGCCGGGCTTCGCACTCGCGACTTCGAGCAGGCCGAAATAGGCGGTCATCCCCGGCATGCCGAGCTGGCCCAGAAACGCCTGCGGATCGACGCCGAGCGCGGGCACGCGCTGGGCCTGGCTGGCCGGGATCACTGCTTCGTCGCGCCAGCCCGCCATGTGCAGCACCAGATCGCCCACGGCAAAGCCCTCTGCCGCGCTCTCGGTGATTTCACCGACCGCGCCGCCCTGCATCGGCTCGCCGAGCACGAAGGGGGGCGTATAGCTTTTCACATCGTTCATCCGCCCGCGCATATAGGGATCGACCGACAGCCAGTGGTTGGCGATGCGGATCTGACCTGGCTCGAGCGCGGGCGACGCGACATCGATCAGCGCGAAGTTATCGTGCGTCGGGGTGCCGTTCGGACGTGATGCCAAAGTCCATGCCTGTGCCATGCGCTCTCTCCTCAATTTATGATTTCGCCGCCGAGCCTAGGCGCGAAGCGTTGCAGCATGCAACGCAAAAAAGGGGCTGATGGAGCGCGCTGCCGCGCAGTTGCATCGGCGCGAAACTGCCGGTAATGGCGTCCGCTCCGGCGGCGGGGCTGTAGCTCAGATGGGAGAGCGCTGCAATCGCACTGCAGAGGTCAGGGGTTCGATTCCCCTCAGCTCCACCACCGCCCGATCATCCAATCGCCGGGCGGCGCGCATAAATCCCGTAAGCCACAATGATCGCATAGCAGGCCGCCGGCAAGATCAACGCGAACCGCAGGTTGCTCGCATCGGCAATCAGCCCCGTCAGCGGCGGGATGACCGCACCGCCGACGATCGCCATCGCGATGATGCCCGATCCTTCGGCCGCGCGCTTGCCGAGGCCTTCGCTGGCAAGCGAAAAGATCGTCGGGAACATGATCGCGTTCATCAACCCGATCGCCAGCATCGACCAACCCGCGATCTGGCCGGTCGTGCTGGCCGTAACCAGAATGAGCGTGATCGATCCCGTCGCCACCGCCGCGAGCACTAGCCCTGGCGAAACGAAGCGCAGCACGACGGTGCCGATGAAACGCCCAAACATCGCGCCGCCCCAATAGAAGCCGACATAAGTCGATGCCGCGACCGCGCCGATGGCGAACACATCGGCCTGGACCAGATAATTGACGATCAGCGATCCGATCGCGACTTCGGCCCCGACATACAGGAAAATGCAGGCCGCGCCGAAGCCGAAGCGTGGTCGTCCGAGCAGGTTGAACGCCCGCAACACGCTGCCGCTATCCTCCACCACATTGGGCAGGCGATTGCGCCGCGTCCACACCACCCCCGCGACAATCACCAGTGCCAGCGCCAGCGCCAGATAGGTGTTGACGACGACCTGCGTCTCCGCCGTGCGATACGCGTCGAGCGCGGCACCGCTGAGCGTCTTCGGATCGACCTTCGCGAGGCTGCCGAGGATGAGATAGCCGCCGACAATCGGAAAGATCGTCGTGCCGAGCGAATTGAAGGCCTGCGCAAAGGTGAGGCGGCTCGACGTCGTCGCGGGCTTGCCGAGCAGCGAGATCAGCGGATTGGCGACCACCTGCACCGTTGTGATGCCCGCCGCGAGCACGAACAGCGCGAACAGGAACACCGCAAACGTCCCCGACTGTGATGCCGGGATGAAGAGCAGACACCCCGCCGTCATGATGACGAGCCCGATCGACGCGGAGCGCATATAGCCCGTCTTGCGCACGATCGCGGCGGCCGGAATCGAGAAGATGAAATAAGCGGCGAAGAACGCCGACTGCACCAGCAACGCCTGAAAATAATTGAGCGTGAACAAATCTTTGAGCTTCGGGATGATCACGTCGTTCAGGCTGGTGATGCCGCCGAAGATGAAGAACAGCGCGAACACGAAAATCTGCAAGTCAGGCGCGTTCACGCCTTCGCTGGCGGCGTCGGATTGGGTTGGCGCGGACGGGGCTAGAGCCATCAAAAATCCTTACGAATGTGGTGCGCCAAGCGCGGCAAGTTGTTGGTGATGCGGGGCGAAATTGCTGGCGCAACGCGCCATGAAATCGTCGATCCTCTCCATGTCGGCGCCGCCATCGACCACGCGGAGCTGCGCGTCGGGTGGGTAGCTACCATAGCCTGACAACAGGCAATACCAGCTCATCGGCGAATAATAACCCTCGATCCGCTGACGCGCGACTTCGGCGACCATATCGCCGCCTGAATACCAGCAATGCAGCAATGCTTTGAGCGAATCCGACAGATGCGTGTTTGCCGCATTGTCGCGCCAATAGCGCGTGTCGGTGCGCTGATTCACGCGGTAATGGCAGACGATATAGTCGCGGATCCCGTCGTAACGCGCGGCAATTGATGCATTGAACTTGTCGCGGTGGCGCGGCGTGAAGCCTCCTGCAGCCCACGCGTTGATAAAGCCCTCGACCGTCGCCTGGACAATGTGGAGCGCGGTCGCCTCGAGCGGCTCGATAAAACCCTGCGACAGCCCGACCGCCAGGCAATTGGCGGTCCAGCTCGTCTCGACTCGACCAACCTTCATCTTCAGGTGGCGCGCGGCTGGCGCGTCATCGGTCAGCCCCAGATGCGCGCGCAGCTCGGCTTCGGCCTGCTCGGGCGTCAGATAGAGCGAGGAATAGACATAGCCATTGCCGGTGCGATTGGTGAGCGGAATGTCCCAGCACCAGCCCGCCGACAGCGCGGTCGCCTTGGTATGCGCGTTGATCGCCTCGCCCATGCGCGGGGTCGGCATCACCACCGCTGAATCGTTGAACAGATTGTCGGCGAACGACCGGAAGCGCGCACCGAGCGCTTCCTGTGCGATCACGCTCCTGAAACCGCTGGCATCGACGAACAGGTCCGCTTCGATTGCCTGCCCATCCTCGGTCATCAGCGCGGCCACCTGCCCATCGGCGCCGACGCGGACCTCGGTTACCCGCAGCGGAAGATGGACCACCCCGCGCGCGGTGGCATGATCGCGGAGGTAAGCGCCGACCAGATAGGCATCGAAATGATAGCCATAGCTCGGCTCGAACGGGAAATTCTCGCTCGGCTTCGGCCCGCGCTGCTCGGCGGCGAGGCGCGCGGGCAGATAGAAGCGATCGGGATGCGCCTCGGCGGCGATGCCCTGTCGCCGCGCGACGGTGTGGCTGAAGAAGGATTCGCCGGTGTGGACATCGAGCGCGCCGGGGAATGGGTGGAAATAGCTTTCGCACCCTGCCCGCTCCGACCAGCCGTGAAAGGCAATGCCATTTTTGTAAGTCGCGTTGCACGCCGGCATCCAGTCGCGCTCGGCGATGCCAAGCCGGTCGAAGAAGGCCTTCAACTGCGGCGTCGATCCTTCGCCGACGCCGATGATGCCGATGTCGGGACTTTCAATGACCGTAACGCGCGCGCGGGGCCAGGCGTGGGCGAACAAATTGGCCGCCATCCAGCCGGCAGTCCCGCCGCCGAGCACGACAATGCGACGCGCGCCTTCAGTCATTCACATGCGGGCCGAGCAACCAGCCGAAAATCTCGTCGAGCCGCGCATTCCAGGCATTTTCCTCATGCGCGGTGCCGGGGTAGCTGCGCGTCTCATAATCTTGCTGCGGCCGCCAGCCGACCCTGATCAGCGTCGCGTCCACCGCCGTTTGCCACGGCCCATAATATTGGTCGAGCGTTTGGTCGCCATGATCGAACCATATGTAGCGCCCCGACGCCGGGCCAAGCCGCTCGGTCAGATATTTGGTCCATACGCCGTTGATCTCGGCCCGGTTTTCGTCGGCACGGACCGGGTCGATCAGCGGCCAATGGGTGGAGACGCAACCCGCTTTGCCGAAAACCTGCGGATATTCGGCAATCGCATAGAGCGAGATCAGCCCGCCCATGCTCGACCCCACGATCGCGGTATGGTCGCGGTCGGGCTTGGTCCGGTACCTTCTGTCGATCATCGGCTTCAGTTCGCCGGTCAGAAACTTCAGATAGGCGTCCGACCGGATCGGCCCTTGCACGAACGGCTGACCATAGGCGCGAACGGCGGGCGACAGCGCCTCATACACGCGCTGCGGCATGTAGGTGCGCGCCCGATCGGTACCGTGACTGTAGATGCCGACGATGATCACGGGATCGATCTGCTTCGCCGCCACCAGCCGCATGACCGACTTGTCTGCCGCCCATATCTTGTTGAAAATAGACTTCTTCAGAAAGAATAGATTCTCCGCGTCCTGCATATAGACCACGCCGTAGCGCTGCTTGCCGCCAGCATAGCCAGGCGGGAGCCAGATCGTGACGTGCGACGGGCCGATGTTGACGGAGCCGAATTTGGGCAGATCGACGAAGCTGCCGGTGACGGCAACCGGCGCCTTCTTCGCCAGCACGGGACCCGCGAAAAGCATCGCCAGCAGCAGGATCAGCGCACGGATCATTTCTTCCCCTTTGGCGCCACGAAGCGGATCGCCTGCCCGCCGCCGGGTGCCAGCGCGAGCGTCAGCGTATCGGCGGCGGTGACTTTGCGGCTTTCGATCACGATCGCATGGCGCTTGTCGGTGCGATAGTCGGCATCGGGCGCATCGCGATAGATTTGCGCGATATAGGTCTTGCCGGGATCGAGGAAGTCGAGCTTCGCCGTCAGCGTCCGCGCCTCTTCATCGCCGACCGCGCCGAGGAACCAGTCCGCGCCGCCGCGCACCTTGCGCGCGATTACCGCATAATCGCCGGGTTCGCCCGCCAGCACGCGCGTGTCTTCCCAATCGGTCGGCACATCCTTGATGAACTGGAATGCGGCCATGTGCTGCGCGTAATTTTCGGGCGTGTCGGCGGCCATCACCACGGGCGAATAGAGCACGACGTAAAGCGCGAGCTGCTTGGCTTCGGTCGACCATATGTCGCTGTTGTCCTGGCCCGTGAGGCTCAGCACGCCGGGGGTGAAATCCATCGGCCCTTCGAGCATGCGCGTGAATACCAGATTGGCTTCATGCTCGGGAGGGTTCTTGTTGCCCCAGGCGTTATACTCCATCCCGCGCGATCCTTCGCGTGCGACCCAATTGGGATAGGTTCGGTGCAGCCCGGTGCCCTTGATCGGCTCATGGCTGTCGATCGCGACCTTATACTTGGCGGCGGCTTCGAGCACGCGGATGTGGTGGTTCGCCATCCACTGCCCCTCGTGCCATTCGCGCAAGGGCGTGCCATCGGCATCGACGCGCTCGATCTGGCCGGCGTCGGTGACATAGCCGGTCTTCACGACCATCTCGTTGTGATCGGCGGCGAATTTGAACGCCGCGTCGAACTGGTTCTCATAATGACTCGCTGAACCACCGGTCTCGTGGTGGCCGATCAGCCGCACGCCCTTGACCTTGCCATAGGCCGCGAGCGCGTCGGCATCGAAATCCGCCGTTGGCTGGGCGAAGTTCATGTCATTGCCATTGCCGAACCAGTCGCCGTCCCAGCCGACATTCCAGCCCTCGACAAGCACACCGGCAAGGCCATTGGCAGCGGCGAAGTCGATATAGCGTTTGACATTGGCGGTCGTTGCGCCGTGCTTGGGCCCGCGTGCCCAGCTCCACTCGCCCTTGATCAGGTTCCACCACACGCCAACGAACTTGCCGGGCTTGAACCAGCTCATGTCGCCGAGCTTGTTGGGCTCGTTGAGGTTGAGCATCAGGTGGCTCATGTAAATGCCCGGCGCATCATCGGCGAGGATCAGCGTGCGCCACGGCGTATGCCAAGCACCGACACGCGTGACCTTGGGGCGCCCGGCTCCGGCGGTCAGCGCCGCGCGCAGCGTGTTGCCCTCGGTCCGCGCGACCGCCATCCCCGAATAATCGACCAGCGCGGCTTCGTGCAAAGCCACATAGGTGCCGTCGTCGAGCTTGATCGTCACGGGCGTGTCCGCTGTGCCGACCGCGGACAGCGGCGTCTTGTTGTAGAGATATTCCTCGCGATTCCACAGGAAGGCGGGCTTCCACCACGCGGTGCCGCCGCTCGCAAAGGCGAATTCGGTCAGCTCGTCAGCGATATTGGCAGTCTTGAGCGCGGCTTGTTCCGGGAAATCATAGCGAAAGCCGACGCCGTCGTCGTAAAGGCGGAAGACGACGTTGAACTGGCGGCCAAGCGCACCCTTGTCCTTGAAGCGCACCGTGAGTTCGCGGAAGTGATTGCGGATCGTGCGCCATTCACCCCAGGGCTGTTCCCATGTCGCATCGGCGTCACGCGTGCTGGCAGAGACAAACATCAGGTTGCGTTCGATCTTGGGCTGGTCGGTGAACAGGAAACCCAGCCGCGAGGGATTGATTACCGGCTTGCCCCGACGGCTTACGGTATAGAGGACGCGCCCGTCGCCATCGACGTACAACGCCGCCGAGACGATATTACCCGGCGAGCTCACCTGCGCGACGGGCTTGTCCTGCGCCAGCGCCGGACCACCGGTCAGCAGCATCGCCGCCAGCGCCATCATCATCCGCCGCCACATCGTCATTCTCCTGTTACGCAACATGGCGCGCGACCAGACCGGCAAAACCACCGAGCCGCCAGTCATTCACCAATCCCACTGATTCGATCACCCGCCACGCGCCGGGTTGCGCGGGCTGCCAGTCGACCGGCGCCTCGCCCAGATTGAACACGCACAGCAACCGCTCGCCCGCGACCGCACGTTCGAACGCGAGGATGTTGTCGGCGGCTGCCACCACACGCATGTCGCCGACCAGCAACGCATCGCTCGATTGGCGCAGCGCGACCATCCGACGCGTGAGCGCGAGCATCGATTCCGGATCGTCGTCCTGCACCGCCACCGCCAGCGCCGCGTGTTCCTCGCCAATCGGCAGCCACGGCTTGGCCTCGCTGAAGCCTAGCCCGGCGCTGCCCCCGCACCACGGCATCGGCGTGCGCGCGCCATCGCGGCCCAAGGTCAGCGGCCAGTTGGCGATCGCTTCAGGGTCGCGCAACTCGTCAAAGCCGATCGCGACTTGCGGCAGCCCGAGTTCCTCGCCCTGATAGATGAAGACATCGCCGCGCAGGCACAGCAGCAACAGCATCGCCATCCGCGCATAGGCATCGCGCGCATGCGGCGGCGCCCAGCGCGACACGGCGCGCGGCGCGTCGTGGTTCGAAAACGCCCAGCTCGGCCAGCCCATGCCGGGCACGTCGGGCCAGCATTCGGCGGCTTCGCGCACCAGCGCGGGCGTCAGCTGCGCGGCATAGAGAAAGTCGAAGCCATAGGCCGAATTGAAGCGCCGATCATAGGCGGTGAACGCCTTCATCTCGCGGTCGCTGTCGTTGCCGCCGACTTCGGCCACCGTGAAGCGCTCGCCATAGCTATCGAGCAGGCTGCGCAACCGCTCGATAAAGCCCGGGATGTCGGGATGCGACTGGTTGTGGATGTGCAGTTGGAAGTCGAACGAGCGCGTGCGAAGACCATTGCCGGGCGGCGCGGGCGGATTATCGGTCAGCGCCGGATCATGCATCGCGAAATTGATCGCATCGACGCGGAATCCGTCGACCCCACGATCGAGCCAGAAAGCGGCGGTATCGAGCAATGCCTGCTGCACATCAGGATGATGCACGTTGAGCTGCGGCTGGCTGCTCAGGAAATTGTGCATGTAATATTGGCGGCGGCGCGCGTCCCAGGTCCAGGCCGGGCCACCGAACACCGACTGCCAATTGCTCGGCGGCGAGCCATCGGGCTTGGCGTCGGCCCAGACATACCAGTCGGCCTTCGCATTGCTCTGGTCGCTGCGGCTCTGCGTAAACCAGTCATGCTGGTCCGACGTGTGCGCATAGACCTGATCAATGATGATCTTGAGCCCGAGTTCGTGCCCGCGCGCGATCAGCGCGTCGAAATCGGCGAGCGTGCCGAAAATCGGATCGACGTCGCAATAATCGCTCACGTCATAGCCGAAGTCGTTCATCGGCGACGGGAAGAAGGGCGACAACCACACCGCATCAACGCCGAGCGACGCGATATGCTCAAGCCGTGCGGTAATGCCCGGCAGATCGCCAATCCCGTCGCCATTCGAATCGGCGAAGGAGCGCGGATAGACCTGATAGATCGTCGCCCCGCGCCACCATTCGCGCGTCAATCTCGGTCGGGGCTGTCGGGCAAGCGCGTCAGTCATCAGGGGCGTTCTGCCTTGCAGATCATGAAGTCGAGCGGGGCAAGCGTGATCGCGACGCTGCCGGGTGCGATCGGCGCTGCGGGGCAAGTGCCACGCAAGGCGCTGAACCGGGTGGTCGCGGGGTCAATCGCGACATTGGCGCTGATCGGCTTGGTGGTCGTGTTGAACACGAGGAGGACCTCCTGCCCGCTCGCCGCGTCGATCCGCGATACGGCAAAGACGCCAGCCTCTTTGCCGACCGCGCGCACGACCGTGCGCCCCCGCGTCAATGCGGGATGCGCGACCCGCAGCTTCGCGAGATCGGCGATCAACCTGTAGAGCGGATGCGCTTCGTCGAAATTGGCCTGTGCGGTGGTCGATTTGGTGCCGAGCAGGACATTATCGTTATAGACCGCTACCTTCGACGCGAACATGTCCTCGCGCGCGTCCTGATCGCCACCGTCGCCGACAAAGCCCTGCTCATCGCCCGAATAGATCGTCGGCACGCCGCGCAAGGTCAGCAGCATCGCGTGCGCGAGCTTCACCCGCGCGAACAGTTCGTCGTCCGAGATGCCCGGTCGCGCTTTGCGAAGATGCGTCCCCAAGCGCGCAATATCGTGATTGCTCAGAAAGGTCGGCATGTGTCGCGCGGCATCCGGGCCGCCCTCGAACAGGATATCATTGGCGAACAACCGCTCGAGCGCTTCCGATCCACGATTGGTGCCGAGCGATTCGACCACGGCCCAGGTGAAGGCGAAGTCGAGCGAATCATAGCGATCGGTGCGGTTATACCGCGCCAGCGTCGCGCTGTCGGTGCCGTCGACCATGACTTCGGCGAAGATGTGGAAATTGGCGATGCCGCGCGCCTTGGCGCGGGCTTTCATCGCCGGGACGAAGGCCTGCCAGAATTCGGAATTGACGTGCTTCGACGTATCGATGCGAAAGCCGTCGATACCGAAATCGTCGACCCATTGGCCGAAAATGTCGATGAACCCTTGCGCAACGCGCGGATTTTCGGTGGCGACATCGTCAAGCCCGACAAAGTCGCCATAGACGACGCTTTCGCCCTTCCAGTACGAATTGCCGCGATTGTGGTAATAGCGAATGTCGTTGAGCCAATCAGGAACCTTGGCGTGTTCCTCGCCCTTGGGCACGAAGGGCTGATAAGCGAAGTTCATGTCGGTCAGCCGCGCAAAATTCTCCGGCGTCTGCACGGCATCACCCAAGAAGCCCGGGTTGATCGGCGCACCGCCAGCGGCACCTCGGCGCGAAAAGGGGTAGTCGGCCTTGCTGCGATAGGCGCAGTCGCCGGGGCAGTCGCGGTATTGGATGACGTCAGCGGTGTGATTGACGACGATGTCCATATACACTTTCACGCCGCGCGCGTGCGCTGCGTCAACCAGCGCCTTGAAATCGGCATTGGTGCCGAAATGCGGGTCGACCTGCGTAAAATCGGTGATCCAGTAACCGTGGTAGCCCGAGGATTCCTGTCCCGGCGGCCCCTGCACGGGCTTGTTCTTGAAGATCGGCGCCACCCAGATCGCGGTCGCGCCGAGATTCTGAATGTAATCGAGCCGCTTGATCAAGCCCTTCAGGTCGCCGCCGTGGTAGAAGCCCTTGGCCGCCGGATCGAACCCCGTCTTCAACCGGTCGCCGCTCAGGCCGCCCCGGTCGTTCGCCGGATCGCCATTTTCGAAGCGATCGGGCAGCACGAAATAGATGACTTCGTCTTCGGGCAGGCGCGCCCGATAATCCTGCGCGATCGCAGGCACCGCTGCGGTCGCCGCAAGCAGCGCGCTCAGCAACAACCGGCGGATCATGCCGCCACCTGCTGATCGGCAGCGCAGTGCCGCGCGATGAACTCGGCGTGGTCGGGCAGGCGCCCGACCACTTGATCGACATGGCGTTTGGCGAGGCTCATAAATTCGGCAAGCTCCTCGGGGGAAAGCTGGTCGGCGAGTGGATGATAGCCGGCAGGTGTTACACCCTGGCCGACCAGCACCTGCAACCAGCCGACTTCGGTGAACAATTCCTCATGCTCGCGAAACAGCCGCCCGTTCGCGCGAAACAGGTCGAGCTTGGCGGCGAGACTGTCGGGGATCGCCATGTCGCGGCACGCCGCCCAGAACCCACCGTCGCGGGCGTTGGCGTGGTAGTGCAAGATCAGGAAATCGCGGATCGCGCGCCATTCGAAGTCGGTCTGGCGATTGAATTCGGCGATATCGGCGGCGTCGAACCCGCGCGTCGGGAAGAGCTGGAGTAGCCGTGCGATCCCGGCCTGCACCAGATGGATGGAGGTTGATTCAAGCGGCTCCATAAACCCCGCCGCCAACCCCAGCGCGACGCAATTCTTCACCCAGGCAGCTTTCCGCTTGCCCGTCACGAACTTCAGCGGACGCGGATCGGCGAGCGGCGCGCCGTCGAGGTTGGCCAGCAATGTCTCAGCCGCCATATCGTCGCTCACGAAATCGCTGCAATAGACATAGCCATTGCCGGTGCGGTGCTGGAGCGGGATCCGCCATTGCCACCCGGCATCCCGTGCCGAAGCGCGGGTAAAAGGTGTCAGCGGGGCGACGCGCGCGCACGGCACGGCAAGCGCACGATTGCACGGCAGCCAGTGCGACCAATCCTCATAGCCCGCGTGCAGGGCCTCTTCGATCACCAGCCCGCGAAAGCCCGAGCAGTCGATGAACAAGTCGCCGTCGATGCGCGCACCGCTCGCAAGCGTCACGCCTTCGACAAAGCCGTCGTCGGGGCGTAGGTGGACCGCGCCGATCCGCCCCTCGGTCCGCACCACGCCGCGCGCTTCGGCATAACGGCGCAGAAACGCGGCATAGAGCCCGGCGTCGAAGTGAAAGGCGTAATCATAGCCGCTCGGCAACTGCCCCGGTCGGTCACCGGGCGGCGCAAAGCGATGGCGCGCGGCGGCCTGAGCGGCGGACGAGAAGTCCCACAGCGATGCCGCGCCGCCCTGCGCCCGGTGCCGCAGCCAATAATGGTGGAAGGGCAGCAGCCCAAGCGGCCGCCCGACCGACCCAAAGGCGTGGATATAGCGGCTGTCGGCGCCACTCCACCCGGCAAATTCGATGCCAAGCTTGAAGGTACCTTGTGTCGCCCGCACAAAGTCAGGCTCGTCGATGCCAAGCCCGGCGTTGAACAGCTTCAATTGCGGGATGGTCGCTTCGCCGACACCCACGGTGCCGATCTCGTCCGATTCGATCAGGCGGATATCGGCAATCGCGCCCACGAACCGCGCGAGCGCGGCAGCCGCCATCCAGCCTGCCGTGCCGCCACCGATGATGACGATATTCCGCCGGCTGGCCTCGTTCATCATCACACTCTTCGCAAGGTTACGCCCGCTGCCGCACTGCGGCAGCGGGACGGTAAGCCAGGTTCGTCAGAACTTGAAGCCAGCGCCAAGAAAGTAGCGACGGCCATAGACCTGATAATCGCGCACCAGCAGCGGATTGCCCTGAACGATGGTGGCAAAGCGCTCGTTGGTCAGATTCTGCGCCTGGAAGAACACCGACACCCCGGCCAGCGGACCAACCCTGCCAAAATCATAGCCGACCTGAGCGTCAACGAGGGTTTCAGGAACAGCGGTACGCACTTCGCGGTTAGCGCCAAAGCCCGACACCTCGGCGAGGAAGTCCGAGCGATAGCGCACACTGCCGCGCACCGAGAAGCCATATTGCTCCCAGAACAAGGTGCCGCTTGCGGTCCACTTCGAATAGCCGGGGATCGCCTGGATCGCACCCAGATCGTTGCGGATACGCGAAATGCTATAACCGCCGCCACCGGTGACGCCGAAGCCGGTAAGCGCCGGGGTGATCACTTCGAACGGGATCGTCGTCGACAGCTCAACGCCGTACAGCTCGCCGCCCCTGGTATTGACCGGCGCGTTCAGGATGCCGATCGTCGGGGTGCCCACCGGCGTGTTCGGTGGCGTCGGAAAGCCACCATAATTGAAATTATTCAACCGACCGCCGAAGATATAATTTTCGAGCTGCTTGTAAAACAGCTGCACGGCGATGAAGCCTTTGCCGCCAAAATATTTTTCGAAATTGAGGTCAAAGGCATTGGCACGATAGGGCTGGAGCAACGGGTTACCGCCGCTACCCTGGATCAGCTGCGTCTGAGTGTTGTAACCATACTCGATCGCGACGCGCAGATCGTCGAGCCGCGGACGCTGGATTTCGCGTGCTGCCGCAAAGCGGACCACGAAGTCGTTCGGGAAGCGCGCCGAAATGTTGAAGCTCGGCAACAAATCGGTGTAGTTTGCGCCCAGGCTGATCTGCTGGCGCTGGCCACCGGGGAAAACCAGACCCGAAGACCGTTGATTGGTCGTCACGATCTGCAAGCCGAAATTGCCGGTGATCTGTGCCGCCCCAAGCTGCCCCTGCAGATTGCCCTGGATATAGGCCTGCATCAGCTTTTCGGAAATTCTATAGGCCTTGGCCAGAACATCGTTCGCGGTGGTGCGGCTTTCCAGCGTCAGAACGCCGGCGTTGAGCAGCTGGCGGGGATCATAGCTGACGACCGGTCCGAGCCCGAGATAGGAGAGCTGCGTCGGCCGCTGCAGGAATTGCGTCGGGATGGCGAGCGAAGTCGCACCATTGGCCAATCGGATGAACGATTCATCAGGAGTCAGCGATTTGTTGCGATCGATATAGCCCAGGCCGAACTCAACCGACTTGATGAAGAAATCGCTGCCGAATTCATGTTCGACCTTAAGCCGATACTGTTTGAGATCGTCCTGCACGATGCGGTTGTTGAAGTAACCCGCCTGCGGCACCGTGCCGCCGCCCCAGCCGAGCGGATCGGTCAGCCGGACAACATTGGGATCGCTGTAGTTGAGCGTGCTGGAATAAAACGCACCCGTCGGGCGCAGCTCGAACCCGATCGAACCGGCCGGGCTGGTGCCGAGCGGAAAACCGGGCCGTGCATCGTCGCCGTTGAAACCCGTGCCCGAATAGCTTTCAAAGATCAGCTCGTTGCGATCGGTGCGCGAATAGCCGAAGTCGAACGACGCGCTCCAGCCGTCATTGCCCTTCCAGGCGATATTGTAGCCCAGCGACGTCAGCTGTGCATTGCGCTCGGCGGGATCGTTGCGAACCACCCCGCGGACATTGTCGAACCTGCCCGACGTAACGACGCCGTTCACGACCCGCGTGTTGGTGGCCGGCAACACGTTGAAGCCGCCGCCGAAACCGAGCGGCAATTCGATGCCGCGACCAATCGAGTTATCCCTGAAATCCGAATAGAAACCATCGAGCGTCATGGTCAGTTCGGGGCGCGGGCGCCACTGCACCGTGCCGACGAAGCCGAAGCGGCTGAGCTGGTTCGAGCGCACGAACGACCGATTGCCGCCGATCAGAAACGGTGCGCCCGCCGAACCATTGCCAGCATAACCCCAGCTGTTGAATTCCTGAAACTGATCGGGCTCGTTGAGATATGACGCTGCCAGCGAAATGCCGAGTGTGTTGTTGAAGAACTGATCGACATAAGTGGCGTTCACGCGATAGCCGAAGTTTGTCGATCCGGCGTTCAGCGCCCCAAGCTCGGCATTGACGCCGCGCGCACCGATGGCGATCACGCGCTTGTTGACGTCGAGCGGGCGGATCGTGCGGATGTCGACCGTGCCGGCCAGGCCCTGACCGATCAGCGAAGCGACCGGCGTTTTGTAGACCACGACCTGACTGACGACTTCCGACGGATACTGGTCGAATTCGACCGCACGCGCGTCGCCGGTCGAGGTCTGTTCGCGACCGTTGAGCAACGTCGTCGACAGATCGGGACCAAAACCGCGGATCGAGATGACGTTGGCACGGCCATTGAGGCGCTGCGTCGTCAAACCGGGCAGGCGCGCAATCGATTCGGCGATCGATGCGTCGGGCAGCTTGCCGATGTCCTCGGCCGTCACCGATTCGACGATCTGGTCGATCTTCTTCTTGGTGTTGGTCGCGCTTTCGAGTGACTTTTTGAACCCGGTGACGATGACATCGTCTTTTTCCGCTGCGGCTGCATCATCGGCGGGGGCCGGCGCGGTCTGGGCAAAGGCAGCTGAGGCAGTCGTTGCCATCAAGCCGATCGCCAGCGCGCGCAGACCGCCGCGCATCGTTTTTTCAGCGAAAGCGGATTTGCTACGGATCATCTTCTTGTTGCCCCTCCTGATGGCCCATCTCCGCTTCTAACGGTAGATCGGGGCCGTGGTGATCGAAGCGCCTATATGCGCCCCAAATTTCTTCGTGTGCCTGAATGTGGCTATGCGGCCACAAAGCCAACAACATTACATACGTATTCAATAAGCCCCTTCCCCCTGCCGGGGCGGGTGGTTAGCGTGGCGCAACGACCAGGGAGACTGGCGGCACAGGAGAGGCGCAGCGCCGCCGCATGAAGGAAAAACCGACCTCTTTCGATATCGCGCAGCTCGCGGGCGTGTCCCAGCCGACGGTGTCGCGCGCGCTGTCGGGTAGCCCTTCGGTCAGCGAGGCGACGCGCAAGCGGATCGAGGCGATCGCGCGGCAGTTGAACTACACCGTCGACAAGAACGCGTCGTCGCTGCGGCGCGGCCAGTCGAACACGCTGGCGCTGCTGTTTTTCGAGGATCCGACGCCTGACCAGTCACTGATCAATCCGTTCTTCCTGTCGATGCTCGGCATGATCACGCGCACCTGCGCGTTGCGCGGCTATGACCTGCTCACTTCGTTCCAGCAGATGTCGAGCGACTGGCACGTCGCTTATGAAGACAGCCACAAGGCCGATGGCATCATCCTGCTGGGTTACGGCGATTATGAGGAGTATCGCGCGCGGCTCGACATGCTGATCGCGCAGCGCACGCATTTCGTCCGCTGGGGATCGGTGCAGGCGGGCGAGCCCGGCACGGTGATCGGCTGCGACAATTTTTCGGGCGGGCGCGATGCAGCGGCGCATCTGATCGCGAACGGCCGACGGCGGATTGCCTTCATCGGCCAGGCATCGAGCCATTACCCCGAATTCGACGATCGCCATCGCGGATCGTGCACCGCGCAGCGCGCCGCCGGGATCGAACCCGATCCGGCGCTGGTGGTCGATGCGCTCAACACCCAGCAGGCGGGCTATGACGCGGTCGGTGTCCTGATCGCGCGCGGAACCCCCTTCGACGCGATCTTCGCCGCATCGGACACAATCGCGATCGGTGCGCTGGCAGCACTGGAAGAGGCAGGGCTGCGCGTCCCCGGCGATATCGCGGTGGTCGGCTTTGACGATATCCCGGCAGCGAGCCTCACCCATCCGCCGCTGACGACGATCGCGCAAAATTATCTCGCGGCGGGCGAAGTGCTCGTCGACACGTTGCTCGGGCTGATCCGCGACGAACCGGTGGCCAGCGTCACCCTCCCCGGGCGGCTGGTCGTGCGGCGCTCAAGCGGCACCTGAAGGGGACGCAGGTACGCCGCCGCCGCTGGTCGAATCTGGTCGCAACGATTATGCCCACCAGCATGCGAGGGGCCAGCATCCAATCGCGCTCGCGTACCCTGCTCAGCGCCGCTTTGGCGCTCGCCTGCGCGACACCCGCCATCGCGCAGGACCAACGCCCAAGCGGCGGACCCAAATCGGCGAACGAACGCATGGTCGAGGAGAAGACCAAGCCGATTGTGCTGTCGGCCGTCTATACCGCCGAGGTCGACGGCAATGTCGACGGTGGCCTCGCGCGCGGGGTGCGCTATCTCGACAATCTCGACCTGCAGATCGCCGCCGACGCCGACCGGCTGATCGGCTGGCGCGGTGCGCGCGCGTTCGTCTATCTGCTGTATAACAACGGTACGTCCTTCTCGTCATCGCTGGTCGGCGACTATCAGACGGTGTCGAATATCGAGACCGGCATCCGCGCGCTGCGCCTGTTCGAGGCATGGATCGAGCAGGATATCGGCGCATCGGCCTCGATCAAGGCCGGGCTGTACAATCTCAACTCGGAATTCGACACGACCCAGAGCGGCGCGCTGTTCCTGCTGTCGTCGCACGGGATCGGGCCTGATTTCTCGCAATCGGGCCAAAATGGCCCGTCGATCTTTCCGGTGACGTCGCTTGGCGTGCGCGGCGAGTTGCGGATCGGCCAGCGCTGGCGCGCGCGCGTCGCGGTGCTTGACGGCGTGTCCGGCGACCCTGCGCGGCCTGCGCGCACGGCGGTCAGTCTGTCGGGGAGCGATGGCGCGCTGATCGTCGGCGAGGTCGATTACCGGCGCGGCGGCACCAAGGCAGCGATCGGCGGCTGGGCTTACACATCGCGCTTCGATGACGTGCTCGCGGGCGCGGGGGCGCCATCGGGGCGCGGCAATCACGGCGCCTATGCGCTGGTCGAGCATCGCCTGCACGGCGGCATCGACGATGATCCGGCGGGGCTGTCGGGCTGGGTCCGCTTCGGGATCGCCGACCCACGGTATAATCCGGTGGTGAGCTATTTGGGCGGCGGCATCGTCCAGAGCGGCATTGGCAAACGCCGCGACGATCAGGTCGGGGTCTCGATTGCGGTTGCCAACTTCAGCGAGCGATACCGCCGCGCGCAGGCGCTGGCGGGCACCCCGTCCGATCGCCGTGAGGTGATCTTCGAGGCGACCTACAAACTCACACTGACGGACTGGCTGAGCGTCCAGCCGGATCTGCAATATGTCGTCAACCCCGGCGGCCAGCCGACGGTCGGCGATGCAACCGTGATCGCGCTGCGCGTCAGGATCGGGCGCTGACGCAACGCTTGTGTTTGCTCACTCATTCTCAGACCGTTCGTGCTGAGCTTGTCGAAGCTCCGCCCTTCTTCTTCGACCTGATCGCAAAAGAAGGACGGCCCTTCGACAAGCTCAGGGCAAGCGGGTTGTGTGGGGCGACAATTGCTGCAACCTCACAGGCCACGCACGCCACGCATTCGAATTCAGTCAGCACCGGGATTGCCGCTAGGCGCTCACCCTGCCACGCTTGCTGCAACAAAACAGAAAAAATCGGGGAGATACCGTGAGCGAGCGGCCACGCCAGTCAGCCTTGGGGCTTTGGAACATCTCATTCGGATTCTTCGGCATCCAGATCGGCTTTGCGCTGCAAAACGCGAATATGAGCCGGATTTTCCAGACGCTGTCGCCGGATGACCCCAACATCCTCAACAAGCTGCCCGCGCTGTGGGTCGCCGCACCGCTCACCGGTCTGCTGGTCCAGCCGATCATCGGGCACATGTCGGACCGTACCTGGCTTGGCGCGCTCGGGCGACGGCGGCCCTATTTCCTGACCGGGGCAATCCTCGCCGCGCTGTCGCTGTTCATCATGCCGCTCGCGCCCGCGCTGCTGTTTGCCGCCTTCATGCTGTGGATACTCGACGCCTCGCTCAACATCTCGATGGAGCCGTTTCGCGCGTTCGTCGGCGACATGCTGCCCAAGGATCAGCATGCGTCAGGCTATGCGGTCCAGACGGCGTTTATCGGTGCCGGCGCGGTGGTTGGCTCGATCTTCCCCAAATTGCTCGAATGGGCGGGCGTCGCCAACACGGCTGCTGCGGGGACGATTCCCGACACGGTGCGCTACGCTTTCTGGTTCGGCGGTGCCGCGTTGCTGATCGCGGTCGTGTGGACGGTGGTGTCAACACGCGAGTACAGCCCCGACGAAATGGCGGCGTTCGACGGCGGCCATACACACGACCAGGGCGAGACAATCCGCCTGCTCGCCGCGCGCACGCTGACGAGCAGTTTTGCGTGGGTCGCGGGCGGTATCGCGGTATTACTCTTCGTCTATCGCTTTGCGCTCCAGCAGGAAATGTACCTGCTCGGCGGCCTGCTGATCGCTTACGGCATCGCGAGCATTATCGCGATCCGGCTCGCCCGCGCCGGGCGCGGGGCGTCGATGCTCGGGCATATCGTCGGCGACTTTTCGGGCATGCCGGTGCTGATGAAGCGGCTCGCGCTGGTCCAGTTCTTCAGCTGGTCGGCGCTGTTCATCATGTGGATCAACACGACCGCAATCGTCGCGCAATATTCCTATGGGACAAGCGACACGACGAGCGCGGCGTTCCAGCGCGCGGGCAATTGGGTCGATGTGCTGTTCGCGACCTATAATGGCGTCTCGGCGGTTGCAGCGCTGACATTGCTGCCACTGCTCGCGCGCCGGTTCGGCAAGGTACGCACGCATATGATCGGCCTGCTCTGCGGCGCGGCGGGCTATGCCAGCTTCTTCTTCATCCGCTCGCCCGAACTGCTGCTGATCAGCGAAGTCGGGATCGGCATCGCCTGGGCGTCGATTATTGCGATGCCCTATGCAATCCTCGCCTCGTCACTGCCGCAGGCCAAGCTCGGCATTTACATGGGGCTGTTCAATGTTTTCATCGTCATCCCGCAACTGTTGGTCTCGACGCTGATGGGATCGGCGATGAAGGCCTGGTTTCCGGGGCAGCCGATCTGGACAATGGCATTTGCGGCCGGGGTGATGGTGCTCGCAGCCCTCGCGACGCTGCGCGTGCAGGAGGAAGCACGCTAACTGCCCACCGGCGGGGGCACGAGGCCGATCGCTTTCATCGCCACCGCCTGCACGGTCATCACCACCAGCCAGTGCAGCGCCTCGCTGATCACGCCGCCCACAGCCACGCGGCGATGCGCGAGGCTGATCGCGACGGCGGGCAGCACGAACCCCGCCCAGATCACGACAGCGCTGCCGATCGCCATCACCCAGGGATCGGCCTTGGGCGGGGCGAGGATCAGCGCCCCCGCCAGGATCGCCGCCAGCCAGAATTCGCCTGCCGCCGCCAGCGCGACGGTGCCACCACCAATCCGCCCGCCACCGCCGAGCGTTACATGCCACGCATAGCCAATCGCCAGGCCAATGATCGTCGCGACCGCGATCGGCAGCAGATTGAGCAGAATATAGATCATATGTTGCGCCTCTCGCTGCCGGGGTGCCCGATCACACCCCCGTCAAATTTACCCTAAACGCTTCGCCCGCCTCAAAGAATAGCTTAACCAACGCGCGGTATAGACTGCGGCATGATTGCGCGCATTTTACAAGCGAACGGCACTGATCGATCGGTCTGGGCGCGCGCGGCGTGGCTCGGCAGCGGCTATTTTGTCGCTGCATCGGTGATGATGCTGATGACCCGGTTCGACGGCGGACTGGCGACTTTGTGGATCGCGACCTCGCTGCTGGTCGCCGAACTCAGCAATGCCGATCGCCAGCGTCGGCGCGCCACCATTGCGGCGTGCTTTGTCGCGAGCTTTCTGGCGACCAGCCTGTTCGGCTTCGGTATCGCCGTCGCCCTACCCTTTGCGCTGATCAATGTCGGCGAAGCCGTCGTCGCAACGCTAGTGCTCCGGCGGTTGCGGCGGGCCAATTCCTTCCTCTACTCATTCGAAGGCATTATCGCCTTTGCGCTGGTCGCGGGCCTGATGGCGCCCGCAATCGCAGGCTTGCCGGGCGCAGCGATTGCGTCGCTGGTGGTCGGCCAGCCCCTTGGTGTCGAATTCCGGTCGTGGCTGGTCGGTCACGGGCTCGGCACGCTGACCTGCACCCCCGTATTGGTGCTGCTGCTGCGCGGCGACATTGCGCGCTGGTGGCACGATGCTACGCCCGCCCAGCGGATCGAGGCAGCGATCCTGCTGACGACCATGGCGGGGTTCAGCGGGTTCGTGTTCAACGTTTCGACCGTCCCGCTGCTGTTCCTGCCGATTCTGCCGTTGATGGTGATCACTTTCCGGCTCGAACAGGTCGGCAGCGCGCTGGCGGTGGTCATTCTTGGCGTCGTCGGCGCCACGCTGACGGCGAGTGGGCACGGCCCGCTTAATCTGGTCGATGGATCGGTGACGGATCATGTCCGGCTGTTCCAATTATATCTCGCGGTCACTGTGTTAACAGTGCTGCCGGTTGCCGCCGAACTCACCCAGCGCCGCGACATCTTCCGGCGGCTGCACAACAGCGAGGCGCGCTACAAGCTGATCACCGAAAGCTCGACCGACATGATCGTCACGCTCGATCGCAGCGGCACCATCACCTATGTCTCGCCGTCGGCGCGCGAAGTCACCGGATTCGACGGCGCCGAGATGATCGGTCACATGCCGCACGACTTGGCCTGTGGCCCTGACCGCGCGACGATGGGCGCCGCCATCAATCAGGCCAATGCCCGCGCCGGCAGCCCGACCACGGTCGAATATTGCGCGCGCGCCGCATCGGGCGAGGCGCGCTGGTATGAAGCGCATACCCGGGGCACCTTCGACGACGCGGGCCAGTTGTCGGGCTGGGTGACCGCGATTCGCGACGTATCGGTGCGGAAGGCGCTTGAGCTCAAGCTGGCGCATGCGGCGTCGACCGATCCGCTCACCGGCCTGTCCAATCGCCGCCGGTTCGACACACTGCTCGACCGCAAGATCGACGATCGGCGCCAGAACAAAAGCTTTGGCTGCATCGCGCTGTTCGACATTGATTTCTTCAAGCGGGTCAACGACGCACATGGCCACGCGGTCGGCGATCTGGTGCTCGAAACCTTTGCTGCGGCCGCTGTGCGCACGGTGCGCGGCAACGACCATGTTGCCCGGTTGGGCGGCGAGGAATTCGGCCTGATCCTCGATGGCGCCACCCTCGACGATGCCGTACGCATCTGTGAGCGCGTCCGCCAGGCGATTGCGGGCGACATCACGCGCGCGCCGAGCGGGGCCGAAGTGACGGTCACGGTTAGCGCGGGCGTTGCCGAAATTACCCCGACCTCGTCGCGGTTGCAGCTGATGCGCGCCGCCGATGAGGCTCTATACCGCGCCAAAGCGGGTGGTCGCGACCAGCTCGCGCTTGCGGCCTGACGCGAAAGGCGCTGGACCCCCGCCGCCCCTGCCCTAGGGTGGGCGCATGAGCGATACCGTTTATGCCGATCCGATTCCGGCCGCCACGCTGGTGCTGTTTGGCGCAAGCGGCGACGGCCCGCCGGAGATCCTCATCGTTGAGCGCGCCGCCGCGATGGCCTTTGCCGGGGGCGCGTTGGTGTTTCCGGGCGGGCGCGTCGATGCCGAGGACCGCGCGCTCGCGCTCCGCGACTTGTCGGGCGACGAACACGGCGCCGCGCGCATCGCCGCGATCCGCGAGATGATCGAGGAAGCGGGGGTCGCCGTCGGCCTGACGCCGCAGCCCGACGCGCTCCAGCTCGCCGCAATCCGCAGCGGGCTGCATCACGGCGCCGCCTTTGGCGAATTGCTGGTGGCGCATGGCCTGCGGCTCGACCCGGCGGCACTGACGCCGTTCGCACGCTGGTGCCCGCGCCATGCCAACATGCGCATTTTCGACACGATGTTCTTCGTCGCGCGCCTGCCCGAGGGCGCGCCTGCGCCCGTGGTCGACGCGACCGAGAACACCCGCGTCTTCTGGGCAAGCGCGCAAGCCGTGCTCGATGATGCTGATGCGGGGCGGGTGACCATCATTTTCCCGACGCGCCGCAATCTTGAGCGGCTCGCGCAATATGCCGGATTCGAGGATGCCGTCGCCGATGCGGTGCACCACGGCACGCCGATGATCACGCCGTGGACCGAAAATCGCGATGGCGCCGACTATCTCTGCATTCCCGACGACGCAGGCTATCCCGTCACCGCCGAGCGGCTGAGCGACGCCAAACGCGCTTAGTGCATCGCTGCTCCACCGTTCGCCCTGAGCTTGTCGAAGGGCCGTTCTTCTTTTCCGGCGGTCCGAAGAAGAAGGACGGTGCTTCGACAGTGAACAGGCGAAACGTCCCCCGGACGTTTCAGTCAAGCCCGGGGGGCTTGACGACCTGATCACCAGCACGAACGGATCAAGGGAAATCCCAATCCAACGCCCGTAAGGGTTAGTGCATCGCTGCCGAATCGACCTTTTCGACCCAATAAGGGAAGAAGGCAGGCTCGCGCGTTGACCAGCCCTGCGCGGTCGCGGCGGCTTCGCTGATCGACTGGAGCAGCTTGCGGCGCATGTCGGGTTGCAGATGCGGCATCGCCGCCGCCGCGCAGAAAGCGGCCGGGAGCCATGGACGGACCTGCGCGCCGATCAGCCGTTCATAAAGGAAGCGATAGGCGGAAAAGCTCGTCAGCCGCCCCTGGCCGAGATCGAACGCACTGAGCGTGACCAATTGGCCGAGAAAGGCATCAACGCGGTCGAGTCCGCTTTCGGCCGGCACGGTCGCACGGATGTCGGGCAACCGGTCGTAAAGGCGGTATTGCGCGCGAATGCTCGCAGCCTCGACAACGTCGCGCGACCAGCGCTGGAGTGCATCCTCCCGGTCGAGCCCGATGTCGAGCGAACGGCGGACATAGCGCTGCGTGGCCGAGGCGAACCCCGCAAATTCCTTCATTTCGGCGAGGGTCATTGCCCCGGCGGCTGGCTTCATCCGTGCGCTCATGTCGTCGTCCTATCGGCTCCATTTGACGCGGGCATCATGCCCCGTGGTTGGTTAACGCCGTGTTGACGATCACCAGCCCCGCGTTGGCAAAGACATCATATCTGCACATCCTATGCAATTAGATTACGCTGTACCGCACAAAAAGCTTCGATCGTTACATCTGTAACGAGCCATTTGCTGGCAAACGCGCATGTCGCACTGCCACGAAAAAGGCCCGGCGAGTCTCCCCGCCGGGCCTTCGATGTCAGGCTGATCGCCCGTTCGCTTAGTTGCGGCTGCTGCCGAACAGGCGAAGGATGAACAGGAACATGTTGATGAAGTCGAGGTACAGATTGAGCGCCGACATGATGATGCTGCGGCTTTCCCATTCGGTGCCCGCGACCTCGGCGTAGAGCGCCTTGGTCCGCTGCGTATCATAGGCCGTCAGGCCAGCGAAGATCAGCACGCCGATCACGCTGATCACCAGCGACAGCGGCCCCGAGTGCAGGAACACATTGACGAGGCTCGCGACAATCAGGCCCACCAGCCCGACGATCAGGAAGCTGCCCAGCGCGGTCAGGTTGCGCTTGGTGGTGTAGCCATAGAGGCTAAGCCCCGCAAAGCCCGCTGCCGTCGCGAAGAAAGCGCCCGCGATCGACGTGCTCGTATACTGCAGGAAGATCGTCGACATCGACAGACCCATGGCGACTGCAAAGCCCCAGAACATCGCTTGCAGCGTTGCGGGCGACATCCGTGCCTGGCCGAAGCTCAACGCGAAAACGAAGCCGAGCGGCGCAAGCTTCAGCGCGAAGCCGATCAGCGGCGCCGTGCGAAAGACTTGCTCGGCCATACCGCTGGCCGCAAAGCCCAGCGCGATGATGCCGGTGAGCAGCACTGCCGACGCCATATAATTATAGACCGACAGCATGTAGGACCGCAGCCCCGCGTCGTACGCGGCACTGCGCGCGTCGGCGCCCGCCGAATATGCAGCGGCGTTCGGCCGGGGATCAGACCAGTTTGCCATTTCGAACCAACTCCTTTGACCGGCCCAATGCCGGTTGTTACGAATATCGGGGTTTCGGCGGCGTCTTTCAAGCGAAACCCGCGATTGCCCTTTCCCAAGCGGCTTATAGAAATGCGCCTATTCCTCGCGGCTTAACGCCAAGTGAATGATGGGCCCAAGGCCAGCGTCGGCACAAACTTTGGGATTTGCCAATAATGCATCGACTTTTCATTGGCTTGCAACCCCCGGCCGTGATCCGGATCGCGCTCCGCGCGGTGATGGCCGATGTGCCCGCCGCGCGGTGGCAGCATGATGATCAGCTCCACCTGACCTTGCGCTATATCGGCGAAGTCGACGCGCGAGTCGCCGATGAGGTGGCGCTGGCGATGAGCCGCGTGCAGGCCTGCATCCCCGACGTGGCGCTCGCCGGGGTCGGCCGATTCGACCGCGACGGACGCACCGACACGCTGTGGGTGGGGCTGCGTCCGACCGAGCCGCTCGCCGCGCTCCACAAGAAGGTCGATCGCGCGCTGGTGGCGATCGGCCTGCCGCCGGAAGGGCGCGCGTTCGTGCCCCACATCACGCTCGCGCGGCTGCCGCGCAGTCAGGGCGCTGGTCCGGCAATCGATGCTTTCCTCGCCCGGCACGCCGCGCTGTCGAGCGAACCCTTCGTAATGCCGCACCTAATCCTCTACGAAAGCCATCTCGGCACCGGCGGATCGGCGTACGACATCGTCGCGCGCTGGCCGCTGGGCTGAGAAAAGCGCTTCCGCTTCGGCGCTTCGCTCTGCTAGCCGCAAGGCAGCGCAATTGATCGGGAGCCGACATGGACGAACCAGCCACGGGAACAACGTCTGACGGTGTCCCCAGGACGCCGACCTATGCCTGGTATGTCCTTGCCATCCTGTTCTTCGTCTACGTCCTGAATTTCGTCGACCGGCAGATTATTTCGATCCTGGCCGAGGACATCAAACGCGACCTGCACCTGCGCGACGAGGATCTGGGCTTCCTCTATGGCACCGCGTTCGGCGTGTTTTACGCGCTGTTCGGCATTCCGCTCGGGCGGCTCGCCGACAATTGGCACCGCGTCCGGCTGATGACCTTGGGTCTGGCTTTGTGGTCGACGATGACCGCGCTGTCAGGGTTCGCTCGCAGCGGCACCGCGCTGGCGGGCGCGCGGATCGGCGTCGGTATTGGCGAAGCGACCGCAAGCCCGTCGGCCTATTCGCTGATTTCCGACTGGTTCCCGAAGCGGCTGCGCGCGACCGCACTCGCGATTTATTCGGCCGGACTGTACGTCGGCGGCGGCATTTCGCTCGGCATTGGCGGATTGATCGTCAAAGGCTGGAATCAGGCCTATCCGGGCGGCGGGCCGCTCGGGCTGGTCGGCTGGCAGGCAGCGTTCCTGATCGTCGGCCTGCCCGGATTGCTGCTCGCGCTGGTGATCTTCACCTTGCGCGAACCGTCGCGTGGCCAGTCGGAGGGGCTGCCCGCGCCACCGCCGCACCCCGCGCCGTTTCGCGCTTTCCTGAACGAGCTTGTCACGATCGTGCCGCCGCTGACGCTGATCGGCGCGGCGCAGGGCGGCGCGCGGGCCTTCATCAACAACGTCGCCGGACTCGCCTTGATTGCGGGTCTTGTCAGCGGCCTCGTCGCGCTTGGCGAGCCGGTGCCGCAATGGGTGGCGATCGGCATTGGCGTCTATGCCGTTTTTTCCTGGGCGAGTTCGCTCAAGCGACGCGACGCGCCGACGTTCGCGCTCATCGTCGCCAATCCGGCGTTCCTGTTTACCGTCGTCGCCTATGGCTTGAACGCGTTCCTCAGCTACACGGTCACCTTCTGGGCGCCGCCCTATGCCATCCGCGTGCTGGGCGCGACACCGGCCGAAGCGGGGTTCATCATCGGCGGGATGGGCGCGATGTCGGGCTTTCTGGGCGTGACGATCGGCGGGCTGGTCGCTGATCGCCTGCGCCAGCGCAATCCGGCGGGGCGGCTGCTGGTGGTGATCTTCGGCGCGGTCGTGCCCTCGCTGGCGATCGCGAGCGCCTTCACCACCACCAACATCACGCTCTTCTACCTGATGCTGTTCCCGGCACAGGCCTGCGCGAGCTGCGCGCTCGGCGCGGCGGCCGCCACCACGCAGGATCTGGTGATGCCCCGGATGCGCGGCACGGCGACGGGCACCTTCCTGATCGGCACCACGTTGCTCGGGCTCGCGCTCGGGCCGTATCTGGCGGGTCGCGTCTCGACGCTGTCGGGCAGCTTGTCGGTCGGGGTGTTGTCGATGCTGGTGACGGTGCCCGTCACGCTGGCCGCCGCGATCATGGCCTATCGCCTCGTCCCCGCCGCCGAAGCCAATCGCGAAGCGCGGGCCAGGGCAGCGGGTGAGGTGATTTAGTCCGGCTCATCTACCGGGTTGTCCCACTTCCCCGTTTGCCCTGAGCTTGTCGAAGGGCCGTCCTTATTTTCCACCGGCGGGAATAAGAAGGACAGTGCTTCGACAAGCTCAGCACGAACGGATTGAGGGTATGCCCTTCAGCCCCATAGGGCCTAGCTCTTCGCGAAAACCCCGCACGCCACGCGCGCGCCGCTATTGCCCGAAGGGTCAGTGACCAGATCATCGGCCTTCGCATGCACCACCATCGCGCTGCCATCGGCGTCGACCAGGCCATCGAACAGCGCGCCCGGCACCACGACACCCACGGTGCCGCGCCCGTCGGTGCTGATCACCAAATTGGGCAGATCGCCTTCATGCGGCCCCATCGCGTTCATCGATCCATGCTTGGTGCCGGTCGGGTTCCAATGCCCGCCCGAGGTCATGAAATCGGGGGCGTCGCAGCGCCCGACGGTGTGGATATGGACACCGTGATCACCCGGCGTAAAGCCGCGTGCGTCGACCGTCACGCGCATGCCGCCGACGACTTCGCGCACCGTGGCGCGCCCCGCATCGCGGCCATCGGGCGTCTTCAACAGCGCCACCGCAGTCCGCCCCCCGGCGAGCGGCGCGCCCAGCTTCTTCGCCGCGAACCCGGCCATCGCCGCCCCGCCCAGTGTGACCATCATCAGCCCGGTGATTGCGATCCGCATGCCTTGTCTCCTCATTGAGTCTCACGCCGTGATGCCAGCTTAGCCTGCCCGATGCGCCCGCCATAGCCTCGTTCCACAAGGCCGCACCATTTCAGGCGATCATCACCGTTTTCAGGTTCATGAACTCGTGCAGCCCCCACGGGCCAAGCTCGCGGCCATGACCCGATCGCTTGATGCCGCCGAACGCGACTTCGGGCGAACTGGCGAGCACCTGATTGATCGCGGTCATCCCGGCTTCGATGTCGCGCGCAAAACGGTCCTGCTCGGCCGGATCATTGGTCCAGACACTCGACCCAAGCCCGAACGGCACGTCATTCGCCAGCGCAATCGCCGCGTCGATGTCGGCGACCGCAAAGACCATCGCGACGGGGCCGAACACTTCCTCCTGCGCGACCGGATGATCGGGGGGCACATGCGTCAGGACGCCCGGGGTCATATAAGCGCCCTTGCCCGGCAATGGTTCGCCACCGACCAGCTTGGCGCCCGCCGCCTGAAACTGTGCGAGCTGACCGAGCACGGTGTCGCGCTGCTCGTCGCTCGACAGCGGGCCGATATCATTGGCGGCATCCATCGGATCGCCGACCTTCACCGCCGCCATTGCCGCCGTGAAGCGGTCGAGAAAGGCGTCGTGGATGTCGGCATGGACGATCATCCGCTTGCCGCAGATGCATGACTGGCCCGCATTCTGGATACGCGCGGTCACTGCTGCCGCAACCGCCTTGTCGAGATCGGCAGAAGGCATGACGATGAACGGGTCCGACCCGCCGAGTTCGAGCACGACTTTCTTCAGCACCCGCCCCGCCGTCTCGGCAACGCGCGCGCCCGCTTCCTCGCTCCCCGTCAGCGTGACGGCGGCGATGCGCGGGTCTTCGATCACGGCCTGCACCGCGCTGCTGCGAATCGCCAGATTCTGGAACAGCCCGGCGGGCGCGCCGCCAGCGATCACCATTTCCTCGATCGCGGCGGCACAGCCTTGGGTCAGCGACGCATGTTTCAACAGGCCGACATTGCCCGCCATGATCGTCGGCGCGAGGAAGCGGACGACCTGCCAATAAGGGAAATTCCACGGCATCACCGCCAGCACCGGGCCGATCGGCAGCCATTGCTGGCGCGCGCGACCGCTGGCGAGTGGCACGTCGATATCCGCCAGCATCGCCGGGCCATTCTGCGCATAATAGCGCAAGCCGCCCGCGCATTTCTGCACCTCGGCAAGCGCCGATTTCAAGGTCTTACCCATTTCGCGCGTCGCGATTTCGGCAAGGGCGTGGGCGTGGGCATCGAACTGCTCGGCAATCGCTTCGAGCAGCGCGGCGCGCGTCCCGAGGTCGGTCGTGCGCCACTCGTGCCAGGCGCTGGCCGCGCGCGCGATCCGTTCCTCAACCTCGTCGGCGGTCAGTTCGCGAATCGCGTCGCCGGGGGCGCCAGTGGCCGGGTTAATGCTTTGAAACATGCTCTTCCTCTTCCCGATTTCGTACGCCAAACGCATCGCAATGCTTTGCGGGTCCGTGCTGCTTCTTGACCCTCCTCGCCTGCCTGCCCCATAGCAGCAAGATGGAACCGGCACTGCCCATCGAAGAAATGGCGTTTGAGGACGCGTTGCGCGAACTCGAACGCATCGTAGCGCGGCTCGAAAGCGGCGATGAACCGCTCGACGCGTCGATTGCTCTTTACGAACGCGGCAATTTGCTGCGCCAACGCTGCGCCGAACGGCTCGACGCGGCGCAGGCGCGCATCGAAGCGATCCGGCTCGATCCGGACGGCCGCCCGACCGGAACCACATCCTTTGCCGCGGGCTGATAGCAAGATGGGGGAGGCCTCGATGTCGTTGAAAGCGGCGCTTGCCGACGTATCGGATGAAGTCGATCGTCGGTTCGACGCGTTGCTCGAAGTGCCGGACGATCCACGCGCCGATCTCTACCGGGCGATGCGCCACGCAGCGATTGGCGGCGGCAAGCGGCTGCGCCCACTGCTGACCCACGCCACGGCGCGGCTGTTCGGCGTCGACCGCGATTGTTCGGGACGCGCGGGCCTCGCGATCGAATGCATCCACGTCTATTCGCTGATCCATGACGATCTGCCGGCGATGGACAATGACGATATGCGGCGCGGCAAACCGACCGTGCACAAGGCCTTCGACGAAGCGACCGCGATTCTGGCGGGCGATTGCCTGCACGCGCTCGCCTTTGAAGTGCTGTCGGACCCGGCGACGCATGCCGATCCGTTCGTGCGCGCCGAATTGGTGCTCGATCTCGCCCGTGCGGCGGGGCCATCGGGCATGGCGGGCGGCCAGATGATGGATATCGAGGCCGAACGATCGAACTTCGATCTGCTCGCCGTGACGCGGCTTCAGGCGCTCAAGACCGGCGCGCTGATCGCCAGCGCGGTCGAAGCGGGGGCGATTCTCGGCAAGGTGCCGCCCGAGGGGCGCACGAGCCTGCGCGGCTATGCCCGCGACGTCGGCCTTGCGTTCCAGATTGCCGACGATCTGCTCGATCACGAAGGCGACGAAGCCAAGATGGGCAAGCGGCTCCACAAGGATGCCGATGCCGGCAAGGAAACCTTCCTGTCGCTGCTCGGCGTCGACCGCGCGCGCGAACAGGCGCGGATGCTGGTCGATCAGGCGTTGACGCATTTGCACAGCTATGGCGCCGAAGCCGATCTGCTGCGCGACATCGCGCGCTTCACGCTGGAACGCGACCGTTGAGCGTCCGGACCGGCGTTTACCCGGGCACCTTTGACCCGGTGACGCTGGGGCATATGGACATCATCCGGCGCGGTGCAAAGCTGGTCGATCGGCTGGTTGTCGGCGTTGCGACCAATCCTTCGAAGTCGCCGATGTTCTCACTCGACGAGCGGATGGAGATCATCCAGCGCGAAGTGGCCGATCTCGAAGGCGAGATTCACGTCGTCAGCTTTGATTCGCTGCTGATGGACTTTGCCGAACGCGAAGGGGCGACGGTCATCGTCCGCGGCCTGCGCGCCGTGTCGGACTTTGAATATGAGTTCCAGATGACGGGGATGAACCAGCAAATCAACGACGGTATCGAGACCGTCTTCCTGATGGCCGATGTATCGCTCCAGCCCATTGCGAGCCGCTGGGTCAAGGAAATCGCGATGTACGGCGGGCCAATCACCAAATTCGTGCCGCCCCGCGTCGCAATCGAAGTCGCGGCGCGCGTCAACCGGATCGGCCGCCTCGGCAGCTGATCGCGCCGATCGGGTCAGTGCGCCGATGTTAGCGTTGGCGCGCTTGGCGATTTGCTCT
The DNA here is from genome assembly GCF_019749955.1 of Sphingomonas sp. Lineage (GTDB taxonomy): Bacteria > Pseudomonadota > Alphaproteobacteria > Sphingomonadales > Sphingomonadaceae > Sphingomonas. The sequence goes on from NZ_JAIEPC010000012.1 coordinate 36,455, forward strand.
AAGCGCGAGCCTGTCCGGGTCTTGGTTATGGGGATGTGATGCGTTTTCTTGTCTGCTTGATGGCGGCATTCGGCTGGTTCGTCGCCAGCCCCGCGACGGCGCAATATGTGCCGAGCGTCCACCCCGCGCCCAATGTGAGCGACAAGGAAAACCTGCTTTATCTCGACCTGTCGACCGGTGGCCGTGTGACGATCCTGCTGCGCCCCGATGTCGCGCCGCTGATGGTCGATCGCATCAAGACGCTGACCCGCAAGCATTTCTACGACGGGCTGCTGTTCCACCGCGTCATCGAAGGCTTCATGGCCCAAACCGGCGACCCCAAAGGCAATGGTACCGGCGGATCGGACATGCCCAATGTGAAGGCCGAGTTCAATTATCTGCCGCATGTACGTGGTGCCGTCTCGGCGGCGCGCCCCGGCGCGCGGGATGGCGCCCCACCCGAAGAAGTGGCCGTCGCCGAAAACGGCGCCAACAGCCAGTTCTTCATCGTGTTCGAACCGACGCTGAAGCTCGACAATAAATACACCGTGTTCGGCCGTGTGATCGACGGCATGCAATATGTCGATGCGATCGAGCGCGGCGAACCGCCGATCACCCCGTCGCGCATTCTCCACGCCTGGATCGCCGCCGACAATCCACCGGCTTATGTCGCGGCGCCGGTGACGCCGTCCGCACCGCCCGCCGATCTTGGCCCCGAAGTCGTGCTGCCCGGTGCCGCCCCTGCCAAGCCCACCGCGAGCGCGCCGAAGCCCGCGACCGCGCCCGCCAAGTCCAAGCCCAATGCCCCCGGCGCCAAGCCGCGGCCGCGCCGCTGATCCTCGCCGACGCCGGTTCGATGCGCACGCTCGTGATCGAAACGGCGACCGCCGCCTGTTCGGTGGCGTTGCTCGACGGCGACAGGCTGATCGCCGAAAACCATGCAATTGTCGGGCGCGGCCACGCCGAACAACTGCTGCCGATGATCGCGGCGCTGCCCGACGGCGGGCGCGCACCGCATATTCTGGTCGATTGCGGCCCCGGCAGCTTCACCGGCATTCGTGTCGGGCTGGCAGCGGCGCGCGCGCTCGCTTTCGGTTGGGGCGCAAAGCTCAGCGGCTATTCGTCGCTGCCGTTGATTGCCGCGGCGGCCTTTGCCGATGAACCGGGGCTGCCGATGCTTGCGGTCGTGATCGAGGGCGGGCATGGCGAAGTCTTCATGCAGTCGTTCACCGCGCCCCTTGCCGAGCATGCGCCGCAGCAATCGCTGCTCCCGCACGCCGCGCTCGCCGCCATTGGCAGTCTGCCTGCGATCGGCAGCGGGCGGCGGTTTTTGGCACCGCTGACGGCGGCGCTTGCCGGCCATGACCGTCTGCCGCGTGCCGCCGATGCGCGGCTGCTGCCGGCGGCCTACAGGACGCTCGCTCCCAGCCCGATCTATGGACGTGCCCCTGATGCCAAGCCGATGGCGGCGGCGTGAGTTCGACGCTCAACCTGATCGAGCTGCGCAGCGGCAGCGCGGCGGACCTGGGCACCGTCGACGCGATTATGCGGCGTGCCTTTGATCCCAAATATGGTGAAGCATGGACGCGCGGCCAGTGCCTGGGCATCATGGCGATGCCCGGAGTCTGGCTGACGCTCGCAAGTATAAATGGCGTAACCGTCGGCTTTGCGATCACCCGCGCGATGGGCGAAGAGGCGGAGTTGCTCCTGCTCGCAACCGACCCACGCGTGCGGCGAAACGGGGTAGGCGGTGCTCTTTTGCGATCTGTCCTGAACGATGTCCGCGAGCGTACCGTCAAATCGCTGTTTCTCGAAGTACGTGCCGACAACGATGCGATCGAGCTCTATCGTCTTTTAGGGTTTACCAAAGTCGGTGAACGTCGGGGATATTATCGCGGCCAAGGCGGTCAATTGTACGATGCCTGCACTTTTCGTTGTCAGATCGTGCGAGTTTGACAGGAGTCACTCTGATTTTTGCTTGCGTAACGCCGCGCTTGGTACGATAGGCGCAGTGTCAAGGCCCAAAGATGGCCTTACGTATTCAAAAAGGAAACAAGATGGACGCCCGTAACGACATGCAGGAAACCTGGATCACGCTCACCGCCGATATTGTCGCCGCCCATGTCAGCAACAACAGCGTCGCCGTTTCCGACTTGCCGGTCCTCATCGCCAATGTTCACGCTGCACTGGCCAATCTCGGCGATCCGGTGGTCGAACCTGAAGTCAAGCAGGAGCCTGCCGTTTCGGTGCGCGCGTCGATCAAGCCCGACTACATCGTCTGCCTTGAAGACGGCAAGAAGCTGAAGATGCTCAAGCGCCACCTGATGACGCATTACCAGATGACCCCTGAGCAGTACCGCGCCAAGTGGAACCTGGCCGCCGACTATCCGATGGTCGCGCCCAACTATGCTGAGCAGCGTCGCACGCTCGCCAAGAAGATCGGTCTCGGTACCAAGCGTCGCAAGGTCGTTCGCTAAGCCGACACGCGCTCCCGCCCTTGATCGCGATGATCGGGCGGGAGCACTTTGCGCCGTCGCGCTTCGCCGCTAGAAGATGCCGGGCAGAAAATGCCGGACAAGGGAATCGGGCGAAGGCTTTGGCGCGAAAAATCGATCTGGAAGCGCTGTGCAACCAAAAGGGGCTGCGGATCACCGATCAGCGCCGGGTGATCGCGCGCGTGCTGTCCGACGCCGAAGACCATCCCGACGTCGAAAAAGTCTATGAGCGCGCCTCCGCCATCGACCCCGGCATTTCGATCGCGACCGTCTATCGCACCGTCCGGCTGTTCGAAGAGGCCGGCATTCTCGACCGGCATGATTTCGGCGATGGCCGCTCGCGCTACGAACCCGCACCCGAAGCGCATCACGATCATCTGATCGATGTCGAGACCGGCAAGGTCATCGAATTCGTCGATCCCGAACTCGAACAATTGCAGAAGCTGATTGCCGAACGGCTCGGCTTCCGCCTCGTCGACCACCGGATGGAACTTTACGGCGTTGCGCTTGACCGCAAGGGCTGACGCCGCCGGCTGGGCTCGCTTTATCCTGCGCACGCTCCTGCTGGCCGGACTGGTGATTGCCTGCGCGATCCCGCACGGGCTGTGGCGCCTGTTCCGCCTGTCGTCGCCGTGGCCGCGCTGGTTCATGATCGCGACCACGCGCATTTGCGGCGTGCGGCGCCGGTGGGTCGGCGTGCCGCTGAAGCGCGAAGTGTTCTTCGTCGCCAATCATTTGAGCTGGCTCGACATCCCGGTGATCGCCAGCGCCAATGGCACCGCCTTCATCGCCAAGGCCGAGCTGGCCGATGCGCCGATCGTCGGCTGGCTGGCGAAGATGAACCGCACCGTGTTCGTCAGCCGCGCCGACCGGATGGGGGTCGCCGAACAGATCAACCAGCTCCGCGAAGCGCTTGCCGATGTCTGGGCGATCACGATTTTCCCGGAAGGGACAACCACCGACGGCCTGTCGTTGCTGCCGTTCAAGCCGAGCCTGCTCGCGGTGCTTGACCCGCCGCCGCCGGGCATTCTCGTCCAGCCGATTGCGCTCGATTATGGCGCGGCCGCGCAGGAAATCGCCTGGGTCGGGGTCGAAGAGGGACAAGACAACGCCTTCCGCGTGCTGAACCGCAAGGGCAGCTTCCCGGTGACGGTCCATTTCCTCGAACCCTTCAACCCGCGCGACTATCCGGGCCGCAAAGCCATCAGCGCCGAAGCGCGGCGGCGGATCGCCGAGGCGATGGAACGCATCCTCGGCAAGCCGCTGCGCCCGTTTCCGGGCCACGACGCGCTCGCGACGGTGCCGCCGGGGGTGGCTTATGAGGTGCCAGCCGAGACTTCAGTAGAGGGTTGAGCACGCCAGGTTCACGCGAAGCCCGCGAAGGTTCGCGAAGGGCGCGAAGCCAATTCACGCCGATCGACCGGGAGACCGCGACGAAAGTCGGCTAACGGCTGCGCCGCAAGTCCCGCCCTCTTCGCGAACTTCGCGCATCTTCGCGCCCTTCGCGTGAACCAATCAACCTCCGCCCCAAGCGCCAACGTCGCCATTTGTCCCCCCGCGCCCACCCCGCTATAGCCCCGCCAATGAACGCTCCCCCCAAAACCTTTCACGTCAAGTCCTTCGGCTGTCAGATGAACGTCTATGACGGCGACCGGATGGGCGAGCTAATGGCCGCGCAAGGGCTGACCGCGACCGACGACCAGTACGCCGCCGATCTCGTCATCCTCAACACCTGCCACATCCGCGAAAAAGCGACCGAGAAAGTCTATTCGGACATCGGCCGCCTGCGCAAACACGGCGACAACCCGATGATCGCCGTCGCGGGCTGCGTGGCGCAAGCCGAGGGCGAAGAGATCGTCCGCCGCGCGAAAGTCGATGTCGTCGTCGGCCCGCAAGCCTATCACAACCTGCCCGATCTGGTCGCGCGCGCGAGCCGGGGCGAGGCCGCGCTCGACACCGACATGCCGGTCGACATGAAATTCGGCCACCTCCCGGCGCGCCGCCGTGTGCCGCCGAGCGCCTTCCTGACGGTGCAGGAAGGGTGCGACAAGTTCTGCACCTATTGCGTGGTCCCTTACACGCGCGGCGCGGAGGTATCCCGCCCCTCCGCCGCGATCGTCGACGAAGCCAAGGCGCTGGTCGACGCGGGCGCCAAGGAAATCACGCTGCTCGGCCAGAATGTGAATGCGTGGGAGGATGAAGGGCCCCAAGGTCGACTGGCCCTGCACGACCTGATCGCCACGCTCGACCGGATCGAGGGCCTCGCGCGCATCCGCTACACGACGAGCCACCCCAACGACATGGCCGACGGCCTGATCGCCGCGCACCGCGACGTGGCGAAGCTGATGCCATTCCTCCACTTGCCGGTGCAAGCCGGCAGCGACCGCGTGCTGCGGGCGATGAACCGCAGCCACTCGCGCGACAGCTATCTGCGCCTGCTCGACCGCGTCCGCGCCGCTCGCCCCGATATCGCGCTGTCGGGCGATTTCATCGTCGGCTTCCCCGGCGAGACCGAAGCCGATTTCGCGCAGACGCTGAGCCTGGTCGACGCGGTCGGCTATGCCCAGGCCTATAGCTTCAAATACAGCCCCCGCCCCGGCACCCCCGCCGCGACAATGGCCGACCAAGTGCCGCCAGACGTCATGGACGACCGCCTCCAACGCCTCCAAGCCGCGCTCAACCGCGACCAGGCGGCGTTCAACGCCGCAACGGTGGGGCGGCGGTGCGACGTGCTGCTGGAGCGTAAGGGCAAGCTGGAGGGCCAGCTGATCGGCAAGAGCCCGTGGCTGCAATCGGTGCATCTGGTGGGGGATGCAGCGATCGGGGACTTGGTTGAGGTGGAGATTGTGGAGGCAGGCGCGAATTCGGTGATGGGGGAGCGGGTCGGGCCGACCCAGCCATAACCTAAACCGTCACCCCGGACTTGTTCCGGGGCCCACCGTGACGCACAAGCAATTTCTGGTGCTTTGCGTCCTGGTGAGGGGGAATCTGTTGGGTATTTCCGGGGTCGCAAGCCTGAAATTGAAGGCGTTTGGCGCGCTTTTGGCGGTGAGGGCCTGGGCACGGGTGATGCGTGTTCAGCGCATAGCGAAGGAAGCTCCGTGATGCTCCGAAGGACTCTGGCGTTGGGCTTTTTTGCGGCCGTTGCGGGCGTGATAACAGTGTCCGGCTGCGGGCTTGGAACGCCGTCGGAGGAACTTCGCTATCGGCTGACGGTCGAGGTTGATACGCCTGAGGGCCTGAAGACCGGATCGAGCGTGATTGCGATACGCGGGGTAAAGAACCCTGATTGGGTAACTCCTGAAGCGCGGGGTACGCGAGCTTCGTTTCAGGGCGAGGCGGCTGCGGTGGATTTGCCCGGCGGTAAGACTTTGTTTGCATTGCTTGAGACGGGCAGTGGGTTGAGCGATGCGGCGGAATATCCTTGGTTCGCCTTTGCCGATCGGTTGAAAGATTCGCCTGATTGGCTGGAAAGCATACGGCGGATGCGTGGATGGAAGGGCGAGGTGGCGGCGATTACCGGCACTGAACAATTGCGGGAAGACAATCAGATCAAACAAGTGCCGGTGTTACCCAAGCTAGTACAGTTTAAGGACATTCGCGATCCCAAAAGCGTGGAACGGGTAGATACGGCGAACCTTGCTGCCATTTTTGGTGCAGGGGTTAGTCTCCGACGTATCACCGTCGAAGTGACCGATGACGCGGTCACGACCGGGCTTGAGCGACGGTTGGGGTGGTTGCGGCAAATGGAGAGCCACAATTTTGAAAAAGATGGGTCTTTTAGTGCAAAGTACCCTCGTGATCTCATTGGTTTGAGGACGCTGTGATATGACAATAAGTAGAGATCTACTTCTCGCGATACTCGCCCTGGACGCCTATACTTGAAGCTATTTTTCCGGGCCCCACTGTTCCGCAGTTGAATCGACCTCAAGAATTAAGAATTCCAGGGACACAATACCTAATTCCGGGCCGTCAGTCGCCAGCAAGAATTCCGGGGACACGAATTCCGGGGACACAATACCTAATTCCGGGCCGTCAGTCGCCAGAACAAGGGTGGGGGGGCACAATAGCTAATTACCGCCCGCAAAGCGTTGCGCCCTAAAATTCACTCCGACAAAATCGCCTCATAATCCCGCGCGCCGTGCAGAATATGGAAGACAACCACCCGGCTCGCCTCTGTTCGATAAAACACCGCATAGCTCCCGAACACCCGTCGGCGCACGCCCTGCCGCTCATACCTCGGCACCAACGGAAAGCGGTTCGGGAACTCGGCCAGCCTCTCGCACTGTTCCCGCAAGTCGCGGATAAAGGTCAAAGCGCGGGCTGGATTGTCCTGCGCGATATAATCGCCGATTGCCTCAAGATCGCTTTCGGCTTCCGCCGTCAGGACGACGATCATTCAGCGGCGTCGGCCAAGCCGCGATACTTCGCTTCGAGCCGGTCGAACACTGCGTCCACAGGCCGGGTCCGCCCAGCCGCCGCATCATCCAGCCCGCGCGCAATCGAGGCATCGAGCGCCGCCAGCCGCGCCTCGCGCTCCTGCACCAGACGAACGCCCTCGCGCAGCACTTCGCTCTTGGAATTGTAACGACCGGTTTCGACAAGCTTCGTCACGAAACCCTCAAGCTGGATACCTAAGTCGGCACTGATCATTGGCTCATCTCCGTGACGGGAACCTAGCGGTTTATCAACTATTATCAAGATCGCGCGCGCACTTTCCCCCTGTCCCCCACGCCGCCGATCTGCCAAACTCGCCAACGGATGCAGCACGCCCGCCTCTCCTGCGCGACCCCCGGCTCGATTGGCCGGTGCGGCCCGTCGACAGCGCGCAAGCCGTTCCGATCCCGCCTGTTTTCAGCCTCCTCCTGCCCCAAGGAACCGCATGAGCCGCAAGCCTGTCCCCGCGCAATCCGGTGATCGCAGCCGCGCCGAGCTGACCTTCGATCGGCCCCAGCTGATGCCGCAGCTGTTTGGCGAGTTCGACAAGAACCTGTTGCTCCTCGAAAACCGACTCGGCGTGTACATTACCGCGCGCGGCAACAAGGTCGGGCTCGAAGGGACCGCCGAATCGGTGGCGGCGGCGCGCGATGTGCTCAATGGCCTCTACAACCGCATCATCCGCGGTGAGATCATCGATACCGGCCTGATCGAAGCGGTGATCGCGATGTCGGCCGAACCGACGCTGCACGGCATCATCAGCGCGGAGGCCTCCGCCCCGCCCTCGATCATGATCCGCACGCGCAAGAAAACGATCGTCCCGCGCACCGTCGCGCAGGCGCATTATATGCGCGAGCTGCTCAACAACGACATCATCTTCGCGCTCGGGCCAGCGGGCACCGGCAAGACCTATATCGCGGTCGCGCAAGCCGTCGCACAGCTGATCACCGGCAGCATCCAGCGGCTGATCCTGTCGCGCCCGGCGGTGGAGGCGGGCGAGAAGCTCGGCTTCCTGCCCGGCGACATGAAGGAGAAGGTCGATCCGTACCTTCGCCCCTTGTACGATGCGCTCAACGATTGCCTGCCCGCCGAGCAGGTCGAGCGGCGGATCGCGAGCGGTGAAATCGAAATCGCGCCGATCGCCTTCATGCGCGGGCGCACGCTGGCCGACGCCTTCATCATCCTCGACGAAGCGCAGAACACCACGCCTGCGCAGATGAAGATGTTCCTCACCCGCTTCGGCGAGAACAGCCGCATGGTGGTTTGCGGCGATCCCAAGCAAACCGACTTGCCCGGCGGCATGAACGCGAGCGGCCTGAACGACGCGGTCGGGCGGCTTGAGGGGGTGGAGGGCCTGTCAATCTGCCGCTTTGGTGCTGGCGACGTGGTGCGGCATCCGATTGTCGGGCGGATTGTGGAGGCGTATGAGGGTGCATCATGAACGCCCCCGCCGACCCGCCCAGCCGTGCCGAACAACAGGCCTTATCTGCGCCCTTTCTTGTCGAGGATGCGGAAGTCGTGCGGCTGATCGCGCGCCTTGCCGATGAGCGCGGCACGCCGATGGCGGAGATCGTCAAGCTGGCGGTGAAAGACTATTTCGACCGGCATTCGCGCGGCAGCCCGGCGCCCGATTGGTTGCAGAAATTTTGGCAAGATCACCCGCTGCCTCTGCCGACAGGCTTGAAGGCCGACAAGCGCTTCTATGATTCGTTGAACGATGAACTGTGACAATCTTCGTCGATGCGTCCGCGATCGTTGCCATGATCGCGAAGGAGCCGGAGGCTGGCGCCTTTGCTGAATTCTTGAACAACGACCCGCTTCGGATAACGTCGCCGCTCGCGGTTTGGGAAGCTGCTCGTGGCGTGCAAAGTGCGCGCGCGGTGCCGCTGACGGAAGCACGCGGGCTTGTGTTCGACTTCATTGCAGCCGCCGAGTTGCAGATCGTTGCGGTCGAGCCTGCCGATGCGGACCTAGCCTTGGATGCCCATGCGCGATTTGGCAAAGGCGTTAATCCTGCGGCGCTGAACTTCGGGGATTGCTTCACTTATGCGGTCGCGCGGCGACACGAAGCGGCCCTGCTGTTCAAGGGCGACGATTTCACCCAGACGGACATCAAGGATGCAACGCTGATATGGTCATCGTTGAACTCAGCCGCGACGATGCATGGGGAACCGTCGTCGAGTGGGAAAGTCTCGCACGGTCCGCCGCAAATGCTGCGATCGCCGCCACCCCCTATGGCGAACTCATCACAACCTCCGCCACGATCGAAATCTCGGTCCGGCTCACCACCGATGCCGAGGTGCAGGCGCTCAACCGCGACTATCGGCACAAGGACAAGCCCACCAACGTGCTGTCCTTCCCGATGATCCAGCCCGATCTCATCGACACCGTCACCCAGAATTCCGACGATGGCGAAGTGCTGCTCGGCGATATCGTGCTCGCCCATGAAACCTGTGCGACCGAAGCCGCCGACAAAGGGCTCAGCCTCGCCGATCACGCGACGCACCTGATCGTCCACGGCACGCTGCACTTGCTCGGTTACGACCATATCGACGATCGCGCTGCGCAGGCGATGGAGCAGATCGAGCGAGATGTGCTACACAGTCTCGGACTCCACGATCCATATCACGACCAAGAGGACTGAAATACCACCTATGCCTGATGGCCAAAGTAGCGGCGCCGGGGATGCCGGCACCCACGAAGGCGGGTTATGGCGCTCGTTCCGCGCGCTGATCTTCGGTGATCCCGGCGACGACTCGCTCCGCGCGCAGCTTGAAGAAGCGATTGACGCGCATGAGGATGATCCCGCCCCCGACACCAAAGGCGATTTGTCGCCGCTCGAGCGCCAGATGGTGCGCAACCTGCTCCATTTCGGTGAGCGCGACGCGGGCGACATCGGTGTGCCGCGCGCGGACATCGTCGCGGTGCCCGAAAGCATCAGCTTTGCCGCGCTGGTCCGCCAGTTCGCCGATGCGGGGCACAGCCGCCTGCCGGTCTATCGCGACGAACTCGATACGATCATCGGCATGGTCCACATCAAGGACGTGTTCAACATCCTCGCGACCGGCGCGCCGCACCCCGACTCAATCGCCGCGCTGATCCGCGAGCCGCTGTTCGTGCCGATGTCGCGCGGCGCGCTCGATCTGCTGGCGGACATGCGCAACAAGCGCGTCCATCTGGCGATCGTGCTCGACGAATATTTCGGCACCGAAGGCCTCGTGACGATCGAGGATCTGATCGAGGAAATCGTCGGCGATATCGAGGATGAGCATGACGAGGCGCCGCAAGCTTTGCTCGTGCCGATCGATGGCGGCAGCTGGGAAGCCGATGGCCGCGCCGAGCTGGAGGATGTCGCCGAAGCGATCGACCCGCGCCTCGCCGAAACCGACGACGATATCGATACGATTGGCGGGCTCGCGGCCGTGCTCGCGGGGCATGTGCCGGTGGCGGGCACCTGCCTCGACCACCCGAGCGGCTGGCGGTTCGAAGTCGTCGCCGCCGACACCAAGCGCATCCAGAAGCTGCGGCTGCATCCGCCAACGCACCGCGAAGAGGGATTGGCCGAAAGCGGCTGAACTGGTATCCCTGCGTCCATAATTGGTCGGGGGATTGAAGATGCGCGGATGGACGTTGCTGGCCAGTATCGGTGTCCTCGCGGCGCTGACCGGAACCGTCGCGGCGCAGCGCAAGCCTGCCCCCAAGCCCAAGCCCGCTGCCGCCAAGCCCGCTGCGCAGATCGTGACGCCGCCCAAGGCGCGCTATGCGATGGATATCGGCACCGCATCGGGGCTTGCGGGCATGATGGGCGGCGGCAAGCCGAGCATGGGCGACATGATGCGGATGGCGTCGGGCGGCGGCGACAGCGAAAGCCACACGCTCCACCTGCGGCTCGGGTCGGTGCTCGCGCCCACCGGTGGCGGCCCCAAGGCCGATCATTATTTCCTGCCGCCCGCCAATATGGGGCCTTCGGTGCCGCTGGTGACGCCGGTGATCCAGCCGACCGGCACGCCCGAAATGCCGCAGCAGTTTGAACGGCCCCGGGGGCGGCTGATCCTGTTCTGGGGCTGCGGCGCGCATGCCCCGGCCAATCAGCCGGTGATCATCGATTTCGCCAATCTGGCGGCGGGCCAGGTCCCGCCCGACCTGTTCACCAGCCGCGTGACGTTCGATCGCGGGCCGAGCGTCAACAACAGCCGCACCTATGGCGAATGGCCCAATGCGCGCTCGGGCCGGATGCCGCAGGCGGGGACGCTGCTCGGCCAGCACCGGATCGCGGGCAATTATGCGCCCGAAATCGGCTTTTCGCTCCAGCAGGATTATATGCCCGGTATTCAGCTGCGCACAACCATGCCCGCCGATGGCACGGTCGCGCTCAACTGGAGCCCGGTCAACGCCGCCACCGGCTATTATGCATGGCTGATCGGCGCCAATGGCGCGGGCCGCAAGGGCCGCAACGACACCGGCGACATCGTCTGGTGGTCGTCGTCGAACAGCCGCGATTTCGGCGGCGCGCTATGGGACTGGATCAGCCCCGGCGTGGTCGCGGGCCTCGTGCGCGACGGCACGGTGATGGCCCCCACGACCACCAACTGCGTCATCCCCGCCGAAGTCCGCAAGGCCACCGGCGAAGGCATGTTCGGCAATCTGATCGCTTATGGGCCGGAGGAAAATTTCGTCTATCCGCCGCGCCCCGACAAAGGCCCGTGGAATCAGGAATGGACCGCGCGCGTGCGCTTCCGCTCGATGACGTCGTTCCTGCCCGGCATGGAGATGGGCGACGCCCGCGGGTCGGACAATCGCCGCGATCCGCCCAAGAAGCGCTGCAAGCCCAGTCTGCTCGGCGCGGTGACCGGGCTGGGCTGCTAGAGTAAGATGACTTCACCTTGACCCGTTCGTTTCGAGCGCAGTCGAGAACCAGGCCAAAGGCGGTGCGGCCGCGTTTCTCGATGTCTCGACGTCGCTCGACAGAGCCTTCGCTCGAAACGAACGGATGGGGGGTGATTCAGTCCAAAGCCATCCCGCGCTAAAGCCTCTATCACTCCCAAAAATAGGCAAACCGCGCTGCGCTTTCATCGCCCGTCGTGCGTTTCCGCTTTGCGCGCGCCGACGGGAAGGATAGTTCTGCCGCCATGCTAAGACATATTCTCATCGTTTCGGGGCTGATGGCGCTGGCCGCAATTGGCTGGTGGATTTGGGCGAGCCAGCCCGATCAGGCCAAGCTCAGCCTTGCCGCCGTCCAGGGCGCGCAGCCGAAGATCACCGCGCCGCGCCCGCAAATGATCCCGACGATCAAGGTCGCCGATGCGGTCGGCTGGCCGGCCAATGCCGCGCCGACTCCGGCGGCGGGGCTGAAGGTCAATGCCTTTGCCACCGGGCTCGATCATCCGCGCTGGATGTACCGTTTGCCCAATGGCGATGTGCTCGTCGCCGAAACCAATTCGCCGCCGCGTGATGTCGGCGGCATCACCGGGCTGGTGATGGGCTATTTGCTGAACAAGGGCGGCGCCGGCGTCCCCTCGGCCAACCGCATCACCCTGCTGCGCGATGCCAATGGCGATGGCGTGGCCGAGCTGAAGACGGTGCTGATCAGCGGGCTCAACTCGCCGCTCGGGATGACCTTGCTCGGCGGCCAGCTCTATATCGCCAACACCGATGCGCTAGTGCGCGTGCCGTTCGTGCCGGGCCAGACCAGGATCACCGCCAAGCCCGAAACCGTCGTGCGCTATCCCGGCGGCGGCAATCACTGGGCGCGAAATGTCATTGCCAGCGCCGACGGCAGCCGCCTGTATGTCGCGGTCGGATCGGCAACCAACATCGCCGACGACGGCCTCGACAAGGAAGAAAATCGCGCCTGCATTCTCGAAATCGATCCGGTCGCGAAGAAGTTCCGCCCCTTCGCCACCGGGTTGCGCAATCCGCAGGGCCTCGCGTTCGAACCCGTCAGCAGGCGGCTGTGGACGACGGTCAATGAACGCGACATGCTCGGGTCGGACCTCGCGCCCGATTATATGACCTCGGTCGGCTTGGGTGATTTCTTCGGCTGGCCGTACAGCTATTGGGGGGGCTATGCCGACGACCGCGTCTCGCCCAACCGGCCCGACCTGTATGAATATGCCCGGCGCCCCGATTATGCGCTGGGGCCGCATACTGCCTCACTCGGCCTCGCCTTTGCCAGCGACGCGAAGCTTGGGCAGCGCTTTGCCAGCGGTGCCTTCGTCGGCCAGCACGGATCGTGGAACCGGGTGCCGGTGTCGGGCTATAAGGTCATCTACGTCCCGTTCGATGCGCAGGGCTTTCCGCAGAAGAACGCCAAGCCGGTCGATGTGCTGACGGGCTTTCTCGATGCCAAGGGTCAGGCGCAGGGGCGCCCGGTCGGCGTCATTACCGATCGCACCGGCGCACTGCTGGTCGCTGATGATGTCGGCAATCGAATCTGGCGTGTATCAACGATGTAGCCTATCCTGTTGATCGCATGGGGCGATGGGGGTGATATTTGGGGGGGGGGTGATATTTTGGCAGTAAGGGTCGTTACCAATCCCGAACGCATGGCCGCGAACTGGCGGATCGCGATGTTTGGCCTCGCCAATTTGTTTCTCACCACCCACCGTGCGTTTCAAAGCACCGACACCGCGATCAACCCGACCGAGCTGCAAATCTATCTGACGGTCGCGGTCGCCAATGTCCAAAAGCTGATGCGCGAGCGCCAGATTCCCGAACAATTCACCGGCACCGACATTCTGCCGCGCGAATGGGTGGTGCCAATCTCGCGCAACGCGATAGCCTCAGCCACCGGCCTGCCGCGCGAAACGGTGCGGCGCCAGGTCGAAAAGATGATCGAGCGCGGCCTGCTGATCGAAGACCCGCGCGGCGGCGTGACACCCCCTGAAGGCATGGTCGAAAAGCTCGGCCTCGCGCCGATCCTCGAACCGATCATGACCGAATTTACGCGGACGGCGGAAATGCTGATCCGGCTGGGCGTGATCGACCGGCAGGAGGATTGAGGGTGAACGGGCGCGAGCGGCTTTGGTGCCGCTTCCATCCCATTGACCCGCCCCTCGCAATTTGGCTACCGACGCTTGCGCTGTCCCCACCCGACTCGCCGACGCTCGGGGAGCCTTGGTCACCTCAGTGAACCCGCTTGATTACTTGCGCCCGGTCGGAAGGCTGCGCGTGTTGCTCTACGATCGCCGCGCGCGATCGGAGCTGATCACGCGCTGGACCAGAAAAAACGCGGTCCATCAATCCAACACGGTCACATGGCTCGATCGTTACCCGCAACTGTTTGCCGCAGCGCAGACCGAACTCAGCGAAAACACTGCGCCTGCCATTTTGTCGTTTGGCTGCTCGAGCGGGGAAGAGGTCGTGAGCCTGCGTCGGTATTTTCCGAGTGCGAGGCTGGTCGGCGCCGAGATCAACGCCGTGCAGCTCGCGGCCTGTATGCATCTGGCCGCGGACCCACAGATGACGTTCATTCGCTCGACCCCTGCCGCGATCGCCGAACTTGGTCCTTATGACGCTATTTTCTGCATGGCCGTGCTGCAACGCTTGCCTCACGAAGTTGAACGGCGCGGTATCCGCAACATCGCGAAGCGATATCCTTTTGCGCGCTTCTCCGACGAGGTCAAATTCCTGGCGGACCAGTTGCGACCAGGCGGGCTGCTGGTGACAGACCACTGCCAATACCGCGTGGAAGACGTCGATGCGCCGCTTCGGCCCGTTGTGAATGCAACGCTCTCTCTGGCCAAAGGCCCCCGCTTCGATCCCAGCGGTGAAATGATCGCACCGCAGCCCGTGGTCGCCCGGATGTTCCGCCGATTTGACGCGCGCGGCGGGCATGCGGAAGGGGAGATGATCCGGCTGGGCGTGATCGAGCGGATGGAGGACTGAGGGGGTGGGCGGCTTGTGCGTGGCAACATTCGCAGCACGACGAATGACTGTCGGGGGCCAGTGCAGGCCGACCTCCCACTATTTTTCCTTTTCGCCGCCGGCCCGCACACCCAGCATCAGCTTCAGCAATGTCTGCTCGTCATTTTGATCTGACTCACTCGCAACACTGACAGCAACCTTCTGATAGCCGATCGCCTCGTCGAGAACGGTGAAATCGCCGCGCTTATGTGCGGACATCCAATCGGCGAACAGCCACTTTGCCAGAAGCGGCGCGGCGTCGCGACGACCGCCCTTGTAAGCCTCCTTCAGAAGTGACGCCGCTTTTGGCTGGCTGCGCGCAACGCCGTCTCCGTTCCAATAGATTTGCCCCAGCACGAATTGTGCGTTCGGCTGACCTTGAGCGGCGGCCAGCTCGTACCAATGGCGGGCCTGTACAATGTCTCTTGGGACTCCCAAGCCCTCCAGATAGAAGTTTCCTAGGTCAGTCTGCGCATTCGCCTCGCCGAGGTCGGCAGCTTGGCGGCAGAGTGCGACCCCCTTCGCCTCATCCTTCGGCACCCCTTTTCCGGCAATGTAGAGATTGCCCAGTGCGCACATTGATCTGGCGTAGCCTCGATCAGCCGCCTGACGGTAAAGCGCTGCGGCCTTGGCCAGATCGCGCGTGGCACCAACGCCCTTCTCATAACAGAGCGCGGCGTTGTGAAGCGAATCCGCCCGCGATGCCGCGGCCTTGGCGTGCCAACCACATGCGGCAACTTCGTCGCGCAGCGCCGGTGGACCTAACGGACCAAGCAGCTCGCCCAGCATCTCTTGTGCGTCGGATCGGCCCTGAGCCGCGAGCGCTTCGAGGGCTGAGCGCGCATCCGATTGCCCGCTCAGCCACCGTTGCGCGAGCTGCACGACGTCGGTTCCCACCGGTGTATCCCCGGCAGCGGGCGATGCCTTCGAAGGGGCGTCATCAATACTGCCCACGGCGCAAGCTGGGGACGCCACGCACATCACCATGGCGGTTACGAGGAGGCGAAGTCCCTGCTTCACATCTCAATTCGCAAAAATCATCGCGTCGTCGGCAAACGCCTTGAACTCCAGCGCATTGCCGCTGGGGTCGCGGAAGAACATCGTGGCCTGTTCGCCAATTTCGCCCTTGAAGCGCATGTGCGGCGGGATGCCGAAGGAAACCCCCGCGTCGCTCAGCCGCGCGGCGAGGGCTTCCCAATCGGCCATCGTCAGCACCACGCCGAAATGCGGCACCGGCACGTCCTTGCCATCGACCGGATTGTGATGCGCCGGCGCGGCGGTGGGCGAGAGATGCGCGACGATCTGATGCCCGAACAGATTGAAATCGACCCAATGGTCCGAACAGCGCCCCTCTTCGCAGCCGAGCAGACCGCCGTAAAAGGCGCGCGCGGCGGCGAGATCATGGACGGGGAAAGCGAGGTGGAAGGGGCGGGCCATGGCCGCATCCTATCGCAGCCGGGCCTGCGCGTCATCGCTCTTGTTTGGCGAAACCTGACCGCATAGCGAGGGCGGCGATGATCGCGATTCTCTCCCGCCGACCCGGTCTTGCCGCGCTGATCCTCGGCGCGCTGGCCGCGACCGGATTCGCGCCGCTCGAGCTTTGGCCGGTGACGCTCGTCTGCGTCGCGCTGTGGCTCGCGCTCGTGCATGCCGCCCCCAGCGTACGCGCGGCATTGTGGCGCGGGTGGCTGTTCGGCTGGGCGCACCTCACGCTCGCCAATATGTGGATCGCGCAGGCATTCACTTATCAGGACGCGATGCCGCATTGGCTGGGCGCACAGGCGGTCGCGCTGTTGTGCCTGTATCTGGCGATTTACCCGATGATGGCGGCGGGGCTCGCGTGGCGCTGGGGCAAGGATCATGCGCCCGGCGCCGCGCCTGACCTGCGTTTCGTGCTGATCGCGGGCGCGGCGTGGATCCTCACCGAATGGCTGCGGAGCTGGGCGCTGACGGGCTATCCGTGGCCGCCACTCGCGACGATCTGGCTGCCGGTGCTCGGCGTCGCGTGGAGCGCGGCGTGGGTCGGCACTTATGCGCTGTCGGGGCTGACGGTAGTGGCGGCAGGCGCGCTGCTGCTCGCGCTGGGCCGCAAATGGACGCTTCCCGCGATCGTTGCCCCCGTGGTCATCGCGCTCGCGCTGACCGGGATCGTCACCCCGGCCACGCCCGCCGCGAGCGATCCGAACGCCCCGCGCATCCGCGTCGTCCAGCCCGCGCTCGATCAGGAACAGCGCCCGCGCCCCGATTATCCGGAAACCAATTTGCAGGCGCTGCTCGCGAACAGCGGCACCGCAGGCCCCGCCCCGCGGCTGGTTGTCTGGCCCGAGGGGGCACTGCGCCTGCTGATCGAGGAAGGCTATCCGCCCCAATTTTATGCGCGCGGTGACCCGGTGATCACGCGCAAGCGCATCGCCGCCGTGCTTGGCCCGCGCGACATCGTGCTGACGGGCGGCAATGCGGTGCAATTCAAGCCCGATGGCGAGATCGCCGCGATCACCAATTCGATCTTCGCGATCGACGCGAGCGGCACGACCCTCGGCCGCTACGACAAGGCGCATCTGGTGCCATGGGGCGAATATCTGCCGTGGCGCCCGCTCCTCTCGCAGATCGGCATTTCACGCCTCGTCCCCGGCGAGTATGATTTTGCCCCCGGCCCCGGCCCGCGCAGCCAGCCGCTGCCCGGCTTCGGCGCGGCGGGCATGCTCATCTGCTATGAAGTGATCTTCTCAGGCCAGGTCGTCGACGCCAAGCATCGCCCGGCCTTCATCTTCAACCCGTCGAACGATAGCTGGTACGCCAAATTCGGACCCGAACAGCATCTGGCGCAAGCACGGCTGCGCGCGATCGAGGAAGGGTTGCCGATCATCCGCGCGACGCCGACCGGCATTTCGGCGATCGTCGACGCCGATGGCCGCATCGTCGCCAGCGTCGATTGGGGCAAGCCCGGCGCCGCCGAAGCCCCCCTCCCCGCGCCGCATCCCCCCACGCTGTTCGCGCGCTTCGGCAACTGGATCGCGCTCGCCCTTGCCGTGCTGCTCGCCGCACTTGGTGTTGCCATCCGCCGCCGCGCGCGATAGGGGCGCATATAAGGAAAGCTTTATATGTGGTCCGTCAGGGCCGCATGGCGCTCAACCACAAGGGAATTCGCATGCGCTCTTCGTTTCTCTTCACCTCCGAATCGGTTTCCGAAGGCCATCCCGACAAGGTCGCGGACCAGATTTCGGACGCGGTCGTCGATCTGTTCCTGTCGAAGGACCCCTATGCGCGCATCGCGTGCGAGACGCTGACGACGACCAACCGCGTCGTGCTCGCGGGCGAAATCCGCTGCAAGGGCGTGTATGAAAATGGCGAATGGGCGCCGGGCTCGCGCGAGGAAATCGAAGCCGCTGTCCGCGCGACCGTGAAGCGCATCGGTTATGAGCAGGACGGCTTCCACTGGCAGACGTTCGATTTCGCCAACCACCTCCACGGCCAGAGCGCGCACATCGCGCAGGGCGTCGATGAAGCCGGCAACAAGGAAGAAGGCGCCGGCGATCAGGGCATCATGTTCGGTTACGCGACCGACGAAACCCCCGATCTGCTGCCCGCGACGCTCTATTACTCGCACCGCATTCTCGAGCAGATGGCGGCTGACCGCCACTCGGGCGCCGCGCCCTTCCTCGAGCCCGATGCGAAGAGCCAGGTCACGCTGCATTACGAAAACGAAGTGCCGGTCCGCGCGACCGCACTCGTCGTCTCGACCCAGCACGCGCCCGGCTATTGCGACGACGGCGCCGCGGGCAGCGACCCCGAGAAGTACGCCGTGCTGCGCGATTATGTGACCGGCGTGTTCAACCAGGTGCTGCCGGCCGGTTTCATCACCGACGAGACCAAAATCTACGTCAACCCGACCGGCCGCTTCGAAATCGGCGGGCCGGACGGCGACGCGGGCGTGACCGGCCGCAAGATCATCGTCGACACCTACGGCGGTGCTGCCCCGCACGGCGGCGGCGCGTTCAGCGGCAAGGACCCGACCAAGGTTGACCGCTCGGCCGCCTATGTCGCGCGCTACCTCGCCAAGAATGTCGTCGCCGCCGGCCTCGCGCGCCGCTGCACGATCCAGCTGAGCTACGCGATCGGCATTGCCGAGCCGCTGAGCGTCTATGTCGACACCCATGGCACCGGCACGGTGGCCGAAGCCAAGCTCGAGGAAGTCCTCCCCCAGCTCGTCCGCCTGACGCCGCGCGGCATCCGCGAGCATCTGAAGCTCAACGCGCCGATCTATCAGCAGACGGCGGCATACGGCCATTTCGGCCGCAAGGCAGAGGGCAATGCCTTCACCTGGGAAGCGACCGATCTGGTTGAGCAGCTGAAGGCGGCGGTGGCGTAAGCCCACTTGCGCTAAACAATTGAAACGATAGGCTCCCCGGGCGTCCACCGACTCCCGGGGAGTTTTCTATGCGGTTGCTGCTGGTCCTCGCCTTGCTGGTCGCTGGTGCGCCAGCCCGCTCGCAGCAGAGCACGCCGCCGGTAGCGATCAGCGCGCAGGATCAGGCGCTCGTCGACCGCGCGGTGCGGCGCGGCAAGCTGATCTACGCCTATGATCAGGCGGCATGGCACGGCACCGACGATGCCCTCGCCAAGGCGCCGGACCTCGGCCCCAAGATCGGCGGCTGGGTCGTCGACGGCCCGCCCGAAGCCACCGAATTCCTGTTCTTCGATAAGGATAGCACGAAGCCGCATGCGCTTTACGTCGCACGCTTCCGCGACAACAAGCTGGTCGAGGGGCACTTGCTGACCGATGCCGAGGATCGCAGCATCAGCCCGTCACGGCTGAAACTCATTGCCGCGCTCAACGCCGCGCGCGATGCGGCCCGGGCCGCGCGCATCGGCAATTGCAGCGACAAGCCCTTCAACACGGTCGTTTTGCCGCCCGAGACGCCAAACGGGCCAACGCTCGTATATTTCCTGACGCCGCAAACCACCAATGATACGTTGCCCTTCGGTGGCCATTACCTGATCGAAGTCGCCGCCGACGGAACAGCAGGCACACCAGCACCGTTCGCGAAAAGCTGCATCGCCCTGCCAGCCAAGCAACCGAATGCCGCCGCGCTTTTGATCACCCATCTGCTGACGCCGGTGCCGACCGAAATTCATGTCTTCGCGTCGCTGTCAGCACGGCTGCCGCTGTTCGTCGGCACCACACAAAACCAGCTATTATGGGGTGTCAGCGGTGCCAAGATTGTCGCGACCGGTAAGCTCGACGACAAGAACTGACGACGAACGCCCCTCTGGTTTCGGAGATATGCGCCATGCGACTGCTCGCCTCGTTCCTTGCGCTCACCCTCACGCCAGCGCTCGCCCCGGCGCAAGCGCCCGGCGAGGTCCGGCTTGCGGCCAACAAACCCTATCGCCACAAGCCGACCGGTCTGGTGATCCCCGTTTCGATCGACGGCTTGCCGCGCACCCGCGTCGTGGCATGGGAAGCCGACATCGACGAAGCTGTCAATTTCCAGTCCGCAGATGGTCGCGAAGCGATCAGCATCTACATCTTCCGCAACGTCACCGGCGCCATTCCGGTTTGGTATGACCGGACAGCATGGGTAATCGGACACCGCGACCTCTATGGCGGCGCGACAGCGGTCGTCCCTCCCGCCGCGTTCGTCCCGCCGCAACAGCGCAATGCCAGCGCGCTGATCGGCAGCTACCGCCCCGGAAAGAAGCCGTTCAAGTCGACCGGCGCAGCCTATGTTCCGATTGGCCCCGAATGGTATGTGTCGGTTCGCTATTCGTCGGCGTCGCTCGCACCCGAAGCGCTCGACACCCGTTTGCGCAGCGTCATCGCGGCGATTGAGTGGCCCAGCAAGATCGAGCCGCAACCCGATGCGGCACCCGTTGTCGACTGCGCCCAGCCGCTCGTCACAAGCGGTGAGGCCAAGATGGCGACCGGCGACAAGATGGGCGCGTCCGCACTATTCGGCGGGCTGATGGCGAGTGCCGCGCGCGACGACAAAAAGAAGATGAACGCGATCGACCCGCCCGTTGTCTGGTGTCGCGATACCGGCACCTATGCGGGACTTGAGGCGCATGGCGTCTATCGTCCGGTCGGGACCAGCGATCGCTACTTGATCGCATTTCAAGACGCTGGGCGCGGACTATGGGTCGGACCGGACGAATTGGCGACGCTCATTGACAAAGATGCCTCGCCATCGTGGAGCATCGCGGTGGTGGGCATCGCCGACACAACGAACTACGCGAATCGCGATCGGCTGCCCGCGCCGACACAGGCGCTCGCCATTTCGAACAAGGAGCAATTCACGTCCAAGGCAACGACCTGGGGCAAGAAGCGCAACGTCACGATTGGCGAAGGCGCGCTGAAATAGGCGACGACGGGCGCATTTGGCAGAAGCATAACCCAACGCGCGCCCCACCCCCCGCTTGCCCCATCCCGCCCTTCGCCATAACCTCTCCCCCCGGGGAGGCCAACGCAATGCGCAGCGTGATCGTGGCGGGACTGATCATCTTGGCCGGGTGCGACGGCTTTGTCGGGCCGCGCGCGCCGGGCGCCGCTTGCCCCGAAGTCAGCCCCACGCGCTTTGCCGAACTCGTCGCCGGGGGCGCGACGCAGGGCGAAGCGACGATCAGTGCGGATGGCACATCGTCGATCGTCATCGGCCCCGGCGTGGTGCACTGCGCGAGCGGCCCGTTGCCGCGTGCGTGCCGCCGCCCCAATGACTTCGTCATCCGCTACGTCCTCGCCGATCGGTCGCGCGTGCAGGTCCATGTCCCCGCCGAATCGCAATATCGCCTCCGCGCCGGTGCCAGCCCCACCACCTGCGAGATCGTCGCGCCGCCCCGCGCCTAACGGCCAGCGCGTCCACGCTGGGGTCGGCGACGGCGCGATGCCGCGTCAGAATTCCGCCTTCCAATGTCGGAAAACCGGTGCGACGATTGCTGCAACGGCTCTTTGACAATCGAATCAGCTAAGGCAGCGGGATCGGTCCACGCGCCCTGAAACGCGCCGCGCACCCACGCGAAGGCTGCCCCCCCCCTGCGATGGTCATAACCTTTGACACCTTTCGCGCGCCGCCACGGCCTCCCGCACCCGCCCCGGCTGGACTTTCGCGCCCGCTCCGCTACCGGCCAGCGCCATGAACGATCCCACCACCATCCGCCGCCTCTATGGCCGCCGCGCGGGGCACAGGCTGCGGCAGGGGCAGGCCGCGCTGATCGAGGCGCTGCTGCCGCAAGTCGCGGTGCCCGAAGACGGCCCGCTGACCGCCGAGCGGCTGTTCGGCGACACGCGCCCGATGCAGCTCGAAATCGGCTTTGGCGCGGGCGAGCATCTCGCAGGACAGGCAAGCGCGCATCCCGACCACGGCTTTATCGGCTGCGAGCCCTTTCTCAACGGCGTCGTCGGCGCGCTCAACCATATCCGCGACGGCGCGCTGGCCAATGTCCGGCTGCATATGGGCGATGCGCTTGGCGTGATCGAGCGCCTGCCCGATGCGAGCCTTGAGCGCGTCTATCTGCTCCACCCCGATCCCTGGCCCAAGGCGCGCCACGCCAAGCGGCGGATGGTCAA
>NZ_JAIEPC010000002.1 GCF_019749955.1 Sphingomonas sp.
ACATCGGCTTCGCGGTCGAGCAGGTCGATCTCGGTTTCGGCCAACGCGATCGCCGATTGCAGTGCGATGCCAAGGTCAATCCTTCCTGCTGCATAGCTGGCACGATCGAGCTCTGCGCGCTGCCGCGCCAGTGGCAAAAGCGTCGTCTGCCCGCGTTCGAATCGCTCATGGTGCATGCGGTGATCGGCAAGATCGCCATCAAGCGCGGCAATGAGTTCTCGTTCTGCATCGGCCCGGTCGAGCCGGGCCCGTGCCATCTCGCTTGCCTTCGCGGCGATGATCGGATTTTGCCGCTTGCCAGCGAACAAGGGCAGGTCGATCTTGACGCCAAGCGAGACGAAATTGCCGTAACGCGGCTCCCGGTTGCCGATCGACCCGCTCACCTCCCAATCGGGATTCTTCGCTGCTTGGGCGAGACGGACCTCTGCTGCGGCCTGGCCGACCAGCGCGTCTCTCACCTGAAGTGCGGGCAGCGTCGCCAGACCGGCGCGCAGCCGTGCCGCATCGGGTGAAAGGTCTGGCGGCGGGCCAGTCACTTGCGGGTCGGGGTCGCCTGTCCAGCGCGTCAATTTTGCACGTGCCCCAGCAATCTCGGCGACGCGCTCGCTACGGCGATCGCCAAGCTCCGCTTTAAGCCGCTGGGGTTCAATAGCCTCGGCCGGTCGCACGCTGCCGCTCGCCAACCGGGCGGGTGCAGTCGTCGCCAGATCGGTCAAGCGTTGTCCCAGTAGATCGAGAATCGCCAGTCGCCGCTCGGCATAGTATAAGTCGATCCAGGCCATGCCCGCGGCGATCCGGACGCGACGGCGCTCGGCGGCCGCATCGGCATCGGCCGCACCAATATCGGCAGTCGCGCGGGCTGCGCGGGCTCGACGCTTGGTGATATTGGGGACTTCCTGGCTGATGCCGACGACGCCCATGGTGAAATCGTCGCTGTTGAACCTGCCCGCGTCGGGGCCCGTGAAGGGAAAATCCTGGAGCTTCACTTCCAGCTTCGGGTCTGGCAGCCGATCAGCGGCAATCGCTGTCGAACGCGTTGCATCGGCTTGGGCAGCGCGTGCGGCGATGCTTGGGGCATCCTGGTCAGCGCGCGCAAGCGCATCCTTAAAGGACAGCGGCCCAGCCATAGCCGGAGACCCAACCAACATGATCGTCGAAAACACCAGATAATGGCGCATGCGCAAATTCCCCAGATATGATCCTGGTCAGAAGCCCGGCCTACAAGTGATCGAGGATCATGGCAGCTATCTGCCACCAATCCCGATCATCTAAACCTGAGCATGATGTCGTTGCTTCACGGCGCTCCGCTCAAGAGGCGGGCCGGTCGCGGCTCAAACGATCTGTCGAGGAGGTCTGTCGGGAGCGTCGGCGATATTGGCGATCGTCATGCGCGCAAGACTGGTGGATGGCGGCATGCCGGGCTCGGCGACGCGGTAATCGGGCAGTCCGAGCGGTGCAACCAATGTCACGGCAAGTGTCGCCGCGCAGGCCTGGAGACACGCCTTATGCTCGTCGTCGCAGCACGAGCCCTTTGCCATGCCGTGATCCATCGCCGCCATCTTCGGCATGGGATCGACGCACATCGTCTTCACTGCAAGCGCCGGGATCGGCGCCGCCAGAACGACTATGGCCAGGATCAGGATCAGCAAACGCTTCATTCAACCGGACAACTATCATAACGTATCGGTCTCGCGCCAGCGGCTGTGTCGCGAGGCGGAATTCGAGACCAACGCGGCGGAACGAAAGCCAAACCGCATGATGGAGCCAAGGGCGAGCATGCTCTTTCGGCCAAGTCCAAGCCCGAAAATTGGATCATGAATGAACGACCGTTTTCGGGAAACGGCAACGGTGGCTTGAGCGTCCACAATTGGGTCAAACTTGATACTCCCCGATCAGCCTTCAATGCGAAGGAACCGAGCCGCGTTGTCGTGAAGAATAAGACGCTTCTGCCGAGCGTCGAGAAAGGGTGCTCGTCTAACGCGCTCGATCGCGACGCCGATCGAATCCGGCCAGACCATATTGTCCGAACCGAACATGATGCGCTCTTCCATTCCGGCATCGATCAACCGCTTCAGGTAGGCGTAAAATTGCGTTTCGCTGTAAGCGTAATCGAGAACGGCGATGTCGACATAAAGCTGGGGATGCGCGAACATGACTGCCACCATAGCATCGCCCATCGGCCACCCCGCATGCGCCGCGTAAATTCGCAGCTTCGGATGACGGACGAGTACCGGCTCGAGCCGAAGCGGGTCGCCTGCCGCGGCCCTGTACCCTGGGGTAGCGAAGTAAGCGGTGCCAGGCGGTCCGGGGCCCATATGGATGCCCACCGGAATGTCCAACTCCTCCGCGAGCGCGAAGTAAGGCTCCAGCCTGGCATCGTCGGGGGCAATGCCAGCATATTGAGTGGTGATCTCGCTTAACGCGGCCAATTTTCCTTCGGCGTGCAGTCGACGCAGCATGGCAATAGAGGGCAGTTCACCGTCGCTGCCGAAACCCGCCGCAGGCAGGATCCGCCCGCCGGCATGCAGGCGATAATCCTCAACGGTTGGCGCCGCGCCACCTGCCAGCGCGAGCACGTTATGGCGCTTGAGCGCAGCGATTCCGCGATCCCGCAGCGCTGCGGCATCCGTCGGCGCGACGAGAACGTGCGCGCAGGTCGGCCTGACGGTGAACCATTCCAAATAACGCTCGATCGGTTGCCCCGGATCGCGCGGCGCCCAATTAGGGTAGGGCGCGCATATCTTCCCGCCGGGTGGTCCCTCGGCATCAGGTAAGTCGGCGTGAAAATGCATGTCGATGACGTCATACTGCTCACGCGCCTGCGCTGCCGACGCGGACATTAGCGTTATCGCCAGCAAAATAGCCCGACCGACACTCCGCATTGAGATGTCCCCCCCAATTCCTGAAGCACGATCGGATGTTGCGAACGTGATTGCAAGCGCGTGTCACTTTAGGCCAATGAATGAAGGTCCGCTGATGGGAGCCGTAGGCAGCCCAATGAATGGCCGCTGATGGGTCATTCCGCCCGATAATGGCCATGTCGAGGCGAAGGTTCGCCGCGCCCTTCGCCGCATGACCTCCCACAGCCAGCTTCGGAATTATGGTCAAAATCCGATCTCACCAGGGGTCAAATAGTAGCCGAGCATCCGTTTGGTTCAGAGACACGGCCTGCCAAGGACGAAGGTGTGAATTGAATCACCGGTGCGACGAGATTTGCACGCGTCAAAGGCCGAGAGCGCTTTCTGCATTAACGCCGCCACAGCGAACCCGTCCGCGATCCAGACCTGCCGTCGCACCGTTTGCGAAACTGGAGAACGCCGATGACCCCCGTGACGATCTCACTCACCCGAGGGACCGATCAGTCTGTATACGGCGTGGAAAATTGCGGCGCGGCATGAGCCGCAACACCGCGCCCAGGGCGCAATAGAAGAGATTGGAAAGAGGAAGAGCGATCGGAAGGGGAGTTGGAAAAATTGGATGCGCCGACAGGCGCAGCTGGTTTTTGCAAACTTTCCTTTCGATCCGTGCGTGCACCGGCACGCACGATCGTTCCTGAAGGATATAGTCTATGCGATCAATCTATCCGCAACGCCCCAGCGACGAGCATGCGGGCGATCATGTCGTGGTGTTCGATGTCGAATCGGTCGTCGACGCCGAAGCGGAGGACGGCAGTTTCCCGAAATGGCCGTTGCACCGGCCGGTGGTCGCGAGTTTCCTGACCGCGTCGCTGGACGATCATTGCTACCGGTTTCGGATGAAGAGCATCGTCTGCCAGCCGGGTGGGGAAGCGGACTTCTACCACGCGGTCGATGCGCAGATGCCGACGGGGGTGACGACCGTCGGGTTCAACAGCCGCGGTTATGATTTGCCGGTGATGCAGCTCGGGGCAATCGCCGAACGACGGTTCGATCTGGCCGGCTTGTCGCACCATGTGTGCGCGCACCGATTTGGCCGGTCGCACTGCGATTTGGCGGAGATGTATTCGCTTTATAGCGGGACTAAACGACCGAGCTTGTCAGAGATCTGTGACCGGCTCGGCATCCCTGTGAAAACCAGTGTGCACGGCAGCGACGTCGGTAAGCTGTGGCGATCGGGCGATGTCGATGCCATTGCGCGCTACTGCGAGGAAGATGTAGCAGCGACCTATTGCGCATGGCTTGCGCATCATGCCTGGCGGCACAGCGATGAGGCGTTGATCGTCCGACCGCTTGCCGCTTTCGCGCAGTGGATCGAACGCTCACCCAAACGCACGCACCTCATGCCGTTTGCAACGTCGCCGACTGCCGTCTGGGCACGATCGCGCGCGCTGGCGCTCAGCGTCGCCGATGCGCTTAAACTTGCCGAGCGCCGTGTCCAGCACGCCGCCGACGAACGCGCGTTCAGCGGCGTGGCGACCGCCTTCTAACTCGGCCAACCCAGCCTCTTTCAACCCATCCCATCCCATCCTGCGCCCATGCCGCTGCCGACATCCGATCGGCGGCGCCAAGACGCGCGCCCAGTTCAGGAAATCACCATGACCGACACCTGCTCATTCATCACGCTTGCCGTCGCGAGCATTCGCATCGATGCCAACCAGCGCGGTACCCATTCTGCCATGTCGCATCTGGCCGCCATGGCCGTGCTTATCGCCGAGCGCGATTCGGTTGGCACATGGACGTTCAACCTCAAGCGCCATGCCGTCGCCGCGGGCGACCGCGAAGACAGTTTGCTGCTGTGGGCGCTCAATATCCTGCCCGAATCTGGCATCGTGATCGGTTGGCAGCTTGCCAACCGGGCGATGGCACCGCTGCTCGATGCGGCGAGTACCGGCGATCCCGAGCTTGGCCGTGCCTTTCTCGAACAGCTGACCCGATTGGTGACGGCACCCAGCGTCGATCTCGCCGTCCATCATGGCGGCATCGGTGCACCGCTGCTGGCTGAGATCGCCGCCGGTTACGGTATTGACTTGCCGGTGACCGATTCTGCAGCGGTCGAGAGCGCCTGGGGGTTCGGCGATCGAGCCTGGCTTCGCGACCATGTCGAGGCTGAAGCCGTGGCCGTGTGGCGGCTATGGCTCGCTGAAAGCAACGGCACCGCCGGCAATGCTAGTGCCGCGTTCCACGCCTGGCGTTCGGGCGGCAGCAACACCCGGTCATTCTGACCTTCCACATCCTGTCCATGATCGATGCCGATATCGAGACCATTTTTCGGCATCGCTCGGCCGGCGACCTGAAGCGTGCGCTCCAGAGCGTGCTTGCCGTGCTAATCCGCACGACCCCGCGCCCAGCCCACTGACCGGCTTTCAACGCCATCACGACCTTCAGCCTGCGCAGCAGGCGAAGCCGCCGCACGCCCGTGCGACGGAATACCCAAGAGGAAATACACTCATGATGCATGCCCCAATATCGACCCATTCGGCCAACCTTGCCGCGACAAGCGCCTTTGCTGCAACCACGCCGCAGCAGCCGTTCGACGTCACGCCGATCCTGCACCCGCAGGCAGGCGTGCCTTCTGACAAGACCAAGACATTCTGGTCAGCGACCGCCAATGCGCTGTACATCGTTCGCGAAAACGGCACCGACCTGTTTGGGCAGACGCCCGACTTTGCTGCCAAGCTTGCAGCGTGTCCGGACCTGGTCGACCACGGTCGCCGTGGCCCGATTGGATGCGATGCCGACCCGATCGCCGGGCTCGACCTGTGGCGGCGGGCCGATGATGCTGCGATCATCGATCGGCCAAGCACGCCAGTCGCGTTCCACGCGATCGGCTGGCTGCCGACCGCCATGGACAAGGCCGATTGGCGCGAGCTTATCCTGACATTTCTGGATGAGCAGCTCGTCGCCAACGGCATGGTGGCTGACTGGGCGCTGCATGCGCTCGATGACGGGCAGGGAGGCTGGATCAAAAAGCCCCATATGCACGCCGTTATCACCGGCCGGTTCTGGAGAGGCCCGCGCCTGGGGCAGCCTCAGGCGGCGTGGCTCTCAACCACCAAGCGTCGCAACGCGCTTGGCAACGCCTGGGTGGCGACCGTCGGCGAGGCCATCTAGCCGTGGCGTTCACGATACAGTGGACCGTGCCCGACCAAGCCAACGCTCTGGTCGGGCAAGTTCTAAGCCGGTGCAGGTCATGACCGAGGGTTATCAGCCGGACCCGCCGACCGCAGCCGACCGGCGTCGGCTGCGGTCCGCACGGAAAATCGCCAAGCAACGGGTAGAAATGATCGTCGAGGCAAAGCAGCGCGCGGTGCGCGCTGCTTACCATGCCGAGCTGGGTGCAACCATCAGGTCGGTGTCGCCGTTCCTGGTCGCGCTGTTTGCGGCCCAGGGCATATCGCTGGATCACGCGGTCACCCTGATCGAACCGCCACCTGGCTGGCCGCGCCGACCACGCCTGTCGATGGGCGGCGTGGCCGACATCAAGCAAATCCGTCATTACTATGGCTGGTTCACACGAACGATTTGGGCAGGAAGACGCCCGCCGCCATCTAGGGACGGCACCCATGGCCATAGCTTCGATATTGGCGATGGCGACTGGGCACGGATCGAGGTGTTCGGCCATTCGCTTGAAGTCAGGGCACAGATCGGCGGGGCGCGGTTCGACACGCGGTTCGGCGTGCTGCGGATTGAGCTGCCGGATGCTCTGCCAGATACTTTGGCGATGGCATGCATCGGCAGGCGGGTGAGCGACATTGTCGATCACGCATCGTTGCGCGAGCAGCACTGGCTGATCAGCGGTATCGAGGAAGCGCACCCGAAGTTTCGGGGCCAGACGTTGGTATTGGCTATCGAGACGCTGGCTTACTCGATGCCTTGGGCAGATTTGACGCCTAGCACCTGAAGGCACGAGCAAATTGGCTGCGCTCAAAATGCGCAAGCGAAAGGTGAGCAGTCGCGGCAGCTTTACGGTATTCAAAATCGGAAAAAGCCAACCGGCTGCAATCAATTCTGTCAATCGGCGGTGATAACGATCGGATGGCGGTGGGGCGCTCAATGCCTGGGCCAGCTTTAGCGTTGCGCTGGCGGCTCCGGCTCTGCCGGCTTCTGCGGGTCGGGAACTCGGTCGTTACTGATGTCGAGAACCGAGACAGGCTTTGGGCCGAGGCCATGGCGTCAGCTGCGTCGCGCAGGGCCAACGCTGTATCTGCCGTCTGATATCATTCAAGGGTTCCGTTTTGGGATACCAGGACCTATCGCCTCAATCGTGACCGTTGCTGTGCGAAAGGGAGCAAGGGATGGCAACGACAGACAACTATGCCGCGAGCATCGTTGACCGAAAGCGACAAATCCGAGCGCAGTTCTCGACCAACATAGCTCGGCTGCTCGACGACAAGCATATGAAGCAGTCAACGCTCTGCGACGAGGTCACGCTCGAGTTCGGCCGCATGGGCGTGCTCAAGGACGAACGCGATCCGAACCGCGGCTGGCGCAGTCTGCAGCCTTGGGAGCTCAGCCGTTGGGCGCGCGGCCAGGTCACGCCCGATCCGGTGGCCATCGCCGCAATCGCCAAGGTCCTTGGCGTCCAGCCAGACGACATCGTGCACGGCGTCACGGCGGAATCCGATCCGAACGCCATCGTGTTCACGACCAAGCAGATGGGCGACAGGTTCTTCTGGGAGTTCAAGGGCACGGTCGACGTCGCCACGCATTCAAAGCTGCTGGCAGCGCTCACCGAACGATATAAGGGTGCCTCGTCGACGGTGATCCGGTGCGCCCGCTGCGGCGACAGGCGCGGCGTCGAGCAGCTTAACTTCCACACCGAGCTCGATGGCAGCACCAGCTATGTCTGCGATCCGTGCCATAGGTCGGGGGCTGTCGGCAATCCGCCGAGCGCGTGACACCGGGCGACATCCGCGTCAGTTTCCCAGCGCCTGTGGTTTGAGCGTAGAATCCTGTCCATGCATTGAAGGTCCCCGGAATGGTCCGGCGCCTTCGATCCTGGGGAGGAAGCAACCATGTCTTTCCACGACCTGCCTGCCACGCCTGCGCAATCGGGCCAGCCAGTAAGCGACCAGATGCTTCCAGAGCTGGTCGGCGTCGATGCCGATGGCAACGTCTACCTGGTTCAACGCGACGAGGCGGGCGACGTCGTCCGCTCGCAGAGCTGGTCCCCGGCCACCGATGCGGCGGACACGGTTCATGCCATGATCGAATGGCTGTCGAGCGGCGGTCCTGGTTCGTTCGCCTCGTTCGAGATTTGACCCGCAACGGGACGTCGTGGCGGTCGTCGTCAGTCGCCCGCGCCCATCTCCCAGATGCGCGTGCCGCTCGGGTCGCGCCGGAATCGCCAATCGTTCGTCACCGTCGTTGGCTGGTCGTCCATCCAGTCGATCTGGGACTGTAGGCGCATCCAGTCGATTGCTCTGGCTCTGAAGAGGTCATCGAGCTCGTCGCACGCGGTCGCCATCGCATCGGCGCCGAACCTCGCCAGCGTCCACCACAGGCATCGCGGATCGAGCGCGCCAGCGCGCGCCCATGCTATCATCGAGGACGCCGGATCCAGGGCATCGGCGATGGCCAGTGGCCACATGATGCCGTCGCTGGCACCGCGCCACGCTCGGTCGAGACGGTCCAGCGCCTCGTCATCGATGTCTATCCTTCCACCCATGCGCACCTCCTAGCTGCACGGATATGGTCCCGTACATCCTGGCGATCGCCAAGCGAACAATGCGCTTGAGATTCGTAGCGCATTATGCCAACAATAGATGTGACGCGCGTCCATTGCGTGTAGTTGATTGGGAGATCGCGAAATGTGTGACACTTCACCGAGGCAGGCATACACCACCTTTTCGAAGTCGGGCTGGGGTTCGGGCCCATGGAATAGCGAGCTCGACAAGGCGGTCTGGATTGACCCTGCCACGGGCCTCGACTGCATGTATCGGCGTTGCAGCGATGGGGGATACCTGTGCGGCTATGTCGCCGTCGAGCCTGGTCATCCGCTCTACGGTTTCGACCACGGTGCGATCCCGTCGTCGCTCGGCATCACAGCGCACACCGGCCTGGTGGAGAGCGGCCTGTGTGCGCACGGCAAGGAATCCGAGGCGATGTGCCACGTTCCAGCCGAGGGCCGGCCGCATGACGTGTGGTGGTTCGGCTTCAAGTGCGACGAGGACTGTGACCATCTTCCCGATGGGCGTCGCCAGCGCGGCGGCGCCGACCGAATGGGCATCTACCGCTCGACGACGTACGTGGCCGATCAGTGCACGAGGCTGGCCGCCCAGCTGGACGAGGTGGCCCGTGCGAATGCCGCCCCGTTGGCGATCTCATCGGCTGTGACGGCCGATGCGCCGGTCCGCACGATGGTGCCAGCGTGACCGGGCCATGGGCCTCCAACAGGCCAAGCCCGGTCGCGACGGCATACTCGGGCCGCCGTGATCCAGACCTGCCATGGGGTTACTGGATGCGCACCGCGCCGCATGGCGTCCTCGATGAGCATGGCGCAATCTGGCCGTCGATCAGGCTGGCGTTCTGGCGCGGCAGACTGGGGATGCGGCAAGGCGTCGCCCGCGAGAGCGATGCACCGGTCTTTCGTGACAACGAGCCTTGGCTGGAAGAGCAGTTCGAGGTGCTGATCGCAGTCCTGTCGGTCGCCGCTCGGGGTTTTCATACCGCCAGCCGCGAGCTGTCGGTTGACATCTTCCGAAACTCGGCCGTTTTCCAGCACCACTATCGCAACTGGTTGGTCGGTGCCGGACTGCTGATGATGGGTCCGAACATCTCGAGCAACGGAGTTCTCACCGACGAAGGCTGGGCAGCGCTGCTGATGCTGAAGGCGACGCGACCGAACCAGTTGATCGACGTCGAGGTCGGCTATGGCGCGATCGAGCTGGCCGGCGGCCGAGCGATGGCTGAGATCGCTCATCCCGCTATCGACACCCGCGAGCTCGCCTTCCTGTTCGAGCGCGAGGACATAGCCAGCCAGGCCTGCATCGTCCTGATCGATCGCAAGAGCACCCGGGGGCGGATGCCGATGCGTCACACCCTCTGGTCGGCGTCGTTCGGTGGCAAGCATGAACGCGATCGCATGTTCGCCTGGCTGTGCGCTCGCAGCGATCGCTGGGACGAGTGGGGCAAGACGGCGGGGCGAGGTGCCGATGCTCTGTCCCAGCACCTGCTAGCCACGTACATCTCATCGGTCGACTGGCGCGAACCGAATGGCGGAGAGCATCTGCTGGCGCTGACGCACGTGACGTGAAATCTTAGCTGATCTTGTGCTTTGACCGATGTCGCGATGTCGCATAGCTTTGCGAAAAGGGGGAAGCCAAAATGTCGATGGGGGCGCCGGTCAGCGACACCGGCAAGCTGATGAAGATTGGCGGCCAGCTAGTCCTCGAGCGGGATGAAGGCGGCACCTGGCGTCTGGACTGCGTTCGCCAGTTCCGCGATCTCGTCGGTCACCGCGTGCGTGTGCGCGGAATTCGTGCAGGCTTCGATGTGCTCGACGTGCCGTTGATCGGTGGGATCTCCCGGTGCTGAGGGAGCGCCGTCATATAAAGATTGGTTTATATCGAAGAGTCGACTCATTGACAGACGGCTGTTCGCAAGGCACGAAGCGCAAAGAACAACGGGAGAACGAAGGTGGTTCGCGCTCGGCAGATCGTCGGCATCAGCCTCCCTCCCGCTATTGCGCAAGCCTTCAAGGCGGAAGCACGGCGTCGTCGCATGCCGGTTCGGCAGCTCTTCCAGGAGCTCTGGGCCGCATACGATCCGCCCGCGTCCGACAAGGCGTGAACATGATCTTCGACGATTTGGATTGTGCGCCGGGGGCGACGCGCGGATCGAACCGATTCCAGGCCGCGTTGATGGCCGAATGCAAGGTGGAGCACGACGATGACTGACCAGCAGATCGCGAAGCGCCAACCGACATCGATCGAGCTGTTCGCCGGTTGTGGCGGCCTTGCCCTCGGAATGCATCGGGCGGGCTGGAACGGCCTGTTCGCCGTCGAGCGCGACCCAATGGCGTTCGCCACCCTCGACGCGAACCTGGTTGATGAGAAGGCGCCATATCGAGCGTTCAATCGGTGGCCGAACTGGATGCCGCGCAAAAGCGCCGACTTGGTCGCGCTGCTCGCCGACGAAGAGTTCAGGGACCATCTGCGCGGCCTGCAGGGCAGCGTCGACCTGGTCGCCGGCGGTCCGCCGTGCCAGGGTTTTTCGGTGGGCGGCAAGCGCGACGGCGAGGACGAGCGCAACAGCTTGGTCTACCGCATGCTCGACTTCGTGGAACTGGTGCAGCCGCGCGCGGTCCTTATCGAGAACGTCGAGGGCATGGCGCGCCGCTTCGTGTCTAAACCCGGAACGGCAGGCACGTCGGTCGCCGAGGACGCGATCGCGAAGCTCGAGGACCTCGGCTACATCGCCAGCTACCACCTGATCAACTCGGCCGACTTCGGTGTGCCGCAGGCCCGCAGGCGCGTCGCGATCATCGGCGTGCTGGCCGCCGGCATGTCACGGCAGGAATTGCACGATCTGACTGCCGTTGCGATCGAACGCGGCGCCAAGGCCGTCCGCGTCGAGCACGGCCTGCCTGCGGATGGCTTCATCAGCGTGAAGGACGCCATCGACGACCTTTCCGGCTCGCGGCTGGTCACGACCCCCGACAGCCCGCGCTTCAAATCGGGCACTTACACCGCAGCGAAGAGCGCCTACGCCAAGCTGATGCGCGAAGGCGTGGCGCCAGGCGCGATCCCGGATTCGCACCGCATGTCGGTCCATGGCGAGGGCGTGCGCGCGCTCTATGAGCTGGCGCACCGCACCCAGACCCCGGGCCGCCTGTCGAAGGAGTTCCTCGTCGCGAACGGCACGAAGAAGGACAAGAAGGTGCTGCTCGATTCGGCTGCCGTCGTGGCGACGATCACGACGCACCCAGACGAGTACATCCACTACAAGCACGCCCGGAACATCACGGTCCGCGAGATGGCCCGCCTGCAGTCGTTCCCTGATCGCTTCACCTTCCATGGCCGCTACACCATCAACGGGCCCCGCCGCCGCTTCGACGTTGCGCGCTGCAGCCAGGTCGGCAACGCCGTCCCTCCGCTGATGGGCGAGGGTCTGGGCCGCGCGGTGATCGAGGTGCTCGGCAAGATCGAGGACCGCAAGGCCAAGCCCAACACCGGCCGCCGCACTAAGGTCAATGCCTGACGCGCTACGCGGCCGCCTGACCGGCTTCGGGGATTCCATCAGTCAGGTCGCCGAGCGCGCCGCGTAGCGCGGCCGACAGGTCGTCGGCACGATCTGACGACACCAACACCATCTCGGCCGGCGCGCCCTTGGGCGCGACTGCAGTCGGAAACACCAGGACCGCCTTTGGTAGCTGGTCCTCGAGACCGGCCCAGATCGATGCGAAGTCGCGCAGGTAGCCGAGGACCTTGTAGACGCTGTCGCGCATGTAGGCCGGGTCCTCGCTCTCTTTTACCTCGACGAGGACGCGCCGCTCGGCCGCGCCCGCGCTGAAGCGGACGGATATGTCGGGTCGCCGCTCCTGCGCGGTGATGCCGTGATGGGCGCCAACCAGCTGCAGGTATTCCGACGAGCCGCCAAAGATCCCGCTCGGCACCTGGTCAAAGAAGATCTCGGCCTTCACGCCGTCCGGCCGCGTGTAGGTGGCGACGGCCGAACGGCCACGCTGGATGAGGCCATAGCTCTGCGGCTCGCCGAACCCC
Organism: Sphingomonas sp.; assembly: GCF_019749955.1. Taxonomy (GTDB): domain Bacteria; phylum Pseudomonadota; class Alphaproteobacteria; order Sphingomonadales; family Sphingomonadaceae; genus Sphingomonas. Next base: position 12,641 of record NZ_JAIEPC010000002.1, read on the forward strand.
AGGTCGGCCTCGATCGACTGCATGACAAGGATTAGCACGTAGAGCTCGAACAAGTCCTCGCTCGCGACCGGCGCCAGCCATCCCTTGCGGAGCAGCTCCAGGATCTGTGCCCACTTGCCCCGGATGACCGCCTGGTCGAAGTCGCGCGCTAGATGGGCCAGCCGCGAATAGCGCGGATCGCGGTGCCGGATCGCCGTGGCCAGCATCCTCGCGTTGATGCGGTGCTCCAGCTCGACGCCCTGCAGATAGGTGTTCGACAGTGCCCGAGCGGCAGCGTCACGGATCCCTGCGAATCGCTGCGGCAGCGCGCCGGTCCCCCGTCGCGCCATCTCGTTGGCGGCGCTGACGATGCGGGTGAGGAACAGCTTCAGCAGCCGGTTTTCGGGGATGTCGGCCGACTTCTCGACGTGCTGGACCAGGTATCGGCCGCGCGGCACGGCGCCCGACAGTCGGCCGAGGATCGTGTCCTGCCAGAGCACGCGCCCCTTGAACGTTGGCTCGACCGATGGCGGCGACGATCGCGATCCGTGGCCAAGGTTCTTGAGCAGCACGGGAAGGTCGCGAAGGATGAACTGCTCGACCTCGGGCTGCGACAACCAATAGGCCGACGCCAGCAGCTCGACGCTCCCGCCGCGATCGTCGAGCCGCTCGAGGAAGGCCTGCACGTCGACCTCGCCGCCGTCCTCGAATGCAGGCAGGAACTCCAGATCGCGCCCGGGCAGCAGATAGCGTCCAGCGCTCGCCGTGTCGCAGATGGCCCGCGCCCAGGTCTCGCGCCTCGACGTCAACGGCTAGTCCATCGCCCCGGTGAAGGCCCGCAGTCGCGCCAGGCTCTCGTCCGGCAACGCTTGCAGGCCCAGGGTGCCGGCCAGCGACGCGGCGATGTCGGCAGTCTGCTCGTGACGCCCCTCGAACTGCGGGAACAGGTAGGATTCGAGCGCCGTCAGGACCAGCTTCGCCGGATCGTCCTCGAAGCGACGCATGCGGTCGATGAAGCGGATCATGTCGAGCGGGATGGCAGGACCGACGCGAAGGCCGAGCGCGCCCAGGCCGGCGCCGGTCTCGACCGCGAAGATAGCCGCCAGCTGGCCCAACACCGCATCGTGCAGGGCGTTGTCGTCACCGTCCTGCAGCACTGCGGCACCGGTCTCGAGGATCGCGCGATAGTCGGCCTCGTTCGGGATCGCGATGTCGATCACCGCGACGCGCCGCGAGAAAGCGAACGACATCTGGAACAGACTTGCCTTGTCGAAGGTGTTCATGGTGCCGATCAGGCGCCAGCCCGGATCGAGCGCATAGACGTGCGTGTCTGCCTGCTGCGTGTTCGCCATGCCCAGCACGACGCGCTGGTAGCTGCCGTCGTCTTGGCGCTTTCGGTAGGGGAGCATGATGCTCTTCCGCTTGCCGCCGAGCAGCGTGAACATCTCGCCGAAGGCCTTGTCGATGTCGGCCCGGTTCATCTCGTCGATGATCAGCCACTTGTTCGCGGCCATCGCCTCGGTGAAGACGCCAGGGATGAAATCGAGCGGCTCGGCGTCGCTGCCTGGCTGCGGGACCGGCATGTAGCCACCGATCGTGTGCACCGATGTCCAGTCCGAAGTCGCCGTCACCACGTCATAGGGTTGCGGGATCGTGCGGCATACCGCTTCGGCGAGCTCGGTCTTTCCAACGCCCGGGGCGCCCATCAGCAGCACATGCTTGCCGGCCGCCAGCGCGGCCACGACCTTCTCGTAGGGCTCGCGCATGCCGCGCAGGTCGCCCAGGTCAGGCTCGTCGGGAAGGGTCGAGAACCAGTCGGGCTCCGGATCCGGCTTAGGCACCTCGGGTTCGGCACCTGCCGGCGCTGCGCCGCCGCCGCCGGCAACGCCATCTGCGAATGCGTCGCCGGCCGCCACCGCGACGGTGGGCAGGTTTTCGCCGTAGTAGAGCAGCAGGATGTTCTTGCCGAACTCGCGGAGCGGCTCGAGCTGGTCCATCGCCTCGTCGACGGTCGCGATCAGGCGGCCAATGTCCGCCTCGATGCTGTCGAAGTTGCCGTCGTTCGGCGTCACGGCCTTGTAGGTCATGAACTGCTCGAACTGGCGGGTCACCGCGCGGACCGACATGCCGTCCTCGCGCCACCAGATGTCGGCATCGCCCCATGTCTTGTATTGGAAGCCGCGCTCGCGCTCGAGCGGGTCGATCAGGTTCTCGAGCTCGTGGCGCACGAAATTGGCGGCGCGACGCGGCTCGGCCTGCTCGGCGCGCGCAGCGCCCAGGAAGATGCCCATCAGCAGCCGAGTCGGGTTCGGGCCGACCAGCCACAGCCGGACATAGACGATGCCGAAGGAATCGTACTTGTCGACGATGCCCTCGGGATAGATGTCTAGGAAGCGCGAAGGCACGCCGGTCGGAAGGTCGCGCGCGCCGCTCGACCAGGCGAAGTCGCGCTTGAGGTTGAGGGTCGCGAGGAAGGCCTCAAGGCCCTCGTTCACCGCGACCGGATCGTCGACAACGAACTCTTCGATGAACAAGGACTTCCCCCCGATGATTCCCGCGCCCGTTCAAGGGCATCATGAAAGACGAGGGATAGATCGTGATGGTTGTTTAGCCAAGCGCCCGGGTGCTATGATGTGCGCCAGCCGGTCGATCGTCGCAGGCCCGCTGGCCGCGACTGCCGGGGCAGCAAAATAATTCGGGGGTATCCGTGGGGGTATCCACTAGACGCGCGCCGCGTCTAGTGACGCATTTCCGCGCTATTCCGGGTCAAGTTCGAATCCCTCCGTCTCCGCCAGAACCGGCACTTCCAATTTGCGCCAAGTCTTCGCCATCGACGGCGCGCTGTGAGGGTGGCGTGGTTGGATGGCAGCGCTCCGGCGTGACTCGTCGCGACGATCAAGTTGCGCTCTGACGGCCGATCAGGCGGTGAAACCCGGTCCGGCGGCAGATGATACGGCGCCCACCCCTTCCAGCAACGATCGGACAATCGGGTTTGGAAAACGGCGACCAATCGTCACCGCGTAAAATGTCTCGACCAGGCCAGGCAGCGACTCGGCTTCGATGAGCGTGCCCGTTGCCAGTTCGTCGCGGACGGCAATCGATGGCAGGATCGCGAGCGCAAACCCCTCGCGCGCGAGCAGGCGCATCATCGCGATGTCGTCGACTTCGGCGGCGATTTGCAGCCGGACGCCCAGACGGTCGGCGAGCGCGTCACACTCGGCGCGGGTGCTATTTCCCTGGGTTGGCAGAATGACGGGATGTGCCGTCAGCAGCGCGACAACTGCGCGCTCGTCCCCAAGCAACGATGGCGCGCCGACCAGACTGATCGGCTGTTCGGACAGTTTGTGCGTCATGAACGGGGTCAGCGCGTCGCTCGCGGGGATCTGGTTGGTCAGGACAATGTCGAGCTTGAGCGATTGCAGGCCGCCCAGCAGCTCGATCGGGCTGCCGGAGCGCAGCACAATCTCGACGTCGCTCCGGCCGAGCAATGGCCGCAGGAAGCTGATCTGGAAGTTGCGCGACAGCGTGGCGAGGGCGCCGATCCGCACGACGTGGCGCGTCCGACCGGTTTCGCGCAGCGTGCCAAGCAATTCCTCGCCCGTCGCAAAGATCGCATCGGCATGGTCGAGCGCGATCTTGCCCGCCTCGGTCAGATGGAGCTGGCGCCCGCGCCGTTCAAACAGCGGATGGCCAAGCCGGTCCTCGAGCTTGCGGATTTGCACCGAGAGCGCCGATTGTGAGACATTGAGCCGCTCGGCGGTGCGCGTCAGATTGCCGTCCTGCGCGACCGCCCAGAAATAGCGCAGGTGGTTGTAGTTGAGATCGGCCATATCCATTCATTAAAGCGAATGGTTTCGACTAAACAATGAATTTTTTGGCGCGCTCTGGTTGGGCTAGCGCGGCGCCGACGCCCATTGGCCCTGCAACCCGGAGCGACCGTGCCGATTTCCTTCCTGCCCTTTGCAGCGCCTGCGCTGCTGCTCGCCGCCGCTCTCATCGGCTTTCTGAAGCCGCAGCGACCGGGTGTGGGCCTGCTGAACGCCGTGCAGGCGCTGTCGGTATTCGCGCTGGTTGCGGCGCTGGGATCGGCGGCGGCGCTGATTGGCTTTGGTCCGGCGACGAGCCCGTTGCTCGGCATGAGCGGCGTCGGCCTGTCGGTGCGGCTGGATGTCGTGAGTGCGGCGATGCTGCTGCTCGTCGCGTTCATCGGCTGGATCGTGGTGCGCTATTCGGCGACGTACCTCGATGGCGAGGCGCGGCAGGGCAGTTTCATGGGGTGGCTGTGCTTCACGCTCGCCATGGTGATGTTGCTGGTGATCGCCGGATCGCTGGCGCAACTCGTGGTGGCTTGGACGGCGATCAGTTTCGGGATCCACCGGCTGCTGCTGTTCTATCCCGATCGGGTCGCGGCGCAGCGCGCGGCGCGCAAGAAGCTGGTGTCTGCGCGCCTCGCCAATCTGGCGCTGTTGAGCGCTGCTGTGTTGCTGGCGTTCGCCTATGGAACCAGCGACATCGCGACCATCCTCGACGCCGCGCGCAGCGGCGAGGGCGGCGCGATGGCGCTTGCGGCGGCGGGGCTGCTCGCGCTGGCAGCGCTGCTCAAGTCAGCGCAATTTCCGCTGCACGGTTGGCTGACCGAAGTGATGGAAGCGCCGACGCCGGTCTCGGCGCTGCTTCATGCCGGGGTGATCAATGCGGGCGGCTTCCTGTTGATCCGCTTTGCCGATGTGATGTTGCTCGCGCCGGGCGTGCTGGCGGTGCTGGTGATGATCGGCGGCTTTACCGCGCTGTTCGGCGGGCTGGTGATGCTGACGCAACCGGCGGTCAAAACGTCGCTCGCGTGGTCGACAGTCGCGCAAATGGGCTTCATGATCATGCAATGCGGGCTCGCGCTGTTCCCGCTCGCCTTGCTGCACATCCTCGCGCATTCGCTTTACAAGGCACATTCGTTCCTCGCCTCGGGGGGCGCGGTCGATCGGATTGCCGCCGCGCGCCGGCCCGGTCCGGTCGCCATACCCAATGCCAAAGCGGTGGGCCGTGCCTTTATCGCGGCGCTCGCGACCTATGCGCTGATCGGGCTGGCGTTTGAAGCGCGCGCGCCATCGGTGCAGGCCACCGCACTCGGCGCAATCCTGATCTTCGGCGTTGCCTATCTGCTCGCTCAAGGCCTCGCCGATGCCGCGCCGCGCGCCTTGACGCAGCGGATGGCGGCCTATGCGCTTGCGGCGTCGCTGGGCTATTTCACACTGCACGCGCTGGCGATTTGGCTGACCGAGGGGACGTTGCCTGCAACGCCGGCGCCGGGGCCGCTCGAATGGACGCTGATCGTGCTCGGTGTGTTGAGCTTTGGCGTGGTCGCGGTCGCGCAGGCGATGTTCCCGCTCTGGGCCTATCATCCCGCCGCCGCTGGCCTGCGCGTCCACCTTGCCAACGGCCTTTACGCCAATGCCGCGCTCGACCGGCTGCTCGGCGGCTGGACGCTGCGGCAGTCGCGCTGAGCGCGCTCCCCGCCTTTTTGGAGATATCTTCGATGCCCGCTCATGCTGACCACCCGAACCTGACGACCGAGGCGCTGCGCGTCGCCGCCGATGCCGCTGCGCTGGCGATCCCGCCGGTCTGGCCCTTGGCATCAAGCGTCGCGGTCAATCCCTATCTCGGCCAGGCCGAGCTGGGCCTTGCCGAAACGTCCGCCCTGCTCGCGCGCGTTGCAGGCGTGCCAGTGACGATGCCGCGCGACTGGTTTCGCGCGCAGGTCGCCAAGGGCATGGTCACCGACGCTGACCTGACCGCTGCGTGGCAGAATTGCGGATCACCACGGCGCCCAGCGTCGATCGAAGCGCTCAAAGCGGCTGCCGATCAGGCGTCCGGTGACCCTGTGGCCGTGCCAACGGTCGCCGATCTTGCGGCAAAGGCATCGGGGATCGACTGGAATGGCGTTATCGCCGACCGGTTCGGCGGCTGGGCCGGCAGCTTTTTCGACGAGGGGCAAGCGCTGTGGGCAGCGCCGCGCGGGCACGGCGCCTATGAAGCGTGGCGGGCAGTGGCGACGCATGATCTGACGCCCGAAATCGTCGGCCTGCGCGGCTTCGGTGCCTTTGTCGCCGATGCGCCCGAACATGCCCCCGACGCGATTGCGCGGGCGGTCAACCGGCTGGGGCTGACCGCGCCCGCGCTCCACACCTATTTCCACCGGCTGTTGATCACGCTCGGCGGCTGGGCGCAATATGCGCGTTTCCAGCGCTGGCAGGCCGAGCTTGGTGGGGGTGCCGATGATACGATCACCGATTTTCTCGCGATCCGGCTGCTGTGGGAAGAAGCTTTGTTCGCACAGCATGAGGCAGAGATCCGCACGGCCTGGGCCGAGGTAATCGCCACCCATGCAGCGCCGGTCGAGCCGACCGACGCGCAGATCGTCGATGCGATTTTGCAAGAGGCTTGCGAGCGTGCGGCGCAACGCGATCTGGCGCGGACGCTCGCCAGCACTCAGAGCAGGGCCGAGCGCCCGATCCCGCTGCTGCAAGCGGCCTTTTGCATCGACGTCCGCTCCGAAGTCTATCGGCGCGCGCTCGAATCGATCGATCCGCAGATTCAGACGCTTGGCTTTGCCGGCTTTTTCGGGCTGACCGCGTCGCATCGGCGCTTTGGATCGGATGTCGCCGAACACCGGCTGCCGGTGCTGCTCAATGCAGGGCTAAGCACGCACTCGGGCAGTGACGCAGATGACACAGCCGACCGTTCGCTGCGCTACCGCGAGCGCGCGACCCGGGCGTGGGGCCGCTTCAAGCTTGCCGCAGTTTCCTCCTTCGCCTTTGTCGAAGCGACCGGGCCAGCCTATATCGTCAAGCTCGTTCGCGATGCACTCGGCCTCCATCCGAACCATGTCCCCAATGATCCGGCGCCGCAGCCCGACCCCGCGCTCGACCTGCCGACGCGGATCGCGATGGCGGCGTCGATCCTGCGTGCCATGTCGCTGACGGATGGCTTCGCGCGGCTGGTGCTGTTGGTTGGTCACGGCGCCAATGTCGTCAACAACCCGCATGCGAGCGGCCTGCATTGCGGCGCCTGTGGCGGCTATTCGGGTGAGGTCAATGCACGGCTGCTGGCCGGCCTGCTCAACGACCGGGCGGTGCGCGACGTGCTGGCCAGCGAAGGCATCACCATCCCCGAAGCGACTTTGTTCGTCGCGGGCCTGCACGATACGACGACGGACAGCATTTTCCTCTACCAGAGCGATCATCCCGCGTCTGACCATGCCGCCGACCTCGGCCGTGTCGAGGGCTGGCTAAAAGCGGCGGGGGTGATTGCGCGCACCGAACGCGCGATCCGCTTGCCCCGCGCGCATGGCGCGGCGAGCATTGCGCCGCGTGCCCGCGACTGGGCCGAGACCCGGCCCGAATGGGCGCTGGCGGGGTGCAAGGCGTTCATTGCCGCGCCGCGCCACCGCACCACCGGCAAAGACCTGAAGGGCCGCGCCTTTCTGCACGATTATGACTGGCATCAGGACACCAGCTTCGGCGTGCTTGAGCTGATCATGACCGCGCCGGTCGTCGTCGCGAGCTGGATCAGCCTGCAATATTATGGCTCGGCGGTGGCACCGGCGCTGTTTGGCGGCGGCAACAAGCTGCTCCACAATGTCATCGGTGGCGTCGGTGTGGTCGAGGGCAATGGCGGCCTGATGCGCCCCGGTCTGCCCTGGCAATCGGTGCATGACGGCAATGCCCTGGTCCACGAACCGCTGCGGCTGAGCGTCTGCATCGAAGCCCCGCGCGCGGCGATGACCGACATTCTGGCGCGCCATCCCGGCGTTCGGGCGCTGTTCGATAACGGCTGGCTGCATCTGTTCGCGCTCGACGATGATGGGCGGATGGCGTGGCGCTACGATGGCAATCTGGGTTGGACGGCGATGCTGGACGAGACGGACGGCGCCCGCAGCATGGAACTCGCTGCCTGAACGATCAGGCGCAATTGGCACGGCAAAGGGGTGTGTGTCCGCAGCAATAGCGGGCGGGCATCGAACCGATGCGACATTCCTATTCCCGTTGGCGCGCGCGATCCTCGATAAGGCGGTCATTCCGGCGACACCCCGCCCCAACGGAGATTGACCCATGATTGCTCGTCCTATCCTGCTTGCCCTCGCGCTCGCCGTCAGCGGCACCGTTGCCGAAGCGCGCGACACCGCCCCCAATGCGCCCGCGCCCGTCGCCAAGGCGTTAGGTATCGTGCGGATCCGCAGCACCCATAGCTTTGACGAAACCGTCGCGCGGCTGAAAGCGGCCATCGCGGCCAAGGGCGTGCGCTTCTTCGACGCCATCGACCAGCAGGCGCTGGGCAAGGAAGCCAATCTGACAATCGGCAAGTCGGTGATCGTGCGCTTCGGCAATCCGCCACTGGGGGTGCAATTCCTGCAGGCCAATCGTTATGCGGGCCTCGACTGGCCCGTGCGGATGCTGGTGATTGAGGAAGCCGATGGCAGCGTCTGGCTTGCCTGGACCGATTTCACCTTTATGGCGAAGCGCTATGGGATCACGACGCAGAATGCGCAGTTCAAGATGGCGGCAGAAGTCGCTGGTTCGATCGCCGCCGATGCAGCCAGATAAGTGATGCCCATGTCGGTCGCGCTGCTGAGTTTTGCCTTTCTGGTCGCGGCGGTGTGCGCCGCGATCATGGGCTATGCGATCCAGCGCGGCGCGACCTGCATGGTCGCGGCGGTCGATGAGGTGATCACCCGCCGCCGCGCCCACCGGTTGATCGCGCTGGTGGAGGCCGCTGCCTGGGTCGCAGGCGGGCTGATCCTGGCCAATATGGCGGGCATTCTGCAAATGGCCCCGGTCGGGCATACGCTGGGGATCGTCACCGTTTGCGGCGGCATCCTGCTCGGGATCGGCGCGCTCATCAATCGCGTCTGCGTGTTCGGGGCGATTGCGCGGCTAGGGTCGGGCGAGTGGGCTTACGCGCTGACCCCTGTGGGCTTTCTTCTTGGCTGTTTCGTCGCGGAGAGGCTGATGGCATCGGCCGCGCCCACGGCGACTGCATCACCGTTGTTCAGCGTCGGTCCCGTCCTCGTCGTGCCATTTCTGGTTTTCGCCGCATGGCGTGGCATCGAGGCGTTCGATGCCGTGCGAAACCGGCGGTTCGCGGCGCATATCTGGTCGCCGCACCGTGCGACGATGGTGATTGGGCTGGCGTTCGTGGTGATGCTGCTCACGGTGGGGAGCTGGGCCTATACCGACGCACTGGCATCGCTTGCGCACGGCATGGCGGATAATGTCGCTGCCAAAATGCTCCTTTTTGCCGCACTGCTGGTCGGCGCGCTGATCGGGGGCTGGACTGCTGGCCGATTGCGGCTGGTGGTACCAACGGTCGCCGACATGAGCCGCTGCCTGATTGGCGGCGCGATGATGGGCGTGGGCAGCCTGCTCATCCCGGGTAGCAATGACGGCCTGATCCTGATCGGTCTGCCCTTGTTGCAGCCTTATGCGTGGGTTGCGATGGCGAGCATGACCATCGCGATCGCGGTTGGCATGATCATCGAACGGCGTCTGGGCACGCGCTAGTCAGCTCTCACGCTTACTGCTAGATGGCAGCGGCCTTCGTGGGGAGGGGGTCGTCGCCAATGGAAATGCAGCAAGTCCGCTACTTCCTGTCGGTCGCACGCGTGCTCAATTTCACGCGCGCTGCCGAGGAATGCAATGTCACCCAGCCCGCCCTGACGCGTGCGATCAAGCAGTTGGAAGACGAACTCGGCGGTGACCTGATCCGGCGCGAGGGGCGCAACACCCACCTGACCGACCTCGGCAACCGGATGCAGCCGCTGCTCCAGCAATGCTATGACAGTGCGCTGACCGCCAAGTCGCTTGCGACCAAAATCCGCAAGGGCGAAGTGCCGTCGCTGTCGCTGGCGGTCTCTCGCACGCTCGACTTGGTCCATTTGATGCGGCCGCTCGGCGAAATGCACCGCAGTTTTGCCGGGCTGCAACTCAAACTGCGGCGTGGCACCGGCGCGCAGATTGCCGCGATGCTCAAAAGTGGCGAGGTCGATCTCGCGATCGGCGGGCCAATGGGCGAAAGCTGGGATCGGCTGGAAACCTGGCCGATGTTCAGCGAGGCGTTCGACCTTGTCGTCGGGGTCGATCACCCGCTGGCGATGCACAATGAGATTGATCTCGATGTCGAGCTGATCCGCGAGACACGGTTCCTGGTTCACGCCGATGCCGACATGGCCGAGTTTGAGACAGAACGGCTCGACGCTGCGGGCATCAATCTGGACCATGCGCATGAAGTCGATTCCGACCGCGATCTCGAAGCCTTGGTGATGGCTGAATTCGGGGTGGCAATCATGCCGGCGAGCGCGATGAACTCGTCGCGGGTGCGCCATGTCGCCTGCTCGGCGCTCGATCTGCGGCGGACGGTGGCGATTTATTCGGTGGCCGGTCGCGCCCGCTCGCGCGAGGCATCGGCCCTGCTCAATCTCGTGCGGTCGGCGGACTGGTCGCGGGCGTTAAGCGCTTACCAGCTTGACGGCGTCGAGTAGCGCGTCGAGTTCCATCCGGCGGCGATAATCGGGATCGACGTGGCGCGCGGCAATGATGCCGTCCTGCCCGACGACGAAAACGGCGGGAACCGGCAAGACCCAAGGCGAGTGGGCCTGATAACCGGGAATGTCCCAGCCCGCCCCGCCGATCATCGCTGACATGTTTTCATCGACCAGGATCGCCAGATTGATCGACAGCGTGTAGCCGCCACCGACATCGGTCAGGAAGGGGAATTGGGCGCCCGCTTCGGCCCGTAACTGCCGGGTAAACTGCTGTACTTCGGACGAAATTGCGACGATTTGCGCCGGTTTGGCCTCTTGCTCAATCTCGGCAAGGCCGATCATGTTGAGCCGACAATAGGGGCACCAATGCCCGCGATGAAAGGCAAGGACGGCGGGCCCGCGCTCGAGCAGTGAATCGAGCGTGACCAGCCGTCCTTCATGATTGGGCAGGCAGAAATCGGGCATGACATCGCCAACCATTGGCGCCGTGCTGCCGGCCTGTGCCGCCTCAAGCCGGGCGACAAAGGCATCGACTGCCGCTGCAAAATCGGGCCCATTGGCGCGAACGCAATCCGCGATATGTTTCAGCCGCTCGCCCAGAGTCAGGTCGCGATTGCGCACTTCCTGAAAGGCATTTTCGATTTCTGCGACGAGCGGATGTGGCATGATTGGTCCCCCGACCACGAGCGATATCACACTGCTGCCCGAACGGGGTAGCAGGTGATGTTATTTGGCAGCGGACGTCTCGACCATTTCGCCAGCGCAAGCTTCGTGCAGGACAAAGCCCTCGCTCGGATCGACTTCGGCACGCCAGGGGGCCTTTTCGAGCGTTTCGGAGGTGTGGCGATAGCCCGCCTCCCAGCGCTTGCGGATGCCGTCGGCGCTGAAATCGACGTCCTTGGCGTGATCCTCATAGTCGAGCGCCGGTGCGAGCAGGCGGATGACATGCATCTGCGTGGTGCAGCCATAGCCGGTCAGCCCGCGCTGTTTGAGGCTCGCGAGCGCTTCTGCGGGAATCAGCGCGGTCATTTCGGCGATGATGTGGCGCATCTTGTGGAGCTGGCGCTGGCGCTTGATGTGCGATGCGGCACGGCTCGAATATTGAACGTCCTTCTGGCGGTTCATCACTTCCCAGATGGTTTCGGGCTCGCGACCGTCGGGGTTCCACAGGTGGACCGCGAAGACCATCCCGTTCTTGCGCGGATTGTCGTCGAACACGACTTCGACCGGCGTGTTCGACAGGATCCCGCCATCCCAGTAAAGCTGGTCGTCGATCCGCACCGCCGGGAAGGCCGGCGGCAGCGCGCCCGATGCCATGATGTGGCGCAAGTCGATCGTCTGGTCACGGCTGTCGAAATAGGTCATTTCGCTGGTCTGGACATTGGATGCGCCGACCGTCAGCCGGACGGGGCCATTGTTGATCTGGTCGAAATCGACGAGCTCGCCCAGCGTTTCAGCCAGCGGCGCGACCGAATAATATCCGGCCTGCTCGGCGCCCAAGGGCGCGTGCGAACTCATGAACGCTGCCGTATTCGGGCGAAAGAACGACGGAATGCCGGTGGTCACCGCCATCATGTTGCGCGCGGCCGCCGGGAACCAGGCCGGGAGCGGCATGCCCATGAAGCGATCACTTTCGACGCGCTTCCAGAATTCGCGCATCCGGCTGAGTCCGTCCTTGGCAGGGCCACCTGCAATCAGCGCCGCATTGATCGCGCCAATCGACGTGCCGACCACCCAATCGGGCGCGATGCCGGCTTCCTCAAGCGCCTGATAGACGCCGACCTGATAGGCGCCCAGCGCGCCGCCGCCTTGCAGCACCAGAACGATCTGGCCGTAGCTTGAAATCTCTTCGTGAAGGCTCTTCATGGTGGTTGCTCCTATTCGGTAAAGCTTATGGTTATTGGGCGGTCCAGCCGCCATCGACGGGCAGTGCCGTGCCGGTGATCGATGCGGCGCTGGCGCTGCACAAGAACACCGCCAGCGCGCCAAGCTCCTCGACCGTCGCAAAGCGCTTGGTCGGTTGTGCCGAGAGCAGCACGTCGCGGATCACGGCGTCGCGGTCGATGCCCCGGGCTTTTGCGGTATCGGCAATCTGATTCTCCACCAACGGGGTCCATACGTAGCCGGGGCAAATCGCGTTACAGGTAACGCCATGCTGCGCGCCTTCGAGCGCCACGGTCTTGGTCAGGCCGAGCACACCATGTTTGGCGGCGACATAGGCGCTCTTGAACGGCGACGCGACCAGTGCATGCGCCGAGGCGACATTGATGATCCGGCCATAGCCCGCTGCCTTCATCGGCGCGAAGGCGGTGCGGATCGTGTGGAACGCCGCCGACAGGTTGAGCGCAATGATCGCGTTCCATTTGTCGACCGGGAATTCCTCGATCGGCGCGACATGCTGGATGCCGGCATTGTTGACGAGGATATCGACTTGGCCAAGCAGTGCGATGCTGTTGTCAATCAGCCCTGCAGCACCGGCGGCATCGAGCAGATTTGCCCCATCATAAGCGACGCTGCCGCCATGTTTGGCGAGTGCCGCGCAGGTCGCTTCGATCGCGGCGGGGTCGCCCAGACCATTAATGACGAGATCGGCACCGGCTTCGGCCAGTGCGTGGGCGATTCCGAGTCCAATACCGCTGGTCGATCCGGTAACAACGGCGACGCGTCCGGCGAGTGGCTTTGCGGTGGCGGGCAGGTTCATGGCGAGCATCCTTTGGTGGAAATGATGACCGCTAACTGCCCAAAGCGGTGCATCGATTGAAATGCCGTTTCTGCATCGACTCGATGCGCCAAAGCCATTGGGCGCGGACGCGCTCAACGCGTAGAGCAACATGGTGTCAGCGAACCGGCGTTTCGGTTCCCGGACCCGATATTGCCAACCAACAGGAAGACCGATCATGACCAAGACGACCCTTCGCAATGCCCTGTTCGCGCTGCTCGCAGCCACCACTGTCGCTTCGCCCGCCTTGGCGGGTGAATGCCCGGCCGCCAAGGCGGGGGTCAACCCGCTCACGGGCGCGCCGACAGCGCCCAAGGGCGTCACCGATACCGTCATCGGCTCGGTTGATCTCAACGCCGAAATCAACGTGCCCGATCGCCAGCTCCGCACGCGCCGCCTCGTCGTCCAGCCGGGTGGCATCGTGCCGCTGCATAGCCACAAGGACCGCCCGGCGCTGATCTATACCCTCAGCGGCGCGATCACCGAATATCGCAGCAGCTGCATGGTGCCGATCCAGCACAAGGGCGGCGACATCGCACGCGAAGCCGACGGCATTTCGCACTACTGGATCAACCACGGCAAGGTGCCCGCGGTGCTGTTGTCGTCGGACGTCCACCACGGCAACTGATCCCGACCGCGTTGACGACCAGGATAGGGGCTCCGCTTGCGCAGGCGGGCGGGGCCCTTCGTCCGCTATCAATCGTTAGATGATGGCGCGTTTGAACCGGCCAGATTCGACAGGTGAGAAGATGCTGAAACTGCTTGTATTCTATGGCTCATATCGCAGTGATCGCGTCGGCATCCGCTTTGCGCACTATCTGCAGAACGGCTTCGCCAGTCGCGGCCATGATGTCGAGTTGATCGATGCCAAGGCGATCAACCTGCCGATGCTCGACCGGATGTTCAAGGAATATCCGGCTGGTGACGCGCCGCCCGCCATGGCCGAACTGGCGGCCAAGACCCGTGCGGCTGACGGCTTCGTCTTCGTGACCGGCGAATATAATTGGGGCATGCAACCGGGCCTCAAGAACCTGACCGACCATTTCCTCGAAGAATGGTTCTGGCGGCCTGCGGCGGTCGTCAGCTACTCACCCAGTCAGCTCGGTGGCGCGCGTGCGGCGATGGCTTGGCTCCCGACGCTGTCGGAAATGGGGATGGTGGTGATTTCGAGCACCCTCAACGTCGGCCAGATCAGCCAGACGCTCGACGCCGACGGTCGGCCCATGGGCTCGGGCGGCGACTATCTCGAGCAGCGCTTCCCGCGCTTTGCCGCCGATCTCGAATGGTGGGCGTCGGCAGCCGCGCACCAGCGGTCGGTGCAAGATCCGCCTTATTGAGCCAGCTCGGTCGTTGCAGGTGCCGGGGACCGACCCCGGCGCCCGAGGCGCGTCCTCACGCTGAGCGGCGGGCAAACAGCTCGACGACACGTCCCAAAGTACACTCTTCCAGCGCATCGTCGAACTTTTCGGCCCGCAGCATCTCGGCAAGCGCGCGCTGGCGCTGGCCGATCAAGTCGACGGCCTGCAACGACGTGGCGTGCTTTGATACCACTGCAGGATCGGCGCACAGCTCGGCGCCAAGGGTTTCGATGTCGGCGGCGAGCACGGCGAGTTCGCGCGCGATGACTTCCAATTGAGCGCGATCAGGCTGCAACCGACATACTCCGGATCGGGCAAGCCTGGGCTGCCAGCTGGGCAGGCGCGGCCAGTGCCGAGACGCCGCGCGCAATCGCGGCTTCCGCCATCGTCGGGACAAGCGCGGTCGCCGGGTCCTGCGCAAGACAGGTGCCACCGGCCGCCTTGATCGCGCCAACGCCGGCTGCACCGTCGCTGCCATCGCCCGAGAGAATGACGCCGATCGACTTTGCCCCGGCGGTTTTTGCTACCGAGCCGAACAGCAAATCGGCCGACGGGCGCACGCCATTGACCGGATCGCGATCGACGAGACGCAGGCGTCCGCCCGGCCAGCGATCGACCACGGCATGGAAGCGCGGATCGATGGCAATGTAGATCACGCCCTGCTCAAGCGCCTCACCATCGGACGCAAGTTTGATCTTGGCGGCCGAGCTTTGCGACAGGCGCGAGGCAAAGGGCACGCCCAGGCCTTCGTCGATGGCCAGCGACACGATCGTCGGCGGACAATTGGCGGGGAAGGCCGCGAGCATTTCGGATGCGGCTTCGATCGAGCCCATGCCCCCGGCGACAGCAATGATTTCGCCGTCCCACACATAGTCGCCCGGCACAGCGACCGGCGCGGCCGCAGTGGGCAGCTTGCGCGCGGCAAGGTTGGTCTTGGCCGCCGTCAGCACGATTTTGCAGAGCTTGCCCGAAATCTTTTCGAACTCGTCGGGCGTTGCGCGTTGCGGCTTGGGGAAACAGTCGACCGCACCCAGCTCGATCGCGCGCAGCGACACGTCGGCGCCTTTCTGTGTAAGCGTCGACAGCATCACCACCGGGATCGGTCGCGTCTCCATCAGCTCGGCCAGAAAATCGAGCCCGTTCATCCCCGGCATTTCGACGTCGAGCGTCAGCACATTGGGGTGCAGCTCCTCGATCATCTGCCGGGCTTCGTCGGCACCATCGGCCGCGCCGACAACGACGATGTCCTTGCTGCGCTCAAGCGCGTTGGTGAACAGCGCCCGCATGGTTATCGAATCGTCGACGACGAGAACTTTGGTCTTGGCCATTACTGGATACTCTCAAACACGAATGATGAACTAAGCGGCTTCGGCAATGTCGTGGGCATGGGTCAGCGATGGCAGGTCGAGGACCATCACCATCCGGTCGTCGATCGAGACCAGCCCTTCGAGGAAGGGGACGACCGTGTCACCGGTCGCCGGTGGCACTTGCAGCGATTCGGCGGGAAAAGTGACGATGTCGCTGACCGAATCGACGATCAGGCCGCGAAACTGTCCGGCGATCTGGGTGACGATGATCACGTGGCGCGCGGTCGCCTCAGTCGCGCGCCAGCCGAGCCGGGCAGCGAGATCGACCACGGGCAAGACGGTGCCACGCAGATTGACCACGCCCGCAACATAATGCGGCACATGCGGCAAGCGCGTGGTCGGCGTCCACGCCCGGATTTCGCGAATGGCCATGATGTCGATGCCGAAGACCTGCGATTCGACTTCGAAAGTGATGAGCTGGCGGTTCATGATCGGTCCTTTCGCGGGGATTAGTGCGTGACGCGCCGGACGGCGGCAGCGAGTTTTTCGGCGTCGAAGGGTTTGACAATCCAGCCGGTGGCACCAGCCTGGCGGGCGCGCGCCTTCTTCTCATCCGACGATTCGGTTGAAAGGACCAGGATCGGGCGGTGCACATGCGGTCCCCCGGCGCGGACGCGTTCGATCAGGCCAAAACCGTCCATGCGCGGCATGTTGATATCGGTGATCACAACGTCGCAGTCGTTGCAGGCCAGCCATTCGAGCGCGGAGACGCCGTCATCGGCCTGCTCGACCTCAAAGCCGTGACCAACAAGGGCGTGTTTGAGCAGGCTGCGCATTGTTGCGCTGTCGTCGACCGTCAAGATGCGTGTCTTGGGATTTGCCGCTGTCATCGTTTCATCCACCCTTTTCAGAAAAGTTCGACGTCGCCGCGCGTGGCGGCCGGACGTTCAATCGGTTGCGGGGCGACGGTATCGTCGACCAGTCGGAGGCGCGCCTGACCACGCGCCGGCCGGAAATCGACCCGGCGGGCCTGATTGCCGCCGAGCGACGACCGCACCAGCGGAATGCGCTCCTGTTCCAGAAAGGCAGTCGCAAAGGCGGCATTGGCCGATCCGATGCGCGTCATGCCGCTGTGCATGTTGGCGCCGCCGTAAAGATGCGCGCGCATCGCGGGACGGGTGGCGCCATAGGCCAGCATTTCATTGATCAGCACTTCCATCAGATAGGCGCCGTAATGTTCGTCGACGCCGCGCCCGCCCTTGGGCTCAGCGAGCAGGAAGTGATTCATGCCGCCGACATTGCTGGTCGCGTCGAACAGACAGCAGGCGATGCAACTGCCGAGCACGGTTGTCAGTTCGACGCGCGGATCGCCGCTGACACGCGCCTGACCCTGCATCACCGTCAACCGCACGGGACGAACGAGCGCGGTCGAGGGCGCTTCGATGGGCTGGTGGAACATCAGGCAGCCCTCGCAAATGCGTGATCGGCAATCCGGTGGATCGGCGCAATGCGGGCGGCAGCGCCGAGCGCAATCGCCGCTTTGGGCATGCCGAACACGGTGCAGGTCGCTTCGTCTTGCGCGATGGTCATGGCCCCGGCGCGCGCCATCGCGAGCAGGCCCTGCGCGCCGTCCGATCCCATGCCGGTCAGCAAAATGCCGACCGCCTGACCGCCGATGGTTTCGGCCACCGTGCGGAACAGCACATCGACGCTGGGGCGATGGCCCGAAACCTTGTCGTCGGCGCGCATCCTCGCACAGGGGTGCGCCGCGCTGCCGCGCACTTGCAGATGGCGGTCGTTGCCCGGCGCGAGATAGACATGGCCTTGCTTCAGCGGCAGATCCGGCTCGGCGATTGTCACGGTGGGGGCGCATTGCTGATCGAGACGGCGGGCCACGGCTTCGGCGAAATGGCCGCTGATGTGCTGGACGATCACGGTCGGCGGGCAATCGGCGGGAAAGTTCTGGAGCAGCAATTGCAAAGCTTCGACGCCACCGGTCGATGCGCCGATGGCAATCAAGGAGGGGCGCTGACGGTCGGTCGGCGCGGGTACCGCATAGCTCGGCGTCGGCGCGGCGCCGCCAGCGGGGCGATCACGCAACCGAGCCTTGGCGGCGTTGCGGATCAGGTTCGCGAGCCGACCTTCGTCGGTCGTCAGTAGCGACCCGATCCTGCCGTCGGGCTTGGCATAGCAATCGACCGCGCCGATTTCGAGCGCGCGCACCGTCGTGTCGGCGCCGTCGCGGGTCAGGCCCGATACGACCACGACCGGTGTGGGCTTCAGCCGCATCAGCTTGTCGAGGAAGTCGAGGCCATTCATCCCCGGCATCTCGATATCGAGTGTCACGACATCGGGGTTTTGCTCGCGAATGATCGTGCGGGCTTCGGCGGCATCGGCTGCTGCGCCGATGACGGTGATGTCGGCTTCACGGCGCAGCAATTCGCTCAGCAAAGCGCGCATGGTCGGCGAATCATCGACGATCAGGACCCGGATCGTCATGCGGCGTCCTTCCGGTAGATGGTCGGGCCGACCTGCGTCAGCACGCGTTCGGCGGGACCGGTAACGCGTTCGCTATGGCCGATGTAGAGGTGACCGCCGGGGGCGAGCTGCCGCGCGAAGCGGTCGACCAGCCGTTCCTTGGTCGCATGGTCGAAATAGATCATGACGTTGCGGCAAAAGATCACGTCGAAGGCGCGCGCCATCGGCCAATCGCCTAGCAAATTGAGTGACTTGAAGCGCACGAGCGCACGCGCTTCGTCGGCGACGGTTGCCTGGCCATCGGCTTCGCGCATCCAGGCGCGCCGCAGCTCGCCCGGTACGGCGTCGAGCGTGTCGCAGCGATATTGTGCCGCCTCGGCCGTCGCGAGCGCATGATCGGCGAGATCAGTTGCCAGCAACAGAAAATCGGCTGCACTCAGCCGCCCAGCCGCACCACGATCGGTGCCCAGCATCGTCATCAGGATCGACCAGGTCTCTTCGCCGCTCGAACAGCCCGCCGACCAGATGCGCACCGGATCGCCCGCGCTTGCGCGTTTCAACAGGCCGGGACGCACCGATTTGCCGAGATGATCGAAATGATGGTCTTCGCGGAAGAAAAAAGTGTGGTTGGTGGTCAGCGCACAAATCGCCCGGCGGCGTTCGGCGTCATCGGCTTCGATCCGCTTCACATAAGCGGCAAAGGTGCCGCAGCCGGTGTTGCGCACCAGCGGGGCAAGCCGCGAATAGACCAGCATTGCCTTGCCTGGCACCAGCACGATGCCCGCCGTCTGATGCACAATCTTGCGCACGGCTTCGAAATCGGCGGGGGCGTAAACGCCTTTGCCAATGCCCGGCAGTTTCTCAAAAGCTTCGGCGAGCGCGTTCATGCGGCTTCCTTCAGCGGCGCGACTTCGCTCACGGCGCCCGCAACCAGCCCATCGACGTCGATGATCAGCGCGACACGACCTGTGCCGAGAATGGTGGCGCCAGCGACGCCCTCGACCGGACGATAATGGGTGTCGAGACTCTTGATCACGAACTGGCGCTGGTCGCAGATCGTGTCGACGAGCAACGCCGCCTGTCCCGCAGCTTCGGTGTCGACGACGATCAGCACCGCCTGCGTCGGATCGGTAATCGCCCCGCGCGCGCCGACGGGTCCTTCGAGCGGCAGGATCGGGATGAACTGCCCGCGCACGCTGAGCATCGCGCGGTCAACACCCAGATACTGAACATCGCGCGCTTCGGGACGCAGGCTTTCAACGACATGCGCGAGCGGGACGACCAAAATCTGGTCGCCGACGGTCACGATCATGCCGTCCGAAATGGCCAGCGTCAGCGGCAGCGCGAGCGTGAAGACCGATCCCTTGCCCGGATGCGATTCGATCGAAATGCGCCCGCCCAATTCCTTCACATTCTGCCGCACGACATCCATGCCGACGCCGCGCCCGGAAATGTTCGACAGTGTCTCGGCGGTTGAAAAGCCGGGGGCGAAGATCAGGTTGTCGATTTCTTCGTCGCTCAACACCGCATCAGCAGCAATCAGGCCGCGTTCGACCGCCTTGGCATGGACGCGCGGGCGGTTGATCCCGCGACCGTCGTCGGCAATCCGGATGACGATCCGGCCCGACCGATGTTCTGCCGACAGGCTCAGCACGCCCTCGGGCGATTTGCCCGCCGCAATCCGGTCGGCGACTGGCTCGATGCCATGGTCGACGGCATTGCGGATCAGATGCGTCAGCGGTTCGCTCAGCCGTTCGATCACGGTCTTGTCAAGTTCAGTGGCTTCGCCCGATACCTCAAGCCGCACCTTCTTGCCGGTCGATGCCTCAAGCTCACGCAGGATGCGGGGCACGCGGCTGAACACCGAGCCGATCGGCTGGGCGCGGATCGACATCGCGCTTTCCTGAATGTCGCGGGTCAGCCCGTCGAGCATCGCCAGTTCTTCGATCCCGCCGAGGTTATGGCCCGACAGACGCTGGGTCATCATCGCCTGCGCGATCACCAGCTCGCCGACCGCGTCGATCAGGCGATCGAGCTTGGCGAGGTCGATCCGGATCGATTGACCGGCCGCTGGCGCGGCTGCGGCGGCTTCGGCGACTGGCGCGCTCGGGGCCGCAACCGGCTGAACCGCGACAGCGACGGGCGCGGCAATCGGCGTCGGCGCGACCGTGGGTGCGGCAACAGCGACAGCGGCGACTTCTTCGTCCTCCTCGCCCGTGCGCGCAATCGACACGCTACAGCCTTCGCCGACGAAATCGAAAATCTCTTCAATCGCCGCGCGTTCGACGGAGCCGGGCAACGTCACGGTCCAGCGGAGATAGCCTTCGCCGGGATCGAGTGCATCGAGATCGGGCACGGCGCTGTCATCGATCGCGACCCGGCCATCGCCGAGCGCGCAAAGTTCGCGCAGCAGCAGCAGCGGCTCCCCGCCATTGGCGAGCGCACCGGCATGCGGATGCACCGTGACGATCCAGTCGGCATTGGCCGAGATATCGGCGGCGATGTCGCCGAGCATGGCGTCGAGATCGAATGCGAAATCGTCGTCCGCTGGCGCGACGGCATCGACTTCGGCGACCACGCCGGTTTGAGCGGCAGCCAGTTGCGCGAGCAGCGCCGCGTCATCCGGCGCGGCACCGCCGTCACGCGCGGCCGCGACATGATCCCCCAACAGATCGAGTGCGCGCAGCATCAGGGCGACCAACGGATCGTTGACCGCGACCGTCCCGTCGCGGACATCGGACAGCAAGGTCTCGAAGCCGTGCGTATAGGCTTGCAGCGCCTCGAACCCGAAGGCCCCGGCGCCGCCCTTGATCGAATGGACCGCGCGGAAAATGGCGTTGACCGTCTCGTCATCGGCATCGCCTTGGCGGCATCGATCGAGCGCAGCTTCGGCGGCGGCGAGCGCTTCATCGCACTCGACAAAGAAGATCGCCTGAATTTCTTCGTTGGTCATCGAACCATACTTTCATCGAGCAGATGCTCGGCACCCGCTGAGGCCAGCGCGGCGCGCATCGCGTCGGACGCGGTGATCGCAAACCCCACGCCCTGGTTGGCAGCGGTTTTGCGCGCGCTGAACAGCAGTTGCAGCATGGCCTGACCCAGCTGCGTCACCTCACCGCCGTCGATTGCGACATCGCCCGCCGCAATACCGTCGCGCAGCAGCGGCAACATCTCATCGGCGGCATCGCGGTGACAGCGTACCGGCAGCTTGTGGGTGTAGGGGGTCATACCAGTTGCGCTCATCAGAACTCGGCCCAGTCGTCGGCGTCGATCTTCAGGGCGGCGTTGCCGTGAAACGCGGGTGCCGGTTGCGACCGCTTGGCGCGCCGTGGCGCTGCTGCCCGGGTCGGCGCGGCTTCAACGGCGGCACCGGTCTGGAAACGCTGCACCAAAGCGGACAGATCGGTCGCTTCGGTCGCAAGGCTGCGGGCGGCGGCCGTCGATTCCTCGACCATCGCCGCATTCTGCTGCGTCATCTTGTCCATCTCGCCGACCGACTGGCTGACGACGTGGAGCCGGGCAGCCTGCGCCTTGGCGGCTTCCGAAATCTCGACGATCTGTTCGTTGATCGTCCCCACGCGATCGACAATCCGCGCCAGCATTGTCCCGGTCTCGCCGACCAGCGCCACGCCCTGCGCCACACCGGTGGTCGACGCGGTGATCAGCGCCTTGATGTCCTTGGCCGCGTCAGCCGAACGCTGCGCGAGTGCGCGGACTTCATTGGCGACGACCGCAAAGCCCTTGCCCGCATCGCCCGCGCGCGCCGCTTCGACGCCCGCATTCAGCGCGAGCAAATTGGTCTGGAAGGCGATTCCGTCGATGACGTTGATGATCTGGGTGATTTGCGCCGATGATTTCTCGATCGCGCCCATCGCTTCGACCGCGCGCTTGACGACCACGCCGCCTTCGGTTGCGGCGACATGCGTCTCGCCAATCTGGACCGACACTTCGCCTGCGCTGCGGGCGGTTGCTTCGACGATGGTCGTCACTTCGCGCATCGCGGCGGCGCTTTCCTCCAGGCTTGCCGCTTGCTGTTCCGTTCGGTTCGACAAATCGTCCGACGCCGCGCGGATTTCGGAGGCGCCCCCATGGACATGGCCCGCCACTTCGGATGCGCGACTGAGCAGCGTGCGCAGTTCGTCGATCGTCGCGTTGAAATCTTGCCGGAGCGAATCATGCTCTGGGCCGAAATCGACGTCGATCTGATGCGTCAGGTCGCCGCGCTTGAGATGATCGAGCCCCTTCGAAATTTCAGGAACCACGAGGCCGAGGACGACGCCCGACCGCTTGAGCGTGGCGGCATTGTCGCGGAACACCGACATCGCAGTGGTCAACCGACCGACACAATCGGTATGGTCGGTGTAGCGAATGCCGCTGTCCAGATCACCTGCCGCCAGCGCCTCCATGCGCACCACCGTGTTCACATAGGGGTCGCAGATCAGCTTCTTGGCAACCAGGCAGACCGCGACGGTGGCGATCACCGCGCCGAGGCTCAGAACCACCAGCAACATATCGGCTGAATTGCCGCGGGCCGATTCGTCGTGCCAGACCACCAGGGCCAGCGCACTCATGATCGACCCCAGTAACAGGGTGATCACGTTGAACTTCTGCCGAATAGGGGCGTATTTATAGAACCAGATCATTGACGAGACCCCCTGTTGTTCGAAAGCGCTGGCGCAAAATCGGGCGAACCTTGGTAGCCCGCGTCGGTTAAAATTCTGACCAATCGTCGTCGCCATCATCGGACTTCAGCGCGAGATTGCCCGATACCATCGGCGCGCGCGCCTTGCGCTTGGGCGTGAGGCGCGTTGGCGCGACGGTGCGGCGGGCCGGGGCCTCGCCCCCAAGCTTGAACCGCGCGACGACATCGGCAAGCGCTTCAGCTTCACCCGCCAGGCTGCGCGCGGCGGCGGTCGATTCCTCGACCATCGCGGCATTTTGCTGCGTCATCTTGTCCATTTCGCCGACCGCGCCATTGACCTGTTGCAGGTTGGTCGCCTGCGTCTCGGCGGATTCAGCGATGGTCGTGATCATGCCGCTGATCGTGCCCACCCGGGTGACAATCCGGTCGAGCAGCGTGCCGGTCTCGCCGACCAGCGCAACGCCTGCGCCGACTTGCTCGGCCGATGTCGTGATCAGCGCCTTGATGTCCTTGGCTGCGTCAGCCGAACGCTGCGCCAGCGCGCGGACTTCGTTGGCGACGACCGCAAACCCCTTGCCAGCATCACCGGCGCGCGCCGCCTCGACGCCCGCATTCAGCGCGAGCAAATTGGTCTGGAAGGCGATGCCGTCGATGACGTTGATGATCTGGGTGATTTCATGCGCCGATTTCTCGATCGCGCCCATCGCGCCGACCGCGCGCTTGACAACGGCGCCGCCTTCGCTGGCCTCGCGGTGCGCTTCGTCAATCGAGCGGTTGACCTCGGCAGCGCCCTTGGCGGTCTCGCGCACCATCGACGTCACCTGGTTCATCGCCGCCGATGTTTCCTCAAGGCTTGCCGCCTGCTGCTCGGTGCGCAGCGCCAGATCGTCCGAGGCCGCCCGAATTTCCGACGCGCCGCTGTGCACGCTCGACGCCGTGTCGGACACGCTCGACATGATGTCGCCCAGCCCATTGATCGAATTGTTGAAACCGGTCCGCAGGCTTTCATATTCAGGCGCCAGCGGCGTTTCGATCCGGTAGGTCATGTCACCGGCGGCCAGCGCTTCGAGCGCGCGGGCGAGTTCGTCGACGACGACGCGCTGCTTGGCTTCATTTTCGGCCTGCGCGCGCGATGCGCCGCGGAACACTTCAAAGGCCGCAGCCATCGTGCCGATTTCGTCGTGGCGCCCGGCGCCGGGAACCGCGACATCGAAATCACCGCCAGCCATCCGCTCGATCGCGGGCAACAGCCCAGTGTCGACTTCATCCCAGAATTTATTGGCGGCAGCGCCCGACTGCGCGAGCAACGCCGTTTTCAGCGCGGGGTCGAGATCGGTCTTCTGCCAATAGCTTTCGCGGTCCTCGAACTGCTTGTGCAGCTCGGCCAGACGCGCCTTGCGCGCCGCGAGTGACGCGGGGTTGTTCACCAGCAACGTGGCTTCGAGATAGGGCTCGATGACATATTCGGGCGGCGGCAGGATGTCGGCGACCAGATCGCTGACCTGCTGGTTCTTCAGCTGGATCGGGCCGCCGAAGCGGATTTTGTTGATTTCCATCGACGCGACGACGCCTGCGAGGGCCATCGCCCCCAAGATCAGACCGCCGCCAATTTTCCCGTTCCGCTTGATGCTCATTTTTCCAGCCCCGATTGAATGCAGATCGCTCGGGCGGGGCTACGCAAGTTACGTTAACGAGAATTTAGCTTCGGCGGCGCGTTTCAGCCCTTTGCAGGCTGTGTTCCGGCCCGATGTTTTGCGACGCACAAACGGGTTAACAACGAGCTAACGACGGTCCGCCGCAGATTTCTGCTTGTTTCCAGCTGCATCCGAAATGGACCAATCGCGTTTTCGACCGCAGAATGGTCGAAATGGGCTTAAAACGGGGGGTGCCCACATTGGGCAGCGCAGGAATGTGACCTCGCGCAAAAGCACGTTTTTAAGCGCATGCCATTCCTCCCAGTCGCCCGCATGGACGTCGTTGCTGGCACTCAAACAGCCGACTAAGGCTAAGGCATTGAGCCTATCGCTGTCCTGTTCCGTGGAAGACGCATCGTGGAATTTGCCCAGACCCATGCAACTGTCAGCGCTCTATCGGCATCGCCCGAGCAGATTGCGCTGCTCGAGACGATCGACGCGCGGCTGCGCTGGCTGGCGTCGTGGACGATCCACAACGCCAATCACTTGCGCGACAGCCGCGACGGGCTGAAAGTGGGCGGGCACCAGGCGAGCTGCGCGTCGATTTCGACGATCATGACCGCGCTCTACTTCGCCGCACTCGGGCCGAACGACCGGGTGGCGGTGAAACCCCACGCTGGCCCGATCCTGCACGCGATCCATTATCTGCTCGGCCAGCAAAGCCTTGAGCAGCTACAGGCATTTCGCGGCTTCGGCGGCATGCAAAGCTATCCCAGCCGCACCAAGGATGCGATTCCGGTGGACTTCTCGACCGGGTCGGTGGGCCTCGGCGTTGCGGTTACCGCCTTTGCCTCGCTGGTGCAGGATTATCTCGTCGCGCATGGCAAGCTCGCGCGCGGGGACATGGGCCGGATGATCGCGTTGATGGGCGATGCCGAACTCGATGAAGGCAATATCTACGAATGCCTGATCGAGGCGTATAAGCACGACGTCCGCAATTGCTGGTGGATCGTCGATTACAACCGCCAGTCGCTCGACGCGACGACGGCGGACCGGATGTTCGATCGCTTCGACGATATCTTCGAAACCTGCGGCTGGCGCGTGCTGACACTGAAGCATGGCAAATTGCAGCGCGCGGCATTCAAACAGCCCGGCGGCCAGCATCTGGAGCAATGGATCGACGGGTGCCCCAACGCCGATTTCGCGGCGCTGACCTATCAGGGGGGGGCCGCGTGGCGCGAGCGGCTGATGCGGGATATCGGCGCCCAATCGGGCGTTGCCGCCTTGCTCGCGGCGCATGACGATGCCGCGCTTGCACGGCTGATGACCAATTTGGGCGGGCATTGCATCGAAACAATCCTCGATGCTTTCGCCAAGGCCGCCGACGACACGCCGACCTGTTTCATCGCCTATACCGTCAAGGGTTATGGCCTGCCGTTTGCGGGCCATAAGGATAATCACGCCGGGCTGATGAACCCCGGCCAGATCGAAGCCTTACGTGATCAGATGGGCATCGCGGCGGGCGCGGAATGGCAGCCTTGGTCGGGTTTGGGCGATAATGCCCGGGCTAGCGTTACCGCGTTCGTCGAAGCGTCGGGGCTGAAGGCCAAGATCGCCGACCGTGCCTTCGCCGAGGTTGCCGTGCCCGACCGTTTGCCAGTGCCCGAGGGCGACGAGCAAGCGACCCAGACCGCGTTCGGCAAGATCCTGCTTGACCTAGCCAAGTCTGGGCATCCGCTCGCAGATCACATCGTCACGACCTCGCCCGACGTGACCGTATCGACGAACCTCGGCGCCTGGGTCAATCAGCGCGGGTTGTTCCGGCGCAAGGACATGGCCGATGTCTTCGCGGCCGCGCGCATCCCCTCGGCGCAAAAATGGGCGGCGCGCCCGGCCGGCCAGCATGTCGAACTGGGCATCGCTGAGAGCAATTTATTCCTGATGCTGGCGGCGGCGGGGATATCAGCGCCGCTGTTCGGCACGCGGTTGATGCCGGTTGGGACCGTCTATGATCCGTTCATCGCGCGCGGGCTCGATGCGCTCAACTACGGTTGCTACATGAATGCACGGTTCCTGCTGGTGGCGACGCCATCGGGGCTGACCTTGGGGCCGGAAGGCGGCGCGCACCAATCGATCAATTCGCCGCTGATCGGGATGGGCCAGCCGGGGCTGACCTATTACGAGCCCGCCTATGCCGATGAGGTCGCGCTGCTGATGGGGCATGCCTTCCGGCACATGCAAGCCGATGACGGCGGCGCGGTCTATCTGCGGCTGTCGACGCGCAGCATCGCGCAGATGGTGCGCGACGATGACCGCTGGGAAGACGGTGCGATCAAGGGCGGTTACTGGCTCAAGCGTCCCGCGCCCGGCGCCGAGGCGGCGATCATCGCGACCGGGGCGATCCTGCCCGAAGCGCTCGAAGCATGGGAGCAACTCAGGGACGACGTGCCCGGCATCGGCCTGATGGCAGTGACCTCGCCCGATCTGCTTCATCGTGGCTGGTCGGCGGCGCGCGCGGCGCGGTGGCGGGGCGGGGGCGAGACGGCGCATATCGCGACCTTGCTCGGCGCGCTGTCGCCGACTGCCGGGCTGGTGACGATCATCGACGGCAGCCCCGGCACGCTCTCCTGGATCGGCGGGGTGCGCGGCAACCGCGTCTCGCCGCTCGGCATCGACCGGTTCGGCCAGACGGGCGATCTGCCTGATCTTTACCGCGAGTATCGGCTCGACGCGCCTGCGATCATCGATGCGGCGGCAGAGCTGTTCCTGTGACGATGTCGCGGCGTGATGCCATGATGCTGGCGGCAGGCGTGGCTGTTGCCACGACTGCCTCGACGGGCGCCGCTGCTGCCCCGGACGCGACCATTGCCCCCGATGACGAAGCGGGCTGGGCGCGGATCGGCAAGCTTTATCCGGCGATGGGGCCGGTGACGCAGCTCGAACATGGCTATTGGGGCAATATGGCCGCCCCCGTGGCCGCGGCGCATCGCGAGATTCTGGCGCGGCTCAATCGCGACACCAGCATCTATGCAAGGCGCGCGATGCGGCGCGACCAGATCACAGCGCAAGCGCGCGCGGCCGCCGCCATGGGCGTGAACCCTGAGGATATGGGCTTTTGCCGTAACGCCGCCGAGGGGTTGCAGGCGCTGATCAGCCAGTTTCAGGGCGTGACTGAGGGCGATGCCATTCTCTATTCGGACAATGACTATGAGGCGTCGCAAAATGCGATGGCCTATCTGGCGCTGGCCCGGCGCGCGCGGGCGATCAAGGTCGCCCTGCCGCGCGCGCCGACGCGCGACAATGTGATCGCCGCCTATGCCGAGGCCTTCAAGGGCGCCAAGCGGCTGAAGTTCGTGCTGCTGACGCATGGCACCCACCGCAGCGGGATGGTGGTGCCGGTGGTCGAGATTGCCGCGCTGGCCAAGGCAGCAGGCGCGGTGGTGCTGGTCGATTGCGCGCAAAGCTTTTTCCAGCGCCCCTTTGCGATCCCCGATTTCGGTTCGGATTATGTCGTGCTCAACTTCCACAAATGGGTCGGCGCGCCCGTTGGGATTGCGGCGTTCTGGTGTCGCCCGGGGATGGCCGCGCAGGTGGCGACCGCGCCGTCCGAAGCAAGCGATGCGGCACCGGGGGATGTCCAGTCCAAAGTGCATCTGGGCACGGTCGATTTTGCCCCGCAACTGGCATTGCCGACTGCGCTCGATTTTCAGGCATCGGTGCTGCCCGTGCCGATGAAGCTCGCGCGGCTCCAATATCTGCGCAACCATTGGGTGCGCCAGGTGCGTGGGCTGTCGGGGCTGGAGATCATGGTCGGCGACGATCCGGAAACGTTTGGCGCGATCACTTCATTCAGGATTGCCGGGCACGGGTCGCCTGCCGACAATGTCGCCATTACCGACACGCTGTTCAATCGCTACCGGATCATGACGGTCCATCGGACCGGCCTCGCCGATGGAGCGTGCGTGCGCGTGACGCCTGCACTGTTCACCACGCCCGCTGATCTCGATCGGCTGGTAGTGGCGCTCAAGCAACTGGTGCCGGAGATCGCGCGCGGCTGAGGTGCAGCGGGGTCATCGGCGCTTCGCCGATCAACGCCCTTTGGCGCGGAAGCTGGCCGCATCGATGCCGTAACGGCCCATCTTCTCGTAGAGCGTCTTGCGCGGCGTCTGCAGAATCGCTTGTGCTGCGGTGACGTTGCCGCCGGTTTCGCGCAGCACATCCTCGATCACCGTCGCTTCGAAGCGCCGCACGCGCTCGGCCAGCGGATAGCGATCGCTGTGCGTGGCGAGGTTCGGCGTCTGCCCCAGCCCGAGCACGGCTTGGACCGCATAGTTGCGCAACTCGCGCACATTCCCGGGCCAGTCATGCGTCGTCAGATAGCGCCGCAATGCTTCGGTCAGCGCGAAGCCGCCGCCGCCCACCCGCGCACGCGCTTCCTCCACGAACAGCGCGAACAGCGGCGCGATATCGTCGCGGCGATCACGCAGCGGCGGCACGTGCAGACGCACGACATTCAGCCGGTAGAACAAATCCTTGCGAAAGCGGCCCTCGGCGACGAGCGCAGCCAGATCGACCTTGCTGGTGGCAATCACCCGCAAATCGACCGCGCGGGGCCGAGGCGCGCCGATCGGCTGGACCTCGCGCTCTTCGAGAACGCGGAGGAATTTCGACTGGATCGGCAGAGGCATGCTGTCGATTTCGTCGAGCAGGAGCGTGCCGCCGTCAGAGGCTTCGATCTGGCCCGTCCGCGCCAGCCGCGTGTGCGGCACCGAATCGGCGGCGTGACCGAACAGCTCGATCTCGGCCAGCGCCTCGGGCAAGGCACCGCAATTGACCGCGATGAACGGGCGGCTTCGGCGCGGGCTGAAGCGATGCACCATCATCGCCACCAGCTCCTTGCCGGTACCCGTCTCGCCCTCGACCAGCACATCGATGCCCGATGCCGCGACCTGGCGGATCGTCGCGCGCAGCCGGGCCATCGGCGGGCTGTCGCCAACCATCGGCTCGGCATCGCCTTGCGCCTCGGCAGCGGCACGCAGGCGACGATTGTCGAGCACCAACAGCCGCTTTTCGAGTGCGCGCCGGGTCGAGGCGATCAAGTGGTCGGTCGCGAATGGCTTGGTCAGGAAATCGAACGCGCCTTCGCGCAGAGCGCTGACCGCCATTGCAACATCGGCATGGCCGGTGACGAGGATCACCGGAATGTCGGGATCGATCGCGCGCACCCGGGCGAAAAGCTGGAGCCCGTCCATGCCCCGCATGCGAATGTCCGACACGATCGCACCCGCGAAATCATGACCGATTGTTGGCAATGCCTGATCGGCGCTGGCAAAGGCCTGCACGTCGAACCCCGCGAGCTCCAATGCCTGCACGGTGGCATCGCGCAGCGCCGGATCATCCTCGACGAAACAGACCGGCTGGTGCGTCGGGAACAGCATCAGCGGCGCTTGAGCAACAGCATGAACGCGGCGCCACCGAGCGGCGACGGCACCAGCGTCAGCTCGCCGCCGAACTCGCGGGCTATATCGCGGGCGATGGCGAGACCAAGGCCAATTCCGGCGGGCTTGGCCGTCACGAACGGTGTGAACAGCGCATCGGCAATTGCCGGGTCGACGCCGGGGCCATTGTCGGCGATCGTTACGGTCATCGCTTGATCGTCGGTTGCCGCGACGACGAGCGAAATGGCGGGGATCGCGCGCCCGGTCATCGCATCGAGCGCATTTTGGAGCAGGTTGATCAGCACCTGCTCGAGCCGAACCCGGTCGCCGATCACGAGCGTGTTGGCCAGTGTTTTAGGCAAATCGATCGCGGTGATCTGGCGCGCGCGCTCGCCGAGGATCATCAGTGAGCCGTCGATCACCGAGCCGATCGGCACGGCATCGATCGCAGGCGTCTTGCGGCGGGCGAAGTTGCGCAGCTCGGCGGTGATGCTGCCGATGCGGCTGGTGAGGTCGATGATCCGCCCGAGATTGTCGCGCACGGGCTGGAGTTGCGCGCGATCGAGCAACTGACCGGCATTTTCGGCAAAGGTGCGGATCGCCGCCACTGGCTGGTTGATCTCATGCGCGACGCCCGCCGTGATCTGCCCGAGCGATCCCAGCCGGTTGGCCTGTGCCAGCTCCTCGCGGGCGGCGCGATAGCGGCGGTCGGCATCGGCACGCTCGCGCGACTCCACTTGCAGTGCCTGGTTGGCGGCCTGCAATTGCGCGGTCCGGCGAACCACTTCGGCCTCCAACGTGCGCTGGGCGTCGAGCGCTAGCTGGCGTTTCTCACGGTCGCGCAGCACCAGCGCGCCGACCGCGATTACCACGACCAAAATGCCAAGGCCCCAGAGCCGGACATTGCCATTGGCCGCCGCCAATGGCGCCGCAATCGGTTCGAGATGAACCAGCCGCCCGTCGGCGAGCGGGACCGGCTCGGTTGCGGCGCGGTAGAGCGTGGCTGCCTCGCCGCGACCGACCCGCGCGAGCGGACCCGCGAGGTCGACGGCGGCGGGCTTGGGCGCGGCCCCGCCGAACTGGAGCGTCTGGCGCACGCGCGCGAGCGTCGCGGCATCGAGCGGTCGGGTCGCCCGGAAACGCCAGTCGGGGACTGCCGTGATCAGGATCACGCCTTGCGCATCGGTGACGAAACTGGGGCCGGAGGCGCGCGCCCAGATTGCTTCGACGCGATCGAATTCGACCTTGACGACAATCGTGCCCGCCGGGCGTCCGTCGAGATCGAGGCGTCGTGCCAGATAGAGCCCCGGGCGCCCGCTGACGGTGCCGAGCGCGAACAGTTCCGACTGGCCGTTCGCCATTGCGTCGCGGAAATAGGGGCGAAAGCCATAGTTGCTGCC
This sequence comes from Sphingomonas sp., assembly GCF_019749955.1. Classification (GTDB taxonomy): domain Bacteria; phylum Pseudomonadota; class Alphaproteobacteria; order Sphingomonadales; family Sphingomonadaceae; genus Sphingomonas. The sequence continues at coordinate 44,130 of NZ_JAIEPC010000002.1, forward strand.
GACGAAGCTGGTCGGGAGCCGCCAATTGCTCGCGGCAATGGTCAGCCCATCGCGGTCGATCAGATAAATAGCGGCGGAGTCGGTGCGCTGGGCGAGCAGTTCGAGCGTGCGATCAAGCCGCGCGATCGGTGCCGGGGCATGCGTCGCCAACGCGGCGGCGACATCGGGATATTCGGCGAGCACGACCGGCAGCAGGCGAAACTTCTGCAATTCACTCGCGAGCAGTCCGGCATGGCTGCGCGCGGCGCGCGCGGCAGTTACGTCGGCGGCAGCAATCGCCTGCGTCCGCGCCCAGCGCTCGCCCAAAGTCGCGAACAGCGCGACGAAGAGCAGGGCGGCAAGGCCGGCAGCGATGGCGCCGCGTCGTCGCTTCCAGAACCCGATCATCTGGGCGGTTTATCACACATTATGCGCGATGTACGTCACGATTTCCACACATCAAATCTTACGCTCGGTTGAGGTTATAAATCCAGATCAGATATTTAGCAGATTGTTCGACGAATTTGCCATGTGCTGAGCCCACCCTATGCTCGCGTCAAAGCCTCAAGTGAAGGCGCGCAGATAGCGCAAAGGGGATCAATGAAAGTCGAAGCGATTGAGCCAGCCGGGGGGCACGGCCATCAGCGTTGGTGGCAGCATCTCTATGTCCAGGTGCTGGGGGCGATCACGCTAGGTGCAGCGCTCGGGCATTTCTATCCCGATATCGGCGTCGCGCTGAAGCCGCTCGGCGACGGCTTCATCAGACTGGTCAAAATGGTGATCGCGCCGGTGATCTTCCTGTCGGTGGTCAGCGGCATTGCCGGCATGCGCGACATGGGCGGGGTGGGCCGCGTTGCCGCCAAAGCCTTTGCCTATTTCCTGACGGTGTCGACCGGTGCGCTGGTGCTGGGGTTGGTCGTCGCCAATGTCGTCCGCCCCGGCGTCGGCCTCAACATCGATCCGGCCACGCTCGATCCGACCGCCGTCGCCGATTACGTCCACAAGGCGCATGATACGAGCATCGTCGGCTTCCTGACCGACATCATTCCGACGACATTGGTGTCCGCGCTGACCGACGGATCGATCCTGCAAACCTTGTTCGTCGCGATCCTGTTCGGCGTTGCGCTGTCGCTGGTCGGTAAACCCGCCGCCCCGGTGCTCGATCTGATCGAGCGGTTGGCAATCGTCGTGTTCCGACTGGTCGCGATGCTGATGCGGCTGGCGCCGATCGGCGCTTTCGGGGCGATTGCCTTTACGATCGGTAAGTTCGGGCTGGGGACGCTCGTTAATCTCGGCGCGCTGGTGGCGACCTTTTACGTCACATCGCTCCTGTTCGTGCTGGTCATTCTGGGCGCGATCGCGCGGGCGCATGGTTTTTCGGTGGTGCGGCTGATCGTCTATCTGCGCGCTGAACTACTGCTGGTGCTCGGCACCTCGTCGTCCGAAGCCGCGCTGCCCAGCCTGATCGCCAAGCTTGAGGCGGCGGGGTGTGAACGCAGTGTCGTCGGGCTGGTGGTGCCGACCGGCTATTCGTTCAATCTCGACGGCACCAACATCTACATGACCTTGGCGGCGCTGTTCATCGCGCAGGCCACCAATGTGGATCTGACCCTCGGCCAGCAGGTTGCGCTGCTCGGCGTCGCGATGCTGAGTTCGAAGGGGGCGGCAGGCGTCACGGGCGCGGGCTTCATTACACTGGCAGCGACGCTGTCGATCGTGCCCACCGTACCGGTCGCGGGGATGGCGCTGATCCTCGGCATCGATCGCTTCATGTCCGAATGCCGCAGCCTGACCAATTTCATGGGCAATGCCGTCGCGACGATCGTGGTGGCGCGCTGGGAAGGCGCGCTCAATCGCGACCTGCTGGCCGCGACGCTCGCGGGCGACGTGCCGACGGGCGACTTGATACCGGCCACCAGCGAAGCCGGCGCAGACTGACAGAAAAACGGGGAGAGGGATGATGAGAGTAGAACTGACGATCGCGATGCTGCTGGCGGGGACGGCACTGGCCGCGCCTGCCTATGCCCAGACCGCGCCGCAACCGCCCGCGCCGCCCGCCGAGGAAGCCGCGCCCGAGGTCGTCGTTGTCGGCTCGCAGATCCGCGGCAAGGTGACGCAGGCGCTGCCGGTGACGGTGATCGACGCGAAGCAGATCGATGCCTCCGGCGCGCTGTCGGGCGACGAATTGTTTCGCTCGATCCCGCAGATCGGCGACGTGACGTTCAACCCGTCGAACAACCCGCAGACGAGCAATGCCGCGCGCGGCGACGTCAATTCGATCAACCTGCGGAATTTGGGGGTCGGCAATACGCTGGTGCTGTTGAACGGTCGGCGGCTGGTGACGCACCCAACGAGCCAGGCGGGCGAAGGCAATGTGCCGGTGCTGGGGTACAACTCCAACTCGCTGCCCGTTGCCAATATCCAGCGGCTGGAAATCCTGCGCGACGGTGCTGCCGCCATTTACGGCGCTGATGCCGTGGCGGGTGTGGTCAACACCGTGCTCAAGGAAAATTACGACGGCCTGTCGATCGACGGTCGGCTCGGCGGGGCGCTCGGCACGCGGCGCCGTGAGTATCAATTCACCGGCGTGTTCGGCAAGAAATTCGCGGGCGGCAAAGGCAATGTCACGCTGTTTGCGGATTTCACGCAGCGCGACGCGCAGCTTGCCGAAGACCAGCCCTATACCGCGACCAATGATCTGCGGCCGTTCTTTGCCAATGATCCGGCCTTTGCGGGCAATACCGCCGCCGACGGCCGCGCGACGCAATCGCCCTGGGCCAATCTGACCGTGGTTGGCGGTCCCGGCACGATCCGCCGGGGAACGACGGCGCTGACCTCTTCGGCGGGCGTATTCCATACCCAGTCCGCTCTCAGCCCGGGCTGTCTGGTGACGATTTCGGTGAACACCTGTTTCGGTTCCGGCACGCGCGCGACCAACACGACGCTGCGCAGCGAGCGCTTCGATAATGCCGCCAACACCACGGTGACGCCGGGGATCGAGCGGTTCAACAGCTTCCTGACCGCGCATTATGAGATCAGCGACCGCGTCACGATCTACACCGAAATCGGCTATTACCGCGCGTCGAGCAAGGCCGTGCAGCCGCCGACGATCAACCTGAACGCCATCGTTATTCCGGCGAGCAATTACTATAATCCTTTCGGCCCGGTCACCTTTGCCAATGGCACCGCCAATCCGAACCGCATCGCCGGGCTGACCAATGTCCCCGTTGCCGGGCTGCCGGTCTCGCTCAGCACCTATCGCTATGTCGATACCGGGCCGCAATATGTCGACGTCACCAACTTCCAGTCGCGCTTCCTGGGCGGGCTGCGCGGCAAGATCGGCAGTTTCGATTTCGACACCGCGTTGCTCTATTCCGAAGCTCAGGCGCTCGACCGCTCGGATGCGATCAACTCGACCCGGCTCCAGCAGAGCCTCGCACTGTCGACGCCCGACGCGTATAATCCGTTCAGCGGCGGGTGCAGCGACACCCCATCGATCGGCGATTGCACGCCATCGTCTCAGGCATCCATCAACAGCATCCTGTTCAAGCTTGAGCGGCGATCGAAGACCACGCTCGCGCTCGGCGATTTCAAAATGTCGCGGCCCGATCTGCTCAAACTGCCGGGCGGTGATCTCGGCATCGCCTTTGGTATCGAAGGGCGGCGCGAGACCCAGCAGGACATCCGTGACGACAATCTGAACGGCACCATCCCGTTCGTCGACGCGGTGACGGGGGCGGTGTCGATCAGCAACGTCGCCGCCGTCAGCCCGACGCCGAGCACGAGCGGCAGCCGCAACGTCTTTTCGGCCTCGGGCGAAATCGCGGTGCCGGTGGTGTCGCCCGACATGAACATCCCGCTGGTGCGCAGGATCGAAGTCCAGCTTGCGGGACGGTTCGAGAATTATAGCGATTTCGGGTCGATTTTCCGGCCCAAGGTGGCGGGGGCGTGGGACTTGTTCGACGGCTTGCGCATTCGCGGTTCCTATTCGACCGGGTTCCGTGCGCCCAATCTCGAACAGACGCGGACGGTGCAATATTCGCGACTTGGCTCCAACACCGACTATTATCGCTGCGAAGCCGATTTGCGCGCGCGGCGCATCACCAATTTTACCCTGTGCAATCGCGGCATCAGCTATTCGATCTTCGTGTCGGGCAACCCCAATCTGCAGCCCGAAACCAGCACCAACTGGACCGTCGGGACCGTCATCGAACCCAAATTCATCCCCAGCCGGTTCGGCAAGCTGACGCTGACCGCTGATTTCTGGTCGATCAATCAGGTGGGCATCGTCGGCCAGTTCGGTCCGCAAAACGCACTGGTGCTCGATTATCTGCTGCGCCAACAAGGATCGAGTAACCCCAACGTCATCCGCGCCGCCGTGACGACCGACGATACGCCGGTCTTCACCGGCACCGGGCTGGCGCCGGCTGGCGCCGTGACCCAGATCCGCGATCAGTTCGTCAACCTGCTGCCGCAGACGGTGCAGGGCGTCGATCTGGCGCTGCTCTACCAGCTCCATGACACGCCAATTGGTGATTTCGACATCGACTTCAACATCGCCCGGCTGGCCAAATTCTCGCGCGAAGTGCCGCCGGGCGTGCAGGTGCTGTTCGACGCGCGCGCGGCGGGGGCGATCAATGTCGCGACGCCGCTCACCGATTCGAGCAACCTGATCAAGACGCGCAGCCGCCCCGAATGGCGCACCGCCACCACGATCACCTGGTCGCTCAAGCGGTTCCAGATGGGCGCCCAGCTCAACACCACCAGCGAAGTCAACGACATCAGCTTCCTCGATACGACGGGCACGCCCTATGAAGTTGCGGGTCAGGCGACGTTCAATCTCTATGCGCAATATCGCTTCAAGGGTGGCGTGCTCAATGGCACGCGCGTTCGGATCGGTGCGCGCAACCTGTTCGACACTCCGCCGCCGCTCTCGAGCGACGGCTTTCTGGGGGCGCTCTACAATCCCTATGGTCGCTATCTCTATGTGACCATCGGCAAGCGGTTCTGACGGAGGCGGCAATGACGGGGCGGCGGTTATTGATACTGATGGCAGCGGCGCTGTCGGCGTGGCCGGCGGCGGCGCAGCAGACGGCTGCCCCGTCGCCGGTTGCAACGCGCGCGGCGCCGCGAACGATGCTGTTCGTCGGCAACAGCTTTACCTATGCCGCTTATTCGCCGGTTCGCCGCTATCGCGCCGAGACAGTGACTGATCTCAACCAGAGCGGCATCGGCGGCGTGCCTGCGCTGTTCAAGCGGTTCACCGAGCAGGCTGGACTCAACTATGCCGTCAGTCTGGAAACCAGCGGCGGCAAAGGGCTGGAGTGGCATTATGACAATCGCCGCGCGCTGATCGATCGCGCGTGGGACGTTGTAATCTTGCAGGGCCACAGCTTGCTCGACCGCGATCGGCCGGGCGATCCGGCGCTGCATATTCGCTATGCCGGACTGCTTGCGGCGATGCTTGCCGCGCGCAATCCCGCGGTCGATATCGAACTCAGCGCGACCTGGGCGCGTGCCGATATGGTCTATCAGCCGGGCAGCCCTTGGTCGGGCCAGCCGCTCGAGAAGATGGCCGGTGACCTGCGGCGTGCCGCCGATCAGGCGCGCGCTGCCGCGCCACAAATTCGCGGCATCATCCCGATCGGCGAATGCTGGAACCGTGCGATTGCGGCGCGGGTGGCCGATCCCAATCCCTATGACGGCATTGCCTTCAACCAGGTCGATCTGTGGACGTTCGACCATTATCACGGCAGCGCTTATGGCTATTATCTCGAAGCGCTGCTGATTTTTGGGCGCGTGACCGGCATCGACCCGCGTCAATTGGGCGCAAAGGAACTCGCCGCCGAGGATCTCGGCTTCGCGCCGACGGTGACCGAGGCGTTGCAGCGGATTGCGGCGGAGCAGCTCGCGAGCGAGCCCGCGCGGTAACGGGGCGCCCACCCGGGGGCACCGCATCAGTTGACGCGCGCGCGAAACCGGATCGTGAAGCTGCTGTTCGCGGCGAACGAACCAATCGGATTCAGCCGGATCGCGCGCACATTGGCATCATAGGTCGTGGTTGCCTGATAGGCGTAACTCGCGCCGCCATCGTTCGAATAGCCGATTCCACTGGTCGGCAGCGTCAGCCCGCTCGATCCCGGCGTAAATTCGAACGCGCCGATCGCGGGGCCGGCGTCGTCGACATCGCCACCATAGAAAGTCACGTTCGACGGCAGCACGTCGGTCAGAACGACGGCCGAGGCATCGACCGGACTGCCGCCGGTGTTCGCGACCGCAAAAGTGTAGATGACGTCGGCGCCGGGAATCGCGAAGCGATTGGTACCGCTGGTCTGATAGGGGGTTGAGGTCTTGGTGACGGTGATGCGCGGCAACGGGCAATAGCTGACGCCGCCGATGCCGATCGCCTGCTGGCCAGTCGCCGTTTCGCCTGTGGTGAGGGGATAATTGCCATAGCGCAGCGTGACGCTGGTCACGGGAACGGCGAAAGTGACGTCGACATTGCCTTCATCCGAATTATTGCCCGATGCGGCAGTGCCTGCGGCTTGCGAGACGGTGAGCGAGATTGGTGTCGACAAGGTGCCGAAAGCGACGGTCGATCCGGTCGCGGTCCGAGCCGCGCCAGCGCCGTTGCCATTGCCGGGCGGCGACGACATCGCGACCGTCCCGGCGGAGCCCGTCACCTGAATCCATTCGCGAAACTGGTTGGCGCCGAAGTCGACGTCATAAAGCGTGAACGATACGTCGCGCACCGGCTCGGCGAAGGTATAGGTGAGCGTCACCACCCGCGTCGTGCCAGCGATGCTGGCGGTGCGGCCGCTGAAGACGCCGCCCAAAGTCAGCGACTGCGCGCCGTTCGCGCCCGTCACCAGCGTGCCGATCGCGGGCAGAGTCACCCCGCCAGCGACGGTCGACGCCAGGCCATTTTGGGTGAGTGCCATTGTCATCGTCTGGGTCGCGCCATTGCCGTTACGCGCGGTGTAGCTGTAGCTCGTGCCATAGGTCAGCGTCGCCGCGCTTTGGTTGGCGAAGCTGAAGACATAGCGGTTGGCGGCGTCGCAATCAGCGCGCGCAGCACTTGCGCCCGACAGGAGCAATATCAAGGCGATGAGTCGACCAATCATCTGGCTAACGCGACCATTTTTCATCCGCTCCCGAAAAAAACATTCGTCAATTAATAATGGCATCGAAGTAGATCGTGGACGACGCACCGCTATTGATCGTGTTCAGCGTGGCAGTTACTGCACCCGCAGCATAGCTACCGCCAAGCGCGCCCGACGCGCCCGTCCCGGTCGCGTTGGTCGGGTGCCCCGAATAGCTGACAGCGCCAGTGTTGCAGACGGCGCCGCCCGTCACGGTGCCATTCACAAAGATACTGTTAGGGACAAAGGTCACTCGGGTGGGCAAGGGATCGTTGATGGTCGGCGCGGCCAACGCCGGGGTGCTGGGACTGTTGCTGACCACGATGCAATATCGGATTTGGGCGCCAGGAATGGCCTTGGGATTGGTTGTGCCATTGGTCGGATCCCATACGACGGTGCTGGTCTTCGTGATGGTCGGCGCAATCGCATTGGTGAAGGTGCATGTCACCGCGACGCCTGATGATATGGCGGCGGCGTTGAGCGACACGCTTCGGGTGGCAAGAGTGACGGTGGCGGTGCCGCCGCTGCCCAGACCTGTGCAGACGATGTTCGACAGGATATAGCCCGTCGCAGCCGCTTCGGTCAGGGTAACTGATGCCGCTGCACTGTTCAGCAACTGCGGCGATCCAGCGATAGTGCTCCCTGCGACCGTGGTGGTCAGCGCCTGATTGGCAAAGCCATTGGTCCCGGTGAAGCTGAACGTTCCGGTTCCCCCTGTGCTCGTCTTGGCGACAATGACCGACGGCAGCAGGGTGATGATGATCGCGCCGTCACTGCCGACGGTGCCGGTGGTCGATCCGGTCACCGTCGTCACGCCAGCGGCTCCCGCAGCGCCGGTGCCGCTCGTCGTTGCCGACAGGATCGCTGCAAGCGTGTTGTAGCACGACCCGCCGCCACCGCCGCCGCGTGCAGTCCCGCCGCCCGTCGCGGCGGTTGTCCCCGTCGAGCTGCCGTCATCGGCCGAACCGGCGCCGCTACCGCCGCCTGGATAGCCGCCGCCGCCGCCGCCCGCCGCGCCGCCGTCAGTGTTGATCACGATTCCCGCCGCCCCTCTGCCGGTCGCGCTGCACGCCGAAGTCTGCACCAATGTGGCGCTTGCTGCCAGGCCGTTCTCCCCTCTATGGTTCCAACCGCCGCCCGATCCGCCACCACCGCCGCCCGCTTGTGCGACGATCGTGCCTGCAAGCGCGACCGATGTGCCTCCACCGCCCGCGCCACCGCCGCCGCTGTACCCACCGCTTGCACAATTGGCGTTGGCGCCGCTGCCGCCGCCGCCAAAGCCCGACGCCGTCCCCGCGCCCGAGCAGGCGACCGATCCGCTGAAATCGGGGCCGCCGGTAAAGCCTGATCGACCGCCACCGCCGACGACGCCGGACAAGACCTGTCCTGGCGTAACCCGCAGCGTGACGATGACCGCCGACCCCGCGCCGCCCGCGCCACCCGCGCCATTCAGGTCGGCGCCGCCGCCCCCCCCGCCGGCGCCAGACGCCCGCACCGACACGAAATAGACGCCCGCCGGGACGGTATAGGTCCAGTTGCCCGCCGTCGCGATTGTCGTCGATGGCGATTGCTGGGCCCGGGCAGGACCGGGCACAAGAAGGCAACAGGCCGAAAGGAGTCCAGCCAGAGCTTGACCAAGCTTCCCGCGAAGCATGGACGGCGAGAGCAAGCAACGCATCACTTCTGCAATCCAAGATCGCTCAACAGGCCGTTGTCAAATTTCAGGCGGAACGAGGCATAAACGCCTTGGCGGGTGCTGCGCGCGGCGGCGAAATCGCGATCATCGAACCCGGCAATGTTATAGCCAACGACGAGCCAGCCATTTTTGAACGGGCGCACGCCAATCGACGGCCCGACCGCGTAGCTGACTGCCGCGCCGCCAGTCGACAGCCGCCCGGTCGCGGTCACGCCCAGATCGACATGATCGCTGATATCGAAGCGCGTTTCGAGCGCGATAATGTTGCTCCAGCCGCTGACATCGGCGTCGCCGAAACGGGTTTCGACATAGCGGCTGCCCCAGAACAGCGACACTTCGGTGCGGTCGAGCCAGGCATCGCCCTTGTGCTCCTTGGCGGTGTAGTTAAGCGACAGGCTGTTGATGATCCGGCGCGAGGCAACATCACCCGACACGCCGAGCGGTGCGCCGCCGATCGGGCCGGGCTGGCCCGCGACCGCGCCGCGCACCAGATCGCTGCGCGCTTCGAGCTTGTCGAACCAGCTGAACCGCGATGTCGATGGGCGATGCGCCCAGGAAAGGGCGAGATTGGCGGTCGCGGTCACCTGACCCGCGCGGTCCTGCGCATGCGCGACCGTCAGCAGCGCGCCGAGCGCTTTGCCTTCGCCGATCCGCCGCAGCGCCGACGCGGTAACCGCATAGCGATCGGTGAGCGAGCCGGTGCGATATTCGGCGCGGCCCGCCGCGCTCCAGCGGTCGCCGCGATAGGTGGCACCGGCGGTGATCGCGACAAAATCTTCGGTGATGCCGCCATCGCTGGTCAGCTGGCCGCCCGAGGCCACCGGCTGTGCGGGATTGATGACCGACGCCGGATCGATGCCCGACAGCGTGCGATTGCCGTCGACTGAAAAATCGACCGACCAGCGGCTGCTGAGCTGCACCGTTTGCGCCAAACCATAAGCGGCAAAGGCACGCGGGCCATATTCGCCGCCGTCCTGTTGGCCGATCGCGCTGGTCAGGCGCGCGCCTGACCAGGGTTGGACATCAAAGCCGATGCGTAGCGTATCGGCCTTCACCTTGTCACCGCGCGCGCGTTCGTAGCTTGCAGCGAGACGTACCGATTTGGTGAGAGTGAAACGCGCGCCGAGTTTCTGTCGGGCGGGGAAATCGACGCTTTCGGCCTTGCCCGCAAGCGCGAATTCGGTTTGCGCGTCGAGCTCAAGCCGATTGTCGAACAGCCGCCGCGTCGCGCCGAGTTGGGCGATGGCCGACTGCGCGGTGGCGCCGTCGATGCGGTGGTCCTGCGCGAACGTGAGCCCTGCGCGCACATCGGCGAGCGGGGTGCGATATTCGATCAGCCCGCGCGCTGCGATCCGGCTCGCGGTCGAGCCGAGCGATTGCTCGTGCCACGCCGCGCCCGAAATCGTCAGCGGTTCGCTCAACCGGGCGCTGCCTTCCAAGCCGATCGTCCGGCGCGCCTGTGTGGTGCGTGCGGTCTGGCCGATCCCGAAGCCCGCGCTTTCCTGGCGGACATAAGCGAGCATATCGATCTTCTCGCTGTGGCGCTCGGCCTCAACCAAATAGGCGATTGCGGTGCCACTGCCGCGTCCGGCTTCGGCCACGCTGGCGGCGGCTTCGGCACGGATTTCGGTGTTGGCATCAGGGCGGAAGCGCAGGTCGGCACCGCCCAAGCTGGTCGCGCCCAGTTCATCGGCATCGCGCAGGCCCGTTGCGCCGATCCGCAGCTTGCCGTCCGCGAGGGTCACCGTCGCGCGGCCGCCGGCATTGATCGAGCGCTTACCGACGCCATTCACTTCATAATCGGCGACGATGATTTGCGGGTCGAGCGCCGAGGTGCGCGACAGGATCGGCTCGCGAAACCGCAGCGTGCCCGCGCCATAATCAATGTCATAGTCGATGTGGCGCGCGAGCACCCGGCGATCGACCAACCGGTCGCCGCGCAGCCGATCGCGCACTTCGATTGCGATCGTCTCGCTGTTCGCCAGCAGATCGCGCGCGCCGAGCTGATAGGGACCCGACAGGCCCGTGCCCTGCAGCTCGTCGCGGCGGTGGCGGCTCGGCGCATCGGCGGCAAAGCCGGTCACCCCGACGCGGTTCGAGCGATATTCGGCCTTCACGCCGTTGAACGATCGGACATAGCGCGCGAGCACGGGTTCATCGATGCCGGTGTCGTAATCGCCGAACAGCGCGTAAAATTGCGGGCGTTCGAGCTTGAGATAGAGTTTGCGCACCGATGCCGCGCCAAAGCGGCGTTCGCTTTGGTCGGCATAGACGGTGTAATAGGTGTCGGGGTCGATCGTCCCGCCGAAGCGCGTCTCGCTCTCGCGCTTCTTGCTGTCATAGGCGAGCGTCATCAGCCATTTGCCGCGCACCCGCCCGCGCGCAAACAGCGCAATGCGCCCATCGGCGCTCACGGAGTCGGTGCTGGTGGTGGCGGGCTCGATCCCCTGCTTGAGCCGGTTATAGCCGAGCGTGCCCTCGGCGATCCCGACCAGGGTCCAGGGCCGGTTGCCCGGATCGAGCCACAAGTCGATCCGCCGCAGCCTTGTGGTCTTGCCATCGGGGAAGGGCAGGATCAGCCCCAGCGCGCCGCTGACCGTGGTCGGTTCGAGCACGATCCGCGCGATGCCGTCGTCGCCTTCGACCCGCCAGGTCGCGCGTGGGCGTTCGAGTCCGGCGAGCTGGCGCGCCTGCTCGGCACCGGCCTCGACGGCGGGCGCATAGGGCGCGGGGAGCTGGATGTCGCCGGTCAGGCCGTGGTGGACCGGGCGACCGTTGCGATCGGTGATGCGCAAAGTGATCACCGGTATGGTTATACCGTCGGCAACCAGCACTGATTGCTCGCGGAGCAGCGTTGCGCCCGCCGCCTGCGCGACAAAGGCAACGCGGCGCTCAAGCTTCTTGGCGAGGCTGCCGTCGGCATTACGAACCTCTGCGGTAAAATTCGTTCCGGTCTCACCGAGCGGCACACCGCGCCACAGGCCGACGGTGACCGTCTTGTCGGCATTGGTCTTCTCGCCATCATAGGTCACCGGATCGACCGGCTTGCCGCCTGCAAACAGCGTGACTTTCTGGCCCGGCAGATATTTGATCACGATCCGGACCGCAGGCGCGCGCGGGTTGGTTTCGGGGCGCGGGTAAAGCCAGTCGATGCCGGGTGTCGCGTCGGCGAACCAATCTTCGTCGCCGCCCGCCGCTTCCTTGTCGCTGACGATCGCGGCGGGCGCGGCCGGGCGCGGCGCAGTGGTCGCGGTCGGCGTGTAGTTCGGGTCGAGCGTGACATGGAAATCGGCGCGGTGCAGCGAACCCCCGCTACCCTCGACAAAGCGCGAAATCGCGCTGCCGCCGCTGCGGGTGTTGCGCGCGCAATCGGTGGCCTTGGTACCGTTTGGCAGCGTCGATTCCTCAATCGCCACGACATGGACACCGGGCACAACGCCCTGAAAATGATAGCGGCCATCGGCATCGGTGATCGCATAGCTGCCGTCTTCGAGCAGCACGCGGACACCGCGCACGCCGGGGCGGCCATCGGGATCGAGCCCGCAGCTGCCCGCGATCACGCGGCCGATGATGGTCATCCGGTCGGCAATCGTCTCGCGCGCGATCCGCACCGCGGATTCGGCAATCATGCTTTCGGTCCCCAGCGCGTCGCGGGTCCGCGCGCGGTTGACTGCGGCGCCCTCGCGCGCGTCGAGCCGGACTTCGAGCGCATAGCGGATCACATGCACGGCACCCGGCGGCACATTGCCGAGATCGACCGACAGCGTGCCGCCGTCGGCGCTCTGGCGGACCGCGCCCGGTGCTGCCTGGCCGTCGACGCGGACGGTATCGCGGCGCAACCGCATCGCGCCGGGCAGCGTATCGATCAGCACCAGCCCGCGCTTGGGGCGCAGCGTGTCGGGATTGCGCACAGTGACGGTGTAGAGCACCAGATCGCCGGGTGACGCGAGTCCGCGATCGGCGACCTTCGTCACGCTGGCGGCAATGCGGGGGCGATCGAGCGGAATATCGACGCGCACTGGCTCGGGCCGGTCGATAATGATCGTGCGGCCATAGGAGCCTTCACCGATTTCGACCGGCTGGCCATCGGGACGGTGGAGCGCCGCGAGCACCTGCGGCGTCACGGCCGATGGCGCGGTGTACGGCGTCGGCGGGCGCACGACGAGGCGATACCGGCCCTGCGCCACCAACGGAAAGCGATAGTCGCCGGGGATGCCGGGATAGAGATGGCCACCGGCATCGGTCACCGGTGCGCCCGTCACGACCGTCGAGGGGTAATCGGAAACGCCGTCGGTGCCCTTCACCCGCGCGGGCTGGCCGGTCGCTTCGTCGATCAGCGTGACCGAAACGCCGTCGACCGCCGATCCGTCTTCGGAATCGAAGGCAAAGCCATAAGGATCGACGAGCACATTGACCTGCGTGGTGACGAGCGGAAAGCCGTTGCGCGTGGCGAGACTCTCGACCGACACGACATCGCCTTCCTCGACCGTCAGCACGCAATCGCCCTGAACGGCGACGGGCGGCGACAGCCGGGTCTGGATGACACCGACGAACACGCCGGTGTTCACGCCCGTTTCATAAATCGTCAGAACCTCGCGGTCCTTGCCGTCGCGCGAGCGGATGACGCCGGTCAGGCTGTTGATCTTGGTGGGATCGGTGTTGGCGCCGGGAAAGGTAATCGCGAAATACAGTGGCTCGCCGCCGCGGATGTCGGTCGTCGGCATCAGCATCGGTTTGCCACCGGCATTCAGCGCGGCATCGTCGAGCGGGATGGAAGTGGTACCGGCGCTGCCCTGGCAGAGCGGGCGCGCGACCGGGCGCGGCGAGGCGCCGGGGCCGTCGCCGAGCCGAAGCGGGGCAATCGAAAAGCCCGTGTTGGGCGAATCCTGCGTCGGCGTGGTGACGCGATTCGACAGCCGGCTGACCTCGTCATTCCCCGACTGCCAACGCGCTTCGGCGATGTTGACGATCTCGCGGACAGCGGGCGCAGCCGAAATATCCTGTGCCCGCGCCGCGCAAGCAAACGCGAACGCGGACAGCAGGATCACCAACACGGGTGTCAGATAGGAACGCAGACTGGACATGGCGTTGGATCAAGCCGCGCCCGCCGAGGGCTGGGGTGGGGGGTCGGCGGGCGCGGCTTGAAGGGGCTTAGTTGATGGTAACGCGGAAGATGACGCCGCGCGCATCGCCCGCCGCCACCGACGGGATGGTCGCGCTGACGGTGCCCGACGCCTGCGAACCGGTGACATTGCCATCGGCGTTGCAGGTGCTGCCCGTGACCGTCGTGTTGGCGCTGACGCCAAAGCTCGACAGATAGGTGGTCGTGCTCGGCAGCGGATCGTTGACCGCGACGCTGTTGGCGACGGCACCGCCCGATGCGTTACGGATGATGATGCAATATTGCACCACCGCGCCGGGAACGGCCTTCGGGTTGGACGTGCCGTTGAACGGATCGCTGATGACCGTGCTCGACTTGGTGACGGTCAGTGCGGCGGCAAGGACGGTATAGTCGTCACGCGCCGAGAAGGCGCCGTCACGCGCTGCGTCGGTGGCGCCTGCGCCATCGGCGAAGACGGTGTCGACGCCGCTGGTGTTGGCACCCGTGGTCTGCGTGATCGCCGCACCCTGCGTGCCGGCTGCGCCACCTTCACGGGCGGTTGCCGTCAGTGTCACCGCCGCGACATCGCCGGTCACGCGCGTGATCGGGATATCGGCGACGACGAACACGGTTGCCGACGCATCGGCCGCCAATTCGTCGAGATTGGTGACGAGCGTGTCTTCAGCGCCATAGGTGCCAGCGCCCGCGCCGCTCGCATCGCGGAAGATGCGGACATTGGTGACGTCGAAGTTATCGGTGTTGCTGTGCGCGCCGGCACCGCCCGTCTGCTGTGCCGCCACAAGCGCGAAATCGAGCACGGCGTTCGAGGTGTTGGTGACGGTGAACGCCGTCACGGCCGCCAGTTGGTTGGGCGAAACCGACGTGGTGGTGGTGCCGACTTCGGCGACCGTCAGGCTGATCTTGCGATCGACCGTGAAGGTGTCCGACGCTTGGACGGCCGTCTGGGCGGCGCCGCCGACCGTGAAGTTGACGGTAACCGTATTGGTGATCTGGGTGCCCGAGGTAACACCGTCTGCGAGGGCCGGCGTGGCCGTCATCGCGAGCACGAGGCTCCCCGTCGCGCCCAGCAGCTTGCTGGTGCGTTTCATGACTCATTAGTCCTTCGATATTGTGGTGCGCGCCCTTGACCGACCCACCGGCGCGCGAAGTGGGCAGAAAGTTTAGCGGACGACGCCGTGGAAATTGACCGAGCCCGAAGCGCCCGGCGCCATCGCCCCGGCGAGCACCCAGCGCAGATGCGTCACATCAATCGGCTGGGCGGCGCGGAGCGTACCGTCGGCCTTGCGGACCTTTAGCGTCGCGAGCGGGCCGAAGCTGCGCCCGCCATCGACCGATACCAGCACGCCGGGCGATGCCTCGCCGGTGAACTGTACCGCGGCCGGTACCGGATTGTTGACGACGAAATCACTCACCGGCTTGCCGGTCGCGTTGCGGTAATTGATCGTGATCAGCAGGCGATCGCCCGGAAAGACCGGCTTGGGATCGGCCAGCACCGTGCGCTGTTTGCCAGCGACAGTGACGGTACGCTCGACCTGGATCTTGCTGCTCAGTTCAACCGACTGCGCCGCGAAAGCAGCACTCGACAGCGACAGGGCGATAACCGCGAGGGGGGCGAATTTCATCGAAATCTCCACTAGTTGATTTTGACTTTGAAGGTCAGCACATGCTGCGCGCCGCCGGGCACCGTGCCCAGCGCGGCCGACACCTTGTTGGCCGCAAAACTGCCGGCGTCACCATCGACGGCGTCGGTCAGCTTGGCGCCGTCAAGGTCGAGCGATTCGGCGAGATAGCTGGTGCCGTCGGGGATCACGTCGCCAAGCCGCAGGTTGGTTAGGCTACCCGATCCGGTGGTGCGCGCGACCAGCTTATAGGTGATGGTCGCGCCGGGGATCGGCGCCGTCCCGCCGTACTGATCGGCGACGGTCGCTGATTTGACGACATCGACGCTCGCCGCGCTGATCCGGAAATAGCCACTGGCGGCGCGGTCGGCGGTGGTCGCGCCGGTGATGGCATCGCCGCCGCCGGTGCCACGACCGGCAAAGCTCGTGCCCGCCGGACCGGTGCCGGTCACTGCCTGTGCCTGGAGCGAGATGGCGGCGCGGGCTGCGTCGTTCAGTCCGGTTGGCAGGTTGGCGATGACGAAGACGGTGACCGCCGATTCGGGGGCGAGCAGCGGGTCATTGGTGCCGGGGACATAGGCAGCGTCCTTGGCCGGATCGTAAAGGCCGTCGCCATCGCTATCGATCGCGATGCGCACGACAACGGGGGTAAAGGCATTGCCGCCGACGGCGCCATTTGCGGTCAGCCGGAAATTCTCTTCGCCATTGCCCGCGTTGGTCACGCGGTAGGTGAGCACTTCGGCCTGCGCGCCCGGGCGTGTTGCAACGTCGCCCGCGTTGGCGCTGGCGACGGCGACGTCAAGCAGCTCGTCGACCCGCAGCGACACGGTGTTCGATTGCACCGTTGTGGTTGTACCTGTCGGATCGTCGAAGCTCGCCGTCGCGGTGTTGTTGATCACGACACCGGCGCGCGTCAGCTCGGCTGATGCGGGAACGGCGGCGCCCAACAGCCCGAGGCCGGAGGTTGCGAGCAGGCCGATCCGAACGCTCGGCCAGTTGATGGTGGGGCGTTGAGCCCGCTCAGGGAAAGTGCGCTTTGTCATGAGCAGTTCTCTGGGCGGCAATAGTTAAACGAATGGTTGGGATGTCCCCCTTTGGATGGGTAACCATACTAAGGGATGAGGGATTGGCGCCGCGAACACCGGCTAGAGGGATGACTCACCAAGAATCGCGGTTTTGCGTGGCGACGGCGACGCTATGTGCCCCGATATGGGTGTGGAAAGTCCGATTCGGACTATTGTAAATGCGAGAGTAATCTACGCCGTTTAGCACGATTGCAGGAGACAATCGCTTGGCCGTTAATATTTTGATTGCTGATGACCATCCGATCTGTGCCGCCGCGCTCAGCATGGCGGCGCGCCAGATCGTGTCAGACGCGCAGACCAACCATGTCGAAAGCTTGGCCGAAGCGCTCGACCTTGCATCGCGCG
The DNA here is from genome assembly GCF_019749955.1 of Sphingomonas sp. GTDB lineage: Bacteria > Pseudomonadota > Alphaproteobacteria > Sphingomonadales > Sphingomonadaceae > Sphingomonas. Next base: position 61,118 of record NZ_JAIEPC010000002.1, read on the forward strand.
AGCGGTTCCATCTGATCCTGCTCGATCTGAAATTGCCCGATGCGCAGGGCTTTGTCGGTTTGCTCGCAATGTCGAAGGCGCAGCCGGGTACGCCGATTGCGATCGTCAGCAGCAACGACGCGCCCGCGACGATGCAACAGGCGATGCGCCACGGCGCGAGCGGCTATATCGCCAAAAGCGCGCCGATGAGCGCGATGATCAGCGCGATCCGTGCGCTGCTGGCGGGCGGGCAGGTGTTTCCGCCCGAGGCGTTTCAGGCGCCCGCGCAGCCTGCAATTCCGGATGCCGCCGCGCGGATCGCCGATCTGTCGGCCGCGCAACTGCGCGTGCTGCGGGCCGCCGCAAGCGGTAGCGCGAACAAGCAGCTTGCCTATGAACTCGGCCTCAGCGAGCCGACGGTGAAGACGCATTTCGCGCAGATTTTTCGCAAGCTCGGCGTCACCAATCGCACGCAGGCGATCCTTGCGCTTCAATCGCTCGAGGTCGACGTCGACAGCTGATCGCGGACGCGCCGCAGCCCGGTGCACGCCTGTTCGGCAATCCAGGCGAAGCGCATGGGCGACGGGCCTGCATGGTCGAGCCGCTCGATTGCCCGGCATGCCTCGGCCAGCCCTTGGGCGCCAATCCCCGAAGCCGCGCCGCGCAACGCATGCGCCTGGCTCGCCGCCAGCCGGGGTTGCGATGATGCGAGCGCGGTGAGAATTACGCCGACGCGCGGCGGAATATCCTGCAGCATCAGATCGAGCAGCGCGCTGAGTGCCGCGCCACCGATCGACGACCGCAAGTCTTCAAGCTTGTCGTAATCAAGCGCGACATCAACGAAGACGTGCCTTCCTGACTGGGCGATGGCGAGCGGCGTCATGCGGTGATCGCCCTTGGTTGGGAATCGCGGTCAGAACGCGACGCGGTCCAGCGCGCAACGATTGCCGACAGGCTTGCCATCGTGACGGGCTTGGGCAGGTGGTCCTGCATCCCGGCCGCGAGGCACTGATCAACGTCGGCTGCATAGGCGTTGGCGGTCAGTGCGACAATCGGCAGCGTGGCCGCATCGATTCCATTGGCGCGGATCGCGCACGTCGCTTCGAGGCCATCGCAGACCGGCATCTGGATATCCATGAGCACCAGGTCATAAGGCGCGCCTGCAGCAACCGCTGCCAGCACGCGCTGCGTTGCCGCCGCGCCGTCGACGACGATGTCGGGAACGATCCCAAGCTTGGCGAGCATCGCGCGGATCAACTGCTGGTTGACGGGATGATCTTCGGCCACCAGCAGGCGGTTGGCGCCGGACGGTCGGGCAATGATGGCGCCCGCATCGGGCACGCTGCTCGCGGGCACGTCGGTGTCGCGCCCAATCAGCAGCGGAATGCAGAATCGCACCGTCGTGCCGACATCGGGTGTGCTGTCGAGCGTGATCGTACCGGCCATCAGCCGGACCAGCTCGGCGCTGATCGCCAGCCCCAGGCCCGATCCGCCATAGCGTCGGGCGGTGGTTTCGTCGGCCTGGACGAATTCGGCGAAAATGGCCTGTTGATGGTCGCGCGCAATGCCGATGCCGGTATCGGTGACCGCGACTTCGATCATGTCCTGATCGCCATCGACGACGAGCGACACCGCGACCATGATCGCGCCTTCGTCGGTGAATTTGACGGCATTGCCGATCAGATTGAGGATCACCTGCCGCAACCGCAAATCATCGCCCAAAATGGTTTGCGGCACGCGATCAGCGACCGCCGTCATGATCGTCAGGCCCTTTTGGTCGACGAGCGGCTTCATCAGCGTCGCGCAATTCTGGAGTAGCTGGCGGATATCGAGCGCGTGGCAACCGATCATCATCTGGCCGACCTCAATCTTCGACAGATCGAGGATGTCGTTGAGCAGACGCATCATCGCAGCGCCCGAATCGGCGATCATCTGCACCTTTTCGCGCTGCGTAACGGTGAGTGGTTCGGCGAGCAGCAAGTCGGTAAAACCGATCACGCCGTTCATCGGTGTGCGTATCTCGTGGCTCATATTGGCGAGGAATGTGCTCTTGGCGCGGGCTGCGGCTTCGGCATCGGCGCGTGCCTGGCGCAAGGCGGCTTCGCGCTCATGGCGTTCGGT
>NZ_JAIEPC010000003.1 GCF_019749955.1 Sphingomonas sp.
CGATGACGTTGTCGGCGCTGTCGTAGGTGTAATCGACGCTCGACGACACTGATCCATCGCCCGCCGACACGGTGATCCTGGTCGGCAACAGGTTTAGCCCGCCGCCCGACGCCGCATATTCCAGCGCTGTGACTTGTTCCGACGCGCTGCCCGCGCAGGTCGCAGCCGTTGCACACTGCGTTTGCCGCGTCAGTTTCCACACCGGGCTGTCCGCATCGACCAGGGCGCCCGCCTGATTGCGAACCTTGGCGTAGAAGGGGGCATAGGTCGCGTTGATTTCGGGACGCGGCGCACCGGCAGTCGGCGCCGGCAGCTGGACGCGCGTCGCCTCGCCGTGATCGTTGCTATAGGTGATGTCAGTGCGGTTGCCGCGCGCGTCCTGCGTCCACACCGGCTTCATGCAATATTTGACGCCATCGACCGTGCAGTTCGCAACATAACCGGCGGTCGATACCAGATCGGGCAACCCGCTTCCTGGCTTGGCCCTGTTACGCACTTCGACGATGCGCCCGATCGGGTCATAGCTGGTCTGGGTCGCATCACCCTCAGGCGCCGTCACCAGATACAGCCGGTTCTCGCTGTCATAGCCATAGGTTGTCGTGTTGTTCAGCTCGTCGGTTTTGCTCTCGAGCCGCGTCGGCAGCGCGCTCGAAGATCGGATGACAAAGGTGTCGACCATGTTGTTTGGCCCCGTGCGCGTCACCGTCAGCTGATCGCCCGACCTTGCATAGCTATAGGTCGTCGCCACGCCGTGCCGCACGATCTGGTAGATCATGCCGTCGGGATAACGGCTGACCGACCAGTCATCATTGTTCTGATTGTCACTGTTGACCGCGAGCAGTCCCGTCGCGCTGATGCGCGCCAGGAAATCCCCGCCCAGCGTCGACAACAGCTTTTGCTGATTGCCGTTGGGATCGGTTGAAATCGAGATACTCAACGTGGGCCAAGGCTGCGTCAGATTCGAGCAGGCATCCGCATTGGCGTCGCAATAATCGACAGCTCGGTTGATCGCCTGGACGCTCGTCAGTTTGCTGAAATCGGCACCAGGCGTGTTCGTCGCGTAGTTCGCCTTCAGCATCAGGCCGGTGTTGGTCGTAACCGATTGGACTCGCAAATAGTTGGTAGAGGATTGGCAAATGCCGAATCGACCGCAGTTTGAACCGACAGTTTCCTGCCGGTAGTTCCACGTACGTATTTCACCATTGGGCGCGACGATTCGCGACAAGCGGTACCAACTTTGATTTGTTCCTCGCTGATTTTGAAGGCCGCCGCCATCGGTCGGCGGTGTCGTCAGATATTCATAGCGCGTGCCATCTGGCGCTACATAAAGTGCCGTGCCGTTAGCAATGGTGAGCCGAGCGCCGTTCGCAAGTTCTGGCTTGTAGCTATCGTCAGGCTGCCGTACAAACAGAACTGAATTGCCGTTGATAAATACAACCGCACTTAACGCATTGTCGAGAACGGCGTTTGTAAAGGTCGTTTCATCAACCGGTCCGCTCCAAATATTTTCAAATGACAGGTTGCCAATTGATACATCCTTTGACGCAGCAGCAATCGTGCCGGTCGCCAGATCGACCCCCAGTTCGTCGGTAACGGGTCGCGATGGTGTAGGCGTCGTCTGCGCGTTGACCTGACCTGGCACCGTCAGGACAGCAATAGCACTTGCAAGAAGTGCGAACCGAAACTTTTTGGTGTTTGACATTCTTAAGGCAAGCATCTTCTACTCCTGATATTGCTATCGGATTTTTACTTGATAAACACTGATCAATTTGTCTATTGAGGCGCGCCGGTGACCTTCACCTTCTTGCGATTGTCAGCCTTGTCATGGGTGTATTCCTTGGTGACGCCGTTGTTGACGGCCCCCGTATGGACGACCTTCACGACTCTGCCCTTGGCGTCATATGTGTAGGTGATTGTCTCGGAGGCCATCGCTGCAAAAGGAACTGCACTTGTGGCAATGATGATGACAATTTTATTGATCGTATTTGCCACAGCAAAACCTCCCTACAGATTACCGTAAAATAGATTTTCGAGCACACCTGACATGCACTCGAATCGATTTCGTTATTATTGGGATTAATTCATATTTGAGCGATTTTGACAAGCGCAACAATGAATCTACCGCTGATAGGCTGACTGACTGAAAGTTCTTGACAGAGCAGAATCTGTAGAAAAATGGCCGATCACGCATGGCCTATCTTGTGAAAATTTTTTCCGAAAGCACCCTTTAGGTGTAATCGAGCACCCATCTTCGACGGTAATGACAACGGTGACATGGCCGTTCGGGTATAAAGGCTATGGACTTCACGAATCAAATTTAGCTATCATTGCGAAGCCATTTGGAGAGTCTGCCGTGAGCAATTACAACGCGGAGCACGCGTCGGTGTTCACGGAGGCGGTGGCTTGGGTCGAACGGTTGGTTGTCGGATCAATCGCCACGAGTGTTGCCGTGCTGGCGATTGCTACGCTGGGTGCTCTATTACTTACAGGTCGCAGCGATTGGCGTCAGGCGTTCCGCACGATCGTCGGCTGCTTCATTGTTTTTGGGGCCAGTGGCATCGTCGGCGGCTTGCTCGGGACCAACTCGTCGGGAGCGGAATCGGTCAGCATCACACCGCCACCGCCCGTGACTAGTGAGCCAAGGGTAAGCGGACGCCCATATGATCCCTATGCTGGCGCTGCCCTTATCCGCCGACCGCTCAGCAAAGAAGAACTCCGTTCACGTCCGCTTGATCCTCCTCCGGACGTTTCAAATCTGCCCACCGTTAAGTAGAGATCACAACGGCTATGCGTCGCAAGATCACACCAGATAGCGAGTCAATCATGCGTATCGTCAACTGTTTGCTAGTGCCCACGCTCGCGGCTTTCGCCTCCCCTCTTCGCGCCCAAAGCAGCTATGCCGATCCCGCCGGCTCCGGGCCGATCCTCGGCGCGGTCAACTGGCTCCAGGGCACGTTGCTCGGCACCGTTGCGACGGTCGTCGCGGTGATCGCGGTGGCGTCGGTGGGCTTTCTGATGCTCACCGGGCGGATGAACTGGCGCTACGGCGTCACCGTCATCATCGGCTGCTTCATCCTGTTTGGCGCAACCAGTATCGTTGCAGGCATCCAGTCGACCGCAGCCGGGGGTTGAGGTGACCGGTCTCGACCGCGACCCGCTATTCGTTGCGCTGACGCGCCCGCAGATGTTTGCAGGCGTTACCTATAGCTTTTTCGTCATCAATGCGATTCTGACGACCGAGCTGTTCCTGATCTTCAAGTCGTTTTGGGTGTTTCTGGCAGCGCTGCTGGTTCACGTGATCGGCTATCTCGCTTGCCTTGGCGAGCCGCGCATCTTCGACCTGTGGCTCATCAAGGCGTCGCGCTGCCCGCGCGTGCGCAATTATCGGCTGTGGCAGTGCAACTCATACCGCGCCTGACCAGCGACCCGAAAGGCTTTGACAAAGAGGCGAGCGCGGGATCGCGGCTGCCCTATGCCCGCCATGTCGATGACCGCACGGTGGAAACGCGCGACGGCATGCTGTTTCAGGTGATCCAGCTTGGCGGGCTGATGTTCGAGACCGCCGATACCGACGAGCTCAATTATCGAAAGGGGCTACGCGATGCGATGCTGCAAGCCATCGGGACGTCGCGGTTCGCGCTCTATCATCATATCATCCGGCGGCGCGTCGAGCCACTGATCGAAGCCGATTACCCTGACGCGTTCAGCCGCCAGCTCGACGCGAGCTGGCGCGCCCGGCTGGCCGGTAAGTCGCTTTACGCCAACGACTTGTTCGTGACGGTGATGCGCCGTCCGCTCCAGGGGCGCGGCGGCGCCGCTGACCGCTTTGCCCGGCTGCTGGGGCGCGGCGGCGGCCGCGAGGAAGCCCGCGCGCAAGCTGCGGTCGAGCGGCGCGCGCTTGACGCAGCAGTCGAGCAAGTGGTGGCAGCACTCGGCAGCTATGATCCGCGCATCCTTGAGGTTTATGACACGGCGGCTGGCCCTTGCTCGGAGCCACTCGAGTTCCTGTCCGCTCTCTACAATGCCGAACTGCGCCCGGTGCGCCTGCCGCACGGCGATGTCGGCGACTATTTGCCCTATCGCCGGGTCAGCTTCGGGCAGGACGCCGTCGAACTCGGTCCCGTTGGCGACAGTGGCCCCGTGTTTGCGGCAATGGTGTCGATCAAGGACTATCCCGGCCAGACCCTCCCCGGCATGCTCGACGATCTGCTACGGACGCCGGCCGAGCTGGTGATCAGCCAGAGCTTCGGCTTCGTCGACCGGCAAGCCGGACTCGGCGCGATGAATTTGGCGCTGCGACGGATGCGTGCTTCCGACGACGAAGCGCTCAGCCTGCGCGGCGAATTGGCGTCGGCCAAGGACGAGCTTGCCGCTGGGCGCGCCGCCTTTGGCGAACATCATATGACGATCGCCGTGCGTGGCGCCTCGCTCGCCGAAGTCGATGCGGGGGTTGCCGAAGTACAAGCGGCGCTGAGCGACCTGGGCATCATCGCCGTGCGCGAGGAAATGGGGCTGGAGCCCGCTTTTTGGGCGCAATTTCCGGGAAATTTTCGCTTTATCGCGCGCCGCGCGCTGATCTCCAGCAGCAATTTTGCCAGCTTTGCCAGCGGCCACAATTTCCCCATCGGTCGCGCGTCCGGCAATCATTGGGGGCAGGCCGTCACCCTGCTCGAGACCACGGCGGCGGGCCCCTATCACTTCAATTTCCACCAAGGTGATTTGGGCAATTTCACGGTCATTGGGCCTTCAGGCTCAGGCAAGACGGTCGTGCTCAATTTCCTCCTCGCCCAGGCACGCAAGTTCCACCCGCGCATCATTTTCTTTGACAAGGATCGCGGCGCCGAACTGTTCATCCGCGCAATCGGCGGCAGCTATGATGTGTTGCGTCCGGGGGCGCCAAGCGGGCTCAACCCGTTAAAACTTGCCGATACCCCGGAAAATCACCGCTTTCTGATCGCGTGGGTTTCGCGGCTGGCTGAAAGCGGCGGTGCCACGCTATCGTCCGATGATCTTGAGCGGATCGCCGATGCCGTCGACGCCAATTTTGCTGCACCAGCGGTTTACCGCCAGTTGCGCTATTTCGCCGAACTGTTCCGCGGCGGCCAGCGGCCGCATAGCGCCGATCTGTGGTCGCGGCTGCGCCCCTGGTGGGGTGACGGGGAGCATGCCTGGGCATTCGACAATGCGCTTGATCGCACTGACCTGGCGGCGGACGCGGTCGGGTTCGACATGACGCGCATCCTCGATGACCCGACGCTGCGGACGCCTGTGATGATGTATCTGTTCCACCGGGCTGAGGAGCGGCTCGATGGAACGCCCTCGATCATCGTGATCGACGAAGGGTGGAAAGCGCTCGACGACGACGTGTTTGTCGCCCGCATCAAGGATTGGGAAAAGACGATCCGCAAACGCAACGGCATCGTCGGGTTCGCGACGCAAAGCGCCGAGGACGCGCTCGGCAGCCGCATCGCCAGCGCGATTGTCGAGCAGGCGGCCACGCAAATCTTCATGGCCAACCCCAAGGCACAGGCGCGCGACTATGTCGACGGCTTCGGGCTCACTCAGCATGAATATGATCTGGTGCGGTCGCTGCCCGACAGTGCACGATGCTTCCTCATCAAACACGGCAATGACTCTGTGGTCGCCCGGCTCAATCTGGGCGGCGAAGACGAGATATTGACGATCCTGTCGGGGCGCGAACGCACGGTCCGGCTGCTCGACGAAATACGGGCGCGCACTGGCGATGATCCCGCCAATTGGCTCCCCGAATTGCTGAAGGTCGCGTGATGAGCGTCTGCCCTGGCTTCGATCCGCTGGCACCCTATGTGACGAGCGTGGTCGGCTTCGTCGATTGCCACGCGCGCACGCTCGGCGAGGCGGGATATCGCGCGCTGGGGAGCGGATCGCCGATCGGCCTCGCGATTGGGGGGCTGATCACGATCTACATCGCGCTGATTGGCTACCGGCTGCTGCTGGGCGAGACGTTCAGTGTCCGCGACGGCGTGTCGAGCGTCGTCAAGATCGGCCTCGTTCTTGCGCTTTCGACCCAATGGCCCGCGTATCGCACGGTCATTTACGACGTCGCCATTGATGGCCCTGCCGAACTCGCCAACCGGATCCTTGCGCCCTCGGGCCTCGGCGGCGGTGACCGGCAGGGACTGACGGCACGGGTGCAGGGCGCCTATGACGTTCTCGACGCACTGCTCCACCCCGATCCCGCCGCCATTCCCAGCCGCCAGGCTTCGCCACGCAATGCCGACGGCGTTCCCGCAACGCTGCCGACCGCAGGCGGTACGGCGCAACTCAGCACGCCGTCGCCAGGATTTCTGGCCGCATCGAGTATGATCCTGATCGTTGGCACGCTTGCCGGGCTCCTCGCGGTCCGGGTGATCGCGGGATTGCTGCTTGCGCTCGGGCCATTGTTCATCGGTTGCTTCCTGTTCGAGGCAATGCGTGGTCTTTTTGTCGGGTGGCTGCGCGTGCTCATCGGGACAACGGTCGGCGCGGTGGCGGGTCCAACCGTGATCGCGATCGAGCTTGCCATTCTCGAGCCGCAGCTGCGCCTGCTTCAGCAACTGGTCGCCGCCGGCACGCCTGTTCCGATCCTGCCCGGCGAAATATTGGCAACCACCGCGTTGTTCGCGCTCGTGCTCACGGCGGCCCTCATCGCCGTAATGCGCGCGGCGGCAGGGCTTCGGCTGCCCGACGCGGTGCGTCGGCACGCGATGCAGCTCGTCGAGCGCCATCAAAGCCCAAGCGATGCGCGGCCTCAGCAAGGAGAGCAGCAGGCTTTTGCCCGCCAGGCCGACGAAGGCATGTCACGTGCGCGATTGGTAGCGAATGCCGTCATCGATCTCGACCGACGCGACGGGCGGACGGGGACCACAGAGGGCGGTGGCCGTGTGGCGCAGATCGCCGGATCTGTGCGTGCCGTTGGAGAGAGCGAGTCAGTGACACTCCAACCGCTCGGCCAGCGTGGACGGCGGACGTCCCGGCGACTGTCGCAAGCCGCCGCTCGCAGGGATGCCCGCACATGACTGAAACGATCGACGCCGCAGCGCACCGCGATAGCTATTATGCCGAGGCTGAGAGTTGGGCAGCCGATCGGCAGCAAGGCCTGCGGCGGTCGCGGACGATCGCTTGGACGATCGCGGGCATCGCCGCCGGGATCGCCATCCTCGAAGCGGTTGCGCTCGCGGCGCTTGCGCCGCTCAAGACCGTCGAGCCTTATACGCTGCTGGTCGACAAGACGACGGGCTTTGCGCAGATTTTGAAAGGCAGCGCCACCGACCGGATCGAGCCCGATGCCGCGCTCACCCAATCGATGCTCGCGCAATATGTGATCGCGCGCGAGGGATTTGATATCAGCGCACTCCAGACCAACTATCGCAAAGTCGCGCTGTGGTCGGCCGATACGGCGCGTCGCAGCTATCTCGCCACGATTCCTGCGAGCAACCCGGACAGCCCGCTCAACCGCTATCCGCGCACCACCGTGATTGCGACGACGATCCGCAGCGTATCGCCGATCGGGCCGAGCACGGCGCTGGTGCGGTTCGACACCGAACGGGTCGATCAGGGCCAGGAGGCTGGCCCTCGCGCCTCGTGGGTCGCGATCATCCGTTACCGGTTCGCGCGCATCCCGATGAGCATCGATGACCGGCTCGTGAATCCGCTCGGCTTTCAGGTGACGAGCTATCGCCGCGACCAGGAGGCATTGCCCGCGCCGCCACGGGCGACTCCGCCAGCGGCGGCCTCGCTTGACCCCGGTGCCCCAGCGCGGACGCAGCCATGATCAGGGGCTTTTTGGTTGCCACGCTGTTGGCGCTCGCGACCCCTGCCCTGGCGGAGGTAACGCCGAAGCCGGGGCCCGGCGACCCCCATCTTCAAACGGTCGGCTATGACCCCGAACAGGTGGTCGCCTTGCGCGTGGCGCCCGGATTTGCGCTGACGGTGCAGCTCTCCCCCGATGAGCGTGTCGAGACAATCTCGGTGGGCAATAGTTCGGCTTGGCAGGTGCAGCCGAACAAGCGAGGCGATGTTGTTTTCGTCAAGCTGGCGAGCGGCGGGTCGGCGACGAACTTGACGATATTCACCGATGTGCGGCGGTATAGCTTCACTCTCTACCCCACCACCAGCGACGATCAGCAACTGGCCTATACGCTGCGGTTCACTTATCCGGTCGCCGAACGTGTTCCTGAAACCAAAGTGACGATCGAACCGACACGGTACCGGCTTCGCGGTGACAAATCGCTGTGGCCGCTCGCGATGTCCGACGATGGCAGTTTCACGTCGATTGCCTGGGGGCCGGACGTGGCGATACCCGCCGTTTATCTGGTCGACGCGCGGGGTCGCCAGGCGCTGGTCAACGGCGTGGTCCGCGATGGCGCCTATGTGATCGAAGGCGTTGCGCGCCAGATGGTGTTCAAGCTGGGCAAGGCGCGCGCGACCGCAACGCGGATGCTGACGCAGGTCGAGCGGCCATGACGGCGGTTGCCGAAGATCCGCGCGATACCCTGCCGCGCCACGATGTGCGCCCCAGCGTCGCGCGCCCTCGCAGCGTCGTCACGGGCCCTGCGATCTTTGGCATCTCGGCGATCCTTGCGGTCATCCTGTTCCTGGTGCTCGACGCGCGGCGCCGCGCAGTTATCGCGCAGCGCGACCGCCCGGCGGCGGTGACGCAATTGCCAGCGGCACCACCGCCTCTGAATTTGCCGGTTCCCCCCGCGCCAGCGCCATCCCCCAGCCCGCAACCGGCGGTGGCACCCCGGCCCGCAGCATCAACGCCTCCGATCCGCCCGGCGCCGCCGCCCCCGATTTTCGTGCAGTCCCCGCCGCCCGTTGCGCCGCCCCCGATTCCGCGCCCGCCCGAGCGCGCGCCCGACGCTTCGCCGGTGATGGTCTATGACCGAACCACCGGTGCACCCGGCGCGGTCAGCAGCGCCAATGGCGACGGCAAGGGCGCGGAAGCAGCGGCTGCCGATGGTGATGACGCCGTGCGCGCCACGATCATTCGCAATCGTGGCACGCTGATCCCACAAGGGACGGTCATCGCGGCCGTGCTGGAAACGCCGCTGAACTCGGATCGATCTGGCATGGCGCGCGCGATCATATCGCGTGACGCGCGCAGTTTCGACGGCAGCCGCGTGCTCATCCCGCGCGGCAGTCGCCTGATCGGCGAGTTTCGCGCCGACGCCAATGCGAACCAGCGCCGCGTACTCGTCACCTGGACGCGGTTGATCCGTCCTGATGGTGTTGCGATCCGGATCGGCTCACCTGCGACCGACGCACTCGGCGGCGCAGGGATCGCGGGCCGGGTGAACACGCATTTCTTCGAACGCTTCGCCAATGCCGTGCTGCAATCGGCACTGACGATTGGGGTGGAGGTTGCCTCGCGCAGCGCGGGCTCGGGCTCGAACTCGGTGTTTGTCGGCGTGCCCGGACAGCTCGGGTCGGTCGGTCAGCAATTGCTGCCCAACGTCGCGCCGCGCACCACGGTCAAGGTCCGCGAGGGCGCCGAGGTCGCGATCTTTGTTGCGCGCGATCTCGATTTCGGCGGCACGCCGCCCGTTCGATGATTGCACCTGCCAACGACGGCGACGCCGCACCCTTACCCTTTCGCTATCTCGACGCGTATCTTGCGCCGTTGCTCCCGATGTTGGCGCGCGCCGATGTCACCGACATTTTCGTCAACCGCCCCGGCGAGCTATGGATCGAGACGCTCGGCGGCGGCCTCGAACGGCATGAGGCACCCGAACTCGACGAGGTGAGACTGTGGCGGCTCGCCCGCCAGATCGCGAGTCTCAGTCACCAGGGGATTAGCCGCGAACATCCGCTCCTGTCGGCAACACTCCCCGACGGTGCCCGCGTCCAGATTGTCGCGCCGCCGGCAACCCGGGGGCCAATGGCACTGGCGATCCGCAAGCATGTCGTCGCTGACATGACGCTCGCCGACTATCACGCAAATGGCGCGTTTTTGGGAACGCAGGTCGCCAACGACGAGCCACCGGAACCGCCCATCGACTTCGAAACCCCCGGGGATGGCGGCCTGGCGACCGCGCTCGGATCAGCCGTTCGCGCGCGCAAAAATATCCTCGTCGCAGGTGGCACCTCGACCGGCAAGACCACGTTCCTGAACGCGCTGATCAAGGAAATCCCCCCCGCCGAGCGTGTGATCCTGATCGAGGACACGCCCGAGCTCAAACTCAATCACGCCAACGCGATCGGGTTGATCGCGGTAAAAGGCGACATGGGCGAGGCACGCGTGACCGCCGACGATCTGTTGCAGGCAAGTTTGCGCATGCGCCCCGACCGCATCATTCTGGGCGAACTTCGCGGGGCTGAAGCCTACACATTCTTGCGCGCGGTCAATACCGGCCATCCCGGCTCGCTCACGACGATCCATGCCGACAGCCCTGAAGGCGCCGTCGAGCAAATCGCGCTGATCATTTTGCAATCGGGCGTGCAGATGCGGCGAGCGGATATCGTCGATTACGTCAACAATGTCGTCGATGTGTTTGTGCAGCTCGAACGCCAAGAAGGAAGGCGCGTAATTTCGCGGATTTCGGCCAGGGATTCGTTGGGTTCGCGCTGAGGTCGCAAACACCGCAGTCTGACGGGCAGGCATCGTCCAATCCCATCAGGAGCAAGGAGAAAGTCCGGTCCCGCAACGACCGATTTCATGCGGCCCGCGTGACAGTCTCAAACACTGCCTTCGCCAAGAGTGGCGGAACGGCGTTACCAACCTGCTGCTGCTGCAGTCCAATGGTCCCAGTAAACTCGTAGTCGTCGGGAAAGGATTGAAGTCTCGCCGCCTCGCGCACCGACAAACCGCGATCCTGGGTGGGGTGGACGAGCATATTCTTGCGGAAGTTGCCAATGACCACTGACGGAGCCTCGCGGTCAAGTCGGCGGTAGATTCCGGTGTGGCAGCGCGTACGGTCCTCATAGGTCGACATCATGGCCTCAGGAATGTCCCGCCAATTTCCGCCCTGCGGTATGGTCGCATACCGCTCAACGATGTGCGGGGCGTTGTTGGTCACAAGGTGGCCCTGCGTTACCTTCAACCCTCGCCGCATTGAGCGCGCGTATTCCGATTTCGCGACGCACCGGTAGGGTAGCCTGTCCACCGACGCTCCGTTCTGCAGGACCGGAAGGTCGTCAATCGCGTCCGCAACGGTTATTGGCGTGGCCTTGCCGACCGGCAGGGCGGGAGCTTGCCCTTCCCGCCGCGCAAGAAGAAAGAACCGTGTGCGCGCCTGGGGCACCCCGAAATCGATAGCGTTAAGCAGACCCGCAACGACGTCGTAGCCAAGGCCGCGGAGATCGTTTTCGATCTCGCGGGCGAACAGGCCCTTCTCGGTTTCCAGGATGCCCTTTACGTTCTCGAAGACGACCCATTTCGGGCGGATTCGGGCGACGTGGGATATGAAGCTCTTGAAAAGCCAATTTTTCTCGTTCGCCAGGTTGCGGGTTCGCTGGTTGGATGTGGAGAAGCCCTGGCAGGGAGGACCACCGAAGAGTACGACTTCGGCATGCGCGCCAGCAAAGGGCAGGCTGTCGAGATCCTCGACGCGGCCATGGATCACGGTCGCATCGGGATGGTTGCGGCTGTAGGTCGCGTGAACGCTGCGGTGCGCCTCGACAGCGACTATCGTCTCGACGCCGGCCCACTTTGCACCAAGCGCCATTCCGCCCGCTCCAGCGAAGAGGTCGATGCCAATCATTGTTCCCGCCCGTGCGTCGCTCGTCGAACAGGTCGCACGAGTAGAATCCTAATCTTCGCCCGCCACAAATAGTCTGTCAACCGCGGCAATGTCGATGCGGGTGCTTGCTCGTGCGAACGGAGCGATGCTGGCGACCAACTCGTCGTGCCCAAACGCCTGGAAGCATTCTGAATGCTTTGAGTAATGGATATTGTAGACGAGTGCCGGCGCGTAGCAAACCTGCCAGTCCGAATTTGCCAACGCGAGCATGCCTACGGCAATGGTAGAAACCTTTGTGTTGAGTGGCGCAATGATGACATTGTGATCAACTCCCTCGAGCGCCTTCGCCACTTGCCTCGCGGCATCTATCGGGTCAAGAGCCCCGTATTCGAAGACGACGCCGTCGCGCGCAGCGGTGATCGACCGGGCGACTTCGTGGTTGCGGGCATACATCCACTCATGCTCGGGCTGGGACGGGCGCGCTACGCCGACGATCACCCGGTCGGGTTCTATCTCGTCTACGATGCGCCGCACGCGCTCAAGGTCAAAGCCCGGCAGCGCCACCAGCGTAGCCTTGTCCCCGGGTGACCAGAGACCCGAATACCCCACGACGGAGCGCACGCATTGGATCCCTCTGCTCAGCCAGCGTTGCGAGCTATCCCTATCGTTTCCGCCATACTGTCCGGCCGCGTTGTACGCGTATCGCAAGTCAGACCAGCTAGGAGCCAGTTCGGAAACACCCGCCACGACCATCAGGGCGGTCTCATGGGTCATTGCCGAGACGTCCACCACAATCGGCCGCGACGTCTCACCGATGGCCTCAAGAATGCGTCGGATCGCGTCCGCGACCGATAGCGGATCCCGGCGGGTCGTCTCCTCAATCTCCAAAGCGATCCCTGCCTCTGCGGCGATCTCATTGGCGCGTCGCTCGATTTGCTCGACGCTCATCTCGATGTCGCGGTTCTTAAGGCAGATCCAGCGCGCTAGGCTCGCGGGGCCCACGGCCTCAGCGAGCGCGAGGCTGCGACTCTCGAAGCTTATCGACCCAATGAGAATGATCTCGCCCAGAGCGCCGTCCGCGATCTGCCGCGAGGTGAAATCAGTCATCTACAACACCCTTATCAAAGTCGAGCGTCGGCTGTTCCGCACCCGCCGCAGCCCCCCCGCGGCTGCGTCGCAGGCGGTTGCGCACCCGGTCCGGATGATCCATCATCTCCATCACCGCCGCGCTGGTCATGAACTTATAAGCCGCAACGCCAGTAGGGTCGAGGTTGAACAGCGGGGCAAGACGTCGGCTCATAAGGTAGAGGCTGGTGCGTCCGATCCCCTCCTTTCGGCCGATCACCCCTCGAAAGAAGTAGCCATAGCGCACGCCGAGATCGAGGACCGCCTCAACGTCCGGGTCCGGAACATCCGAAAAAGCGAAGGCGAACTGCTTGCGCTCACTGGCCACTTCGTCGAGGAGGGCCGCCTCGAAACTTGCGCCAAGTCCATTGATCAGGTTGTGGAGCCTCACGGCACGTTGCGGCGTGCCGTCGAGCCTTTCAGCATCCCTACTAAGGGCCTTGATGTCGAGGATGAACTGACGTTGCGCATGCTCGCGTATGACGTCGTTCTGGATGTTGGCGGGTATCTCGGTGACATGCGGATACCTCGAAAGCTTCTTGGTATAGGCAACGTCGTACATATCTGCAGCCGCCTCAAGGAAGAATCGCGGCACCCCAGAGGAGATGTAGACGAGCTGCTCGAAGCCCGAGTAGCTGTATTTGTTGCGGCTCTTGCGCGCGCCGCCAAGGGAGCGGATGAAATCGGGTCGGGCATAGCGCTGGACGTCGTCGCGCTCGCGATGGCCTCGTCCCTCGCCATCGTTCCACGACCGGCGAAGACGGCGGCCGATCTTCTCGATCGCGATCTGCTGACTATGATCTTCCCTGAAATACTTGTCGGCGGGCGTGGTGACGTTGATCGCCCTCAGCCGCTGATTGACGATCGCCGCGATGCGCTGGCGGTAGACCAGCTCGTTGCCCCGGCGAATGCCCATGTCCGACAGGTTGATCTCGTGATAGTCGTGGGGCGCTTCGATCCGGCGGTCGCCGATCGTAAGCATAGTTCTATAGGCGTTGACCTGCGCGGCGACCTTGATGCTGCATTCGGCCGACAGCCGCCGCGCGATCCACGAGTTGATGACGCTCATCTGCGTCGTGGTCAGGCTGTCGGCATCATCGAGCATCAAAAAGACCGACGTGCCAGGGCGGAGCAGCATCGCCTCTCGCACAAGCGCAACGAGCGGCAGGAGGAAATCGTCATAGCCGTGAAGATGGCCCTCGTAGGACAGTATCTCGGAGCGGAACGCGTGGCGCTTCACATACTGTATGGCGGTTCGGTAGGCCTTGCGGATCGCGGCGGCGAGATGGGCGAGGGCCGCACGAGCGTCATTGGCGTCGTTCGCACCTGCGGGCTCTCCGAGGGCGTCAGTTAGCTCGCCGTAGACCCTGAGCGCGGGCTCATTAAGCGCACCGTCCGGTATAGGCAGGTTGCGGAGCAGCCGGGCAATGATCCGCGCGCCGATGGCGAGAACGAGCAGATGTTCGTTGAAGAAGATCTGGCCATGCATGTTGTTGAAGCGCGCGAGCTCGCTGATCTGCGCCTCGGTCTCGCGGAATGACACGTACATCCCGAAGTGCGCCAGGTCACGGACCGGCCGCTTCTGGACGATCGACTGGCAGTCCGGCTCGAGGTAGCGTAGCAGGATGCTCTTGCCGGAGCCGCGCGTTCCGAACAGGAAGACGTGGCCGTCGACGCTGATGACGTCGAGGCCCGGCATTGCGGTCGAGAAGATCTCCACGACCCTTTCCGCGCTAAGCCCCTCCGGAGTGAATACCGCGAAGGGGTTCAGTTCGGCAAGGCGCTCCATCAAGTCGGCTCCCGGGAATTGGCGGCGTCCGCCGGGCGGAGCAGCACGGCCAACCTCTCCGCGGTCAAGCGCGAACCCTCGAAATTCGCCAGTTCGGGTGAGAGGTCGTAGATGGTTCTCACCTCGTCCCCGTATCCATGCTCCCCGATCGTATAGGATATCGGCTGCGCTAACTCGTTATCGCGGTCGAAAATTGAAATGGTTACCCTCACGCGGTCAAAGTCGAGCAGTGGACGGAGGTGGCGCGAGCAGTAGCGGGCCTCGCGATAAGTCTTGAGCGTTCGCTCGAAAATCTCATCGAGGAATTGGGTTTCGCCCGGCCCCTTGCCGAGCGGGCGTGTGAAGAGGGTCTCGTCGTATATCTCAAAATGCAGCTCGATCGTCCTCTGGGCGGCTACCGCCACCTGGCTGTGTAGCGCCGCTGCATAGTGATGGTAGACCTCTGCCTCGCGGGGGAGTGTTCCCGCGCGCATCGCGACGCGGTCAGCCCTGGCGGGATCGTCCGCAAGCTCGTCGGCGAGCCGTAGAATTGCCGCGATCAGCCGCGTGCGGACGGTGAAGTTCCAGATCGTCTGCTGAACCGGAAGCTGGCCGATCGTGTCCTTGGACCCTGCAGCGCGGCCACCGTGCGCACGCGCGATGTCCCGCGCCTGACGATTCTCGACCTGGTCCATTGTCATCGGCAGCTGCGCTGCGTCGAGGACGTCGTTGGCGCGACGCTCGTGCCCGTCCCGACCCAAGCTGTTGCCGAGATCATGGATATAGACCGCGTATAGAAGGAAGACGAGCTCATATGGCTCGAGCGCCGTCGCAGCCTGATGGACAAGATCGGAGCAGACGGCCCGTACCCGGCGAACATGCTCGACGTCATGGGCGGTAAGGCGACCGCCATCGACCGAGACGGCACCCGCGGTCGTGTGGGGCAGGACGTTGGCCTCGAGCTGGCTGATCCAGCCCCGGAGAACCGAGCCATAGTCGATCTGACCATTTCTCGGGAAACTCGATTTCGCATTCGCGCAGGCGCTCTCGATCAGGTCGAGCAGGTCGGGCCTCTGACCATTATTCGGTTGAGACTTTTCAAGTTCGGCGGTCATTGGCGCTGATTAGCAAAGTCACTGCGATGCCGATAGCCTGACATGCACTACCGCCGGCCGGCCTTAAAGAGTCACAGCGGCATCGTCCCCAGTGGGAATACCGGCTAAATCGGCTCCCCTGCAGCATTGGCGGCGCCTCGTCGAGCGTCGGGACGATCGGCGCCTCGTTCTCCTCATTGAGTTCTGCGATTCGACTCCACGCCGGAAATGGTCGTCCTCGATAAATGCGTCTTTAACACCAGCTCATCGAGCGACATTAAACGTCTGCGTCGGGTAGCGCGCAATTGTTCTGCCAGAGTTCCGCCAGGCCCCAGGCCCGTCAAACTAAAGTCCAACGCCCCCATCACCGTCGTCAGGTTCGCGACTGAACCGACGCCTTTCTCCAGCCGCTTGATGGTCTGGGCATCGGCGCCGATCCGGTTGGCCAAGGTTCGTTGCGACCATCCTGCCAGCCGTCGAGCCTCACGAAGTTCTTCGAATAGCATCCGATCCCGATTGGGTTCAAATTCTAACCGGATACATTCCAGGGCTCGGGTCGGCAATACAATGCATCCAGTCGAGCTCGTTTGCAGTCTTCAAAGCCAAACCTCCGCGCATGCTGCAGAGCAACATTAACCAGCTGATTGCATTGAATCGGTATATGACTGGGTCGATAGTAGGCCGTTTCACTTAGCCGACTGCACGCAACGGCAGTTCCATCCCGCCGGCGATGCCTGGCCGGGCACCGATCGCCATCTCGTCGAACCGTAGCGTTTCTCCAGAACGCCCCGTTCGCCGGTGTTGAATGTCGCGACGCCAAGTGCCGTCCGAGCACAGACTTTCCAGCAGATCAGAAATCGGAAGGGAAAAATGCATGACCCACGACCTAACGTTCGTGGCGCTCGAGAGGCGTGACGAGGTGCGCCGCAGGATCTTGGTGGTGGAGCGTTTTATCGCGGCCCCAGGTCGAAGAGCCGCCGAAGCCGCCGCCGCAGAGCTGGGCTTGCGCCCGGCCCAGTTCTACAATCTGGTGCGGGCATGGCGACTGAAGCCGGAACCGGAAGCCATGATGGGGCGCCACGCGCCTCGCAACACGTCGCCCAGGATCGCCAAATCCGTGCTCGACCTGATCGACGAGGTGATAGCCGCCGACGGCCGGGCGGCGGCTGGCGCGGTCATCGACGCGGTTGCGGCCGCGGCGGCGAAAAAAGGCATCTCGCTTCCCAACTCGAGCACAGTCGCGAGATACGTGCGGCGCAAGCGACCCACGCTTCTGACGAACGAGCAAAGGTCAAGGCTCGACTTGATCGTCGATCACACTGTCATCGACCTCGCGGTCGATTTCGGCGATGGCTGCGCGCGCCGTCCGCTCGCGACGCTCGTCATCGACGTGGCGTCCGAAACGCCCGTCGGGCTTGCAATCTCGAACGGAACGCCCGCTTCGGCGCATACCGCGACCGCGATGCTCGATGCGCTGCGTCGCGGGATACAGTACACGTCCACGTCATCCGGCAAGCCTCGCGTCGGCATTGTCGCGATGGCGGAGGCGGAATGCGGCACGGTGATCGAGGCTCTGCGGCTAGTAGGGCTCGAGGCAACCTATGTTCTCACGCACGCCCACGGGGGCGGGCTCGTTGCAGAATCCGTTCTGGGGCGCGAGCACGCGGGGTTGCGGCTCAAGCAACGGCTGATCTGGCACCGGGGCAGCAGACGGTCGGCGACCGTAAAGTCCGGCGCCAAGGCCCTGACGCCGGCTGATGCCGAGGAGTTGATCCGGGGTCGCTTGCTCAGCGGACAACCGACAATGGCGTTCGCGCACTTGCACGGAAACTGCCGGGGCCGCCTGACCAAGGCCCTGACCGAGATTGCTCAGGCAGGTTGAAGGGCGGCGAGCATTGCGAGGATGACGGCAGCGAGACGGCCGTTGGTGACACCGCTGCCGATGATGCCCGCCGAAGTCAGGGCGGCGACACGGTCGGCGTTGTGCCGCTCTACCTCGCGCGCCCAGATTGCCCGCGCCTCATCGAGGGTCACGATGGGGGCGACGCGACGCGTTAGGTATTCCTCCATATCCACGTTCGCTAGCAATGTCCGGCGGGGGTTCAGCGGTGTCCGGCCGATTCGGGGCCCAACCACCTGCAGAACCTGTTGGCCGAACGAAAAACCGCCGGCGCGTCCCATGATCAGTTCGTCAACGTGCGGCTCCACCGACCCGGCAATTTGCTCGGCATCGATGCCAGGGGGCAACATCCAGCCCAGCCGAGGCATCGCGTCGCTGGAATCTGCGATGTCGGCCTTCTGGCTTTCGAGGAACGAGAGTCCACTCTTCAGGGCATCACATTGCAGCGACGTCCCTTGGTGCATCTCTCCAAGTGCCGAGCCCAAGACGAGACCACTGGCTGTCTCTAACAGGATCGCGGCTATGGCGAGAAAGCGCTCAGAGGATTCGATGATGATTTGAACGGCGGTCAGGTCGAGCACGAGCTCGCCGCCGTAGGCGGTACCTACGAAGGCCGGGTCCGCGGCCAGCCGCCTACGTTCTTCCCCAACGAGCCGTTGCAGGCGCTGCAGAACTGTCAGGGCATAGTTAGGTCCCGCGTCCTCGGGGACCAGCGACTGGTTGGCATCCATGATGGATTTCGCCAAGTCGACGTTACGTTTCAGTGGACCCGCGCGCAGAAGAGCCACAGCCTGACTCCGGAGCGGATCATCCTTGTCGGCGTCAATGCGGCGGCCTCTCCGGGTGTCATGCGGAACCAGCCCGGCGAGCGAATTTTTTCGCCACGCGACCCGCAGATTATAAAAAGCCGCACGCTTCAGGCCGGCGAGTTTGGCGAGAGCGCCAGGCGGCTCGCCCTGCTCGGCCCGCCAAACGGCCTCAAGCCGGTTCAGCAGCTGATTCCGGACAGCGGCCGGAACAGCTTCCATCACAATGCGTTCGCGGATCGACATGCCTTTGGGCCACACGAGCGCGATCAGCTTTTCCTGCCTCTCGCCAACAGACTTTGGACGATCCTCAAGCATGATAGCGCGTTAACCATAGTCGCTTCGAATGTCTAGTGCAATGCACCTACTTGACGATCAGCATCACGCTCTCCATAGATTATTGTCTAGTGCAGTATGCCTACGAATAGCGATTCGCGGGTGGTCGACGAGGAGATGACGGGTGCGGAATACCTTTGGCGGGGTGCCCAACAATGACGACGCCCTCGGTGCCCGAACGATCATGCCGCTGTCGACGGAGGCGCAAGCGCGGATCGCGCTTTGGCGACGCCCGGCGTCGGGTCGCCAGCGGCCTCCGTTTGGCAGCACCGCCGGATCGGGAGCGTCAGAATGACTTCCCGCGACGACAAACGCGGTGATCCGCAGGTCGGCGGCGCTCGACGTGAACATCTAAACGGGGTGGGCAAAGGCCCGGCCGAAAGCCGAGCACCGTTTGGATGTGTTGGTCAGCGACCACCTTTGCCTTGTCGTCACGATACCGCATTCGGGGGGGCTCGAATGACAGGGCTTCCCGAAAACGCGATTGCCAGCATCGAGCCAGGCCTTCGCGCCACGAGTGCCGACGAATGGGTCTGAGGCTCCTCCAAGACGAACTCGAGCGCCGCGCCGCCATATCCCGTAAGCGCGCAGACGAGGATGTTGACATCCAAGAGCTGATGCGGGCGGCGCCGTCCCGCATCCCAAACCCCCGCGAAAGTCTGCCATGGCGTCCCGCGCGGACGCCAGCGTGGGAGCCGCGGCGTGACCGGCGAGACGCCGGGCGGCCGCCGCTGCCGCGCCACGCCCTGGAGGGGTGGCACTCGCCGACCCTGGTCGCGGCCGCCGACCTCGGCCAGATGCGGATCAACTTCAACTACCGAAACTATTTCACGACGGCCGCCGGCTACGGTGAGAAGCCGCGCCGTGCCCAATACTTTGAGGGTCCCTACGAACTCGCGCTGTTCCGACTGCTCGAGATGAGCACAGCAGTCGTCGACTACCAGTTCCAGCCCCTACAGATGCGATGGTCCACGAAGGATGGCCGGTCGGTCGAATACACCACCGACGTCATCTACGCGACCGAGGACGGCGAGATCCTGGTCGAGGAGGTCAAGGCGACACAGGCATATTTCGATCGGTCCGACACGCGCGACCTACTCGCGCTGTTCGAGGAGCGGATCGAGAAGGCAGGTGCCCGCTTTTTCCGTCGCACCAGCCGCCGCATCGCTGAACCCACCTTCTGGCGCACAGTAAAGGACGCCTTCGACGACCGACGCACCGCATATTCCGATGCCGACGTCAAACGCGCGCAAACGGCAGTCACCCGCGAAGGCGGCATCGCCCCTCTGGGCGTCGTTCTCGATGCAGTGGGCGGACCGGGCCGAGAGGCCCAGGCGAAGCTCAACGCTATGATGTTACGCCGGGAGGTCGGCGTTGACCTCTCGGCGCCACCCATGGGCGACACCAAGGTAACGCTTCCCGCCGCTCCAGCCAATCCCGACGCGCTGCGCGCGTTCCTCCAGCGCTTCGCGGTACGGCCGTGAACGGCGTCCCGTTCTTCGCCGTCGCCGGCACGATCCTCGATCACGTTGAACTCGGGCGACTTAGGTACGTTGAGCACCTCGGCGACTGGGTGCTCCACATTGTGCCCGATAACGATCCCGACGCGGGACCTGTGCGGGTTCGGCTGCCCGGTTCCAACGAGTGGATCATGCCGACGGTCGTCTGGGTGCTCGCTGAGTTCGCCGCAGGGCGTCTTCAGGACGTCGGTAACTCCTCCGATGACGACATCCGGGCCGGACGCTTCCTCGGCCTCGACCGCGCCGCCTGCATGGAGAGGGATCCGAAGGCCGCTTCTCGTCACGACTGGGCGATGGCCGCGAAGAAGGCGGGCATGCCTAAGTCGGCCGACGTCCTCAAGGTCTGGATCTCAACGGCCGAGATCCCCCATCACCCGGACGATACCGACCATGTCAAGCGACTGAAGAATGTGCGTCCGCATCCCCGCGCTCTTATCCGCTGGATGGGCAAACTCGAGATTGGCGACGCAGACATCTGGAGCTTCGTGAACACCTCGGGCCGGCTGACGGGCATGTCGCAGCTTTCGCCGGTATTGGATCGGCTCGTCCACCGTGTCGCAATGACGTACATCGCCACACCTCGCCTGTCCTCGTTCGAGGACGCTGCGGCGCTCTGCGACCGCTGGTGGCGTCAACTTGAGGCGGCAGGTGTCCCCGACATCGGCATCGAGCCCCCTTCCATGGAGACTGTCAGGCTTCGCGTGCGTCTGCTGGACGGACGAACCTCCGAGGAGATCCGCGAAGGCCGACACAGCGCGAAGAAGCGTTTCGAGGCAAGCGGCGAGCCCGTGGAAACCGAGCACGCGTTTGAGCGCGTCTTCATGGACGGCACCGAATTCGAACACGCTTGCCTCTATGCCGAGGATTGGCCGATCCCCTCCAACAAGATGAAGGGCGTCTTCGCGATGGACGCCCACACGCAGTATGTCTTCCCAGGCGTGGTGTTCACCGGCCCCTACCGTGCCGAGATGGGCATTCAGGCCGCGCTCAACATCATGGTAGCTCCTGTCCTCAGTGCCGAGGAGGTGGCCGCCGATCCCTACAAGGGCCTGCTCGTTGCCCTGCCGTCCGACCTGATGTATGACAACGACAAGGCGCAACTGCCGCCGGCGCTGGTGCCAGCGACCGTCACTGCAACGTCGTCCACAGAACTGGCGCCTGCGTATCTCCATGACGCCAAGGCCACCCTTGAGATCTTCAACAAGTTCGTCAAACGCAAGCTGCGCGGCGTCCGGGGCCGTATCCGCGGACCCAGCCGGATGGCAGATCCGAGATACGATCCGATCAAGTCGGCCGACGTCAACCGCGCGGTCTATGCGCAAATGGTCGATGATGCTCGCCGGGAGTGGAACAGGAAACCCCGCAAGCGCTTCGGAAATAAGTCGCCTGAGGATCTGATGATCGAGCACCTGCTAGCAGGCGGCAACCGTCTCGTGGACCCTGGCAGGATCCGCCGACATTTTGCAAGCACGCCGTCCGAACGACAGATCCTCACCAGCGATGGACTGGTCTACGACAAGGTCCGCTACCGCTGGAACAGACGAGGCATAAGCGAGGTCCTCGACAATAACCATCGAAATACGCCGTTCGACGAGAGGATCGAGGGCACGAGCAAGGCCCTCGTCACCATCCGAGTCTACGACGGCGACATCGACATGATCGAGGTGCTCGACGACGAGACCGGTGATTATCACCCGATGTGGTCGACCAATCCTCGTTACACGGGCGGCCTGAGCAGGTGGGAGCACCACCAGTATTGTGGCATGGTCCGTGCGGGGAAGGGCGGCGCGACCAGCGACCGGGAATGGATTGCCATCAAGGGCAACGCGATCGTCGCGTTCGACATCGAGATGCCGAAAGCCGACTTCTCCGCGCGCGAGAATATGGCGGCGCTGATCGAGCGCGAGGACATACGTCGCAAGTCTGGCCTGCGTGCCAAGGATCCGTTGTTTGGACAGCTACCCGAGATCGGCCTAGTGACTGAGCTTGGCGGCGTGAACCGTGCGGACCTGCCTGTGCCGCCCCCGCAGAAGCAAGATCGCAAGCCCAAGGACCAGCCCAGCGCGCCCAAGCGGGCTAGCGACTATGGTTATGCGAGCACCGCCGATGCCACGCGCGGCGAGGAAAAGCTGGAGCTGGAGCTCGACGACAACCTCCTCGGTGCGGATGCCGACGAGGGTTCATCCCTCAGCCTCTGGGACGAAGACGACGGAGAGATAAGTTGAAGGATCCGTTTGGCAAGCAACCGCGGCATGTCACCGGCAATGCTGCACCCGACTATGCGGATCCGGCGCTGGACGACCGCGTCGATGCCGCCAACGCGGCGTTCGCCACCATTTGGGTGTACCATGGGCCGCAGGTCGCCGTCATCAGTCAGCTACGCCGCTACATTCGCCAGACGCAAGGCAAGCGGGGCATCCCACTGACCGGACGTCGCCTCAGCCAAGAGACGCAGGCCGGTAAGAGTGCGCTTGTCTGGCGCCTCAAGGCCGAACTAGCGGCCGAGCGGGCTGCGGCAGGGCTGCCCCCCAACCCGTATCAGGTAATCATCGTCACGATCGAGCGCCACATGACACTCAAAAGCTTCCTGCAGGAAATTCTCAAGCAGCTCGGCGAAGACGAGATCGATCCTGATCCTGAGGCGACCGAACGGAAGCGGAGGAAGGATGGGGAAAAGAAGGAGGACAGGCGCAGCTACCACACCCTCGAAACCCGGATCGCCTATTGGTCGATCCGGCTTGGTGTCGACCTTGTCGTGGCAGATGAGGCTCAGCGACTGGACCGCGTGGGCTCCGACGCGAGCAACGTGACCGAGCGCATTCAGACGTTCCTCGACCGCGGCGTCGTGCCGTTGCTGCTCATTGGCAACGGCAAGTCAGAGGCGTTCTTCAAGAAGAATGGTGACCTCTGCGCTCGTCTAAGCACGCCGCTGATTCTAAAGCAGCTCAAGCCGGACAACAAGACCAAAGCCGGGAAGGAGGACGCAAGGCTGTTCAAGGCGTTCTGTCGGAATCTCGACGACGCCTTGGTCACGACGGGCGCCGTCCTTCTGTCCCCCAACCTCGTCGCGCACGCGACTCTCGACGCCCTACTTGCGGTCTCCAGCGGCCACGTCGGCCGCGTCGCGCGGTTGATCGAGGAAGCCCTACCGATGGCAGTGGCGCGCGGCGCGGCCACCATCGAGGCGATTGATCTCAGCAATGCGGTGCGCGGCTACGCGATTGGCAACGGATGGATCGACCACGATCCGTTCTCCGACAATGACTGACCGCGAAACCGGGGCTGATGCTTTGAACCCGTCGGAATCCTCGCCGTCGACCGATGCGAAGTTCCCCCGGGTGAGGTTCGCCGTCGATTTCGAGGACGATGAGAGCATTCCGGGAATGATGGTTAGAGCAGCGGCGGAGCACGTCCTCCACCGCGTCGGCCTTATCTACGACGCCGCCGGCATCGAATGCGCTTATCCCGGCCATGCGCAGCTCCTGCCGCGGACAGACCTTGAACGCATCGCCGTCGTCGTTCGCGCGGATCCCGACAGGTTGGCTGCGAACGCCGGTCAGCGCGTCCACTCAACGCACTTCGGCGCCACCCACCAACGCGCAAAGTTTGGCGACCTTACGCTAATCCGATCCCACCTGGAGCTGTATAAGAGGCGAATCGGTCCAGTGTCGCTGCAGTCGGCCGGCCACCACCGCGTCGCGTGGCTTAACAACCTGCTGCCATACTGCCCGATGTCGCTGGAGCGGCTGGTCGACACTTGCGGACACTGCTCCGAAACTCTGGGTTGGTTGTGGACGTGGGGCGTGGGCACCTGCGAGTGGTGCGAGACGACGGTGCCCGCATCCGCGGATGCGATGCTGCCGGCCGACATGGCGACACACTACCGCCTGTTCTCCGCGCTCGTCTCGCCCGTCGAGGGTGAACGCGCCGCTGCCCGCGCGTCGCTCCCGGAACGGCTGCGTGGGGTCGAATACGCCACCCTGATCCGTCTCGCCTGCCGCCTTGGCCTGATCTGCCGCGACGACCCGATTACCAAGTGCACACAGCATGACCTAGACCAACTGCCAGCCGAGACGTTGGCGTCGGTCGTAACGACCGGAGCGTCAATGCTTGACGACTGGCCGACCTCCTTTGAGCGCTTCGTGCATGACCGAGCCGACAGTCTTCGCAACGACCGCGATAGCTTCCTCAAGTGGCGGACACTGCTGCGTCGGATCTCGGTCGCCAAGAGCCAAGGGGAAGAGCTGAGCGCGCTTGTGCTTGAAGTGCTGCCCGACCTGAATGCCAGCGTCGAGCGGAGCTTCGCCGGCGGGCGCCGTTATTATTTGCCCAACGAAACTGCCCGGAACTGGGGTGTCGATCACAATGACGTCCTTAAGGTCGTCGATGTAGAAGCCGTGAAGGTAGTCCGTCTCCCTGGCATCACGCGGCGCAGGATGCAGCTCGACGCTGCACAGGTCGAGGGCATCGGACGGATTCTGCGCTCAGCAATCCCGATCAACACGCTGCCCGGCAAGCTGGAGTTGCCCCTATACGGCGTCGAGCAGCTGATCGATTCCCGGCTCCTTCGATGGGAGCGCCACCCAGCGGTGCTCGTTGTCAGGGAATGGGTTTGCGTCCAGAAAGAATCGTTCGACCGCCTTCTATCAAGGCTGGGGAGAGTCACCCGGCCTGGCAATGCCCCGGCGGACGCGATATCGCTCCTCGCGGCATCGCGCCGGATAGGAGGGCGCGAGAAACCCTGGGCCGACATCATCACTGCAATCTTGATCGGACGGCTACCGGTGTGGGGCAACGGTGGCCCATTCAACGCCAAGAGGATCTTTGTCCGGCCCGCTGACATGGCTCAGTTCGATGGTTGCAGCTTTACACCGAGTGGGCGAACCTTCCCATTTTCATCGGTGATATCAAAGGACGACCTCGGCGAAATTCTCAATATCGCTCCGAAATACCTCGACGCGCTAGAGAAAGACGTTGAACTGAAGTTCGAAGAGGTGGGTCGCGCTGAATGCGTTGCCAAGGAAAGCGCGATCAAGATCGCTGTGAGGATGGCCTCGTCCGCCGAGATCGGCCATCACATGGGTCTCCACTCGCGGAAGGCAAGCACGGCGATGCGAAAGCGGTCAATGACGGAGGTAGGCGTTGGCTGGGACCGTACACAGCTCATTGCTCTCGGCATCCTGCCGGAACTATGAAGCGGCTTTGTGACAATGCTAGCTTGTGGCAGTGGCTATGTGTGTAACCCCCAGCTAAGACTGGGCCGAATCCCAGCTAACGCTGGGCCAACCGGGTGGCTGGTTGGTCCGGGTGGCTTTCCAGCGAGGCGCGCTTTGTCACGGGCGTCGAGCGGAGTATCGCTGATCGCTGCCGGGCAATGGCGCCCGTCTGATCGCGGCGCTGATTGGTGACGATTCGCGCGCGCTGAACCGGTGACATCCAATTTCTGTAGCGCTTGCAACAAATCATCTCATAGTCGAAGCTTTGGTCCATGCGGGGTTTTGATGACGTCACAGGCTGACGCCTCCTTACTGCATCCCGACCTGTGGCGGGGCTGGGTCGCTGCGGACGATCCGCTGGCGAGTGACCCCTGCGTGTTGCGGGGCGGCTTTCTGCAATCCTGGCAGAACACCAGCTCGACCATGCTCCAGCCGCCGCTGGACCACCATCTCGTGGTGCTGCATCAGGGCGGGCCCAAGCGGGTCCGGCGCGACGGGGGCGGCGGTCGGCGCGTCAACGATGTCGAGGAGCGGTCGGTGACCTCGGCGGAAGCGGGCAGTGCCTATCGGTGGCAGACCGAGGGCCCGATCGCCTTTTCCCATTTCTACATCCGCCCCGACTATTTCGGTGCGCTGGTGGGTGAGGCGTTCGACCGCGATCCGGCGTCGGTGAGCTTTGCCGAAACCATCGGCCGCCCCGACCCGCACGCCGCCAATCTGTTCGAGCTGTTGCTCAATGGGCGCGACGATCCCGATTGGGCCTTGTCGGCCGATTTTTATGTCGATGCCTTGCTGGTTCGGCTGGCGACGACATCGACCTGGAATGGCGAGTTTCGGCAGTACCGCCGACTGACACTGGCCCCGCTCGTCGTCGCGCGCGTGTGCGATTTCGTCCGCTCCAACATCAGCCAGCGCATCACGCTTGAAGATTTGGCCGCCGTGGCGGGCTATAGCCGCTTTCATTTCGTACGGGCTTTCAAGGACAGTACGGGGGTACCGCCCTATGCCTATGTGCTGCGCGAGCGTGTCGCCGCCGCGCGGGGCCTGCTTGATCACAGCGCGCTGCCGATCGCCGAAATCGCGCAACGTTGCGGTTTTTCGACGCACACCCATTTCTCGACGCGTTTTCGCGAGGCGATCGGCCTGACGCCCGCTGACTACCGCCGCCGCGCAGGCGGCGGCGGTAGTAGCGACTGATCGGCTAAAAACCCTGAACGAGTTGGACGATGTAGCGCTGACTGAACGAATTGGCGACGTTGGTCACCGGAAACTCGACGCCAGCTAGCAAAAACAGATTATTGCCGACATGGGTACGCATCCCGGGCGTGATGCTGACAAAGCTGTTGCCTACGCCGCGGATTGGTTGGCGCCAATTGGCCGAAACATACCAGGTCAAATCGCCAAACGGGGCCCGGCTGTGCGGTGTGATCGTCTGGCCGACCGCAGCATTGAGCACGAAATTGTCCGGTTGGTTTCGGTTCGCGAATTCATAGGCAACGCGGCCACGCAGCGAAAAGCCGCGACCAACATCGGTC
Source organism: Sphingomonas sp. (assembly GCF_019749955.1). GTDB lineage: Bacteria > Pseudomonadota > Alphaproteobacteria > Sphingomonadales > Sphingomonadaceae > Sphingomonas. Next base: position 27,003 of record NZ_JAIEPC010000003.1, read on the forward strand.
CAGATGTTGAGCTGCGGCTGCGCGGCAAAGACATTATTGCCCTGGCGGATCGATCCGGTCGGCAAGCGCCAGCCGACACCGCCGTTGATCGACAGATTGCGCTTTTCGACCAACATGACCTGCGTGGTCAGCGTGACGTCGCCGAAATTGCCGCTGCGGCCGGAATTCTGATAAAAGGGCACTTCGATGCCGGCCCAAAGGCGGCGCGTGAACGGATAGTGGAACCGCCCGAGCACACCCCATGAATCGGGGCCGCGCGCTTCGGTATAGTTGGCGGCCAAGTGCACTTCGCGGGTGAAAAAGCCGTCCGCCGTGGCCAGCCAGCCGTGGCGCGGCGCGCCGCTGTCCCCATTGGGAACGGGAATCCACTTGCTACCCAGCTCCTCCCCGAATTTGGCGCTGTCGAGTGGCGTCCATTCGCTGGCGGGTTCTGCGGGCGGGGGCGGCGCATCCTGCGCCACAGCGGCGTCAGCGCACCCAACGATGAGTGCTGCGGCAAGCGCGGTGCGGCGGGCAGCGAAGTTACTCCAATGCATGGTCAATTCCCTCCTTAAGAGAGGGGCGGCATAGCATTTGGGCGCGCGGGCTTCTTTCGCAGCCCTTTGAGTTTATCGGCAAATTGCTTCGCTCTTTTGCCGAACGTCCCAGCCGCGCGGCTTACTGTCCGCGCTGTCGACGATAGCGTCCGGGCGGCATGCCGATCACCTTGGTGAACGCCGCCGTGAAATGCGATTGGCTGGCAAACCCGCACGCCAGTGCCAACTCGGCCAAGGGCAGATCGCCGCCCACCAGCATCGCACGCGCGCGGTCGAGCCGCCGTGACCCCACGAAATGATAGGGCGTCTCGCCCGTCGCCAGCTTGAACACGCGCGAAAAATGAAAGGGCGACAGGCCAGCGACTCCGGCCAAATCCTGGAGGTGAATTTCATGGTCGAGCCGCGAGTCGATGAAATCGACCACGCGGGCCAATCGCACGGGCGACAAATGGATGCGCTCGTCGGCCGCGTGCGTCGGGGTGATGTTCTGCTGGACCAGCGTCGCGCCAATCGCGCGGATCAGGCCTTCGACCATCAAATCGGACGCAAAGCCCGGCGCGCGCAGCTCCATCGCGCACATCGTGATCAGTTGACTCAGCCGGTCGTGGCGTTCGCTCGCGATCGGCGGCAATTCGGCAGCGCCCAGTTCGGCAGTGATCTTGCGAAGGTCAGCTTGCGGAATGAACAGCGCCAGCGCGCTGTGTCCGGCCGAAAACTCAATCTCGGTCGTATAGTCATGCGGCACGAAGCTGACATGACCGCGCTGCAGCGGCTTGTCGACATGCAGATGGCCGATGCGCCCCCGGTGCCGCGGCGAGGCGGTCAGATTGACCAGCAGCGTGTCGCTGTCGGACAGGCTGCCGGCCGCGCGCGCCTGACCCGATTCGCCAACCCCGATGTGGCGCACGGCCTGGATTCTGTTGCCCGGTTTCGACAGCATTTCGGCCTGCGGTTTCGCCGAAAACCGGATTGAATCATAAGCATCTGCACCCGTCGCCGCCAGAAAACTGGAAGGAGCGTAGACCCGCGAGTCCATATCGTGCCTCGACCTATGAAAAAGGAGTCACGCCAAACAATTTGGCGCCGAAAATCTCCTCAATCGGAATCGATAATAGCATGGCGCTATTGGTTTGCGGGGCTGCTCTCGGCCCCTAGCTTTCGATTTGCGCAATATCGCAATACAGTTGTCGACTGTGATCGGGGTTACGACATCGCAATTGACTAGTGCAGCGACCCCGCCGGGTTGGACAGCCGGAGCATCGATACCAACCGGATATCAGCCTCGGCCAAGCCGGCGGCGACGAGCGGCAAGCTGTTGACGTGCGTCTGCATCACCGCGACCGATTCGGTGCACAGCAGCGTCAGCTCGTCGCGCTCGCTTGCCACAAAAGCCATGACGAAACGGCCATTCATTGCCCAATCGACCAGCGCGTCGAACTCGGCGCTGGTATAGAAGGCGACCTCATCCGCGCTTGACCCGGGGATCCCGCGCAGCGTGATGAGCGTGAGCGGCATCGGCGGATTTTTCTGCCCGCGCCGCAAGCTTGCATACCAGGACGACAGCAGGTTCCAGGGCATTTGGGGCGACCCTCCTGCCGCGCATCATAACCATGATAGCGGGGTCCGCGCTATCACGATATTGCGCACCGAGTGACCGCAAGCAGCATTAAAAAATGCGCGGTGCAGGAAAGCTTGCCGCAAGCTTTCGCAAAACACCAACGCATCACGAAAGCAAAACGGCGCGCGCTGTGGCGACATGCGGCTCAGCGGTGACCAGACTTCTCTGGTGCAGGCCGCGCGCCAATTACCGGGAGCAGTCCATGTCCAAACACCTCGATACCCGATTCACTCTGCTAGCCAGCGCGGCCGTGCTGCTGGCGGCGGCGGTCGCCCCTGCCAGCGCCGAAGTCGTTGTTCGCGGCAAGGAAGGCAAGCCGCTCGACGAAATCCGCCGCGCACCGGGGTCAATCTATCCCGATCTGCGCACCATCGTCGCCCAGCCGTCGCCATCCGAGATCAAGCCCGAATTCCTCGGCCCGGTTGTGCTGATGAAGTCGGCACATATCGATCTGGAAAAAGGCACAGCGACGCTGCCGCTCCGCAAGGGCAAGCTGAAGAACGGCACGCCGGTGTGGTTCATCATCACCGACACCACCGACGAAAATCTGTCGAACCTGCACGGCGTCAATTATGCGCCGAAGATGGCGTACGGCCTGACCGGCGTCGCATCGCGTCACGCGACGATCGAAAAGGATGGTAGCTTCACCTTCGCCACCGGCAGCGTCGATTTCAAGCCGGTCCTTGGCGTGACGCCCGGACCTGCCAACGCACCGTTCCCGCCCGCTAAGTTCCAGCCGGGCTCGGTTGGCGATGCGACCTACACGCCGATGGTCTATATCGACAATTCCGCCAAGGGCGTGTTGATGAACGCGCCCGTCGTCTCGCAGGCAACCGAAGCCGAACTCAACACCATGTGCGACGGCAATGTCGATCACAGCAAGGTGCACGACAAGGTGCTGGCCATCTGTCCGCGTGACGAAACCGTCACGCTGTCGCTGACGCTCGGCTTCACCTTCGACAAGCCGATCCAGTATCTGTCGACCGAGGCCAACAACCCGCTTGTCGCCGCGCTTGAAAATGCGACCTTCGCGCCGGCGCTTGCCGACCTGCCGTTCGCGCTCGAAGATGCGTCGCCCGGCGAATCGGCAGAGCGTATCGTCGTCGTCGTCAATGGTCCGACCGGCCTCGACAATCCGCATCGTCAGGGGCTGGTGAGCGCGCTGACGGATGGCCGTGGTCCGCTCAACATCCTCGGCGGCATCCCGACGATCAACCTCGACTATTCACCGATGTGGCGGCTGTTCCCGGCGGTGTGGACCGACGAGGCGATCAAGAAGGGCTATCGCTATCGCATGACCAGCGCGCTGCAGGCGGCAGAAATGTCGACGCGTGGTTTGATCAAGAGCCTCGACGGCGGCGATTTCCGCGCGGTCGGGTTCGTTGTGAATTGCCCGGTGGTCTATCGCATCAACTGATCGACCACGGGCTCAAGCATAGGCGATGGTCCAGCGTTCCCCCCCCACGCTCAACCCCTCATCGCCTGGGCGGCGCTGCTCGTCAGCGCCGCCCCATACTCCGCCGCCGGTGCGCAGCAAATCGCTGCGCCCGGCGCGGCTTGTTGTGTGATCTGACCACCGACCGCCCGGATACGACCAAAAGCCCCTTCACCATCGACGCGGGGTCGCGGCAGAGCATGTCGATCACTGCGATCTGTGGTTCGGGCCTCTCTCCCGCGAACTTTCTGGCAATGGATGGGAATGAAGGCGCGCGCGCAATTCGCGGAGCACTCAACGACGTCGCCAGCAACTTGCGCTAACCGACGGCGGTTGGACGCGCTCCGCTTTTGGCCAAATAAATGGGGCTGGATCGACCTGCCGCAGCTCGGGCAACGCTGATATCGGTCGGCCAATCAGTCGAATGGAAGGCACTGGCGCAGGACAGGCGCGGGGCGCGTTGCGGGATCAGGGTCGGCGGGCATCAGCGACCGGGGTGGCGCCTTGCCGAGCCGCGAGTTCCATGAACCAACGACCTCATCCGCGATCTGACTCCCCCAGGACGGCCATGCCGGTTTGCACGAATCACGACTGCCGCTTGTGCACGAATGGCGGCTTCGGAGATCCTCTCAGGACGGTCGGTCGACCGGGATCGGCACCCGATGGATGCGGAGGTCGGTCCTGTGTGCTGACGGTGGCCCAGCGTTAGCCAGGAATCTTCTGGCCAGGCGAAGTTTTCGCTGGTCGCCGATTTTTGGGCCATGTGGGAAAAATGCGTATACGAGGCGACGCTCGGCCCAAGCTTGGCGGGGGGTTGCAACAACCATGGCCGACGCTGCCGAACGCGCTGATCCTGTTACCAGAGCGGTGCGCCAGCCGCTGTGGGGCTATTACGCCGCCGCGGCGCTCGCTGCTGCGATGCTGTTATTGGTCGGGCTGGGGGCGCTTGTCGCGCGCGGGCAGCTGTTCGCTTTCGACCGCGCGATTATGTTGGCGATGCGCGAAAGCGAGAACAGGCGCATCCCCGAAGGGCCGATGTGGCTCAAGCAGGCGATGCTCGACGTGACCGCGCTTGGTGGTGAAACGGTGTTGGTCGTCGTCGTATTGGCCACCGCAGGTTTTCTCGTGCTTGGGCGGAGATGGCTGACGCTGGGGCTGGTGCTCGGCGGGACGATCAGTGGATCGTTGCTGGTCGGGGTGTTCAAGGACTTGGTTGGCCGTGCGCGCCCTGTACTGATCGATCATCTGGTCGATGTCTGGTCGGCGAGCTTCCCGAGCGGCCATGCCGCCAACAGTGCGACTGTCTACCTGACGATTGCGCTGATCCTGATGCAAATCGTCGAGCAGCGTGCGGCGCGGCTGTACCTTGTCGCGGTCGCCGCGCTGCTGGTCGGCGCGATCGGTGTCAGCCGCGTCTATCTGGGCGTGCATTTCCCGAGCGACGTGATCGCGGGCTGGAGCTTCGGCACGCTTTGGGCGCTGGGGTGGTGGTGGATCGGGGCGTGGACTCGCGTCAGGCGCGCGCGAGCAGAGCCTGGGCCGCTTTCAGATGCGGCGCATCGACCATCCGACCGTCGAGGCTGAGCGCGCCCGCGCCGGGATTCGCCGCGAACAGATCGACGATGGCCTGCGCCTTGGCGACCTCCTCCGCGCTCGGCGTGAAGGCGGCGTTGATGACGCTTACCTGCGTCGGATGGATCGCCATCATGCCCGTAAAGCCGTCGCGCCGCCCGCGCGCGGCATAGGCGGCGAGCCCGTCGATGTCGCGAAAATCGGGATAGACCGTCTCGAGGGCCGGCACACCCGCCGCATGCGCGCCAAACAGCGTGAGCGACCGCGCGAGCTGGTAAGGCGCGGTATAGCTGCCGTCGGCCTCGCGTGACGCGCTCGCGCCGATCGCGGCGGGCAGGTCCTCGGCGCCCCAGGTCAGCCCCGCCAGCCGGGGCGTGACGCCGCCATAGCTGCCAAGGCTGAAAATCGCCGCCGGGGTTTCGGTCGCGATTGGCAGGATCATCATGTCGCCCCTGAGCTTGGCATCGAGTGCGGCGAGCGAGGCGCGGCCCTCCGCCTTCGGCAGCACGATGCCGTCGGGGTGCGCGGGGAGCACGGCGGCGAGATCGTCGTCCGCGAGCCCCGAATCGAGCGGGTTGATCCTTACGAACAGCGTCGTCGTGCGCGCGTGGCCGAGGAATTCGGCAACGGCGGTGCGGGCGGCTGCCTTGTTCGTAAGCGCCACCGAATCCTCAAGATCGACGATCAGCGCATCGGCGCCGAGCGTCAGCGCTTTCACCATGCGGTCGGGCCGGTCCCCGGGGACGAACAGCAAGGATCGCAGGCGTGGCATCGGATTGGCCTCATTCAACTTGTGATGCGTGCGCTAGCATGGCCAAGCCGTGCGACGGAAGCGCCGAAGCATATTGATATTGTATATCATCGCTTCTAATGCTGCGGCGCGTCATCATTGGAGTGTTTGCGTGAAGCGTTCGAATCCCTGGTTGGTGGGTGTGACCCTTGCCGTTTTGTCCCCCGCCGCTGCGCAGGCCAAGCAACCCCCCGCGCCGCCCCCCGCGTCACCTGAAGCGCCGGAGGGGCAGGCCAAGCCCACTGCCCCTGCCGACCAGCCAAATGAAGTGATCGTCACTGGCACGCTCGATCATAGCGAGCGCGACGTGCTGTCGGGGACGTCGGTCCTGAGCGGCGCTGAGCTGACGCGCAATCTTCAGCCAACGATCGGCGAAACCCTTGCGCGCCAGCCCGGCGTTTCGGCAACCTCGTTCGGGCCCAACGCCTCGCGTCCGATCCTGCGCGGTTTCCAGGGCGACCGCATCCGCGTGCTGACCGACGGGATCGGCTCGATCGACGTGTCGAATACCTCGGTCGATCACGCCGTCGTCATCAACCCGCTGCTCGCTGAGCGCATCGAAGTGCTGCGCGGGCCAGCGGCGCTGCTCTATGGCTCGTCGGCGGTGGGCGGCGTGGTCAATGTCATCGACGCCCGCATTCCGCGCAGGGTGCCGGACAAGGGCTATAGTCTCGACGCGATCGGCACCTATGGCTCGGCGGCCAACGAGCGTTCGATCGGCGCCAGCGCCAATGTCGCACTGGGCAATCAGTTCGTGATCAACACCAATGGCAGCTATTCGAAGACCGATGATCTGCGCATCCCGGGCTTTGCGCTGACGCCCGCGCGCCGCGCCGAAGCGCTGGCGACCAGCCTCCTCCCCTTCAATCCGGCCGACCCGGACCGAATCGACTTTGCGGGCAACGCTGCCATTCGCGGCACACTTCCCAACAGCGCGAGCGAGACCTGGACTGCCGGTGTCGGCGCCGCGCTGATCACTGATGGCGGATCGCTTGGCCTTTCCTATGGCCATTATGCGAGCCTGTACGGCGTGCCGATCCGCTATGCGACGCAGATCGGCCAGGGGCAGGAAAGCCCGCGCATCGACATCGTCCAGAACCGCCTCGATCTGCGCGGCGAAGTCGACACCGGTGGGGGCTTTATCGAAACGCTGCGGCTGCGCGCGGGCTATGCGGCGTATCGCCAGTTCGAGCTCGAGCCCGATGGCGCGGTGGCGACGACCTTCCTCAACAACGGCTTTGAAGGCCGGTTCGAAATCATCCAGGCCCGGCGCGGGGCGTGGCTCGGCGCGTCGGGGGTGCAATTCTCCAACCGCGAGTTCAACGTGATCGGCGACGAAGCCTTTCTGCCGCGCAATGCCACCGCGCAGACGGGTATATTCACCCAGCAGCAGCTCGATTTCGGGCGGTTCAAGGCTGAGGCCGGCGCGCGCTATGAATGGACCGACCTGTCATCGCGCAGCGACATTGGCGATCTGCGCTATTTCCGCGGTGATCGCCGATTCGGCGCTTTCTCGGGCGCGGTCGGCGCGTCCTATGGGGTAAGCGATGCGGTGCGTTTCGGCCTGAACCTGTCGCGCACCGAACGCGCGCCGAGCGCCGAAGAACTGTTCGCCAATGGTTCGCACGCGGGCACGCAAGCCTATGAACTCGGCAATCCCGACTTCCGGCTGGAAAAGAGCTGGGGGCTCGAAGCGACGCTCCACGCGCATGGCGAAGGCTATAGCTTCGACGCGTCGGCCTATTACAACTGGTTCTCGAACTTCATTTCGGACAACCAGACCGATCAGGCGGTGTGCGAAGCCGCGGCGGCGCCGAGCGGACGTGATGTCGATCTGCCGTGCTTCCAGCTGTCCCAAGGCGATGCGCGTTACTATGGCTTCGAAGCGAGCGGATCGGTGAAGGTCGCGCAGCTTGGCAATTATGCGATCAACGTCGATGCGCTGGGCGATTATGTCCGCGCGACATTGGTCGGCAACGGCCCCGCCCCGCGCATTCCCCCTGTGCGCGTGCTCGGCGGGATCGAGGCGCAGTCAGACCGGTTGAGCGGGCGGATCGAAGTCGAGCATGTTTTCGCGCAGAACCGCGTGGCGGCGTTCGAGACGACGACGCGCGATTTCACCCTCGTCAACTTCTCGGCGCAGTGGCAGCCGTTCGCGGACAACAAGACGACGCTCACTCTGTCAGCGAACAATCTGTTCGACGCCGACGCGCGGCGGCACGCGAGTTTTCTGAAGGATTTCGCCCCGCTCGCCGGGCGGGATATTCGCGTGACGGTGCGGTTCGCGCTTTAAGCCCAATCAACGGGGGCCTCATTTCCCAAACCGTTCGTGTCGAGCGAAGTCGAGACACCGCGCGGATCGCTTGCGGCCCGTCGCTCGACTGCGCTCGGGACGAACGGAAGGGGTTAGGCCCCCCGCTCCGCCAATTTCCGCTCCCACGCCAGTGCATGCGCCACAATCGTGTCGAGATCATCCAGCTTCGGCCGCCACGGCAAGGTCGCCAGAATCCGCGCATTATCGGCCGTCAGCGCATCGGGGTCGCCCGCGCGGCGGCCTTCGTAGCGGCGCTCGATCTTGACATTGGTCACCCGGTCGACTGCGTCGAGCACGTCGTTGACCGAATAGCCGCGGCCATAGCCCGCGTTCATGATGTGACTCTCGCCCGGCCGCGCCACCAGCAGGTCGAGCGCGTGGACATGCGCCGCCGCCAGATCGCTGACATGGATGTAATCGCGCACCCCCGTCCCGTCGGGCGTCGCGAAATCGGTGCCGAAGATGCTGACATGGCCACGCTTGCCGGTCGCCGCCTCGACCGCGACCTTGATCAGGTGCGTGGCGCCTGCCGTCGACTGGCCCGATCGCCCCTCGGGGTCTGCCCCCGCGACGTTGAAATAGCGTAAAGCACAGTAATTGATCGGGTGCGCGGCGGCGACATCGGCGAGCATATGCTCGGTCATCAGCTTCGACATGCCATAGGGATTGATCGGGCGCTTCGGCATATCCTCGCGCACCGGCACCTCATCGGGAATGCCATAGGTCGCTGCTGTCGATGAAAAGATGAAATGCGGCACCCCGCAAGCGACCGCGCTTTCGATCAGCGATCGGCTCGCGGCGGTGTTGTTGCGGTAATATTTGAGCGGGTCGCTGACCGATTCAGGCACCACGACCGAGCCTGCAAAATGCATGATCGCGCGCACGTCATGGTCGCGCATCACGTCACGCACCGCGTCATCCTCGATATTCGCCTGCACCAGCGTGGCGCGCGGATCGACCGCCCAGGCAAAGCCAGTGACCAGATTGTCGACCACCACCACCCGGTGCCCCGCATCGCACAGCGCCAGCACGGCGTGGCTGCCGATGTAACCCGCCCCGCCCGTCACCAGTATCGCGCCGTCCATCCTTGGTATCCCCGATTGCGTGTTGCGTCCGCGTTCCTATCTAATGCGCACAGAGTTTAAAGGAGCTATTGATGGCCACGGAAATCGCGACGCTTGCCGGTGGGTGCTTCTGGTGCACCGAAGCGGTGTTCAACGACGTGATCGGCGTCGAAAAGGTCGAAAGCGGCTATATCGGCGGCCATGTCCCCAATCCGACCTATCGCCAGGTCTGCGGCGGCGACACGGGGCATGCCGAAGCGATCCGGGTGACGTTCGATAACGATCAGCTCAGCTACGGCGATCTGCTCGACATGTTTTTCGCGACGCACGACCCGACGACGCTCAACCGCCAGGGCAATGACGTCGGCACCCAGTACCGCTCGACGATCTTCCCGCATTCGGACGAGCAGCGGATCGAAGCCAAGGCCGCGATGCAGCGCGCCGCGTCGGGCTGGCCCGCGCCGATCGTGACGACGATCGAGCCGCTGAGCGAATGGTACACCGCCGAGGATTACCACCAGGAATATTGGGGTGGCGACGGCCAGCGGAATCCCTATTGCATCGCGGTGATCCCGCCCAAGCTCAACAAGCTGCGCAAGAGCTTTGCGGCGCGGTCGAAGTCGGCGCAGGCGGTGGGGTGAGGGGGACGAAAGAGCTTCGTTTGTTGTGCCTAAACTGTTGCCCTTAGCGAAAAGACATTCGATCAGTTCCAGTAAAGATCGCTCTTATGGCAGAGAAAAGTCTTGAAGAATCAAGTGATTGACCTAGTAACTGCTGCTCACTCGCTGCCAGATGAGTACCAAAAACTGACGCACTTAATCTATCAGTTGCGGGACTCTAATAGCATCCGCACCGACCTGACGCTTGCCAATGATTTTATCTTTACTATGGGCGTGATTCGAGGCGATGCGACGACCCAAGGGGCTGGTGGACATGCCGAGAATGCTTTTTTGGCACTTTTTTATAGTGCAATCGTTCTGTATGTAAGAGCAACAAAAACGCAGCATGACAATCGACGCTCTTTCGACTTTGTTAAAGATTATGACGAAGAGCAGAGGCAAAAACATCGAGTATTGTGCGATCTTCGCGATCATGCACTTTCGCATTATGGGACTGGTGGGATTTATAACGGGCCTGCATTCCAGAGGGATGGCGTATTCGTTGCGTCCGGACCGCAAAGCGATGGTCAGATAATGACATTGAGCCAGAGGCTTGTCATCCAACCTCAGTTGATTGCGGACCTAGGTCAGATGGCGCATAGGGCACTTATGCTCGCAGATAAGCGAACTCAAATTCTCAATCAGAAAGTTGTAGACGCAATCAATGAGGCATCTTCCGCGTCTCCTGATCTCTTACCCGTGCTCCGCGAGCACTCAACGGACCTAGCCGATTTCCTGGGAAGTGATGAGGCGGCGAATACTCTGCTGACGGGTGCCCGGGTAGGTTACAAGCGCGGTAGCATGCAACACTAGCTCGCCCCCTACCGCACATCCCCCTCGATCGGCGGCTTCGGCGGGACATCCGCCCCCAGCGCCTTGTACGCGATTCCGCCGAGCGCGCCGCCCAGGATCGGCGCTACCCAGAACAGCCACAATTGCTCCACAGCCCAGCCGCCGACCAGTATCGCCGGGCCAGTCGAGCGCGCGGGATTGACCGAGGTGTTGGTCACCGGAATGCTGATCAGGTGGATGAGCGTCAGTCCAAGGCCAATCGCGATCGGCGCGAAGCCGGCGGGGGCGCGGCCGTCGGTCGATCCCATGATGATGATCAGGAACATGAACGTCATCACCACTTCGGTCACGAACCCTGCAACCATCGAATATTGCCCCGGCGAATGCGCGTCGAAGCCGTTCGCCGCAAAGCCGCTCGCGACCAGATCGAACCCCGGCTTGCCGCCTGCGATCACCGACAGCACGAACGCGCCTGCGATCGCGCCGACGACTTGCGCGATGATGTAGAGCGGCACGTCCTTCGCCGGAAAACGCCCGCCCGCGACCAGGCCGATCGTCACCGCCGGGTTGAGGTGGCAGCCCGAGATATGGCCGATCGCATAGGCCATCGTCAGCACGGTCAGCCCGAACGCGAGCGACACGCCCGCGAGACCGATCCCGACGTCCGGGAAAGCCGCCGCCAGCACCGCGCTGCCGCAGCCGCCGAGAACTAGCCAAAACGTACCGATAAATTCCGCTGCCCCGCGCCGTGCCATGTCCATAGCTCAAACTCCCCGAAGAATGCGGGTGAGCATAACTTGTTTCGGTGACGAGGCTAGGATCAAAACGCTGTGTCGGAGCATGATCAATTCCGGCCCCCGCGCGATCGGTATCGAATCGAACCACCCGCCACCGTTCGCCCTGAGCTCGTCGAAGGGCCGTTCTTTCTTTGCCCGCGCGTCGCAAACAGAAGGACGGTGCTTCGACAAGCTCAGCACAAACGGGCCGGATGCGATTCAGCGAATTTGGTCTGACCCAATTCTGGTCGCCGCCGACTGGCGCAGCTATGGTCTGTGCGTCAGTGCGCCGCGCGCGCGAGCCGGTCGTTGATCGCCGCGCCCAGCCCCTCGTCGGGCACGGGCGCGACCGCGATCCTCGGCTTGCCGCTCGCGTCGGCGCCGTGGAGCGTGTCGAACAGGCTCGCGGCGGCTTCGGTCAAGTCGCCGGTGGCGGACAGCGTGTCGTCGCCCGAAACCGCGCCGAACCCGATCAGCCATTCGTCGGGCCCGGCGTCGGTCGCGTCGAGCCGGAGCGGCTTGGCGGGGGCATAATGGCTCGCGAGCTGCCCCGGCGCGATGATGCCGCCCACGGCATTCGCCAGCGGTTGGCCGAGCACCGCCGCAATCGCCGCCGCCGAAATCGGTCCCGGCCGCAGCAGGCGCGGCGTGTTGCCGGTCAGCACGATCGTCGATTCGAGCCCCTCCGGACATGGCCCGTCGTCGAGCACCAGCGCGATGCGGCCTTCGAGGCTCATCAGCACATGCGCGGCGCGCGTCGGGCTGATGCCGCCGCTGGCGTTGGCGGATGGTGCCGCGAGCGGCTTGCCCGATGCTTCGATCAGCCCCTGAATCGCGCGGTGCGCGGGCACGCGGATCGCAATCGTCGGTAGCCCCGCCGTCACGAGCGAGGCAATCCCCGATCCGGTGCGTGCGGGCAGCACCAACGTCAGCGGTCCCGGCCAAAAGGCTTCGGCCAGCGCCCGCGCGCCCGCGTCGAAGTCGGCGAGCGCCTCGGCGGCGGCGAGGCTGGCGACATGCACGATCAGCGGGTTGAAGCTCGGGCGGCCCTTGGCGGCATAGATAGCGGCGACCGCGCGTGGATTGGTCGCGTCGGCGGCAAGACCATAGACGGTCTCGGTTGCGACGGCGATCGGCTGGCCCTCGGCAACCAGTCGCGCCGCTTCGGCAAGCGCCGCCGCGTCATAAGCCCGGCATCGTGTCGCGAAGGAATTTGTGGCGTCCACAGTCGCGAGCTATAGCGACGGGGAGAGTTCGACAAGAGAGGATTGAGATGCCCTTCACTGCCGCCGTCGCCGATCAGCGTTTCGTTCTGGATCATGTCGTGCGCCTGAGCGAAATCGCCGCGAGCGATCGTTTCGCCGCCGCCAGCCCCGATGTGATCGACGCCGTGCTCGAAGGCGCGGGCGCCTTTGCCGAAGGCGCATGGGCGCCGCTCAGCCGGTTAGGCGACACCGTGGGCGCGAAATGGACCCCCGACGGCGTCGTGATGCCCGAAGGCTTTGGCGCGGCCTATCAGGCCTATGTTGAGGGCGGTTGGGGCACGATCGGCGTGCCCGAAGAATTTGGCGGGCAGGGGTTGCCGTTCATCATCCAGACAGCGGTGCTGGAGACCTTGGGTGCGGCGAACATGGGCTTTGCGCTGTGCCCGACCCTGACCGTCGGCGCGATCGAGGCGCTGGCGCATCACGGCAGCCCCGAGCAGCAGGCGCTCTACTTGCCGCATCTGGCGACCGGCGCGTGGACCGGCACGATGAACCTCACCGAGCCGCAGGCGGGGAGCGATGTCGGCGCGGTGCGCAGCAAGGCCGAGCCACTGGGCGGCGACAAATGGTCGATCACGGGGCAGAAAATCTACATCTCGTTCGGCGATCACGATATGGCCGAAAACATCGTCCACCTCGTGCTCGCGCGCACGCCCGATGCGCCGCCGGGGACCAAGGGGCTGTCGCTGTTCCTCGTGCCCAAGTACCGGCTCGACGCTGACGGCAAGCCCGGCGACCTCAACGACGTCCGCGTCGTCTCGATCGAGCATAAGCTCGGGCTGCATGCCTCGCCGACCTGTGTGCTGAGCTTCGGCGACAATGGCGATTGCGTCGGCGAGCTGATCGGGCCGGAGCTGGGCGGCATCCGCGCGATGTTTACGATGATGAACAACGCGCGGCTCAATGTTGGCCTGCAAGGCGTGCAGATCGCCGAGCGCGCGACGCAGCATGCGGTGGCTTATGCCCGCGAGCGGGTGCAGTCGGCGCGTGCGGGCGGGGGCCGTGATCCGGTCGCGATCATCGAACATCCCGATGTCCGCCGCATGCTGATGCGGATGAAAGCGCAGACGCAGGCCGCGCGCGCGCTGGTGTATCTCGCGGCGGGGCAAGTCGACCGCGCCACCTTGGGGGACGAGGCGGCGCAGAAGCGGCTCGATCTGCTCACGCCGCTGGCGAAAGCGCATGGCACCGACATCGGCTGCGAAGTGTCGAGCCTTGCCATTCAGGTGCATGGCGGCATGGGCTATGTCGAGGAAACCGGCGTCGCCCAGTTCTTCCGCGATGCGCGGATCACACCGATCTATGAAGGCACCAACGGCATTCAGGCCGCCGATCTGGTGGGCCGCAAGCTCAGCATGGACAATGGCGGGGTGATGCTCGGCCTGATTTCGGAAATGCGTGGGGCTACCGAGGATGTGGGGCTGCGCGGGCTGATCGACGCCTGCGATGATGTCGCGCGGCGGCTGCTGACGGCGGACGTCGATGACCGGCTGGCGGCGAGCTATCCGTTCCTGACGATGCTCTCGACGGCGGTTTGCGGCTGGCTGATGGAAGCGCAGGGCCGCGCGGCGGCGAGCGGTGAGGGCGATCCCGAATTTCTAAAGATGAAGCGCGCGGTCGCCGATTTCTATGTGGCGCAGATTGTGCCCGAAGCACTGGGGCTGAAGGCCGCAGCGATGGCGTCGGCGGCGCAACTTTACGCGCTCGCGCCGGAAGCGTTCGCGGCTTGAGCGACTGGTCGTGGACCCCGCCCGCCGACAGCGGGATCCGCGTCCGGATGCTGCGCGCCAACGGGATCGATTTCGAACTTGCCGAGCTCGATGCGGCGGACGGCGGCACCGACCGGCTGGCGCTCTGCCTGCACGGCTTCCCCGAACTCAACTTCAGTTGGCGCTTTCAGATGCCGCTGCTCAGCGCGCGCGGCTGGCGGGTGTGGGCGCCGAACATGCGCGGCTATGGCGCATCGTCGCGGCCCTTGGGGATCGAGGCGTATCGGCTCGACACACTCGCCGCCGATGTCGCCGCGCTGATCGACGCCAGCGGCGCGCGCGAGGTAATGCTGATCGCGCATGACTGGGGCGCCGTCGTCGCGTGGCACTTCGCGATCAAGCGGCTGCGTCCGCTCGTTCGGCTGGTGATCATGAACGTCCCGCACCCGATGGTCGCGCGGCGCGAGCGGCGGAACCTGCGCCAGCTTTCGATGAGCTGGTACATTTTCTTCTTCCAGCTGCCGTGGTTGCCCGAATTCGGCCTCAAGCAAGGCGGTGCCCAGCGGATCGGCGCGGCCTTTACCGGGATGGCGGTCGACAAGGCGCGTTTCCCGGCCGCTGTCGCCGATGTTTACCGCGCGGCGGCGCTGCGTCCCGGCGCACTGACCGCGATGATCAATTACTACCGCGCGCTGCTGCGAACGCGCGATTTTGCCAATATCGGCGATGGCCGTATCGAAACGCCGACGCTGATGATCTGGGGCGAGGAGGACAAGGCGCTCGGAATCTGGTGTACCGAGGGCGTCGAGCAATGGGTCCCTAACCTGACCCTCCACCGGCTACCCGGCGTGTCGCATTGGGTGCAGCAGGAAGCGCCCGAGGCCGTCAATGCGCTGCTTGGCGACTGGCTTTCAACGCCAGCCGACGCGCGATAGCTCAATCTCAGGCCGCGCGGGCGAACTTGCCGCGCGATGCCATCCCGCCCGCCGTAATCGGCAGCGCGCTGCCGCAAAAGGCGCATTCGGCGGTCAGCCGACCGACATACCAATGCGACTTGCCACAACCGGGGCAAGGATTGGTCTCGTCGAGGCGAAAGGCAGGGCGAAAGCCCGATCGAGCGAGCTGAATAGGCGAGTGCAACATGCGCGGCTCCCAATGCTTCAATAGGTCTAAAGCATGGTGAACCGTATTCGGTTCCCGATGGGCCGTTGATTTATGTAGGGTACCGGAAATTTGCCGCGAAGAACTCAGGCTAATTCGCCGCTCAGCAATTCGGTCGAATCGAGCCCGAGCAGATCGATCTGCGCGCGCACCTTTGGCCAGACCGTTTCGACAAAATGCGCGCGTTCGGCGGCGCGCAGCTTTTCGGCCGCCCCCGCCAGCACGAACATGCCGACGCCGCGCCGGACTTCGACATAGCCGTCGTCCTGGAAACGCTGATAGGCCTTGGCCACCGTCAGCGGATTGGCGCCATGCTCAGCCGCAAGCGCACGCACCGATGGCAGCTGGTCGCCTGCCTTGAAATCGCCGCGCAGCACCGCGGCGGCGATATGTTGCCGAAGCCGGATATAGACCGGGCTGTCTTCGCTGTTCAGAGCCGTCATGCTGCCTTAATACACCAATTGCACTTCAGGTCCAGCCCCAACTGCCCCCTAACCGCCCCAGTGCGACACCGTCTGGCCCAAATCGGGGCGCGCGCGCTCTTCGAGGGGCTGGCTGGGCGAGCCGATGAAGACAAAACCCGCAATCCGCGCAGGCGCCGCGCCGAACGCATCGCGCACCGCGTCCGAATAGGCAGCCCAGCCCGTCAACCAGCCCGCGACAAAGCCCATCGCGTGTGCGGCGTGGAGCAAGTTCATGCACGCGGCACCTGCTGAAAGCTCCTGCTCCCACAAGGGGATATGGCTTTCGGGCTTGGGTGATGACAGCACGACGACCAGCGTCGGGGCCTGGCGCGCAAAGCCTTGCAATGCCTCGATTTCCAGCCGCGCAGCTTGCGGGCGATCGGCGCGATAGGCGCTCGTGATCACTTCGGCGAGCCGGTCGCGCTGGTCGGCGCCGACGATCACGAAGCGCCAGGGCGCAAGCTTGCCGTGATCGGGCGTGCGTGCGGCGATCGTCAGCATCGCATCGAGCTGGGACGCGTCAGGGCCAGGCGCCGCCATATCGCGCGGTCGGCCCGAGCGGCGGGTGGCGAGCAGGGAAAGCGGCGAGGTGCGATCATTGAGCATGACGGCGTCGATACCGCCAAAACCGGCCATTTACAGCCCCGCGTTTGCCGTTAGTGTCGCGACCTTTGCCGCCACACAAGAAGCGGTAGGGACATCAGGGCCAGTTTGGGGAGCGTATCAATGACCGACAGCAGCAGCGGCGCCGCGCACGGCGGCGTGCCAGAAGGCAAGACCTGGTTCGGCCACCCGATTCAACTCGCGCGCCTGTTCACGACCGAGGCGATGGAACGCTTTGGCTATTATGGCATGCGCGCGCTGCTGACGCTCTATCTCGCGCAGCATTTCCTGTTCAGCGACACGACGACGACCGGCATTTATGGCGGCTTCACCGCGCTGGTTTATCTGACGCCGCTGATCGGCGGGCTAATGGCCGACCGGTTCCTCGGCTCGAAGCGATCGGTCAAGTTCGGTGCGATCATGATGTCGCTCGGCTATCTGACGCTCTGTTTCGGCGGCCAGCCCGCCAAGCCCTTCGCGACGATCGATGGCCAGCGTTACGAAGTGACCGTGAAAGGCAGCGGCGACGCCCGCAAGCAGTTCGTGCTCGATGGCGGTCGCGAACTGCAGATCAAGGGCAATGACGACAAGACCGTCTCGCTGCTCGATTCAAGCGGCAAGGAAGCGCGGCACGTCGATGCCGGAAAGTTCGAGGCAAGTGGTGATCGCGCGCCGCTTTCGGTGTTCCTGCTGTTGATCGGGCTGGCGCTCGTCACGATCGGCAATGGCTTTTTCAAGCCCAATATCTCGACGATGGTCGGCGCGCTTTATGCGCAGGGCGATCGTCGCCGCGATGCCGGGTTCACCATTTTTTACATGGGCATCAATCTTGGCTCGCTGTTCTCGCAGATCCTCTGTCCGCTGCTTGCGGTGGGGATGGGTAGCTGGGGCGGGCTCGGCTGGTGGGCAGGCTTTGCGCTGGCTGCCACGGGCATGCTGATTTCGTGGACCTTGATTCAGTTCGACGGCGGGCGCCTCGACGGCATTGGCGATCGTCCTGCGGATGCGCCGACCAACCGCGATTTTCTGATCTATGGCGGCGCGATTTTGATGATCCCGATCGTCTGGTTCCTGTTTTCGAACCTCATGAGCTATGTCCGGCCTGAAGCCGGTTCGGGCATCGTCGGTTATTTCCTGGGCTTGCCGATCATGGGCAAGATCATGTTCGGCACCTTCCTGGTCAGCGTACCGGGCATTCTCGTCTGGGCGCGGCTGAAAGGCAGCGCGCAGGAATTCCAGATGATGCTGGCGGCAATGGTGCTGATCACCTTCAACACCGTGTTCTGGACCTTGTTCGAACAGGCCGGATCATCGCTGACGCTGTTTGCTGATCGCAATACTGATTTGTCGGTGTTCGGGTGGTTCTCGATCTCCGCCGGGCAGACGCAGTTTTTCAACGCGCTGTTCATCGTGCTGCTCGCGCCGCTGTTCAGCGTGATGTGGAACGCGATGGCCAAGAGCGGTATCGAGCCGACGATCCCGATCAAATTCTCGATCGCGCTGATGGCGGTTGGCGGCGGGTTTCTGTTCCTCGTCTGGGGATCGCAATTCGCGGGACCCGATTTCAAGGTCGGGCTGTGGTGGCTTGCCGGGCTTTACCTGATCCACTCGATCGCTGAGCTGTGCATTTCGCCGGTCGGGCTGTCGATGATCACCAAGCTGTCGATCGCGCGCGTCGTCGGGCTGATGATGGGCGTGTGGTTCCTGTCGATCGCGGTGGCGCAATATGTCGCGGGGATCGTCGCGCAGTTCGCCAGCGTCGAGACCGTCGGCGGGCAAGTGACCAACCTGAAGGTCAGCCTCGACACCTATGTCGGCGTGTTCACGACGATTGCCGAAGTGTCGATCGCGCTCGGCGTGCTGCTGCTGGTGCTCTCCTTCCCGCTCAAGAAGTGGATGCACGGGGTCAAGTGATCGGCTAGCGTCGCGCCGAGGCAACAGGGAGCGACGATATGGACGGCACGATGATGGTCGCTTTGGCGGTCGCGCTTTTCGTCGGCAGCCATTTGCTGCTGTCGCATCCGCTCCGCGCGCCGTTGGTGAAGGCGCTCGGCAATGGCGGGTTTACCGGCGTCTATGCGGTGGTCGCGCTGGCGAGCCTTTGGTGGATCAGCAAAACCTACAAGGCGGCCCCGATCACGCCGCCACTATGGGAGGTGGGTGACGGGCTCTGGGCGCTGGGCTGCGTGATCATGCTGATCGCGAGCGTCTTGCTGGTCGGCTCGCTGATCGGCAATCCGGCGATGCCCGGCATGGTGAAGACCGCACCGAGCGAAGCGCGCGGCGTCTATGCGGTCACGCGCCACCCGATGCTGTGGTCGTTCGCGCTGTGGGGCTTGGCGCACATCATCGTCTTTCCGATTGCCGCCAATTTGATCGTCGCCAGCGGCATCGCGGCGTTTTCGCTGGTGGGTGCAGCGGCGCTCGACGCGAAGAAGGCCAAGCTGGTGCCCGAACTCTGGACGCCGTGGAAGCGCGTGACCAGCTATGTCCCGTTCCAGGCGATTGCCGAGGGGCGCGCGAAGTTCGGCGGCTTTCGCCCGCATGATCTGGCGGGCGGCGCAGTGATCTGGCTGGGTGCGACCTGGGCGCATATTCCGGCAGCGGGGATCGCGGCGGGGATTTGGCGCTGGGTGTTTTAGCCCTTCAGGCGTCACCCTTCAGGATCGTATCGGCTTCGCTGGTTTCGGCACCGCCGCCGTAACGCTTCGAGATGACCGTTGTTACTGCGACGTCCATCGTCACATTGCCGATCGTGCGGAAAATATCGGGGATCGTCTCGACCGCGATCAGCAGCCCGAGCGCCTCGACCGGCACGCCGATCGCCAGCCCAATCGGCGCGCAGCCCGCAAAGAAAGTGACTTGCCCCGGCAATCCCACGCCGCTGAAGGTGGTGATCGAGGCGGCGGCGACGGCGGCCACATATTGGAATGGCGTCAGATGGATGCCGTACCAATGGGCGATGTAGAGAATGACCGCGAGGTTCATCGGCGGCGCCGTCACGCGGAACACCGCGACGGCTAGCGGCAGCACCACCCCCGACGTCTCGACCGGCACGCCGAGCGCGCCTGCCCCGCGCAGCATCGCCGGGAGCGAGGCGAGCGAGCTCTGCGTGCTCACCGCCACCGCCTGCGCTGGCCCCACACCGCGCGCGAAATCCAACAGCCGCCGCGCGCCGCCGAAGATCGCGACCGGATAAGCGACCAGCCCGATCGTCGCGCCCACTGCCGACACGATCAGGATGTAATGGAGCAGGGCGCCGACCGCCCCCGTCCCTGCCCGCGCACCGACCACGAACGCGAGCGCCCCGACGCCGATCGGCGCGAGCCACAGCACCCAGCCGATGATCACCAGCATGGCATCGGCAATCGCCTGAAAGAACAGCGTCAGCGCCGCGCGCTGCTCGGCAGGCAGGCGGGTGACTGCAAAGGCGAACACCATCGTGAAGACGATCAGCGGCACGATCGCGTCATTGGCGGCCGCTGCAATCGGATTGGTCGGCACCACCGATTTGATGAACGCGCCCATCCCCGGCACGTCGCTGACTTTCTGCGCGCCGCTTAGCGCCGCCTTCAGCGCCGCCGCCGATTCTTGCGGCATCGGGAACAGCGCGAGATAGGCGGGGGTCAGAAACGCCGCCAGCGCCGACGCGCACACCAGAAAGCTGAGGAAAATCATCAGCGAGCGCGCTGCGATCCGCCCCGATCGCGCCGTCTCCGCCGTCGCGGCAATGCCCGTAATCAGCAGCGACACGACCAGCGGGATGATCGTCATCCGCAGGCCATTGAGCCAGGTGTCGCCCACCGGCTGGGCAATCGCCACCGCCTGGTCGACCCAGACGCCCCCGCTCGCGGCTGCGGCAATGCCCACGATCAGCCCGACGATTAGGGATAGCAAGATACGGGTCGGTTGTGACAT
The DNA here is from genome assembly GCF_019749955.1 of Sphingomonas sp. GTDB lineage: Bacteria > Pseudomonadota > Alphaproteobacteria > Sphingomonadales > Sphingomonadaceae > Sphingomonas. Next base: position 47,679 of record NZ_JAIEPC010000003.1, read on the forward strand.
GCGCTCTATCTATTCGGTCATAAAGACCAACACCTGTCGCCTCGGTTCCCCGGCGGCAAGCGAAATGAGCGATGGCGCATGGCAAGAAAATATTTCGGCACCGATGGCATCCGCGGCCTGACCAACACCGCGCCGATGACCGCCGAGATGGCAATGAAGGTCGGCATGGCGGCGGGCGCGCATTTCCGGCGCGGCGATCACCGCCACCGCGTGGTGATCGGCAAGGACACGCGCCTTTCGGGCTATATGCTCGAATCGGCGATGGTCGCGGGGTTCACCAGCGTCGGCATGGACGTGACTTTGGTCGGGCCGATGCCGACCCCGGCGGTCGCGATGCTCACCCATTCGATGCGCGCCGACATGGGCGTGATGATTTCCGCCAGCCACAATCCTTATGCCGACAATGGCATCAAGCTGTTCGGCCCCGATGGCTATAAATTGTCCGACGCCGATGAAATGGCGATCGAGGAATTGATCACCAGCGACATCGCGCTCGCCCCGGCAGCGCAAATCGGGCGCGCACGCCGGGTCGAGGATGCGCGCGGTCGCTACATTAATTCGGCCAAGGCGACCTTCCCGTCCGAACTGACGCTCGATGGCCTGCGCATCGTCGTCGATTGCGCGAATGGCGCGGCCTATAATGTCGCCCCCTCGGCACTTTGGGAACTCGGCGCCGATGTCGTCGCGATCGGCGTCGAGCCCAATGGCAAGAACATCAACGACGGCTGCGGATCGACATCGCCGCAATTGCTGCGCGAGACGGTGGTCGCGAGCGGCGCGCATATCGGCATCGCGCTCGACGGCGACGCCGACCGGCTGATCGTGGTCGACGAGGCGGGCCGGGTGATTGACGGTGACCAGCTGATGGCCACGATCGCGATGGGCTGGGCGCGGCGCGGGCTGCTCAAGAACGGGTCGCTCGTGGCGACCGTCATGTCCAACCTCGGCCTCGAACGCTATCTCGAAAGCCATGAGCTGGGGCTGATCCGCACGCAAGTCGGCGATCGTTATGTGCTCGAGGCGATGCGATCGCGCGGCTGCAACGTCGGCGGCGAGCAATCGGGGCATATCATCCTGTCGGACTATGCGACGACCGGCGACGGGCTGGTCGCGGCTTTGCAGATTTTGGCGGAGATCGTCCGCGCCGACAAACCCGCAAGCGAAGTGCTCCACCGCTTCGATCCCCTGCCGCAATTGCTGAAGAATGTGCGCTTTTCGGGCGGCAAGCCGCTGGAGGATGCCGGCGTGATGGCGGTAATCGCCGACGCCGAAGCCGAACTCAACGGCAAGGGGCGCCTGGTGATCCGCCCATCAGGGACCGAACCGGTGATCCGGGTGATGGCCGAGGGGGATGATCTTGGGCAGGTGGAAGCGGTGGTCGACCGGATTTGTGAGGCGGTAAGGGCGGTGGCGTAGGGGGGCGATCTCCCAGCCTTGAAGTAACCGGCAGTCATTTTATTGCGGCGCACTGGTTGCCAACTGCTGATTGTGGCCGTAGCGGAATGAGGCACCAGCAGGCAACCGTGCTGCGCTAAAGTCCCATCGTGCTAACCTGCCGGTCCGGTCAAGGAGCTGCAGGTTAGGTACTCTGAGTGCCTGCGTCTCCCCCCACTGCCGTATTCAAATACGCCTCGATTTTATCCAGTGCTGCACTAAAAGCTGAAAAGTCTTTGCTCGAACCTTGTTCGCACATCCGCTGGCAGAGCTCAGCCTTGCGGAGAGTTTTTCGAGTAATGACATCTCCATTAGGCTTCGGAGTCTCGACCACTTCGTAATCAGGATCGCTGATAGATTCGCCCGCCAGAAGATTTTCGATACCTGCTCGAACTTTCGCGTTTGCTGAATTTGTTGGCATGCTTCTTACTGAGACACTGGCATAATCCGCGTCGCCCTTCATCGCGTCGCTATCGTAGAGTAGAAGAACCGGTCTGTTAGAGAGTTTGGGATTCGCGCGAAGAACGGCGAGAGTGTGATCGAGCGCTGCCTTGCCGGTATGAAACCCTTGACCGCCATCGTCTTTAGCGCCGATCCACTGGATGTCGCAGCGTTCCAATAATTCGGCGCGGTTCAGTAATTGAGCAGCACGGCGGATGTATGGAGTATCTGTCTCCCCTTCGACAAAAACAATCGGAAGGCCAGGCTGTGCCGCTTCCAAGAGTAGCCTTTGATTGAACGCCTCGGTGGCAGTTAGGGCTTGCATCGCTTTGCCGAATTCTGAGTAGCTTTCTGCAGTGACTGTGTGACCGCCTGGCATTTCAACAAGCTGAAATCCGTCGGTTCCAAATTCCTTCTCCATGCCGATTACAAACAACGGCGAATGGCTTGAAATGATAAACTGAACCCGAGGAAATAATTTGATTAATGAAGGTAGAATCCGATGCTGCAAATCAACATGGATGTGTGCATCGATTTCATCGACTACGCATATTCCTTCGATTTTTTCAAGCTCAAGTGCCTGGCCGCTATTTGATTGATCACCATATCGCAGCAACGTACCAAAAAGACCCAATAAAATTGACTGTCCGCCAGAAAGTGCATCAAGGTTAGGTAGCATTATATCATGCTGTCGCGCGACCGCAATTTTGTCAGGTGACTTTCTCCCTAACCAAACGAAACGAACCTGTTCATCGTCAAGTACACGGCGTAGAATGACGTTACACTGAGTAAGAACCCTTTCTGATATAATCGTTGCGTTCACGTCGCTCAGAACATGAAGCTCTATTGACTGATCCTGGCCGACTGCGTAGCCAATGTGAGCTCTAGATTCGAGAATAACTGAAATTAGCCATTGTTTAAGCTGATCTAGACTTCGCTCGACAAAAATAGGCGTCCGCATGCGCTTAGTAAATGCAGTAAACACGTCAAACTCGGTCTTTGGCAGAGATTCCCTGTTCAGCCAATACGGTATCTCAGACCGGCTAGATGGAAAATAGGCATAAACGCCTTCTTCAAAAATGCGGCGAGACGTATCGTCTGTAACAGGAAATTCTTTCACAGATCCTTCGACCGGCCATTGGACCCAGTCAGTAAAGTCAGCGGGTACCCTCTGTTTCGCCTCGTTCGGATCGACCGTACCGGCCTTCTCTTTGTAAATGAGTGTCTCACCGGCATGCTCGAACCGGAAAAGCGTGAATCCGCCAAGCGTACCCACTGTGGTTGTGCGCCCGCCAACCAGCCTAAACCAAGCTCGGCCAGCACCTATGGCAGGGAGCACGTTTTCGTAGTGCGCAGCGGCGGCCTCAAAGAGCGCGTCGGTAATGAGAGACAAGATGTTCGTCTTGCCGCCGCCATTGGTTCCAACAAGAACGAGGGGCATTGGAGCACCCTCACTGCTAAACAGAAGATCCAGGTCAATCCGCCGTAACGGGCCGCTGTTTTCGATCACTGCTTGTTTCAGGTACATATCCCTATTAGGCTCAACGCCTCAGGTAGGGCAAGGCCGCTGCGATATAAGCGTTGCTTAGGTAGGCTGGAAGTTTGGGATAGATTTTGCCGGTTGCGAGAGCGAACATGGCCTAACCAGGTATCTTGGTTTTCTCGGGGATTCTTGCGCTGTTTCGATCCGTCTGCGTTTGCCATTAGATTCAACCGCCTGTCTTATAGCGACTTAATGCCACCTCAGTTGTCAATATTCGGCGCTCTGAGTAGCCGCACCGAGGCAGCATCCGCCCCCACACCCCCTCCACCCCGCCCCCAAACCGCGCTATAGCCCCTCCCACCACCACCGCTTCAGGAGGGCCGCACGCATGAAAACGCCCCACGCTGCCGCCACCGCGCATGAGGGCCGTCAGGGCCATGTCACCAGCGATGATGGCGTGCTCGATCTCGACACCGCGACGCCCTGGCCGATGGGCGGTCGAGTTGGCGCGCGAGCGCGACGGTCGATGCCTGTCTGAAAATTCCTGGCGTCAAGCGATCATCCACCGGTGGCGGCCGTGCGCTGCGCCGTGCGCCGCTTGCCGTCTCGCTACGCCTTTGAACGACGGCAGAAACCGGCGCTGACCAATGAGCCGGGATGGCGTGACCAGCCCATCGCCTGCGACCCCACTCCCGCGCCTGATTTCACGCTCGGCATCTTTTTGGCAAAATCTCGGAAACCTTGGTCGTCCGCTGGCATCTAATATCCGTGCGTATCTGCAACTGCACCCCGAATTGAACCCCGCCCAAAACACCGGCCCGCGCTGCCGAACGCGCGTCGACTGAACAAAGGAATATTTTTTGAAGCTTTCACAATGCCAAACGGAAATGGCCGAGCAAGCGGCATCGGACTTGGGGGCAGGGCACGGAAAGCCGGACAGGGCGGATATCGAAAGCGCGGTGCGAACCTTGATTCGGGCAGCCGGGGACAATCCCGATCGCGAGGGATTGGTCGACACGCCGGCGCGGGTGGCGCGCGCCTATCGCGAGTGGTTTTCGGGCTATGCGATCGATCCGGCGGCGTTGCTCAGCCGGACTTTTGCCGAGGCGCAATCCTATCAGGAAACGGTGCTGCTCTGTAACATCCCGCTGGTGTCGACGTGCGAACACCATATGGCCCCGATCATCGGCGTGGCGCATGTCGGCTATCGCCCGTGTGAGCGTGTCGTCGGGATTTCGAAACTGTCCCGCCTGGTCGATGCGTTCGCCCGACGGCTGCAATTGCAGGAGCGGCTGACCCAGCAAATCGGCATGACGTTGTGGGATGCGCTTGCCCCGCGCGGTGTCGCCGTCGTGATTGATGCAACGCATGGCTGCATGGCCACGCGCGGGGTCAATCAACGCGGGGTGGCGATGCGGACCGCGTGCTGGCTCGGCGACTTTCAAGCGGATCGCGATCTGCGCCGGGAGTTTCTGACGTCGGTCAGCGACGCGCGGGCGAGTGCGCGTTGATGCGCGTGGAGGAGCTTGATTACGCCGGTTTGAACGATGCCGATCTGGTCGATCTTTTCCGCGCGCGCGATTCGGGCGCGGTGCGGTTCATTGCCGCCAAGAATAACCAGCGGCTGTTTCGCGCGGCATGGGCGGTCCTGAAGGATAGCGCCGAGGCCGAAGATGCCGTCCAAAGTGGCTATCTGAAGGCATTTGCCGCGATCGAAAGCTTTGAGGGCAGGTCGAAGCTGTCGACCTGGCTGACGCGGATCGTCATCAACGAAGCCTTGAGCCAGCGTCGCTCAACACGCCGCCGCGCGACCCGCCTCGCGGAAGACGATACCGGCGGCGCAGAGGCTGGCCTTGCGGATGGCGGGACTTTTCCGCCCGACCAGCCGACCCCGGAACGCCATGTCGCCAATGTGCAGTTGCAGCAGGCGCTTGAGCTGGCGCTCGACCGTTTGCCCGAAATCTATCGCATGGTCTTCATCTTGCGCGAGATTGAGGGGATGACGGTCGATGAAACATCGGCCGCGCTCGATGTGCTGCCCGCAACCATTAAGACGCGGTTCTTCCGGGCGCGCCAGATGCTGCAGGCGCAATTGGCCTCGATCGATCGCACCGACCTTGATGGTTTCCTGACCTTCGGCGGGGACGTCTGCAGCGCGCTTACCGCCCGGCTGACCGATTTGATTGCTGCCCAACCGGCGCATGCCGGACCTTGGCTTCACTGAATTTCTAACGGAGTAACCCAATGTCGTCGACGAACCCCTCGCCCGCCCGTTCCGAATGGCGCCAATTCAAGGTCGCGCAGATCGTCGCCGAAAGTGCGGTGATCAAGTCCTTCTACCTCGAACCCGCCGATGGCGCGGGCGTGGCACCGCATCGTGCGGGGCAGCATTTGCCGATCCGGTTGTCGCAGCCGGATGGTGCAGCGCCGTTGCTGCGCACCTACACCGTCTCGGTCGCGCCGTCCGCGCCGCAATTGCGCATCAGTGTGCGCAAGCTCGGCGTCGGGTCGAGCCATTTGCATGACGCGGTGGCGGTCGGCGACATCATCGATTGCCGCGCGCCCGATGGCGATTTCATCATCGACACCGCACCCGCGCACCCCGTCGTCATGATCGCGGCGGGGGTCGGCATTACGCCCATCCTGGCGATGATCGGGCATCTGGTCGACGAAGGCGAACGCACCGGCGCGATGCGCCCGATCACCTTCTTTTATGCCGCGCGCACCAAAGCCGAACGCGGTTTCGACGGTGAATTGGACCAGCTGTTCGCGCGATCAAACGGCAAACTGACGATCATCCGCCTTTTGCAGGAAATCGATGATGCGGTCGTCGGCGCCGATTACGAAGAACAGGGCTTTCTGTCGGCAGCGGTGCTGGAGAAGTATCTGGGCTTCCAGCTTTATGATTTCTACATGTGCGGGCCGCCAGGCTTCATGCAGGCGGTTTATGATGCGCTGATGAGCCACGGCGTTGCGGACCAGCGCATTTTCGCCGAAGCATTTGGCCCCGCGTCGCTGAAGCGCCAGATCGAAACCCGGAGCGCCGCGCCGAAAGCCGAACCGTCGAGCATGCCCGTCGACGTCGTTTTCAATGCAGCGAGCGAGCCCGGCATCTGGACACCCGGCGCAGGCAGCCTGCTTGAGTTCGCAGAAAGTTCGGGCCTGACGCCCGAATTTGGCTGTCGCGAGGGCGCCTGCGGGGCCTGCAAAACGCCGCTGGTGAGTGGCGCGGTGGCCTATTTCAGGGAAACTTCCGCCGCGCATGCGGACAATGAAGTGCTGATCTGCTCCGCTGTGCCAGCCGCAAGCGCGGACGGTTCGATCAACAAGCTTGTCCTCGCGATTGGGTAAGCGCGAAGTCCACGTCGCGCCGCCTTTTGCCGGTTTTCCATGCCGCGCTCGACTGTAGCGCCAAACACAATGGGGATGTTATGACTGAACGCGCACCAATTACCCTCAGCCGATTTGTCGGCGCCGATGCCGGGCAGTGGCAAATCACGTCGATCTGCGAATTTCGCGGGGCAAGCCTGCCTGCGGCGCGTTTTCTGGCGATCGATAGCGATGTCAGCACAGGGTCCGCCGCTTGGACGCTGCGCGGCGCTGGCAGCAATTTGCGCTACACCACCGCGCCGGAACGCGCGGCGCTGCAGGCCAAGCAGGAGGGATTGGGGCGCCCCGCCTCGACCCGCGCGGCGCTGATCCCGATCCGCAAATCGGCCGAATGGTGGGCGCTGGCGCAGGACGAACGGCGTGCGGTCTATGAGCGGGGATCGCATTTGCCGATCGGGCTCGATTATCTGCCGGGCGTCGCGCGCAAGCTTTACCATTCGCGCGATCATGGCGAACCTTTCGATTTCCTGACCTGGTTCGAATTCGCGCCCGATCAGGAAGCAGCGTTCGACCATATGCTGGTGCGGCTGCGTGGCTGCGCCGAATGGGACTTTGTCGACCGCGAGATTGATATCCGGCTGACGCGCGTCACCACCTGACGCTGCGACACCCCTCCACCCCGCTCCCAAACCGCGCTATAGCCCCCGCATCACCACCACCGCTTCAGGAGGGCCGCACGCATGAAAACGCTCTACACTGCCGTCGCCACCGCGCATGGCGGCCGTCAGGGCCATGTTGCCAGCGATGATGGCGTCCTCGATCTCGACACCGCGACGCCCAAGGCGATGGGCGGGCCCGGCGGGGCGGCGACCAATCCTGAGCAACTGTTCGCGGCGGGCTATGCCGCGTGTTTTCAGTCGGCGATGATGTTCGTCGCGCGCGGGCAAAAGCTCGACATCGGCGATTCGACGGTCGAGGGGCATGTCTCGATCGGCCCCAACGACAATGGCGTGGGCTTTGGCCTCGCAGTCAAGCATGTCGTCACGCTGCCGACGCTCGATCAAGCCGGCGCCGAAAAGCTCGTCCACGATGCGCATCAGGTCTGCCCCTATTCGAACGCGACGCGCGGGAACATCACGGTCGATTTCGACGTGAAGGGCGGCGCCTGATGCTCGAGATGCGCCCGGATTGCGAACGCTGCGGCGCCGATCTGCCCGCCGACGCGCCGGGCGCGTTCATCTGTTCGTTCGAGTGCAGTTTCTGCGCCGAATGCGCCGATGCGCTCGATGAGCGTTGCCCCAATTGCGGCGGCGAACTGCTCGACCGGCCGACCCGCATCGGCAAGGCGCTGAAACAGTTTCCCGCGAGTGCCGCCCGCAAGTTTCAGTCGTGAGCCGCCATACCTCAACACCGCGCATCCTGATCATCGCCGGGTCCGATTCGGGCGGTGGTGCTGGCATCCAGGCCGATATCAAGACCGTGACGATGCTCGGCGGCCACGCGATGACGGCCGTGACCGCGATTACGGCGCAGAATACGCTGGGGGTGCAGGCGGTGATGCCGGTGCCCACCGAGATGGTGATCGCGCAGATCGAATCCTGCGTCAGCGACATCGGCGTCGATGCGGTCAAGATCGGGATGATCGGCTCGGCGGAGACGGCGCATGCGGTGGCGGATTGGCTCGAGAAACTCTCTGCTAACCCCTCCCCTTCAGGGGAGGGGCAGGGGTGGGGCCTATCCTCAGGCCAGTCAGTTGTTGGAGAGGCCCCACCCCCATCCCCTCCCCTGAAGGGGAGGGGCGAGAAATTGCCGATCATCTTCGATCCCGTCATGGTCGCAAGCTCGGGCGATAGGCTGGCCGACGATGCAACGATCGCGGCGTTCGAGCGGCTAATGCGGCTTGCGACGATCGTCACGCCGAACCTGCCCGAGTTGCATAAATTGGGAGGTTCAGCTGCGGTGTTGGGACATGGCTGCGCTCTGCTGGCGAAGGGCGGTCACGATCGAGGCGACGTTCTGACGGACCGCTTGATCGACGAGGACGGAGAGCTGCGTTGGCTTTCGGGTCGTATCGCGACGACCAGCACTCACGGCACCGGCTGCACGCTTGCCTCCGCAATCGCCACATACCTGGCCTATGGCTACCCGCTCAAAGCCGCCGTTGCCAGCGCGCGGCAATTCGTGCGGATCGCCCTCAAGGATGCCCCGGGGCTAGGCGGCGGGCATGGGCCGATGGGGCATCAGAACGTGCGGCTCGATCTTGGCCCCGGCGTGCGGCTCAACCAGACGACGCTGCCGATGGCGGCGGGGTCGGAGGCTTTTTACCGCACGCTCGGCCTCACCCAGATCGTCGCGACGGACGACGGCCATTATGCCCGCTTCGAGGCAGATGGCGGTGCGACGCTGTCGGTCGAGCAAGGCGCAGCGCCGACGGTGTTCTTCGAATGCGAGGACCTCGACGCCGAAGTCGCACGATTGCAGGCGGCGGGCGTCGTGTTCGACCATCTGCCTGTTGCGCAGGAATGGTTGTGGCGCGAAGCACGGCTCACCGATCCCGCCGGGAACGCAATCTGCCTCTACCAGGCCGGCGAAAATCGCCGCTTCCCGCCTTGGCGCCTAAAGAAATGATCGCGGGCGTCGACGAAGCCGGGCGCGGGCCGCTCGCGGGGCCGGTGGTGGCGGCGGCGGTGGTGCTCTGCCCTGAGGGGATCGAAGGGCTGAACGACAGCAAGAAGCTGAGCGCCGCCCAGCGCGAACGGCTGGCCGAGGCGATCCGGCGGCACTGCCATGTCGGCGTCGGGATCGCGAGCGTCGAGGAGATCGACGATCTCAACATCCTCTGGGCGACGATGCTCGCGATGGAACGCGCGGTCGCCGCGCTTGCCTGCGACATCCGCGAAGTCTTGGTCGACGGCAATCGCTGCCCCAAATGGCACTGGCCGAGCCGCGCGATCATCGGCGGCGACGCGACCGAGCCGTGCATCTCCGCCGCCTCGATCATCGCCAAGACGACCCGCGACGCGATCATGATCGAAGCCGACCGCGCCCACCCCGGCTATGGCTGGGCCTCGAACAAGGGCTATGGCGCGGCAGTGCATCTGGCGGCGCTCGAAACGCTCGGCCCGACGCCGCTCCACCGTCGAAGTTTTGCGCCGGTGCGCGCTGCATTGTTGCTTCAGTCGGCTTGCGAAGGAGTATCGAGATGAGCCTTCTGTTCGCGATGCTGCTTTCAGGTGCTCAAATAGCGCCGCCTTTTCCGATCCGCGCCGGGCAATGCGGGTGGGTCCACGGTCGCTTCCGCATTGCCAACGGATCGAGTATTCAGCGCATCTGGATCGTCGGCACGCACCATGTCGTCGCGTTGTATGACAATGACGACCACTACCCCCGGTCCCTTCGCCGACTGGTGGACTCGAAGCAATATCGACCGTTTGACAGCGCCGTGTTCGGCCAATTCTTCATTTGCGCGCGCGAACGCTGGATTACCGGCCATTTGCAACACGTCCGCATCCGCAACGCGCGCAATCTTGTGATGTTCAACCGATGAGTCTTTGCCGCCACACCCCTGCTAATAGCGCCTGTGGATAAGTTGCGGACTCAACATCTGGTCAAGTCCGCAAATGTTCCGCCAAGTTAACGGATTCGCAAGGATTTTCGTTAACCATTCTTTGCTTGACGAGGGCCGCGTTTCGGCCACGGATGCGCGCTGTTTCAGGCGGGGGCTGGTCGATGGGGGTACTCGAAAAGGTGAAGCGCCGCGCCGCGCCTGCGGCCACGCTCCCGCTCGACCAGATTATTCGCGGCGACTGTATCGCGGCGATGCGCGCGCTGCCGGCCAAGTCGGTCAACATGATCTTCGCCGATCCGCCTTATAATCTCCAGCTCGGCGGGGACCTCGCCCGCCCCGACGGCAGCCATGTCGATGCCGTTACCGATGCGTGGGACAAGTTCGACAGTCTGCCGCATTATGATCGCTTCACCCGCGCCTGGCTGGCCGAGGCGAAGCGTATCCTGAAGGACGACGGCACGATCTGGGTAATCGGCAGCTATCACAATATCTTCAAGGTCGGCTCGGCGATCCAGGATCTGGGATACTGGATCCTCAACGACATCGTCTGGCGCAAGTCGAACCCGATGCCCAATTTCAAGGGCACGCGCTTCACCAACGCGCATGAAACGCTGATCTGGGCGTCGATGGGGGAGAAGGCGCGCTACACCTTCAACTATCGCAGCATGAAGACGCTGAACGATGAATTGCAGATGCGCAGCGACTGGGAATTCCCGGTGTGCGGCGGTCCGGAGCGGCTGAAGGCGAATGGGGTCAAGGTGCACCCGACGCAAAAGCCCGAGGCATTGCTCTACCGCATCCTGCTCGCGTGTACCCAGCCGGGCGATGTCGTGCTCGATCCCTTTTTCGGCACGGGGACGACCGGCGCGGTCGCCAAGCGGCTCGGGCGGCGCTGGATCGGCATTGAGCGCGAGGATGTTTATATCGACGCTGCCGAAGAGCGCATTGCAGCAGCGCTACCGCTCGATGAGTCGGCGTTGGCGACGATGCAGTCGCCCAAGTCGGCGCCGCGCGTCGCCTTCGGGACGATCGTCGAGAATGGCATGCTGCCGGCTGGCACCGTCTTGAGCGATGCCAAGCGCCGCTTCCGCGCCGTGGTGCGTGCCGATGGATCGGTGCTGGCACCGGGTGGCGAGAGCGGGTCGATCCACAAACTCGGCTCGGTGCTGCAAGGCGCGCCTGCGTGCAACGGCTGGACCTTCTGGCATTATGAGGCGGAAGGGGTGCTGACACCCATCGATAAGCTGCGGCAGCTATATTTGCTGGCAACGCAGCCTTAGCGCCTACCCAGCTACCGTTTGCCCTGAGCTTGTCGAAGGGCCGTCCTTTCTTGCGGTGGCGGGAAAAAGGCAGAACAGTGCTTCGACAGGCTCAGCACGAACGGACTTAGTTGAATGGCATTGCTCCACCTGCGCCCGGTCCAGTTCGTCGACTCGCCGATCGGGCGCGATGGCGCAGTCGCGCGGCTCGCGGGGGGGATGCAGTGGTTCGCGGCCTATGAAGTGATCGACGGCGGTTCGAAGCGCACGCTGTCGATTGCCGACTTTACCGCGACGCTGGGGGCGACCGATGAACGCGCCGCCCAGCTCCACACCGCGATCACTTCCCCCCGCGCGCCGATCACGCTCGGCGATCGGATACTGCGGTTCGATCAGCCGCATGTCGTTGGCATTCTGAACGTCACCCCCGACAGCTTTTCCGACGGCGGCAAGCTTGAGGATGATCCGCAGGCCGCCGCCGAAGCCGGGTTCGACATGATCGCCAGGGGCGCGTCGCTGATCGATCTCGGCGGCGAATCAACGCGGCCCGGCGCGCCGCTGGTATGGGAAGGCGACGAGATCAAGCGCATCGCCCCCGTCATTGAGCGTCTCGCGCGCACTGCGCCGGTCTCGATCGACACGCGCAAAGCTGCGGTGATGGAAGCAGCACTCGCGGGCGGTGCGCAGATGGTCAATGATGTGTCGGCGCTGCTGTGGGACACGCGCTCGGCCGAGGTCGTGGCGAAGGCCGGGGTACCCGTGGTGCTGATGCACTCGCCCGATCCGGCGAAAGGGCCGCACGGCGGAAAAGGCTACGCCGATCCGCTGATCGAGACCTTCGACTGGCTCGAAGCACGGATCGCCGCTGCCGTGGCAGCGGGGATCGACCGGGCGCAGATCATCGTCGATCCCGGCATCGGCTTCGGCAAGGCGCTGAGCGACAACCTCGCGCTGCTCAACGGCCTCGCGCTGTTACACGGACTCGGTTGCCCGATCATGCTGGGCGCCAGCCGCAAGCGCATCATTGGGGCGTTGTCGGGCGAAGCCCCGGTCGGCGAGCGGCTGGGGGGCAGCCTCGCGCTGGCGCTGACGGGCGCCGAGGCGGGGGTGCAATTACTGCGCGTGCATGATGTCGCCGAAACGGTACAGGCGCTGCGCGTGTGGCGCGGCATGCGCGATGCGGCGCTGGTGGGGCGGTGAGGTACGACAATGACTAGAACGAAGTTAGTGGCAGAGCTCAGAGATCGGCTTCGTACGAGCGAAAGCCACCTCGCTGCTCGATATGCACAAAGGCTGGCAGTCGTAGAGCGGTTGCGACCTTGGATGGTTGGGATTGGGGTGCTGGGCGCACTGATTGCCGCGCTGTCGAAGGTCGTTGAGGGAGCTCCAGGCAACATAATGGCAATCGTTGGCGGTGCCGTTGCGGCGATTGCGGGTCTGATTGTAGCCAGTCTTGATTACAAGAAATTGGAAATTGGTCGTGAGGCACAGGATGCACACACGCTTGCTGACCAGTCGCTGGCGATTGTGGAGGAGCGTGAGCAAGCGCTGGAGGCAGCTGGCGCCCTCGACCTGAAGAGGCGAGAGCGCTTGCTAGCGATCGAACAGATGGTCGAGTCTATTGAGGCGGGCCTAATCCAGAGCGCCGACGCCAAAGCAACTGCAGAATCACTGCTACGCCGCGCGATTTCGGCGATCAGAAAGGCAGTGGACTATCAGGCGCCAGACTTCTTTACCGTCTCGATCTTTCAGCGAATGAAGTGCGAAAATGGCGAGGAAATGATGTGTCGGATTGCCGCGCAATGGACCGATCCAGAAAAAGCAGCGGCAGGGGGCAGAAACTGGGGTCTGGGCCAAGGCTATACAGGGGTCGCGTGGAACAACGCGAAGGTGAATCCGGCCGGGGACGTGATCGAAGCCGACACCACGATGGAACATTGCCGAACGCAATATCCGGTCGAGCATGCTGATCCCACTCGTGAGGCTTTGTATCGGTCGGTTGCGTCAATCCCAATCTTGGTAGGCGGCACGAACGAGGTTTGGGGGGTAGTGACCGCAACGAGTGACCGATCTGGCGTGTTCAAGCGCGATGACTCAAAAATTACGGTTCAAAACGTCGATATGATCCGCGATATTGCCCATATTTCCGCGCTGCTTGCGGGGTTAGCCGTTGCAGAAAAATCTGGGCAAACCGTAACCAGTACGAAAGCGGGCTGGTTTAGTAGGAACAAATAGGGTATTGAACAAATTGTCGCACGGAGGCCAGATGCCGACTCTAGCAGAAATCGAACGCGAGTATCGAGAGCTGTCTGCGCTCGTTACGTATGCAGGCTTTTCACATGATATCGAGCCACGAGATGAATTGCGGCTCGAACAGTTGGCGCAATGGCGCGTTCAGCTAACCGCTCCTGATTTCAAGGCTGCGTCAACGAGATAGGCCCCTCAAGCCGCGTTATCGATCCCTAGCTCGCCGAGCTTGCGGTAAAGCGTCGAGCGCCCGATCCCCAGCCGCCGCGCGACTTCGGTCATCCGGCCGCGATAATGGCCGATCGCGAGGCGGATCACATCGGCTTCGATTTCCTCCAGCGGGCGCATGTTGCCGTCGGCGCGGAAGAGGGTGACGCCGCCGCTTGCGGGTGTGGCGGCGGTGCTGTGGGGGAGCGTGCGGCGCTCGCCGAGACTTGCGATCTGCGGAAAATCGGCTTGGGTCAGCGCGGTCGCGTCGCAGAGCACGGCGGCGCGGAATAAGGCGTTCTGGAGCTGGCGGACATTGCCGGGCCAGTCGTAATCGACGAGCAGCTGAAGCGCGGCATCGGTAATCCCGATCGGCCGCAATCCCGGCTGTTGCGCGATCCGCGCCATCAGGTGGCGGGCGAGTGCCGGAATGTCGCTCGCGCGTTCACGAAGCGGCGGGATCGTCACCTGGACGACGTTTAGCCGGTAATAGAGGTCCTCGCGGAAGCGCCCCGCCTCGACTTCATCGAGCAATTTCTTGTTGGTGGCGGCGACGATGCGGACATCGACTTCGCGCGGGTGGCGCGCGCCGACCGGCTGGATTTCGCCCGATTCGAGCACGCGCAGCAGCTTGACCTGCGCTTCGAGCGGCATTTCGCCGATTTCGTCGAGAAAGATCGTCGAGCCATCGGCTTGGGCAAAGCGGCCGATCTTGCGTTCGAACGCGCCGGTGAAGGCGCCCTTTTCATGCCCGAACAGCTCGCTCTCGACGAGATTGGCGGGGATCGCGCCGCAGTTGACCGCCAGCATCGGCTTTTTCGCGCGCGGCGATGCGGCGTGCACGGCTTCGGCGACGACTTCCTTGCCGACGCCGCTTTCGCCTTCGATCAGCACCGGCACACGCGCGCGGGCAGCTTTGGCGGCGATGGCGAGTGCGGCGCGGAATTTGGGTTCGGAGCCGACGATCTCGTCGAAGCCCAGGGGCGCCGCGATTTTTTCGGTGAGCGGGCGGAGTTCGCCGGTGCCGAGTCCGCTGACGGCGGCGTCGAGGGCGGCGATGAGGCGTTCTGGCGCGAGCGGCTTGACGAGGAAATCGGTCGCGCCGCTGCGCATCGCGCTCACCGCATGGCTGACCGAGCCATTGGCGGTCAGCACGAGAATCGGCAGTTGTGGGCGGCGGCCGCGCAATTCGCAGATCAAGGTGGCGGCGGCGCCCTCATCCGCCCAATGATCGAGCAGGACGCAATCGAGCTGCATCCCGTCTTGCGTGCCGAGCGTGGCGATGGCCATTTCGGCGTCATTCGCGAAGATCGATCGCCACCCCGCACGCGCGGCAAGCGCCGACACGAGCCGCCGCTGCGCAGGCTCGTCGTCGATCAGCATCAGCAAGCGCTGGCCGTTGCGCGTCATAAGAGCTGCCTCATACCCATTCAGCCGGTAACCTTAACTGCGCCGGGTAAAGGGGGGCTTAAGCTGCGCGGGGGGGTAAAGGCGGGCTTAAGCCGCGCGGGGCTTGAGGTGGCTGGCACGCGCGGTTAAGGGTCGAACAACGGCCAGAACAAGATTGAGGGGCAGATGAGCGGCAACGGCAATATCGATACGCACCGTGCGACCTATAATTTCGTGCTCGGGCTCTTCAAATATGGCGCGATTGCTTCCGCCGTGATCGCCTTTGTCGTCATCCTGCTGATCAAGCGTTAGGACCTGCATGAAGATCGCGGTCCTGAAGGAGCAGCTCGCGGGCGAGGCCCGGGTTGCGGCGACGCCGGAGACGGTGAAGAAGTTCGTCGGCCTTGGCGCCAGTGTCGCGGTCGAAGCGGGCGCGGGCGAGCATGCCTCGATCAGCGATACGCAATTCGCCGATGCGGGCGCGAGCGTCGCTGATCGCGCGCGCACAGTGTCGGGTGCCGACATTTTGCTCGGTGTGCAGGGTCCTGATCCGGCGAGCCTGAGCGGTGCCGCACCGGGGGCCTGGGTGGTCGCGAGCCTGAATCCCTTCGGCGAGCGTGCACGCGTCGACGCCTATGCGGCGGCGGGCTTCGAAGCGCTGGCGATGGAATTCATGCCGCGCATTACGCGCGCGCAGTCGATGGACATATTGTCGTCGCAGGCGAACCTCGCGGGCTACAAGGCCGTGCTCGATGCCGCCGCCGAATATGGCCGCGCTTTTCCGATGATGATGACGGCGGCAGGCACGGTGTCTGCCGCGCGCGTGTTCATCATGGGCGTTGGCGTGGCGGGCCTTCAGGCAATCGCGACGGCGCGGCGATTGGGCGCGCAGGTGTCGGCGACCGACGTGCGCGCCGCGACCAAGGAACAGATCCAGTCGCTCGGCGCCAAACCGATCTTTGTTGAGAACGTCAAGGGCATCGAGGGCGAAGGCACCGGCGGCTATGCCACCGAAATGTCGGACGAATATAAGGCGGCGCAAGCCGAGCTGGTATCGTCGCACATCGCCAAGCAGGATATCGTTATCACGACGGCGCTGATTCCCGGTCGTCCGGCACCGCGCCTGATCAGCGATGCGCAGATTGCGACGATGCGGCCCGGATCGGTGATCATCGATCTTGCGGTTGAAAGCGGCGGCAATGTCGAAGGATCGGTCGCGGGTGAAGTGGTGGAGATCCACGGCGTGAAGATCGTCGGCCACCGCAATGTTGCCTCAAGGCTGTCGGCGGATGCCTCGGCGCTGTTCGCGCGCAACCTGTTCAACTTCCTCTCGGCTTTCTGGGACAAGGAAGCGGGCAAGCCGGTGCTCGACGAGGAAATCGGCAATGCGGTGCGCATCACGCAGGGCGGGAAGGTTGTGAGCGAGAGGTTGCTCGGGTGAGCATCGACCAATCATCAGAAAAGGCTGAGGCGATCGGAATGCTGGTTGCCAGCGCGATCGTTGCGCTCTGGTTGGTTGTCTTTTGGCAAGGCTATCAATTCGGCAGGGATTTGGCGAAAGCGCACTTCGCACGTCAAAGCCAGGAAGTCACAAGGAACCAGCGCTGATGGACTTCATCTCAACCCTATCGATTTTCGTCATGGCCTGTTTCGTCGGCTATTATGTCGTCTGGTCGGTGACGCCTGCGCTCCACACGCCGTTGATGGCGGTGACCAATGCGATTTCGTCGGTGATCATCGTCGGCGCGCTGATCGCGGCGGCGGCGGCGGGCATCGGATCGGGTGGTGCGACCTCGAAATGGCTCGGGCTGCTCGCGGTCGTGCTGGCGAGCGTCAACATCTTCGGCGGTTTTGCCGTCACCCAGCGGATGCTGGCGATGTACAAGAAGAAGGACAAGCCGGCAGCGGCGAAGCACTAGGATTGCCGACC
Organism: Sphingomonas sp.; assembly: GCF_019749955.1. Taxonomy (GTDB): domain Bacteria; phylum Pseudomonadota; class Alphaproteobacteria; order Sphingomonadales; family Sphingomonadaceae; genus Sphingomonas. The sequence goes on from NZ_JAIEPC010000003.1 coordinate 64,967, forward strand.
CGGCGTTGCGCCGGGGTGCCGCGCCTTCGGGTGCGGGATGAACAGCGGGACCCCGGCTCAGGCCCGGGGTGACGGTAGGGGATGAAGAACAGTGGAACATATGGCGGTTAATCCCTGGGCGGCGCTGGCCTATCTGATCGCAGGCGTATGCTTCATCCTCGCGCTGCGCGGGCTGTCGAGCCCGGCGACGAGCCAACGCGGCAACCGCAACGGCATGATCGGCATGACGATCGCGGTCGTCACCACGCTGATCGTGCATGCGCCGCGCCTTGATGCGACGACGATCGATTTCGTGACAGCCGTCGAGATTCTGGTCGCGATCGGCATTGGTGCGGCGATCGGCATCGCCACCGCGCGGCGGATCAAGATGACCGACATGCCCCAGCTCGTTGCGGCCTTCCACTCGCTGGTTGGTCTCGCGGCGGTGCTGGTCGGCATGGCCGCCTACCTCAATCCCGAAGCCTTCGGCATTGCCGAAGCGGGGCAAATCCTGCTCCAGAGCCGGGTCGAGCTTGGCCTTGGCGTTGCGATCGGTGCGATTACCTTCTCGGGCTCGGTGATCGCCTTCGCCAAGTTGAACGGCAATATGAGCGGCAAGCCGATCCTGCTGCCCGCGCGCCACATCATCAATCTGGGCACGATCGCCGCGATCCTCGGCCTCGTCGCTTATTTCCTCACCGACCAGAGCCCGTGGGTGTTCTTCACGATCACGATCCTGAGCTTCGTCATCGGCTTCCTGCTGATCATCCCGATCGGCGGCGCCGACATGCCGGTGGTGGTGTCGATGCTGAACAGCTATTCGGGCTGGGCCGCCGCAGCGATGGGGTTCACGCTGCACAACACCGCGATGATCATTACGGGCGCGCTCGTCGGTAGCTCGGGCGCGATCCTGTCCTACATCATGTGCGCGGCGATGAACCGCAGCTTCATCAGCGTGATCGCGGGCGGCTTTGGCGCGGTTGCCGACAGCGGCGGTGGCGAGGCCAAGGAACAGCGCCCGTGGAAGCGCGGCAGCGCCGAGGACGCCGCCTTCCTGATGGGGCAGGCCGAGCAGGTCATCATCGTTCCCGGCTACGGCATGGCGGTGGCCCAAGCGCAGCATGTGCTGCGCGAAATGACCGACAAGCTGAAGGAACACGGCGTCAAGGTGAAGTTCGCGATCCACCCGGTCGCGGGGCGCATGCCGGGCCATATGAACGTGCTGCTGGCCGAGGCCAGCGTGCCCTATGACGATGTGTTCGAACTTGAAGACATCAACAGCGAATTCGCGCAGACCGATGTCGCCTTCATCATCGGCGCCAATGACGTGGTCAATCCGTCCGCCAAAACCGACAAGGCCTCGCCGATTTACGGCATGCCGGTGTTCGATGTCGAAAAGGCCAAGACGGTGCTGTTCATCAAGCGATCGATGGGCGGCGTCGGCTATGCCGGTGTCGACAACGACGTGTTCTATATGGACAATACGATGATGCTGCTCGCCGACGCCAAGAAGATGGTCGAGGACATCGTCAAGGCACTCGACTGATCGTGCGATGAGCGATTGGGGCGCCACGCCGCCGACTGTGGTGTTGATCGCGGCACGTGCTGCCGAAACCCGGCATGCCACCGCCGCGATCGAAGCCAGCGCGGCGCGGCTGACGGCGACGATCGATTTCGCCGCAGCTGCGGCCGGGCTCGACGCGCAGGGCGACGCCGATGTGCTGCTGGTCGAAACCGCCGGTGCTGACGCCGATTTGCTGACGGTCGTGCTCGATCTGATCGTCGATTATGCCGCGCGCGGCGGCGCCGTGATTGTCAGCTTTCCCGAGATTCAACTCGATGAGGTCGCCGGAACGCTGCTGGGCAGTCGGGTGGAATTGTTGTGCGCGCCCGATGTCGTCGATCGTGCCACCGCGATAGCCGTCGGGCTGGCGGGACGCGGCGGGCGCTTGCGCGAAGAGGGCGACGAATCGGAGGCGGCGCGGCTGAAGCGGCTCCACGAAGAAATCGGGCGGATCGCCGATCTGCTCGCGCGGCTGGGGCGCGATGCGGCGCCACCGAGCGGGCTGGAGGATCGCCGGCGAGACTTTCGCAGTGAAGCCGATGATGGCATGATTGCGCCTGCCGAAATCCGCCGCGCGATCAGGGCGCGACGGTTGCGCGACCAGTTTTTCGGCGACGGCCTGTTCGAGGATCCCGCTTGGGACATGCTGCTCGATCTGTTTGCCGCTGATCTCGAAGGCGCGCAGGTGTCGGTATCGAGCCTGTGCATCGCCGCTGCCGTCGCGCCGACCACGGCGCTGCGCTGGATCGGCCGCCTGACCGAGGCGGGGCTGTTTGATCGGCTGCCCGACCCCGCCGACCGCCGCCGCGCCTTTCTGACACTGTCGCCGCGCGCGCGAACGGCGATGCGCGGTTATTGGCAGGCGATGCGCAAGCTGGGCGGCGTGTCGGCGTGAGTTGACGCGCGGCGCCGAGCGGTTAGAAGCAGCCACCCGATCTGGGGGCGATTAGCTCAGTTGGTAGAGCGTCTCGTTTACACCGAGAATGTCGGCGGTTCGAGCCCGTCATCGCCCA
>NZ_JAIEPC010000017.1 GCF_019749955.1 Sphingomonas sp.
TAGCGCGCCGCGACCGGCGCCGGGACATTATAGACCGGCGACACGGGGAAGTTGATCGGCTCGCTGCCCGCGGTCGGACCATTGTCGAGCTTGAACTTGCGCATCGGTCGTGTTGGCTCGGCGGGCGTTGCTGCTACTGCGAGCTTCGCTGAACGCCCACGCGGATCGAGCGGGCTGAACGCCTGCGTCTCGGTGCACCAGCTTTGCCAGACCGACTTGGTGCCCGCCGCACTGTTGAGCGCGGCCCACAGGTTCCAGCCATGCTGGCGCGCGCGTGGCAGATTATCGCTTGCGACCCAGCCCTCGATCGTCTTGGCGCTTTGCGGGTAATCATAGCCTGCCGGGATCGCCGCCGGACTGGGGCAGCTCGGCCAGACCGATATGGCCGCAACGGGCCGCGCCTCGCCGGGCGCCTGGCTAAGGATCGCGGCGCCCGCGACCAGCATCGATACCGGCAGCGGCACTGCCCAGAGCAATGCACGATTCTGTAGAATTTTCGTCATGACAGGCGACCCCTCCTTGCTTGACTAGGGAGATGCTACGCCCATTGGCAATCAAAAGGAATATTATTTTGATGGTGTAAATACAGTTTGCCGGCATTTACTTGACCCATGCCCGCCGGCTCAGCGTATGCGTTGCAGCGCCGCCACCATGGCCACCGCGCAGACCATGCCGCCGGCCAAACCCGCGATCGCTGGCTGCCACGGATCGGCGCTGAGCAACACGCGCAGCGGTAGCACCCAGGGGAAATAATCGGCCTGGCTCGAACGCGTCATCGTCACCGCAATGGCAATCAGCGTGCCGCCGATACCGAAGCCGAGCGACACCACGAAATTCGAAAAGCGCAACGCCACCCAAAGCTGGAGGCAGGTGAAGCAGCAGGCGCTCGCCGTGATCAGCAGCGCGCTCCGCCCGATCGCCGCCCAATCGAGCGGCCCGACCGGGGGCCGCCCGCTCAGTGCTCCGCCGAGTGCGGCGGCGAGGAGAGTGAAGCCTGCCATCAGCAGTGTCATCGCCGCCATCGCACCAAGCGCCACCACCAGCTTGGCGGCGAATATCCGCCAGCGCGCAATGGGTAGCGCCAGCCAATGGTCCCACATGGCCGAACGATGCTCGATATTGCCAAGCAACGTCGCCAGCGCCGTCACCGCCATCGGCAGCAGGAAAAACGCCCAGATCGGGAAGGCGAAATCGAAGAAAATCGCGCGCCACGTCGGTTGGCGGCGGTTGGCGATCATCGCCAGCAAAACGATCAGGCTCAGCAATGCAGGGACGGTCACCAGCAGCAGCAATGCCAGCGACCCGCCAAGCTTTCGGATTTCCACCCAAAGCACGCGCATCATGCCGCCGCCGCCAGCGGCTGCGTGGTCGCCCGACGATATACCTGCTCGAGATTAGGCCGCTCGCGTTCGAGCGCCGAGACCGCAAGTCCCGCTTCCACCAGCACGCGGTTGATCGCCGCGGCCAGCGCGGGATCGTGGCGAGCGATCGACATGACAAGCGAAGACCGCTCGATCACCGCGCCCGGCAGACCCGCCGCAGCGAGCACCGCAGCGCCGCGAACGGGGTCATCCAGTGTCACGCGCAAGATGCTCGGCGAGCCCAGCAGCGCCGAAACCTTGTCTTGCAGCACGAGTCGACCGCCCTGCATCAGCCCGGCCACGCTCGCAGTCAGTTCGATTTCCACCAGCAAGTGGCTCGACACGAACACCGTGCCGCCGATGCGATTGGGCAGATCGCGGATCAGGTCGCGCATCGCAATGATCCCATCTGGGTCGAGCCCATTGGTCGGCTCGTCGAGCAACAGCAACCGGGGCGTACCCATGATCGCGCGGGCAATCGCCAGCCGCTGCTTCATGCCGAGCGAATAGCTTCCGACCAGCTTGCGCCCGGCCTGCGCCAGCCCAACGACCTCCAAAACCCGCCCCTCTTCGCCAGGCGGCAGGCCAAGCAGAATGCGGGTCAAGCGCAAGTTATCGGTGCCGCTTAGATGATCATAAAGCGCCGGTTGCTCAATCAGCGAACCGACATTGCGGAGCGCCCCGCGCCGATCCCGCCGCAGATCATGGCCCAGCAAGCGAATCGTCCCGGCATCGGCGCGGATCAGTCCGAGCAGTGCCCGCATCGTAGTGCTCTTGCCCGCCCCGTTCGGGCCGAGAAAGCCGTAAACACAACCTTCCGGCACCGCGAGATCGACCCCGTCGAGCACGGTTGTCCGACCAAAGCGCTTTACGAGGCCAAGTGTTTCAATCGCCAACCCCATGCGCGCATCCCGCCAAGCCGTTCGATTAATTGCTTGTCTTTAAAATGCGGGAGCGTCAACGCGTTGAAATATTCGAATCTTCACTTTGCGCCGCCCTGCGTCTGGAGAAGCAAATCAACGGCGCTGCGGCCAACGTAGTTGAGGGGTTCGGGCGATGGTCCGTAGCGCGTCAAGATCAATAAAAACATTGGGTCTGCCTGCATGCGAAGACCTGCAAAAGGACGGGCGCACCACCCGCGCCTGGGTGATGCGCCCGAGTTGATATCAAGGCGGCCCGGCAGGCCGCCTCGATCGTCGCTTACTTCATGTCACCATAAGTGGCGCCCGATCCGGCGAACCCGATGTACACGCGGCCGAACACGCTCTTGTCGCCATCGATGGCTCGGACGGTATCGAGGCTGTTGTTGGGGAAGCCCATCGACTGCCACGTCGCGCCTTCGTCGGTGGAGCGATAAATGCCATATTTGCCGCCCACGGTCCCGGCGATGAAGATCGTCGGATAGCCGCCGGTAAACTGCGGCTTGCCAAAGCCAAAGGCATGGATGCGCGAGGCGCCGGGCACATCAGTCCAGGTCGCGCCGCCATCGATCGAGCGCTTGAACGCGATGTCGGGGTCGCCTTGGAGCTGACCGGGCGTGAAAAACAAATGCCCCGCCTTGCCCGGCACCGACCCCAGCGTCGCGTTGAACACCGAGAAATTGGTGATCTCGCCCTGGAACACGCGGGCCCAAGTCTTGCCGCCATCGCTCGTGCGCCACATGCCCGAAATGTTGGTGCCGCCCGCATTGTAATAATAGAAAGTCGACGCAAGCACCCGATCGGCCACCAGCACCTTGCGGTTGAGATAATTGCCGAAGTGCGAGTGATATTCACTGTTCACTTCACCCGGCAGCCGCACGACATTCCATGTGGCGCCGCGATTGAGCGTGTAGGCGGGCTGACGGTTCCAGCTCGACAACCACATGATATTGTCGATGTTGTTGGCTGCGACCGCCATGTCGCCAAAGCCGAAGCGCTGGTGCGGGTAGCCGAGCCGGATCGTCGGATTGTCCGGATTAATCGACGCGTCGATCTGCGGGAAGCTCGCAAACTCGGTCCAGGTCTTGCCGCCGTCGATCGACCACCCCGCCTGCGTCGGGTCGCGCTGATCGGTACAGCAATATCGATGGTCGGAAGTGTTCGCGACGATGAACTTCGGATTGGCGGGGCTCCAGTCGAGGTCCCAAGCGCTGTTGAAGTTGAACGCCGGACCGTGCGTCGCCGGGAATTTGTCGAGCGATTCGCTGTAGAAAATCGCGCGATCCCATGCTGCCGTCACTGGCTGCCCGCCGGGCGGCGCAATGACGTCGTTGATCACAAGCTGCTCGACGCCGCGGCTGGTCGCCTGCCACGTGACACGCGACGTCGCATCGTCGACCTGCGTGGTCCACACGCCGATTCCTTGCGCCATCCAGATCTTGCCCGGCACCTTGGGGTCGAAATGCGCCTGCGCCGTCGAGAAATAATCCTCGCTGGTCCAGGCGTGCCAGGTGACATCGCCCGCCGCGGTGCGAATGCCCGGCGTCGCGAGCTGAGTCCAATGCGCGCCGCCATCGACCGTGCGCCACGGCTCGCCCGAGCCGCTGAACGCATAGACCCGATTGGGATTACCCGGATCGACGGTCAGCGTCTGGATGTTGTTGGTCGGCGACACATTGGTCCAGGCGCCGCCGCGATAACGCCACACCGCGCCGCTGCCATTTTGTCGATCGATCGCGAACAGCGTCCCGTCGCTCGCGATTTCGGAACGCCAAGCCTGAACCGGGCCGGTATTGCCATCGGCGATCCGTTGCCAGCTATTGCCGCCATCGGCCGAGCGCCAGATGCCATTGCCCCAGGAAGAGGCATAGACAATGTTGGTCCGGCTGCCGTTGCTGCCGCCTGCGGGATCGAAGAAGATGCTGATGCCGCCGCCAGTGTCGGACAACTGCCCCTTGTCATTGTAGCGATGCTCGCCGACCGGAATGTCGCTGATCGTGGTCCAGGTCACGCCGCCGTCGACGCTGCGGCGCATGCCGTCGTCGCGCGTCCCGACATAGACGATGTCGGCATTGACCGGGTCGACCGCGATCTTGAAGCTGCCCGTGCGATAATCGTCATTGGGGTTCGCTTCGGCGACACCGAACGCGGTGCTGCGCGTCCAGCTCGCGCCCTTGTTGTCGCTGCGGTAGAAGCGGCTGTTGTAGTACATATAGAGCCGCTGACTGTTGGTCGGCGCGATCACGACATCGGTCACGCCGCCGCCCGTCGGGAGCCGATCATCAGCCGGCATGCTGATCGCCGTGACGAGCTGATTCCACTTGTTGTTTGCCCAGATATAAGCGCCATAGGTGTCGGTGCGGATCACGCGCTCGACCCCGTCGCGGTGCAGATCGATCCCGGTGATGAAACCGCCCGCGCCAATCGCCAGCGGTTGCCACGACGCCACACCGGGCGTGCCCGGCCGCGCGCGCAGCACGGTGATGACCACGCGATCGCGGCCGATGACTTTGGTCGTTCCGGCTTTGCGCCCGACGATTTCAAAAGTGTATTTGCCAGCACCCGGCACTTGCACGCGCGTTGCCAGCGATGTCGGTGACGCGATGATCGCACCGACCGGCCCGCCAATCTGGCGCCATTCGACCTGGCTGCCGTTCGAGCGCGCCGACAGCACGACCTGATCAACCGGCAAAGTGATGGTCTGGTCCGGCCCGGCATCGGTCGGCTTGTAGCTGGTCGACGCGACGGCGACCGCCACAACGACCAAGGTCGTGGCGCCCGCAGCGGTTGTCACAACGGTTGCCGGATTGGCGGCAAGCGCCGCAGCGGAAAGGGTCGAAAGGCTGATGCTTCCCAAAGTTGATCGCGCTGAAATCACGGTAGTTCTCCCGGTTTTTTTGCATGCGAAGGCAGCGTCGAAGCGGCGGCTTCGACGGTCGGACGGAATGGTGGAAATGGCATTGGATCGCGGTTGAGGGATGCACGGATGTCGACGCGTGATTGCGTCGGACGACGGTCGCTTGCTTCGCTCCTTCCAGTTGCTGCTCGACCGTTACGCCAGCGTGCCCTGCTCGAACTAGCGGTTCGTCGCGCTAATCAATCCTTGCCAAAAGTGGTTAACGGCATAGCCGGGATGCGCGCATAGCAAGAATGCACAAAGGCGCAGTCAGCGCCCTCGCTCCGCCATTTTACGCATGAGAATCAGGGACATGATAGGCGATCGGCGACGACTTACCGCCATACGCATGGCTTGCGGCTGCACGGCACCGCACCACCCGGGCGCTATCCCGAACCCTTAATGGCCTAATCGACCCGAGCGGCCCTTAAGCCGCCACGCCGACCCGATCCTCGAACAGGACCTTCAGATCCTTCTTCAGGATCTTGCCGTTCGCGTTCCTCGGCAGCGTTTCTTCGACGAAGCGGATCGCGACCGGCGCCTTGAACGCGGCGAGATGCTGGCGCACCCAGGCCTGCAATTCCGCCTCGGTCGCGCTGGTCCCCGGCGCGAGGTGGACGACTGCTGCCGGTTCTTCGCCGAGCTGCCGGTGCGGCAAGCCGATCAGCGCGCAGTCGGTGACGGCGGGGTGGGCGTAGAGGACATTCTCGACTTCGCTCGAATAGATATTCTCGCCGCCGCGGATGATCATGTCCTTGGCGCGGTCGACGATGTAGAGAAAACCCTCCTCGTCGAGCCGGGCGAGGTCGCCGGTGCGCACCCAGCCGTTGACGAAGGTCGCCGCCGTCGCTTCGGGCTTGTTCCAATAGCCCTTCACGATCATCGGCCCGCGCGCCCACAGCTCGCCGACGTCGCCGACGGGGAGTTCGTTGACGCCATCCTCGTCCATGATCTTCAAATCGGCGACCGCGACCGCAGGCCCCGCGCTGGTCGGGCGGTTGAGATAATCCTCGGCGGCGTGGCCTGTGACGGTTGCCATCGTCTCGGTCATGCCCCAGCCATTGCCGGGCAGCGCGCCGAATTCGGTGTAGATGCGCTTGACCAGCTCGGGCGCCGAGGGCGCGCCGCCATAGGCAATCGATTCGAGCGACGAGAGGTCATATTTCGCTCGGTCGGGATGTTCGAGCAGCTGCCACGCAATTGTCGGCACACCGCCGGTCGCATGCACTTTCTCGCGCTCAATGATTTCCATCGCCTTCACCGCGTCCCATTTGCGCATGAAGATCAAGGTCGATCCGCTCGCGACCGCGCCCATCATCCCGGCGCTGCACGCGGTGACGTGGAACAGCGGGATGCAGGTGAGCATCGTCTTGGGCGTTGGCGCCGGAATTTCATCGCCCCGCCGCAGCAAGGTCCGCGCGCCCGAATAGCCGCTCGAAAAAATGTTGGTGATCAGGTTGCGGTGCGAACCGAGCGCGCCCTTTGGATTGCCGGTGGTGCCGCTGGTGTAGAAGATCGTCGCATCGTCCTCGGGGACGAGCTCGACCGGCGGCAGCCCTGCTTCAGGGAGCACGGCCCAGTCGTGCGGGGTACCGATCAGCGTTTCGAATGCGCTCGCCTTGCCGTCGAGCGGGGTCACGGCACGCGCCACGAAGATGCGTTCGAGATCGGGCAACGCACCATAATGTTCGGCCAGTCGCGCATGACGCTCGCCGTCGATGAACAGCATACGGCTGCCCGAATCCTTCAAGCCATATTCGAGCTCGGCGCCGGTCCACCACGCGTTGAGCGGCACCATAATCGCGCCGATCGACACGCCGGCGAAAAACACCACGGGCCATTCGGGCAGGTTGCGCATGCACAGCGCGACGCGGTCGCCCTTCTGCACGCCCATCTCGGTCAGCTTGCCTGCCAGTGCCGCGACCGCGCGGTAATGCGCATCATAGGTGACGCGCTCGTCCTCGTGGATCGTGAATTCGCGTGCACCGTGGAATCGCGACAGCATCACGATCTGCGCGAGATTGGCGGGCGCATGCTTCCACACCCGCGTCGGCACGCCGCCGATGTCGACCGTCTCCATTTCGAAGCGCGCACCAGGACCCGTCAGCGCCGCCTCAATGTCCTTCAGGCTCATTTTCGGCCACGCGGGATCGAGCGCGATCAGGGGTTCGCTGAGGGTGGTCGCCACGGGCATCTCTCCAACTCTTGAATTTCGGGTTTGGCTTATCGACCAATTGCACGAAGGTTAGTGTTGATTCGAGCCGCGCTCAAGGCAATAGGGGAGCCAAGGTTTCGAACCAGGGGTATGGAGAGGCGTATGGCATTGGCGGACCCGGAGACTCACGGCTTCGACGCCCGGCGACTCGCGCGGCTCGATGCGCTGTTGAACGATCGCTATGTCGCGCCGGGCCTGCTGCCCAACGCGCAACTGCTGATCGCGCGCGACGGCGAGATCGTCCATTTTTCGCACCACGGCGCCGCGCGGGAGAATGGCGCACCGATTGACGCGACATCATTGTTTCGAATCGCGAGCATGACCAAGCCGGTCACCTCGATCGCGTTCATGATGCTGGTCGAGGAAGGCAAGGTCGCGGTCGACACGCCGGTCCACCACGTCCTGCCCGAGTTCAAAGGGCTCGGCGTCTATAATGGCGGCGGCGGCGGCGTGCCGTTCATGACCAAGCCGACGACTGAGCCGATGCGGATGCTCGATTTGCTGCGTCACACCAGCGGGCTGACCTATGGTTTCCAGAATCGCTCGAACATCGATGCCGCTTACCGCGAGGGCAAGCTCGAGAATTGGCACGGCAATTACGACCTTGACGAATTCGTCGGCGCGCTGGGCAAAATTCCGCTCGAATTCTCGCCGGGTGATGCATGGAATTATTCGGTGGCGACCGATGTGCTCGGCGCGATCATCCAGCGCGTGAGCGGCATGAAGCTCGACGATTTCTACCGCACGCGCATTTTCGAACCGCTCGGCATGCACGACACCTTCTTCGCGGTGCCCGAGGACAAGGTCGACCGGCTGACCGATTGTTTCACCTGGGTGCCCGGCGGCAAGCCCAGGATGTACGATCGCGGCGCGGCCAGCGCGTGGGCCCGTCAGCCGCGCTTCCTGTCGGGCGGCGGCGGCCTCGTATCGACCGCACTCGATTACCACCGCTTCTGCTCGATGTGCCTCAATGGCGGCAGCCTCGACGGCGTGCAGATCGTCGGCCGAAAGACGCTTCAACTGATGACGCTCAATCATCTGCCGGACGGCAAGGACTTGGCGTCGCTGTCGAAATCACTGTTCAGCGAGACGCAGAATGCCGGGACCGGCTTTGGCCTGGGCTTTGCGGTCAACATGGACGTGGCGAAATCGATGATGCCGGGGTCGGTCGGCGAATATTATTGGGGGGGCATGTTCTCGACCGCCTTCTTCATCGACCCGGTCGAGCGCATCCAAATGGTGTTCATGACGCAGCTTCAGCCGTCGAACGCCTATCCGATCCGCCGCGAATTGAAGACGCTGATCTATAGCGCGCTGACTTAACCCCCGGCCCCGTTCGTCCCGAGCGAAGTCGAAGGACGGGCGGCACGCGATACGCGCGGTGTCTCGACTGCGCTCGACACAAACGGTTTTCGTTTTGATTTGGAGAGAAGAATGACCAGCCCCATCACCACCGAACGCCACGGCGACATACTCGTCGTCATTTCGAACAGCCCGCCGGTCAACGCGCTCGGCGCTGCCGTGCGGCAGGGCCTCGATGCGGGCGTGAAGGAAGGGCTCGCCGACGCCAGCATCAAGGCGATCGTCATCCGCTGCGACGGCAAGACCTTCTTTGCGGGGGCCGACATCACCGAATTCGGCAAGCCAATGCAGGAACCCGGCCTGCCCACGCTGCTCGACATGGTCGAAGCCGCTGACAAGCCCGTCATCGCGGCCTTCCACGGCACCGCCCTCGGCGGCGGCTGCGAAGTCACGCTCGCCTGCCACTATCGCATCGCCGACCCCAAGGCCGTGATCGGCACCCCCGAAGTCAAGCTCGGCCTGCTCCCCGGCGCGGGCGGCACCCAGCGCATCCCGCGCGTGGCAGGCGTGAAGCTCGCGCTGCAGATGACCGCAGTCGGCGATCCGATCCCCGCCAAGCTCGCGCTTCAGGCGGGTCTGATTGACCGGATCGCGGGTGACGGCACGCTCGCCGAAGACGCTATCGCCTTCGCTCGCGAAGTGGCCGACGCCCGCCCCCTACCGCGCGCCAGCGAAAAGACGGCGACGCCCGACCCTGACGCCGTCGCTGCGTTCAAGGCGGCCAATGCCAAGCGCTTCCGCGGCTTCGACGCCCCCGCCGCCAACATCGCCTGCGTCGAGAAAGCCACTGACGGCGCGACCTTCGAAGAAGGCATCGCATTCGAGCGCAAGGAATTCATGAAGCTGATGATGGGCGTCCAGTCCGCCGCCCAGCGCCACTTGTTCTTTGCCGAGCGTCAGGCCGCCAAGATCGACGGCATCGACCCTGCGATTGCGCTTCGCGGCATCAAGAAGGTCGGCGTCATCGGTGCCGGCACGATGGGCGGCGGCATTTCGATGAATTTCCTGTCGGCGGGCATTCCGGTGACGATCGTCGAGATGCAGCAGGAAGCACTCGATCGCGGCACCGGCGTGATCCGCAAGAATTACGAAGCCTCCGCCGCCAAGGGTCGCCTCAAGCCCGAACAGGTCGAAGCCGCAATGGGCGCGCTGTCGCCGACGCTCAGCCTTGACGATCTCGCCGACTGCGATCTCGTGATCGAGGCAGTCTATGAGAATATGGACGTCAAAAAGGAGCTGTTCGGCAAGCTCGACGCGATCGTGAAGCCCGGTGCGATCCTCGCGTCGAACACCAGCTATCTCAACATCGACGAGATCGCCGCCTCGACCAGCCGCCCGCAGGACGTGCTCGGCATGCACTTCTTCTCGCCCGCCAACGTCATGAAGCTCTTGGAAGTCGTGCGCGGCGCCAAGACCGCCGATGATGTGCTGGCAACCGTGATGGCGCTCGCCAAGACGATCAAGAAGGTCGCGGTCGTTTCGGGCGTGTGCCCCGGCTTCATCGGCAACCGCATGCTCACCCCGCGCCAGGTCGAGGCGAACAAGCTGCTGATGGAAGGCGCGACGCCCGAACAGATCGACCGCGTCCATGTCGAATTCGGCATGCCGATGGGGCCGTTCCAGATGAGCGACCTCGCCGGCGTCGACATTGGCTGGCACCGCGACCCGGCGCGGATCGACAGCATTCGCGATGCGCTGTGCGCTGAAGGCCGCTGGGGACAGAAAAAGTCGGCGGGCTTTTACGACTATGACGAAAAGCGGAACCCCTCGCCCAGCCCCCGCGTCGCCGAAATCATCGAGGATTTCCGGTCGCGCTCGAACCTGCCCAAGCGCGAGATTACGGACGAGGAAATCATCGAACGCACGCTTTACACGATGGTCAACGAAGGCGCGCTGATCCTTGAGGAGAAGATGGCGCAGCGCGCGAGCGACATCGATGTCGTGTGGATCTATGGTTATGGCTGGCCAGTCTATCGCGGCGGGCCGATGTTCTGGGGAGATACCGAAGGCGCGAAGAAGATCGTCGCGGGCCTGGAAAAGCACGGCTTCACGGTCGCCGAGCTGCTGAAAAGCAACGCCGAAAGCGGCAGCCGCTTCAAGTGACGACCGCGCTCGCCACCGCTGCCGCGATCCGCGCGGGTGAAACCACCGCGCTTGCCGAATGCGAGGCTGCCATCGCCCGGATCGAGGCGGGCGATGGCGCGATCAACGCGGTCGTCGTGCGCGATTTCGACCGCGCGCGCGATCAGGCGCGCGCGGTCGATGCGCGGGTGGCGGCGGGTGACACGTCGGGCGTGCTGCTCGGCGTGCCGATGACGGTGAAGGAAAGCTTTGACGTCGCCGGGCTCGTCAGCTGCTGGGGCTTCGCCGAGCACGCCGATTTCGTGGCGCGCGAGGATGCTATCGCCGTCCAGCGGCTGAAGCGCGCGGGGGCCGTGATCCTCGGCAAGACCAACGTGCCCGTCGCGCTGGCTGACTTGCAGAGCAACAACCCGGTCTATGGCCGCACCCGCAACCCGCATAATCTCGATCGCGTGCCCGGTGGCTCGTCGGGAGGCGCGGCGGCGGCGCTCGCGGCTGGGTTTGTGGCCGTTGAAATCGGCTCGGACATCGGCGGCTCGATACGCCTGCCCGCCGCATTTTGCGGGATGTGGGGGCACAAGCCGACCTACAATGCGCTGTTAAGTTTCGGCCACAACTTCCCGCGCACCGAAGGTTGCGGCGTTGCCCTTAACGTCATCGGCCCGCTCGCGCGCGATGCCGATGATCTGGAGGCGCTGTTCGAGGTGATGGGCGGCGATGCGCTCGCCCGCCCTGCCCCGCGCGGCCCCGGCGACTGGCGCATCTTGCTGCTCGACCCGCACCCGAATGTGCCGGTGCAAGCGTCGATCCGCGACGCGATCGAGGCAACCGGCAAGGCGTTCGAAGCGGCGGGCGCCACCGTCGATCGCCAGACGCCGCTGCTGCCCGATCTCGCCGGACAGACCGCAAGTTACATCCACATGCTGCTGACCGCGATGTCGCGCGGCGGCCCGCGCGCCGATGGTGGCCCCTCGACCACGCTCGACGGTTGGTTCGGTCTGATCGACGCGCAGGCGAAATGCCGCCGCGACTGGGGCCGGTTGTTCGGCAGCTATGACGCGGTGATCGCGCCGATCTGGGGCACCACCGCCTATCCGCATGACGACACCCCGCTTGGCGAGCGCATGCTGATGATCGACGGGACACCCTATCCGGCGGGGATGCAGATGGCCTTGCCCGGCCTTGCCACATTCCCGATGCTGCCCGCGACCAGCGTGCGCGTCGGCACCGATCCCGATGGCCTGCCGATCGGCGTGCAGGTGATTGCCGATTACAACCGCGACTGGACGGCGATTGCCGTCGCCCGCGCGGCGCATGATTTGATGAGGAGCTGAATGCGATGAGCGATCTCGAAACCTTCCGCGCAGAAACCCGCGCGTGGCTCGAAGCGAACTGCCCGCCCGAAATGCGCGAGCCGGTGCGATCCGAAAAGGACGCCAATTGGGGCGGCCGCAATCCCGATTTCCAGCCGGGGCAGAAAGAATGGATGGACGCGATGGCCAGCCGCGGCTGGACCGTGCCCGACTGGCCGGTCGCCTATGGCGGCGGTGGCCTCAGCCCTGCTGAAACCAAGATCCTGCGCGAAGAAATGGCGGCAATGAAATGCCGCAACCCGCTCAACAGCTTCGGCATTTCGATGCTCGGACCAGCGCTGCTGAAATATGGGACCGAGGAGCAGAAGCTCGACTATCTGCCCAAGATCGCACGCGGCGAAATCCGCTGGTGCCAGGGCTATTCGGAGCCGAACGCCGGGTCCGACCTCGCCAGCCTTGCGACCAGCGCCGAGGATGGGGGCGACCATTACATCCTCAATGGCCAGAAGGTGTGGACCAGCTATGCCGACAAGGCCGACTGGATCTTCTGCCTCGTCCGCACCAACAAGACCGACAAGCATAACGGCATCAGCTTCGTGCTGTTCGACATGGCCAGCCCCGGCGTGTCGACCAAGCCGATCCTGCTGATCAGCGGCTATTCGCCCTTCTGCGAAACCTTCTTCGACAATGTGAAGGTGCCCAAGGCGAACCGAGTCCATGACGAGAACAAGGGTTGGGACGTCGCCAAATATCTGCTGGGCCATGAGCGCGAGATGATTTCGGGCATGGGCCTCGGCTCGGTCAGCGGCAATCCGCTGGTCGAAGGCGCGATCGCGACGGTCGGTCTCGACCACGAAGGCCGCCTCGCCGATCCGCTGCTGCGCGCGTCGATCGCGCTGTTCGAAGTGCGCGCCAAGGCATTCGGCATGATGTCCGAACGCTTTATCGACGAGCTGAAGGCAGGCCGCGCCCACCCTGCCCAGCCTTCGATGATGAAATATTACGGCACCGAGCTCAACAAATCGCGCCACGAGCTGATGATGGCATCGGGCGGCTCCGACGCGCTCGAATGGGAAAGCGCCCGCTCGAACGGCGGCGCGGGCCCGCGCGCGTGGCTGCGCACCAAGGCCAATTCGATCGAAGGCGGGACGAGCGAAGTCCAGCTCAACATCGTCGCGAAACGGATTTTGGAATTGCCGTCGGTGTAAACAGCAACAACCCCGTCACCCCGGCCTTGCGGGTTCCCGTCAAAATAATACTTTGATGGGGTCCCGACGCCGGGGTCCACTCCTCCACCAGCGACTCGACCAAGAGGCGCGGTGGGCCCCGGCACAAGGCCGGGGTGACGAACAGGATTGAACAATGCCTCTCTACCTCACCGAAGAACAGACGATGCTGCACGACACGGCGAAGAGCTTCATCGCCGATTCCGCGCCCATCAGCCACATGCGGGGCTTGCGCGACAGCAAGAATGCCGATGGCTTCAGCCGCGATTTGTGGAAGCAATTCGCCGAAATGGGGTTCACCGGCATATTGATCGGTGAAAACGAGGGTGGTCTTGGCCTCGGTCATGTCGAAGCAGGCGTGGTGCTCGAGGAGATCGGCCGCAACCTGTCGCCCTCGCCCTTCCTCGCCACGGCGGTCGCGGCAGTCGAGGCGCTGAAGGGCAGCGCGCACGCCGCCCGGCTCTTCCCCGGCATTCTGAGCGGCGACACCGTGGCGGCACTCGCGATCGACGAGCGCGCCAAGCATGGCACCGGCATCGCGATGAAGGCCGAACGCTCGGGCAATGGCTTCAAGCTGACGGGCACCAAGCAATTCGTCACCCACGGCCATGTCGCCGATGTGCTGATCGTCGCGGCGCGTACGGCGGGCTCGGCGCATGACAAGGACGGCATCACGCTGTTCGCGATCGACAAGGGCGCGGCGGGCCTGAGCGCGGAAGCCGAGCGGCTGGCCGATTCGTCGCTCGCTGCGCGCCTCACCTTCGACGGCGTCGAGGTCGACGCCGATGCAGTGATTGGCGAGGTCGATGGCGGCAGCGATCCACTCGGTCGCTTGCTGCGCGCTGGCCGCGCTGGGGCCGCGGCTGAATTGCTCGGTGTTGGCGGCGGCGCGATGGACATGACCGTCAATTATCTGAAGGAACGCAAGCAGTTCGGCGTGCGGATCGGCAGCTTCCAGGCGCTCCAGCACCGCGCCGCGCATCTCTACAGCGAGATGGAAGTCGCGCGCGCGGCCGTGCTCAAGGCGCAGCAATTGCTCGATGCGGGCGATGCAGGGGCGGAAGAAGCCGTGTCGGTCGCCAAGGCAATGACCAGCCTTGCCACCACGCTGTCGGTGCAGGAAGGCGTGCAGATGCACGGCGGGATCGGCATGACCGACGAATATGACATCGGCTTCTACATGAAGCGCGGCCGCGTGCTCGCCGAGATGTTCGGCGACGCCAATTTCCATGCCGACCAGCTCGCGCGGGCGGCGGGGTACTAATTAATCCTCCCCCAGCTATGCTGGGGGAGGGGGACCGCGCCCGCAGGGCGTGGTGGAGGGGGCCGCAGAACGGCTATACCCCCTCCACCATTTGCTGCGCAAATGGTCCCCCTCCCCGAGCAAGCTCGGGGAGGAATGAGGAAAATGATGACCGACCACCCCACCCCTGCCCAGCTCGCGCAGAACCTCGTCGACCTGCTCGACGTCGAGGAACTCGACACCGATCTCTATCGTGGCAAGCGCGGTCACGACGGCTATGGTCGCGTGTTCGGCGGGCAAGTGCTCGCGCAGGCGCTGCAAGCCGCGCAGCGCTCGACCGACGACGACAAACAAGCGCATTCGCTCCACGCCTATTTCATGCGGGCCGGCGCCGAGGAGCATCCGATCATCTACCGCGTGGTGCGCGATTTCGACGGCAAGAGCTTCGCCACCCGCCGCGTGATCGCGACGCAAAGGGGCGTGCCGATCCTCACGCTTACCTGCTCGCTGCAGCGGCCCGAAAAAGGCCTGTCGCACCAGGACGCGATGCCCGATGTGCCCGCGCCCGAAGACCTGAAGAGCGACCTCGAAATCCGCCTCGAAACCGCCGACCAGATGCCCGAGCGCTTTCGCGCCAATTTCACACGCCCGCGGATGATCGAAAGCCGCCCGATCAACCCGCGCAGCTGGCTCAAGCCCGAAAAGCAGGAGCCGCGCCAGGCGAACTGGTTCCGCGTCGTCGCCCCCGTCGCTGAAGATCCGGCATTGCACCGCGCGATCCTCACCTATGCGTCGGATATGTCGCTGCTCGGCACCGCGACACTCGCGCACGGTGTCAACTGGATGACGCACAAGCTCCAGACCGCGAGCCTCGATCACGCGGTGTGGCTGCATGAGCCGTTTCGCGCCGACGACTGGCTGCTGTACGTATGCGACAGCCCCTGGTCGGGCCATGCGCGCGGCTTCAACCGCGGCAAGATTTACGCGCGCGACGGACGGCTGGTCGCCTCCTGCACCCAGGAAGGGCTGATTCGCCTGCGGGAGTGACGCCATGACGCTGACGACCGACATTGCCGATTTCACCCGCCGCGATCTAACCTTCGGCGGCAAGACCAAGCCGGTGCTGACGATCGGTGAGAGCGGCCCCGCGATCATCGTCATACACGAAGTCTTCGGCTTCACCCCCACGCTCGCGCGCTTCTGCCGCTGGCTCGTCGACGCCGGATTCCGCGTCTATGCGCCGATCCTGCTCGGCACGCCCGATGCGACCAATGCGGAGAAGATTACCCAGCGCCGCCTGCTCGGGCTGTGCGTCAGCCGCGAATTCAACTTGTTCCGCACCGGCAAGTCGAGCCCGATCGTCGACTGGCTCAAGCCGCTCGCGCATCAGGCGCATGCCGAATGCGGCGGGCCCGGCGTCGGCGTGATCGGCATGTGCCTGACCGGCGGCTTTTCGCTGTCGATGGCCGTAGACCCGGTGGTGCTCGCACCGGTGCTGTCGCAACCGGGGATGCCGGTAATGAGCGCGGCAGGGCTCGACATCTCTCCCGCTGACCTCGCCAAGGTGAAGGCGCGCACCCGCGATGGTCTCGAAATCCAGGGCTATCGCTTTGACGGCGATCCGCTGTCGAAGGGCGAAAAATTCACCACGCTCCGCCGCGAATTCGGCGACGCCTTCACCGGCATCGAAATTCCGCCAAGCGCCGGCAACCCCAACAGCCCCCTCGCCCGTGCCGGCCGTCCGCCGCACAGCGTGTTCACCGGCGACCTGATCGACGCCGAGGGCGAGATTACCAAGTCGGCGGTGATGGAAGTGATCGGCTTTTTCTCGCGGGCGTTGAACCCGTAGCGCGGCAGGGCCAAGGCTTTTCAAGCGACCGATGTTTCCATAAGCATAGGACAAACAGGTCGAATCATCGGGGGATGCATGAAATTTTCCTATGCTGGTGCCGCCACGCTCGCCGTGGCGACAGTCTTTGCCACGCCCGCGCACGCCCAGTCGACACCCCCGACGGTGCAGACGCCCCCCGCCAAGCCGGTCTCCCCCTTCGTTTTGTGTGACGGCCGCACCGGCTATGTCAGCGGCGGTCTGCGGATTTTCCGCGCGCTGGCCGTCACGGCGACGCTCGGCGTCTCCGAACTCGGCACCACCAAGGACGACGACGCCAAGCGCGCCAAGGGCAGGGACGGTGCGGCGGCGTGCACCACCGCGCTGACTCTGGAAAAAAATGGCGAACGCCGGGTCGAGCTGGTGATGGCCAAGACCATCCATTTGCTTGAGGACAATGACCTTGAGCAGGCGCTCGCCACGATCCGCACGGCTGAGGAGGCTGCCGGGGACTATAAGCAGGACGTCGGGTTTCGTCGCACCTTGTTGCCGCGCGCGATGCTGCTTGAAGCCAATGTGCAGTTACGGGCCAAGCGCTTTGCCGAAGCCGAAGCCAAGGCGGTCGAGGCGCTACAGCTTGGGTCCTATGACGTTGCCTTTGTGCAACGCGCCTATGGCTTCCTCGGGCTGACCAACGATCTCAGCCCCGCCAAGCAAGACGTGCTCGCCCAGAGTGCGCGGATGATCCCGATCAACTTCAACGCTCTGGCGCAAACCTTGTGCGCAAACGGTCGCTATCTGGAAGCGGCGCAGCTTTTTGCCGATTATGTCACACTCGCCACGGCATCGCTCAAGAAGTTCACGCCGATCTGGTTTGATTCCAACCAGTCGCTGCTGGTCGCGCTGGCCGGTGATGTCGAAAAATCGAACGCCCTGCGCGCCAAAGTGGAAACCGAAATTGCCAGACTGCGCTCCAGCGGTGAATCCGGGGACATGAGTGACCTGCTCGCGCAGACATCGGAAACGCTCACGCTTCAGTCGGTGATCATCGACCTCAAGCAGGGCAAGGCCAGCGACGCGCGCGCGACATTTCGCGCGCATGGCCCCTGGCTGCTCGCCGACAAGCGCTCGGTCTATGCGTCGATGCAACAGTTGCGCGCGGGGGCTCCGGCGTCGGAACTGACGGGCACGCTGGGTGAACCACCCGACGCGTGGCGTGGGCACTTCCTCGACGAAATGGCAACGAGCATCGCCACCGAAGACCAGACCAAACGGCTCTATGCACTGCCAACGCTCAGCGCGAGTGCCGCCGAGTTCAGCAAGGCCAGCCGCGTTACCTGGACCACCGGCGCAAAGCCCAAATTCCTGTGGAAACCGGACAAGAAGGATCCCGCGCTGTTCGAAATCATGTCGACGATCGATACCGTATCGGCGACGGATCTGCCGGCGGGCGAGGCTCTGCTGCTGCAGGCCGGGCTAATTGCGCGCGAACGCGGCGTCGACGGCGTCGCCCTCATTCCGACGCGCAGAAACATCGACCTTATCGGTGTGCGCTTCGGCAAAATCGGCACGCCGGGCTTCCCCGAAAGCCTCACCTTGCGCGCCGACAAGCTGATCGCCGATCTAAGCCCGGTCATCCCGAAGCCGGTACCGACCAACTAGGCGGCGGGCTTACACCGCCGTCTTGCCATATTCCTGCCGCGTCACCGGGTGGCTGCTCGACAGCCCCCCGTCGACCGCCAGCGCCTGCCCGTTGACGTAGCTTGCGTCGTCGGAGGCGAGGAACAGCGCGACTTTCGCCAGCTCCTCGGGCTGGGCAGCGCGGCGGAGGGGATTGAGGCGGCCGACCTTTTCCATCTTCCCCGCCTCGCGTGCGTAATCGAAGGTGGGCTTGGTCATGCCAGTTTCGGTCAGCCCCGGGCAGATCGCGTTGACGCGGATGTTCGATCCCGAGAGTTGCTGGGCCGATGTCATCGCGAGGTTGATCACGCCTGCCTTTGACGCCGAATAAGCGGGCGATCCCGCGCCTGAGCGGATGCCCGCAACGCTCGCGGTCAGCACGATTGCCCCGCCGCCGTGCTTGGCGATCTCGGGAGCGGCGTGCTTCACCGCCAGATACGGCCCGATCAGGTTGACGCGCAGCACTTCGGTGATGAGCGAAACATCGGTGTCGAAGATGTTGGCCATCCCGCCTGAAATCCCGGCATTGGCGAACATGATGTCGAGCCCGCCGAATGTCTCGACCGCGAGCGCGACGGTGCGGACGACATCCTCTTCCTTGCCCGCGTCGATCTTGATCGCGGTCGCGGTGCCGCCTGCGTCGCGGATCGCTTGCGCGGTGTCCTCGGCAGCCTCGCTCCAGTCGGCACAGATGACCTTGCCGCCTTCCGCCGCGAACAGCGTGGCGGCCGCGCGGCCAATGCCCGAAGCGGCACCCGTGACGATGATCGATTTGTCGGTGAAACGCGCGGTCATTCTATTTCCTTCCGAAACCCGTTTGTGTCGAGCGAAGTCGAGACACCTGTCCCTGCAGCCCGTCCCTCGACTTCGCTCGGGACGAACGGGGTGTAGCTCGTTAAATCGTCACCCCGCCGTCGATTACGATCGTCTGCCCGGTCATGAACGCGCTGGCCTGGCTGGCGAGAAACACCACCGCGCCCGCGATTTCCTCGGGCTCGCCGATCCGGCGCAGCGGCGTGGTCGCATTGCGCGCCGCCACTGCCGCCTCATTCTCCCACAGCGCGCGCGCGAAATCGGTGCGGATCAGCCCCGGCGCGATGCAGTTCACCCGCACGCCGAACGGCCCATACTCATGCGCCAGATTGCGCGCGAGCTGCATGTCGGCGGCCTTCGATATCGCATAGGCACCGATCACCGCCGTCCCGCGAATGCCGCCGATCGACGAAATGATGATGATGCTCCCGCTCTTGCGCTCGCGCATTTCGGGCACGACCATGCTGATCAGCCAGTGGTTGGAGACGATATTGTTGTCGAGGATCTTGCGGAACTGCTCATCGGCAATGCCCTCTTGCGGGCCATAATAGGGGTTGGACGCGGCATTGCAGACGAGGATGTCGACCTTGCCGAACTGCGCCTTCGTTTCATCGACGAGATGCTGGAGCCCCGCCTTGTCCGAGATATTCGCCGCAACCGCGATCGCGGTGCGCTCGCCGTACTTCCCGTTGATCTCGGCGGCGACGACATCGCACGCATCCTGCTTGCGGCTGGAGATGACCACCTTGGCGCCGTGCTCGGCGAGTTCGTACGCCGAAGCCTTGCCGATCCCGCGCGACGAGCCGGTGATGATGGCGACTTGGCCGTGCAGGTCGAATTGGCTCATGTTATTAGTCCCCCCTCCGTTCGTTTCGAGCGCAGTCGAGAAACGCTGCGTATCGCTTGGGGCCTGTTTCTCGACTGCGCTCGAAACAAGCGGGTCACCTGAGTTTTAGGCCCCCGCCTTCTTCGCAAAACCCCACGCCGCCGCTGCCAGCGGACCGATCCGCTCTACAGTCTTCGCCGCCTGCGCGCTGCTCGCTGTGCCATCGACGATGCGCTTCTTGATGCCCTGAACAATCCCCGTCAGCCGGAACAGATTATAGGCGAAATACCAGTCGAGCTGCGGCACGCCGTCGCGCCCCGTCGCGGCGCAATAGCGCGCGACCATATCCTCGATCGTCGGGATGCCGCTTTCGCCCCCGGCCAGCCCCATCACCCCGGAACGCCCCTCGGGCTGGGTCACCCAGTTCATCAGGAAATAGCTGAAATCCGCCAGCGGATCGCCAAGCGTCGACAGCTCCCAGTCGAGCACCGCGATTACCCGCGCCTCGTCGGCCGCGAAGATCATATTGTCGATCCGGTAATCGCCGTGAACGATCGACACCCGGTCCTGCTGCGGCAAGGTAGCCGGGAGCCAGTCGATCAGCGCCTCGACATCGGGCATATGCTCGGTTTCGGACGCGCGGTACTGCTTGGTCCAGCGCGCGACCTGCCGCTCGAAATAATTGCCGGGCTTGCCGTACTCGCCAAGCCCCGCGGCGACGTGATCGGTGTTGTGGAGCTGCGCCATCGTATCGCACATCGCATTGTAGATCGCGGTGCGTTCGGGCGGCGTCATGCTCGGGAGCGATCCGTCCCACAGGTTGCGACCGCTCACCAGTTCCATCAGGTAGAATTTGGCGCCGATCACCTCTGGGTCTTCGCATAGCCCATAGGGGCGCGGCACCGGAAAGCCGGTCGGGTGCAGCCCCGCAATCAGCCGGTATTCGCGGTCAACCGCATGCGCGCTCGGCAGCAATTTGCCGAACGGCTGACGGCGCAGCACATAAGTGCCGCCGGGGCTTTCGACCTTATAGGTCGGGTTGGATTGCCCGCCCTTGAACTTCGACAGCGTGATCGGACCCTGCGCGCCGGGCACATGGGCTTCCATCCACGCGGCGACCCGCGCAGCGTCGATCGCGTCATCGGCGGGCACGGGCAGCGTGCCGACCATGGTGACGTCGGCGGTTTCCGCCGCCCCGCTCATGCGAATTCGATCACGGAGCGCACCGTGTCCCCCGTCCGAAGCGCCTGCAGCGCGCCATTAACACCGTCGAGCGTGATCCGCTCGGCGACCATCGTGTCGAGATCGAGCTTGCCGTCGAGATACATCTGCACCAACCGCGGCATGTCGATCGGGAAGCGCGTCGATCCTAGCAGCGATCCTTGCAGCTTCTTGCCGCTGAGAAAACTCGGCCCCGGCAGGCTGACCATCTTGCCCGGCGCGATCATGCCGAGGATCGTCGCGGTGCCGCCGCGCTTCAGGATCGTCCAGGCAAGCTCGGCTGTCTCGGGCCGCCCGACCGCCTCGATCGCATAATCGACACCGCCGCCGGTGAGCCCCGCGATCTTCTTCGCCAGATCGGCCTCGTCGGGCGCAAAGCCATGCGTTGCGCCCAGCCGCATGGCCAGCGCCAGCTTGTCGGGCACCGGATCGATCGCGATGATCGCCCCTGCCCCGGCAATCTTGGCGGCATTGATCGCGGCAAGGCCGATGCCGCCACAGCCGATGACGGCCACCGTCTCCCCGGCGCGCAAGCGACTGTCGTTGAAGATCGACCCCGCGCCAGTGATCACCGCGCAGCCGAGCAGCGCCGCGCGGTCGAGCGGCATGTCCTTGCTGATGGCGACGCAGGCATTCTCATGCACCAGCATCATTTCGGCAAACGCCGACAGGTTGAGGAACGGCGCGAGCGGGGTGCCGTCCTGCAAGCTGATGCGCGGGTCCGCCCCCTTGCCGCGCTTGGTCGACGGATCGACGCACAGCGACGGACGCCCGGTCACACACATCTCGCAACTGCCGCAGAACACGGTGAAAAAGGTGATGACATGATCGCCGGGCCGCAACCGCGCGACATCGCTCCCGACCGCTTCGACAACGCCCGCCGCTTCGTGGCCGGGCACGGTCGGCATCGGGTGCGGGAAGCTGCCGTCGACGAAATGCAGGTCTGATCGGCACACCCCGCAGGCGACCGTGCGGATCAGCACTTCGCGCGGGCCGGGCTTGTCGATGCGGATATCCTCGATCACGAGGTCCGACTTGGGTTCGTAAAGGACGGCTGCTTTCACTTACGATATTCCCTCACTTGAGGCTCCCAATCACCGTCTCCCAAAACCCATCCGTCACCCCGGCCTTGTGCCGGGGCCCACCGCGCCTCACGGGCCGAAGTGCGGGTGGAGGAGTGGGCCCCGGAACAAGTCCGGGGTGACGGTTGCGCTTTGATAAAGGCCGATCAGCGCCGCACCATTTCCTTCGCCGCAACCGCCTCAGGCAAGTCCGCATATTTCCCAAACTCGTTGCGCGCGATTGCCCGGTTGTGAACCTCATCCGGACCATCAGCGAAACGCAAGGTCCGCATCGCTGCCCAGGCATGGGCGAGGTGGAAATCGTCCGACACGCCGCCGCCGCCATGCGCCTGGATCGCATCGTCGAGGATCGACAGCGCCATGGTCGGCGCGGCCACCTTGATCATCGCGATTTCCTGTTGCGCGCTCTTGTTGCCGGCCTTGTCCATCATGTCGGCCGCCTTGAGGCAGAGCAGCCGCGTCATTTCGATGTCGATGCGCGCCTTGGCAATGCGCTGTTCCCAGATCGAGTGATCGGCGATGCGCTTGCCGAACGCGACGCGCGTCAGCAGCCGCTTGGCCATTGCCTCGATCGCGACTTCCGCCACGCCGATCGTGCGCATGCAATGGTGGATGCGGCCCGGCCCGAGCCGACCCTGTGCGATTTCGAACCCGCGCCCCTCGCCGAGCAACACATTCTCGACCGGCACCCGCACGTCCTTCAGCTCAATCTCGGCATGGCCGTGGGGCGCATGATCATAGCCATAGACGCTCAACATGCGCTTGATGTTCACGCCGGGTGCGTCGAGCGGGACGAGGATCTGGCTCTGCTGGCTGTGGCGCGATCCTTCGGGGTTGGTCTTGCCCATCACGATCGCGATCTTGCAGCGCGGATCACCAGCGCCCGACGACCACCATTTCACGCCGTTGATCACATAATGATCGCCATCGCGCACCATCGCCGTTTCGATATTCGTCGCATCCGACGAGGCGACCGCAGGCTCGGTCATCAGGAAGGCCGAGCGGATTTCGCCGTGCATCAGCGGCTTCAGCCACTGCTCCTTCTGCTCGCGCGTGCCGTAACGATGGAGGACTTCCATATTGCCGGTATCGGGCGCCGAGCAGTTGAAGCACTCCGACGCCCAGCCGATCTTGCCCATTTCCTCGGCGCACAGCGCATATTCAAGGTTGGTGAGCTGCGTGCCTTCAAACTCGAAGCTGTCGTCGACATGGGTCTGGCCCGAATGCGGCGGCATGAAGAAATTCCACAGCCCCGCCGCCTTGGTCTTGACCTTCATCTCCTCAATCACCGGAATCACTTTCCAGCGTTCGCCGGTGCTTTCCTGCTGGTGATAGATGTGGTTGCGCGGGCGGATTTCGCGGTCGATGAAATCCTTCACCCGGTCGCGGAAATAGGTTTCGCGGTCGCTCAGCGTGAAGTCCATGACGCATCCTCTCAAATGGCGTGTTTGAACGTGGCTTAGACCGTACCGCACATTCGGTAAAGCGTCTGCGGTGTCCCCGCGCGCCACATTTCGCATACGAATGCCGTGTCCCAAAGCATTCGCGAAAGGGACTGTTTCTTCGAAAAGATGCTGTTAAGCTTTGCGGCTATGGAGGCTTTGGGGGCCATCGACTCGACCGCCGACGGAAGCACCAAGCGCTTCCGGGCGAAGCGTGACGCCATCTTGGCGGCAGCCGCACAGGCGATCAACGAGCAAAGCGCCAAGGGCATGACCTTCGCCGATGTCGCGCGCCGGGTCGGGCTCAACACCACCAGCGTCACCTATTATTTCAAGCGCAAGGAAGACCTCGCCGCCGCCTGTTTCGACTATACGCTCGAACAGCTCCAGGCGATGCTCGACGAGGCGCTGATCGAACCGACCCCTCAGGCGCGTGTCGCGCGCTACCTCGCGCTCAATATGGATCGCCTCGCGCGCATCCAGCGCGGCGAGGCGACCTCGTTTGCGGTGCTGTCAGACCTGCGCGCGATGGAAGAGCCCGTGCTCGGGCGGCTGATGAACGGCTGGCGCGATGTCTTCCGCAAGACGCGCAGCCTGTGGGGCATCGGCCAGACCCGCGCGCACACCGATCTGTACGGCGCGCGCGCGCACGTCCTGCTCGAAAACACTTTCTGGCTCCCCATCTGGCTCGGGCGGTACGATCCCGATCAATATGCCCGCGTCGAAGACCGGCTGATGGCGGTGTTCGCGCACGGCATTGCCGCCGATGGCGCGGCGTGGACCCCCGCGCTGCTCGATCTCGCCCCGGCCGAGGCCGAGCCCGGGCGCGAAGCCTTTCTGCTCGCCGCGACCCGGCTGATCAACGAACTCGGCTATCGCGGTGCATCGGTGCAGAAGATCGCGTCGCAACTCAACGTCACCAAGGGCAGCTTCTACCACCATCTCGACGCCAAGGACGATCTGGTGATCGCCTGCTACAAGCGCAGCCTCGCGACGATCACCAAGGCGCAGCGGCTCGCCGATGCCGAAAGCGGCGATCACTGGCACCGCTTGTCGAGCGCGATTGCGACCTTGCTCGATTTCCAATTCTCCGATCGCGGCCCGCTGATGCGCACCACCGCGCTGTCGGGCGTTGCGCCGGGCGTGCGCAGTGCGCTGGTCGCGCGGTCGAACCGCATCGCGCGGCGCTATGCCGGGATGATGAGCGACGGCATCGCCGAAGGATCAATCCGCGCAATCGACCCGCTGGTCGCCGCCCAAGCGCTGATGGCGCTGCAAAATGCCGCGTTCGACATGCGCAAATGGGCCAGCACCATGCCGCGCGACCGCGCGATTGCATTCTACGCGTCGACGCTCGCGTTTGGCTTGTTCGACGACCGGGTGCTCAGCCTATAGCCGCCTGCCGCTTGAGCAAGACGCCCGCGCGCCAATAATGATAGATCGCCCAGGGCGTGAGCAAACTCGCGCTCAGCATCGCATATCGCAGTGATTCGGCGCCGAACGCCGGCTTGTACAGATCGCTCAGGATGCCGGTGATGCTCGGCCCCAGCCCGAGACCGATCAGGTTGATGACGAGCAGCGTGATCGCCGCCCAAACCGCGCGCATCCGAGTCGGCGCGAGGCCCTGGATCAGCGCAAAACTCGGCCCCAGATAGCTCGACGCGAGCAAGTACGAGAGCATCACCGCCGCAAAGGCCGTGGTGACGTCATAGGACAGGTAGAACAGCGCCGTGAACGGCAGAGCGGCAAGCTTGAGCACGGCGACAAACCATGCCTGCACGTGCAGCCCGTAACGGCGGCCGAGCCGGTCGGCGATCCGCCCGCCCATGATTCCACCGAATGCCCCGATCAGCGCGACCGCCGGCGCATAGTAGAGCGACACTTGCGTCAGCGTCATGCCAAACGAACGCTGGAGATAGGATGGCCCGAAATTGGTGGTGGCATAGCCGACCAGCGAGGTGATCGTCACCGCGATGATCAGGTGGATCGCCGGAGCACTGGCCCCAAGGCTCTTCAACCCTTCGCTCAGTGACGGGAGCGGCGCGGGGTTTTGCGGCACCCCGCCGGGGTCCGACAGCCCGCGCCGCGGTTCGACCATCACCACCCGCACGAACACCGCAAGCAGGATGCCGGGCAATCCCACCGCCGCCATCGCCCAGCGCCAGCCGTAACTTTGGGCGATCAGGCCGCCGATAATGGCGCCGAAGCCGCCGCCGAGCACGACGCCGGTCGAATAAATGCCCATTGCCCCCGCGCGCTTTTCGGGCGGATAGAGATCGGCGATGATCGAATGCGACGGCGGGCTCGATCCCGCCTCCCCCACGCCGACACCGATCCGATAGATCAGCAATTGGGTGAAATTGGCAGCCGTGCCGCACAGCGCTGTCATTGCGCTCCACAGCGTGAGCGCCACCGCAATGATGTCGCGGCGGCTCGTCCGGTCGGCCAGCCACGCGACGGGAATGCCCAGCGTCGCGTAGAAAATCGCAAAGGCAAAGCCCGACAGCAGCCCGAGCTGGGTATCATTGAGCTGGAGATCGGCCTTGATCGCCTCAAGCAGGATCGAGAGGATGTAGCGATCCATGAAGCTGAAAAAATAGACGAGCGTCAACAGAGCGAGCGTCCAGCCGCGCAGCCGAAGCGCGCGGGCATCGGCAGTGACATGCTGTTCCAGGGAAAGGGTCGCCATGCGCTGTGCAACTCCGAAAAACGCGCGTCAAAAAAACCGCCGCCCGGAGCGAGCCGGGCGGCGGGTGGATCACGATCTATCAATCACCGGTCAGAACCGCTGCGTGATGCCGAACTTCGCGTTGAACCCGAGCGGCGATGCCGTGAACGGATCATAGTTGAAGTCGAGCCGCGCAAATGGCGGCAGCTGATCGAGAATATTGAGCGCCGACAGCGAGATCGTCGTGTTGGTCTTGAGGTTGAGACGATAGGTGAAGTCGAGCGTCGTGAACGCGCCGATATTCTGTCCGTTGGTCACCGATGCCCCGGCCAGCGCCCCGGTATTGGGACCAAAGATGGCGGCGGTACGCTGATCGCGATAACCGTCGATGTAATTCACCTGGAACCGTGCCTGATGCATCCCCAGGTCGCCCTGAAGGAACAAATTGCCCTTCAGCGGCGGCAGCGGATAGGCGCTCGTCTGGAAGTTGAGCAAGCCAACCGCGTTGAACGCCGGCTGGACGACAACCCCGGCGACGGTGAAGTCGCGGACCCGATAGTCCAGAATATAGGTACCGGTACCGCCGACCACGATTTTGGCCGTGCCCAGATCGAACTTGTACTGTGCCTGGAAATCGAGGCCCTGAGTCGTCACATTCGCGCTGTTGACCAGGTTGGTGCGCAGACGCTGGACGTTGCCGATCCCGCAACCGGCGGCCGTGAAGGTAAAGCGCGCCTGCAGTTGGGCAAAGGCCGCATTGCCGCAATTCGCCGCGCCGGTCGCGCCGAACAGGGCGTTGACGATCCCTTGCACCGGTTCGGCTTCGATCGGCCCGGTAAGCTCATAGCGCCAGTAATCGACGCTGGCGTTGAAGCCGCCGAAGTTAACGATCACGCCGCCGCTGTAAGTGGTTGTCGTTTCGGGCCGCAGGTCGTTGTTGCCCAGAATGTCGATCGCGCGGAACGAGCTGCCGATCACCTGGAGCGAGGTCACCTGACCGTCGAGGTTCTGCGGCGGCGGGCCACGGAAGGTCGTGCCGGCGCCGCCGCGCAACGCCAGCCAGCTCAGCGCCTGCCACCGCACGCGGCCCTGCGGGTTGAAGGTCGATCCGGTCCGCCCGCCATAGTCTTCGAACCGCGCCGAGAACTGCACGTTCAACGTGTCGGTGACCGGCGCCTGAAGTTCGCCGAAGAACGCATAGACATTGCCGTTGATCGTCCGGTTGCGGTTGGTGCCGAGGAACCCCAGCGCGCCGGTCTGCTGCGCGCAGATCGCATTGGCGGTCAGCGCCGAACCGGGGCAGGGATTGACCGCAAGATTGGCATCGGCGTTGTACCGGATCTCATAGCGATCCGCCCGATATTGGCCGCCGATGGCGAACGAAATCTCGCCACCCGGCAAGCGAATGCCCGATCGGCCGCTCAGCACAGCGTCCGCCACGATCAATTGGGTGTCGGTGTCGCTGCGGGTGGTGCGGAAGAAGTTATCGATCGTCGCCAGATCGTTGATGATCCCGGCGCCCGGCGTCAGATTGGCGCCAGCCGGCGCGCGCGTGCCGGCGAAATTGGGGTTGGTCTGCCCCGTCACCGGGTTGCGGGCAACGGCGGTCGAGAAGGGGTTGAAGTAGGTGCAACCGTTGGTGCCGGCGACCGCGGCCAGTTGGGCCTGTGTCAGTCCCGCGCGCGACTGCGGCGAGGCAAAGGCGCAATTCGTGCCACCGAATCCAGCCAGCGCATTCTGCAACAGATCACCAAAGGTGTCGGTACCTTCGATCCCGCGACGATAGGCCGAATAGGTGAAGCCCGCGTCAAATGTCAGCCCGTCGTTGATCTTCAGCGAGGTGTCGGCTGTGAAGCGGATCGATTCCGACTGACGCTGGCTGAAGGCAGAATTGCGATCATTGCCGGGTTGTGTGAACAACGGGTTGCCGCCCAGCAGGAACGGCCGGAACAAGACCGGGAAAGCCAGCGCAGGCGCAAGCGGCGCCCCGGCGGCGTTGACGACGCAGCCCGATGCAGCACCGTAGACCCCGCAATAGTCACGCAGCGCCGGCGCATAGGTCGGAATCGCGAAGAAGCCAGCCCCCGCCGCCTGCGCGGTCGTGGTGATGCCTGCTGCCGGTACGGTGGTGAGCGGCGATGCGGCATAGCCCGATGGCGGCAGCGTCGGCAGATAGCTCGGCGACGTGGTGATTCGTGTCGACGACGTGCCATACAGCGCGGTCACGCGGAACGTCAGCTTGTCGGTGATGTCGATCTTGGATTCGACATAGGCCTGAATGCGATCTTCGGGTTCGACGAGATTGTCGAACTGCCCGAAATTAGTGAAGCAGCGATCGGTGGTCGACCCCGGCAAGCTGCGGAAACCGCCCAGCGCTTCGCAGCCGAGGTCGCGCACGAAATTGCCCGTGCCACCGAAGCCAAAGTTGCCGGGATTGCCGCCGCCTGAATAACCGCCCTGCGGGTTGTTCGGATAGGGCTGGACCGTGAACGGACGGGCCGTGGTGCGCAGTTCCGACCGATGCTGGTAACCGATCGATGCGAGCACCTGGAAGCCATCCTTGTGATGGCCAAAGCTCAGCGCGCCGGTATAATCGCCGTCCGACCCGCGGATGTAGCGATAGTCGCCCGATGCCTGGAAACCCTGTTGTTCTGACCGGGTGATGAAATTGACCACGCCCGCGATGGCGTCCGAACCATAGGTCGCCGCCGCGCCGTCCTTCAGGATTTCGATCCGCCCGATCGCGCTTTGCGGCAACAGGTTGATGTCGACGACCGGGACCCCGGTGCCGGCAAACACGACGCGTTTCCCGTTCAGCAGCACCAGCGTGCGCTGCGGCCCAAGCCCGCGCAGGTTGACCGACGCAACACCTTCAGACCCTTGCGCGCGAGCATCGAACTGGTTGGCGTCCCCGATCACGCCATTCGAGGTCGGCAAATTCTTGAGCAGATCGAGTGCAGAGGGCGACCCCTGCCGCGCCAGTTCCTCGCCCGTAATGACATCGACCGGCAGCGCTGCGTCCTCGGGCGTACCCCGGATCAGCGACCCCGTGACCACCACTTCTGGAATGGGCTCTTCGGTTTCCTGGGTCGTGGTCGGGGCAGGCGCGGTCTGTGCATAGGCGGGCATCGCAAGCGCGATTGCCAGGACGGGCGCTGCACAGGCGGCGAGCAGGGTGATTTTCGGCATGTCTCTCTCCCAGAAGGTCGGGCTTCTTGCGCTTCCCGTACCGTAAACTCGAATAGACATAGCCACGCTCACGTCGTCAAGCGAAACTAACGTTGCGGAATGCTATCTTTCCGGGCGCTGTTGCACAAAGGTCATAGCGCTGGGCCGGACGGGAGCAACCAACCCGCATCTTTGAAACCGGCCATTCGCGGCCAAGGCGCGCGCGATCACCGCCCCGACGTCAATCGGGGCGGTCTCGGTCGCCGGGTTGCGGTATCAGTAGCCGTTCAGGCGTGCAAAGCGTTCGCGGTGATAGGACGCGCTACCCCACATTGTTTCCAGCACGGCGGCGCGCTTGATGTAGAAGCCCGCATCATATTCGTCGGTCATGCCGATGCCGCCGTGGAGCTGCACCATCTCGCGGCTGACGAGGCGCGAGGTTTCGCTCGCGACCGCCTTCGCAAGGCACACCGCCTGATCGACATCCGACCGCCCGCTGTCGATCGCCTCAAGCGCACCCTCAACCACCGAACGCATCAGCTCGAGCTCGGTGAACATCTTGGCCATACGGTGCTGGAGCGCCTGGAAGGTCGACAGCACTTGGCCGAACTGGACGCGGGTCTTCAGGTAATCGTTCGTCGTCTCGAACGCCCGCACCGCCAGGCCGAGCATTTCGGCGCAGCTCGCGGCCGTCGCGCGGTCGATGATCGCTTGCGTACCCACGTCGAGCTTGGTCGCGGGCGCGGCGTTGAAGGCGACTTCGGCATGGCTGCGCGCATCGGCCATTTTGCGCGTCGAGCGCGTCACGCCGCCCGCGGCGGCATCGACCAGGTACAGCCCATCGGTTGCCGACACGATGAACAGTCCGGCGCTGTCGCCTTCGGCGACAAACGCCTTGGTCCCGCTGAGCTTGCCGTCGGTGACGCTGGTCGTGACCTTGGTGGGATCATGGTTGGGGCCTTCGTCGATCGCGAGCGTGGCGACCACTTCACCCGTTGCGATCTTTGGCAACCATTTGGCCTTGTCGTCAGCCGATCCGCCCAGCACGATCGCGCTCGCCGCCGCCGAGGTCGACGCGAGCGGCGACGCCGCCAGATTGCGCCCCAACTGTTCGAGCACCAGCCCGAGCGAGAGATAGCCAAACGCTGTCCCGCCGAATTCCTCGGGGATCACGATCCCGGCGAGGCCCATTTCGGCCATCGTCGCCCATGCCGTGGGGTCATAGCCTTCCGCGGGCGCGGCGTTGCGCATCTGGCGGAACGCGGTGACAGGCGACTCATTGTCCGCCCATTCGCGCACCATGTCGCGCAGCATCGTTTGTTCGTCGTTCAGTGCAGCCATGAAATGTCGTCCTGTCCTTGCAGCGCGCCGATCGCGCCCCGAGCAAAAGCCGGGGCAGCGATGGCTGTCAGCGCATTATCATTGGTGATCGAGCATCCCGAGGATGCGCTTGGCGATCACATTATTCTGGATTTCGGTCGAGCCGCCATAGATCGACACCGCCTTGCCCCACAGCCAAGTGCGGGTTTGCGTCAGCTCGGCCTCGCTGAAGCCCTCGCCTTCCCAGCCGAGCCCGGCCATGCCCATGATTTCGACCGACAGCTCGGCGCGGTCCTGCGTCAGGCGCGCACCGACATTCTTCATGATGCTGGTCGCCGCCGACGGCCCCTGGTTCGACTTGGCTTCCATCGCCGCGCGGCGCAGCGTCAGCATGAACGCGCGCTGGTCCATCTCGTGGCGGACGATCCGCATGCGCAGGTCGCTGTCGGCGACCTTGCCGTCATCGTTCGCGCCGCGATATTCCTTGGCGAGCTGGCTGAGCGCCTTGCCGGCAAACATCCGCGCCGCGCCACTGCCGCCCGAGAGCGAATTGCGCTCGTGCTGGAGCAGGCGCGTGCCGATCGCCCAGCCCTGCCCTTCCTGCCCGACCAGATTGCCCTTGGGCACCTTCACATTGGTGAAGAAGGTTTCGCAGAACGGCGACTGGCCGCTGATCATCCGGATCGGCTTCACTTCGACACCGGGCGAGGTCATGCCGATCAGCAGGAAGCTGATGCCGGCATGCTTCTGGCTCTTGTCGGTGCGGACCAGCGCGAAACATTTGTCGGCCCATTGCCCGCCTGAGGTCCAGGTCTTCTGGCCGTTGACGACATAATGGTCGCCCATATCCTCGGCAAAGGTCTGAAGGCTCGCAAGATCCGACCCCGCACCCGGCTCCGAATAGCCCTGGCACCAGCGCACTTCGTTCTTCGCGATCGCCGGGATGTGCTCGAGCTTCTGCGCCTCGCTGCCATATTCGAGCAGGGTCGGGCCGAACATCATCACGCCCATGCCGCCAATCGGGTTCCACGCGCCGATCCGGCCCATTTCCTCCTGCAACACGCGCACCTGATGCCGGTCGAGGCCGCCGCCGCCATAAGCGGCAGGCCAGCTCGGCACGCCCCAGCCCTTTTCGCCCATCGCCTTGGTCCAGGCGGTTTCGTCCTCGGTCGGGTCATGCGGCCCTTCGAGCGCCGACAGCGAATTGTCTTTGCCCTTCAGCGAAGCCGGGAAATTCGCCGCGAGCCAGGCGCGCGCCTCGGCACGGAAATCATCGAGCGCATTTGCTGGGGCCGTATCGAGTGCCGCTTGCATCATTCCACTCCCAAATGTCGAATCTGAAGATCGGGTATGGTCGCGGGGTCTGACACAGAAACGCCGCCAAGCAAAGGGGGCTTTAGGTCAGGGTGCCTCGGCAATCGCTGCTGCAAGGTAATCGGCAATCGCCCGCGCGGCAGGCGACGCCGCCCGACCACCGGGGAAGACGGCATGCAATTCGACGCTGTCCATCGCCCAGTCGGCGAGTATTTGTCGCAGCCGTCCATCTGCCAGCTCGGCGCGACATCCCCATAGGGAAGCGCGGGCAATCCCCATCCCGGCGACCGCCGCCGCCATTGCGCCCTCATTGGCTGCCGCCGACAGCCGCCCGTCGACACGCACCGACAGCCGCCGGGACTCACGGACAAACGACCAATGCTGTTCGGGATCGGCAACAGGGCCGATGATGACCGCATGGTTCGCAAGCTCGGCTGGCGTTTGGGGTGTCCCTGCCCGTGCCAGATAATCGGGCGCCGCCACCAGCACCCGTGGTGCCGTCGCCAGTTTACGCGCAACCGCCGTCGAATCCGCCAGCGGACCGAGGCGAAAGGCGATGTCCACACCTTCGACCACCAGATTCTGACGCTCGTCGCTGATCTGGAGATTAATGCGCAGCGCCGGATGGCGGGCCATGAAAGCAGGCAGCCGAGGAATCACCTCTCGCACGCCAAAGCTCGACGATATCGCGACCTGCAACGTGCCGCGCAGCTCCCCGGTGCCGCGCGCGATATGATCGGCCTCGTCGAGCGACGCCAGCAGCGGCTCGATCCGCGCGAGATAATCGGCGCCCGCCTCGGTCAGCGTCACGGCACGTGTGGTCCGGATGAACAAGGTCGCGCCAATCTCGCGCTCGAGCTCGGCGATGATCCGCGATGCTGATGGCTGCGACAGCCCGCGCTCGCGCCCGCCACGCGAAAAGCTGCCGAGCCGCGCGACGCGCTGGAAAAGCCGGAGTGCCTGAAGCCGATCTTTCATTTGATCAGCGGATATATCATAGTTGAAGTGAGATACTACCGCTCATGTTTCGAATGATAGAGAAACGGCATGCGTGATCGGGCACTCCTGATGATCGGCCCAACCAACCTCATTCGACTGGATATCTGCATGACCAAAATCGCCTTTCTCGGGCTTGGCGCGATGGGATCGCGCATGGCGCGCCGCTTGCTCGACGCAGGACACGAGCTGACCCTCTGGAACCGCACCGCGCCCGACGCCGCCAATTGGGCTGGCGCAAGAATTGCGACCACGCCCCGCGATGCTGCAAGTGGCGCGGAGGTCGTGATCGCGATGGTACGCGACGACGCGGCGGCTGCCGATGTGTGGTTGCATTCAGAGTCCGGCGCGCTGGCCGGGATGCACGCAGGCACGCTCGCGATCGAGTGTTCAACGGTGAGCGCCGATTGGGCGCGGACGCTGCATGCGGCCTGCGCGGCAGCGGGAGTAGAGTGTCTCGACGCGCCGGTCGTCGGGTCGCGCCCCCAAGCCGAAGCCTGCGCGCTGATCTTTCTCGTCGGTGGCGCTGAGGCGCCCGTCGGTCGCGCGGAGCCAGTGCTGTCCGCTATGGGCAGCGCCGCACACCACTGCGGCGGGCCGGGATCGGGCTCGGCGACCAAGCTGCTCATCAACGCGCTGTTCGGCATTCAGGTAACGGCGATTGCCGAGTTGCTGGGGCTCGCCGCCGCCCAAGGGCTCGATCTCACGCGCATTGCGGCGATTATTGGCGAAACGCCCGTCGCAAGCCCCGCGCTCAAGGGCGCAATGGGCGGCATGCTTGCCGGGGCCTTCGCACCGATGTTCCCGATCGATCTTGTCGCGAAGGATTTTGCGCTCGCCCACAATGTCGGTCTGCGACTTCGCGCCCGCACGCCGATGGCCGATACTGCCGCAACGGTGTTCGACGACGCACTGGCAGCGGGCTTGGGTTTCGAAAATCTGACCGCCGTCGCAAAACTCTATCAATAACGGTTGAACGGGAGGTGATCGCCGCACCGTCGCTATGGTACCGGCGACGGTGCTGATCGTTCGCACTCCTTTTCGGTGTCATCCCGTCCACCCAGTCGACGAGCTGGCAAAGCGCTAAAATTTCGCCTTTTTCTTGCCCGAAACATTGGTGAGCAAAGATCGGCGTTTGCGCGTCCTCCGCCACTCAAACGATTGGCGCCGCAAGCGGGGAGACCGGGCCGTGCAACGACGTCATCTGGCCATCGCCCTCGGGCTGTTCATCGGCGCCACCCTCCCAATTGCAGCGCTCGCGTTGCCCGCCAACGCGCAGCCGCCCGGCGCCACCCGACCCCCTCGGCAGGCGCACCCGGCGCCCAAATCAGTCAACGACTGGCGCCCCGTGGTCGAAGGGCGGCTGAAAAACGGCCTGCGCTATGCCATCCTGCCGCGCCGCGCGAACGAGCCCGGCCTTGGCCTGTTGATGCGCGTCAAGGGCGGCTTCATCGCCGAACAGCGCCCGGGCGAGCGCGGCCTCGCGCATCTGATCGAGCATCTTGCCTTTGCCAGCCCGACCAAAGCCGCGCCTTACCAGGTTTACCGGTTTCCCAATATCGGCCTGCCGTTGACCTTCTCCGCACCCACGGCGGGGACGACGACGTGGGAAGAGAGCAATTACTTCGTGTCGACCCGCGCCACCAAGCTCGCCGATCTCGACACCTTGTTGTCGCTGTTTCGTGAAGTCGCGGGCGACATGACGTTGCGCGCCGACGCGGTCGCTGAACAACGCGCCGACGTGCTGCGCGAAATGGGCGAGAAGCGGTACGGCAATGAGATTTACGCGGGCTATGTCGCCGCGTTCGCGCCGGGATCGCCCACCGACGTGATCGATGCGCAGAATTCAGACGATGTACCGACCGCGAGCATCGACACGATCCGCGCGCTCTATCACCGGCTGTATCGCCCCGAACGGATGATGATCGTCGTCGTCGGCAACGTCGATCCGGCGAAGGCGACCGCGCTGATCCGCCAGCGCTTCGAGAACTGGCAAGGTACCGGCCCCGCGCCTGTATGGCCGCCGATCCCGGGCGTGAAGCCCGATCGCATCAGTCCGCTCAGCTATTCGGCCCGGCAGGACGGCCGCATGGTGGCGTTGACCGGCGTCACCTTTGCGATTCCGGCTCCGGCAGCAACACGAAGCCTGCAAATCGAAACGACGCTGATGAACATGGTCTTCATCCGCGCGGTCACTGATCGGCTCAGGCTGACCCAGCCCGACAGTCAGCCGGGGAAAACCGGCGCCTTCATCGAGAATGGCGAAAATGGCTATGGCCTGATCCTGCTGTGGGACAATCTGGCCGCCGATCATTGGCGATCGGGCCTCGCCACGCTGAAGAAGACGACCTGCGACTTGCAGACGCAAGGATTGTCCGACGCCGAATGGGCAGCGGCCCGAAAGACTGTCATCGGCGAACTCGAACAGCGATCTGCCGCGATGGCGGGCGTGCCGAATGTCGAGCTTGCCAAGGATCTTTCGCACGCGCTCGCGGCGGGACGGGCGCTGGTGCCGCCGAATGAACTGCTGCGCCATGCCCGCGCCTGGTTCCCGACCGTCGACGCCGCTGCCGGCAATCGCTGGTGGCGCGAAAAATGGCGCGCGGGCGTCGAACACGTCCGGTTGGAAACGCCCGAACTCGCGCAAATCAACGACCCGCAGGCGGAAATTCGCACGCTGCTCGATGACGCCGTCGGCCAAAATCCGGGCTGCAAGCTGCGCTGATCCTGGTTTAGCCTCGCGGTGTAGAGTCGGCGGGCATATCGATCACGAAGGGCTGGCAAAGTTGGATTTACGCAGCTATGTTCTTTTTTCGTTCCAATTGAGTCGTGCCAGATGCTGCGGCACCCCCCTAGGATGGTCGTGACTTTTGACACCTTTCGCGGGCATCAAGGGGACGGAAAAGGGGGCAAGGCATGGGCTATGACCGGCGCATCGTCGCCATCGTGCTGGCGGCGGTGCTGATCGATACGATCGGCTTTGGCATCGTGATCCCGATTCTGCCGCAGCTCATCACCGATCTGGGCCAGGTCGATCTGGAGCAGGCGACGCGGATTTCGGGCTATCTGCTCGGCGTCTATGCGCTGACGCAATTCGTCGCCGGGCCGGTGCTCGGCAATTTGAGCGACCGGTACGGGCGGCGCCCGGTGATGATCGCGTCGATGCTGTCGTTCGGCGCGGATTACGCGCTGATGGCGTTTGCGCCAACCCTCGCCTGGCTCTTCCTCGGCCGCGCGCTAGCCGGGATTTGCGGCGCGATTTACGGCCCGGCAAGTGCTGCACTCGCCGACGCCAGCACGCCCGAAAAGCGCGGCACGGTGTTCGGCTGGATCGGCGCCGCCTTTGGCTTGGGCTTCATCATTGGCCCCGCGATTGGCGGCCTGCTCGCCGGGCTGGGGCCGCGTGCGCCGTTTCTGGCGGCGGCGCTGCTCGCGGCTGTCAACGCAGCGGCAATGCTGGCGTTTCTGCCCGAATCGCTCGCGCCCGAAAACCGGCGCCCGTTCGAGTGGCGCAGCGCAAACGTCGCCAGCGCCTTCCGGCCGCTGTTCAAATGCGGTGAGGCCGCGCCGTTGCTGATCGCGTGGTTCTGCTGGATTCTGGCGAACAATGTCTATCCGGCGACCTGGTCGTTCTGGAGCGCGGCGCGCTTTGGCTGGGATGCGGCGGCGATCGGCTGGTCGCTGGCCTTTGTCGGGCTGGTGATGACGCTGGTGCAGATCTTCCTGACCGGGCCGATCATCGCCAAACTGGGTGAGCGACGGTCGGTCGTCATCGGTCTGGCGAGCGGCATGGGGGCATTTCTGGGCTATGTATTCGTGACGCAAGGGTGGCACGCCTATGCGATTTTTCTGGTCAGTGGCCTTTCGGCGCTGGTGTTTCCAGCCATGAACGGACTGCTATCACGGCTGGTCGACGCATCGCATCAGGGCGCGCTGCAGGGCGGCATCGGCAGCATGAGCAGCCTCGCCTCGATCCTCGCCCCGCTGCTGCTGACCCAGGCGCTGGCGGAAGGCGTCGCGCGCGGCTTTCCCGGCGCGGCATTCCTGCTTGCGGGGATATTGGCGGGCGTGGCCTTGCTCATCATCGTTGCCAAAGTGCTGGGTCGCGTGCCGCCGAAGGAAGTGGCGGCGGCGGGCGGTTAAGACCTGATGACGATCCGTTCGTTTCGAGCGCAGTCGAGAAACAAGCTCCAAGCGATGCGCATCGTGTCTCGACTTCGCTCGACACAAACGGCGAAAGGGATTGGATTAGCCCGAATCTTTGCCGCGTTACCCCTCTTTCCCCGGCCGCCGGCTCAGCGCGACGTCGAGGTGCCCGCCGGCATCGACGAGCATCACTTCGCCCGTCACGCTCCGCATCGCCGGGTCGAGCAGGTTGACGACGGGCGCCGCGACATCGGGGGCCATCGTCGCGAGCGCCATCGGCACGCTGGCCGCGATCCGCTCGTTGAGCTTGGCGAAACCCACAGCGCCCAGCCGCTTTTCGAACCAGCCGGTGCCGACATAGCCCGGCGCCACCGCATTCACCCGGATGGCAGGCGCCATCACCCGCGCAAGGCTCTTGGTCATCGTGATCAGCGCACCTTTGGAGGCAGCATAAGCAACCGACGATCCCATGCCAAACACGCCCGCGACCGAGGCGATGTTGACCACTGCGCTGGCATCCCCCGCCTTCAACGCGGGCGCACAGGCACGCACCATCTGGAAGGCGCCGATGACGTTGAGCTGATAAATGTCGATGAAATCTGCGCCCGACAGCGCGTCGAGATCTTCGTGCGCGGCAAATTTGGTGCGGCCCGAATTGTTGACGAGGAAATCGATGCGGCCAAAGGCGTCGGTCGCGGCCTTCGCCAGCGCACGGCACTGCGCGTCGTCGGTGATGTCGGCCTGCACCGCAATTGCCCCGCCGCTCACTTCAGCGGCGAGCGCCTCGGCATCATCGCGACTCGACGCATAGTTGATGACGCAGTGGACCCCGCGCGCGGCGAGCAGCCGCACCGTCGCCGCGCCAATCCCCGTCCCGCCGCCGGTGACGACGGCAACGCGCCCCTCCCAGCTCATGCAGCCGCACTCGGCCGCGCGGTGGCGCGGTCGTGCCACGCCTTCAGCGCCGTCAAATCATCAGGCATCGGCAGCCCAATCCAGGTCGAAAAGTCGATCGTTGTCAGCAGCACGATATCGGCGATCGAGAAATTCTTGCCCGCCAGCCACTGCCGATCGGTGAGCGCAGTATCGAACTCGCGCATCACCACCAGCGCGCGCTTGCGCTGCGTCTCGCCAAAGTCGGGGAACTGCGGCTTCACCACCCGGGCGGTGAAGGGATGGGTATGCATCCACACCATCCCCACCGGAATCATCAGCCGCATTTCCACGCGGCGCACCCACATGTCGACATCGGCAATCCCCTTGGGGCCGGTGCCGAACATCGGCGGATCGGGATTGAGCGCTTCGAGGAAGCGGCAGATCGACACGCTTTCGGTAATCACCTCGCCATCGTCGAGTTCAAGCGCCGGGATTTGCCCGAGCGGATTGACGGCCAGAAATTCCTCACCCTTGTGCTCGCCCTCAGGGATCGACAGCACTTTGGTGGTGATCTTCAGGCCCTTCTCGGCCATAAAAATCCGTACACGCCGAGGGTTAGGGGCCGGGTTGACGGCATCGTAGAACAGCATGAACTTTGGCTCCCGGTCACGTTTTCGAAGATCGCGTATGGCATTTTGGTAGCGGCTCGCCTAGCGCTTCGCTCAATCGGAGGGGATATGGACGCCGCGACCCAGCTTGCCAGCGACTTTGCCGCGCTGCCGGAGATCATCCGCGCGCATGGCATCGAGCGCGGCGCCAAGACCGCGATCGTCGGCGAGGACGGCGCGCTGAGCTATGCCGCGCTTGATGCCGCGATGGACCGGATCGCAGCGGCGCTCCAGCGCGATGGTTTGGCGCACGCACAGGCGGTCGCAATCGTTGGGGCGCCTTCGGTCGCTTGTGCGACAGTGTTCCTCGCGACCCTGCGCGCTGGCGGCGCTGCCACCCCGCTGGCACCGGGATCGACGCCCGAACAGCTCGCCGCGATGATCAATGATTGCGGCGCAGCGCATGTCTTCGTCGACGCGAACGCGCGGGCAGCGCTCGCCGGCCAGCCCATCGCCGCGCGGATGATCGAGCTCGGCAGCGCGGACTTCGACGCCTGGCTCGCCCAGGAAGGCACCCGCCCCGCCCCGGTCGAGATCGCGCCCGCCGACCCCTTCAACATCATCTATTCCTCGGGCACCACCGGCACGCCCAAGGGGATCGTCCAGAGCCACGCGATGCGCTGGGCGCATATCCACCGCAATGCCGCCGCCGGGTTCGGCGACGCGGTGACGATGGTCGCCACGCCGCTCTATTCGAACACCACATTGGTCGTATTCCTGCCGACGATCGGCTGGGGCGGCACCGCCGTCATCATGGCCAAGTTCGACGCGCGCCGATTCCTCGAAATGGCCGAGGCCAACCGCGCAACGCATGCGATGCTGGTGCCGGTGCAATATAGCCGCATCATGGCAATCCCCGATTTCGACGCCTTCGACCTGTCCAGCTTCCGGCTCAAGACCTGCACGTCGGCGCCTTTCTCGGCCAAGCTCAAGGCCGATGTTTGCGCGCGCTGGCCGGGGTTGCTGGTCGAATATTATGGCATGACCGAAGGTGGCGGCACGACGATCCTCAATTGCACACTCAACCCCACCAAGCTGCACAGCGTCGGCCTGGCCGCCGAGGGGCACGACATCCGCCTGATCGACGATGATGGCAACGAAGTAGCCGCCGGTGAGATGGGCGAGGTGGTCGGCCGGTCACCCGCGATGATGAACGGCTATCACGGCCGCCCCGACGCAACCGCCGCCGCCGAATGGCACGACGGTGAGGGCAACCGCTACATCCGCCACGGCGATGTCGGGCGCTTCGACGAAGACGGCTTCCTGATCCTGATGGACCGCAAGAAGGACCTGATCATCTCGGGCGGGTTCAACATTTACCCCAGCGACTTGGAAGCCGTGCTGCGCACTCACCCGCAAGTCGCCGATTGCGCCGTGGTCGGCGTGCCGAGCAAAGCCTGGGGCGAAACGCCGGTGGGTTTTTTCGTGGCGAATGGCGGTGCCGATGCGGCGGCAATCCTCGCCGATACCAACGCCAAGCTCGGCAAGACCCAACGCCTCGCTGATCTGGTTGCGGTCGATGAACTGCCGAGGAGCGCGATCGGCAAAGTGCTCAAGCGCGAATTGCGCGATCAATGGAAAGCCATAGCATGACGACGCTTGCCGAAATTCTTGGCCAGACCACGCCGATCGAGGGCGGCTTTGTCGGCGCAATCCCGACCGACTGGATGCAGGGGCGCACCAGCTATGGCGGACTGTCGGCGGCACTCGCGCTGCATGCCGCGCAGCAATGCGAGCCCGATCTGCCGCCGCTGCGATCGGCGCAAGTGTCGTTCATCGGCCCACTGGCGGGAGAGGTTCGCGTCACCGCCACCAAGCTGCGGCGCGGGCGCACAGCGGCGTTCATTCAGGCCGATGTCGTGTCCGATGCCGGGTTAGGCCTGCGCGCCACTTTCGTGTTCATGGCCGACCAGCCCTCGG
This sequence comes from Sphingomonas sp., assembly GCF_019749955.1. Taxonomy (GTDB): domain Bacteria; phylum Pseudomonadota; class Alphaproteobacteria; order Sphingomonadales; family Sphingomonadaceae; genus Sphingomonas. The sequence continues at coordinate 40,587 of NZ_JAIEPC010000017.1, forward strand.
TTGTGGACTTCGACCAGCGCCCACCGGTTGATCGTCGCCCGCCCGAACCCGGCACCAAGTTATGGAGCGGGCCGGAGGGATTCTTCGCCCAGAATTTCGAATTCTTCGACATGAAAGAGCCCGAGATCGGCCCCGCCGAGTTGCTGCGCTGGGGCCGGATGAAGGCCTTTGAAGGGATCGACCCTATGGTGCATGTGATGGCGATCGCCGACGGCATGCCGCCCGCCGCGATCCGGCTGTTCGGGCAGCAGATGGGGCCGATCAGCTCGCTCACCTGGATCGTCAATCTGCTCACGCCGACGCCATCGACGACCGACGGCTGGTGGCTGCTGCGCGCGCAGTCGGACTATGCCCGCAACGGCTGTTCGAGCCAGTCGATGGCGCTCTGGAATGCCGACGGGCAGCTTATCGCCGAAGGGATGCAAAGCGTCGCGATCTTCGCCTGACGCTGCCCTGCTGCGACAAATTGCGACAATTCGGGCATCCGATGACAAAAGCGCGCGACATCTGGGCGCGAAAAGTTGGTCGACAGGTCACGCGTTGCTGACGCGATCAGGAAAAGGAACGACCATGAGGCATTGGATCACCGCCACGGCGCTTGCCGGGATTGTCATGTCGAGCGCGGCCTGCGCGCAGCCCGCACCGCAGCAGGGCCCGAGCCCGAGTAAGGCCGATCGTCGCGCGGTGCGGCTCGGTGACGGCAATGGCGACGGCGTCGTCACCCGCGCCGAATTCCTCGCGCAGGCGGCCAAGCGCTTCGACATGATGGACGCAAACAAGGACGGTCAGCTTACGCCTGAAGAGCGCAAGACCGCACGCGACACGATGCGCGCTGAGCACCCGGGTGGGCCAGGCGGCATGGGACCTGACGGCATGGGTCCGGGCGGCCCCGGCGGCGACAAGGCAGGCGGACCCGGCATGCCCCCGCCGCCCGGTGGCGCAGGTCCGCGCGGACCCGGCGGCGGCGGTGGTGGCGGGATGCTCGCGCGGCTCGACACCAATGGCGACGGCAAGGTCACGCGGGCCGAATATGTGGCGCCCTTCGACCTTCTCGATGCCAATAAGGACGGCTTCATCGACGCGACCGAGCGCGCCGCGATCCCGCAGGGCGGGTCTGGCGGCGGTGGCGCAGGCGGCGGCGGGCGGATGGCCCGGCTCGACCGCAATGGCGACGGCAAGCTTAGCCGCGCCGAGTTCGAGGCCCCGTTCGCCCGGATCGACACCAACAACGACGGCATAGTCGACGCCAGCGAGCGGGATGCCATTCGCGCACGCCTCGGCGCGGGCGGTGGACGGCGCTTCGGCGGGCAAGGGCCGCGTGCATCCGAAGCGGAACTTCAGCCGCAATAAGCCCACCGAGATACCGGGGATTTTCCCTGGTTGCCGGGCGGACACATCCCCTCCCCGTCCGCCCGGCCCTACCCCTTGCACGAACTGACAAAGCCTATGCTAAACCCGAATGTCATGGCCGATCAGCCCCATTTGCTGCTTGTCGACGACGAGCGATCGATCCGCGAGCCGCTGGCGCAATTCCTGTCGCGCCAGGGTTTTCGGGTCACGCAAGCCGCCGATGCCGAAGCCGCGCGGACGCGGCTGGCGGCCTATGCAATCGATCTCGCCATCCTCGACATCATGATGCCGGGGGAGGATGGCCTCAGCCTGACGCGGCACGTGCGCGCGACCAGCGACGTGCCCGTCATCCTGCTGACCGCGCGGAGCGAAGAGACCGACCGCATCGTCGGGCTGGAGATGGGCGCGGACGATTATGTCGTGAAGCCCTTTTCGCCGCGCGAACTGGCGACGCGGGTCAAGGTCGTGCTGCGGCGTGCGGCCAATGGCGGCGCGCGGCTCCACCCGCCCGAGGCCAATGCTTACGGCTTTGCCGGCTGGGTGCTCAAGACCGGCGAGCGCGCGCTCGTCGACCGCGAGGGTGTGTCGGTCGCGCTGTCGACGGGCGAATATAATCTGCTGCTCGCGCTGGTTCAGCGCCCGCGTCAGGTGTTGACGCGCGACCAGTTGCTCGATCTGACGCAGGGCCGCGAAGCCGCTGCGTTCGACCGCGCAATTGACAATCAGGTCAGCCGCTTACGCCGGAAGATTGAGTCCGACCCCAAGCTGCCCGACATCATCAAGACCGTCTGGGGCGGCGGTTATACGCTGGCGGCTGAAGTCCACCGGCTGTGAACCACCCGTGACCCTTGGTCGGCTGTGGCCGCGCAGCCTGCCCGGCCAATTGGCGATGCTGGTCGCGATTGCGCTGTTCGTGGCGCAGGCAATCAATTTCGCGCTGATCTTCGAAGCACGGCGGCAGGCGCGGCTGCAAGGCGTGGTCGGCCCGGCCGCCGCGCGCATCGCTGATGTCGAAGACCGGATTGCCGCTGGCCGTTTCCGCCAGCCGGGTGACGGGCGCGGGCGCATCCAGTTGGTGCCGCGTGATCCGCTCAGCGGAAGCACCACAAGGCTAACCGAAATCGAAACGGCACTGCGCAGCGAGTTGATCGAGCTCGGCCTGAAGCCCGGTCAAATCGACTCCGCTGTGCGCCCGGTTGACCGCAGCGACCCGCGGCTCCAGACTTTCGGGCGGCGGCAAGCCCAGCGCTACATGCGGTTCGGCGCGGAGCTTGTGGTCGCCGTCGAACGCCCGGACCATGGCGGCTGGCTGGTGCTGCGCGCGCCGTGGCAGCGGGGCGAGCGCGGGCTGATCGCGACGCTCGTCGCGCAGACGCTGATCCTCTACGTGATCGTGCTGCTGCCGATGCTATGGGCGGCGCGGCGGATTTCCCGGCCCTTGCAAACGCTGGCGGCGGCGGCGCGCAGCTATCGCCCCGGCGATATCGCGCCGCCGCTCGACGAGACCGGCCCCAATGACGTGCGCGCGGTGATCGCAGCGTTCAACCAGTTGCGGCTGCGCGTGTCGGCGATGCTCGACGAAAAGGATCAGATGCTCGGCGCGATCGGCCATGATCTGCGCACGCCACTCGCCGCGCTGCGCGTGCGGATCGAATCGGTCGACGATGATCAGGACCGCGCGCGCATGGCCGAGACGATTGACGACATGAGCCGTACGCTCGACGATATCCTCTCGCTCGCGCGGCTCGGGCGGCCAAGTGAGCCAGTGACAGAGGCCGATCTCGGCGCGCTGGTCGAGGCCGTGGTCGATGATTTCGACGCGCTCGGCGCCGATGTGCAGTTCGCTGAATCGCCGCGCATCACCCTGAAGCTCCGCCCCGCGCTGATGCGGCGCGCGGTGCGCAATCTGGTCGAAAACGCCGTCAAATATGGCGGATCGGCTGACGTCAGCATTGCCGCGCGCCCGACCGAGATCGACATCGTCATCGCCGATCGCGGCCCCGGCATCGCGCCCGACAAGATCGCGCATGTTTTCGACGCCTTCACTCGGCTCGAGAGCTCGCGCAATCGCGATACCGGCGGCGCAGGCCTCGGCCTGACGCTCGCCCGCGCGATCGTGCGCGAAGCGGGCGGCGACATCAGCTTGCGCAACCGCGATGGCGGCGGGCTCGACGCGACGATCGTGCTGCCGCGCCGCTAACGCGAGCGTTCGAAGCGACCGTTGCGCGTCAGGGGGTCGACCAACGCCGCAGGAGGTTATGGTAGAGCGCGGTTAATTCAACGACTTGCGGTGTACCGGTTGCGAGCGACTGGATCGTGCGATCGAGCGCGAACAGCATCGCGCGCGCCGCATGATCGCGCACCAGGCTCTGGACCCAGAAAAAGGCGGCTTCGCGCTCGCCGAAGGTCACCGGTTCAACGCGGTGCACGCTGCCCGCCGGATAGAGCAACAGGTCGCCCGCAGCCAGTTTCACGCCCGGCGCGCCATCGATTACGAGCTCGCCCCCGCCATACTCCTCGGGCGGCGTCAGAAACAAGGTCGCCGACAGGTCGAGCCGCATCCGCCCGCGCAGCAGCGGCCGGATGGCGTTGTCGACATGGTCGCCATAGCCCTCGCCACGCCCATAGCGGTTGAACAGCGGCGGCGCGATTTGCGCGGCGAGCGCGGCCGAGGCGAACACGCCGCTACGCGCGAGCGCGTCGAGGATGATCGCGCCTGCGCGGCGCCCGGCCGGATCATCCTCGTCGAGCTGGCGGTTGCGCTTGACCGCCGCCGATAGCGGACCGGCGGTGGCGCGCCCGTCGACCCACTGACCACCGGCGATCAGCGTGCGCACTTCGGCGATTTCGGCGGGCGTCAGGACGCCGGTGATTTCAAGCATCGCGCTAGGGCTACCCCAGATTATCGCGGCGCGCGCTCAAAAAACCGCCTTGAGCGCGACGAGCGCAGTGCGACCCGCACCGGGGATGACGTGAAAGGGGTGCAGCTGGTCATAATAAAGTGTGTCGGTAACGTTGTTCGCCGTCACCGACACGTCGAGCCAGCGCGTGACGCGGTAGCGTGCGCTGAGGTCGAGCACGGCATAGCCCGGCGCCACCAGATAAAGTGCCGGTGTGTTCTGCCCGACGCGGTCCGCCGCAGCCGTGACGTTCATTCCCAGATTGAAACGCGACGTGACATTATAGGCCGTGCTGAAAAAGCCGCTGTGGCGCGGGGTGATCGGCAAGGGCGCGCCGACGATCGGGCCGCCGGTGCCCGACGCCAAGGTGCGGCTGTCGAGATAGCTATAGCCGAACTTGACGTCCCAGCCCGGCAGCGGCGTCCCCCCGAACTCGATCTCGACGCCATCGACACGCTGCCGCCCGCCGAGCGCGTTGAATCCCGGTGTTGTCGGATTGGGGACGCGCGCATTGTCCTTTTCGATCCGGAACAGCGACGCGCTCAATAAGCCGCGCGCGCCGAAGACCTGCCACTTCGCGCCCCCTTCGACCGAGAAGCTTGTCTCGGGCGGCAGGTTGATATTGGCTTCGGCTACCGATCGCCCGGCCGAGACGAGCGATTCAATCCCCTCGCCCGACGGATTGAACGAATTGGCGTAGCCGACATAGAGCGTCAGCGACGGCACGGGCTTATAGAGCAAAGCGCCGCGATAGCTGAACTTGCGGTCGGTCCGGTCGATGTCGGTCGCGCGATCGGTCGCCCCCGATGCCGCGAACCTGGTGCTGACGTAGCGCGTCGAAAAACTGTCCCAGCGCAGGCCGATGATCGCGCGCCACTGCGGGCCGAGCTCGATCGTGTCGATTGCGAATATCCCGAAGGAAAACGACCGCGTGCGCGCGCGCAATCGCACAAAGCTGCTGGTGCCATCGGCGTAGAACGGGTTGGTCGGCGCGACGAGCGTGGTCCCAGGCACATTGGTATTGGTGACATAGACCGGCTCGGCGCCTTCGCGCGCGGCCTCGAACCCGGTGACCAAAATGTGCTGGGTGCCGCCCAGCTTGAAGGCGGTGCGCAGATCGACCTGGCCCTGGAGGAAGATGTCGCGGCTGGTGCCCTGAAACAGCGTTCGCGACACACTGATCTGGTCGAGCGGCGTCGTGCGCAGCGTGCCGGCAGGCAGCACCGCCTCGCTATAGCGAAAATCGCGACTGTTGTTCGAATAGCGGATCTGCGCGCGCAGCGATGTCTGCGCAGTGACATCATGCTCGACCCGGCCCGTGACAATATTGACGTTGGTATTCAGGCGATCATTGCTGAACCCGTAATAAGTGGTGCGCGCGACCGGCACCGGGACGCCGGGATTGGCCTGTGTGCCGACATACCAGGGAATGCCGTAATCGGGGCGGTTGCGCTCTTCCTGATGCTGATAGCCGATGAACAGCCGCGTCGCGGTCCCGAGCCCAAAGGCGATCTTGGGTGCCACAGCCCAGCGGCGGGACAGTGCGCCATCGCGCGCGGCCACGCCCGAGCGATGGACGACGGCATCGAGCCGCACCGCGCTACCGGTCCCGAGCACGCCCGCGACATTGGCGTCGACCGTGAAGCGCAGCGTGTCGTCGAGCCCGGCCTGGAACAAGGCTTCAACGCGCGTGGTCTGATCGGGCTGGCGCGTCGTCCGCGCGATCAAGCCACCGGTCGCACCTCGCCCGAACAGGATCGCTGACGGCCCTTTCAGCACATCGATCCGCGCATCGTCGAAGCTGTCGCGGAAGTAATAGCCGTAATCGCGGGCGTTATCGACGAACAGATCGTTGCGCGTCGTAAAGCCCCGCAGGATCGCGTTATTGCCCTGAAAACTGGTCTCGCCCGCGCCGAGGCTCAATCCCGCGACATTGCGCAAGGCATCGTTGAGATTGGAGACGCCGCGCCGTTCAAGGTCTTCGCGCGAAATCTCGGTGATCGCCTGCGGCTGTTCGGCGATCGGCAGGGTCAACCGGTCAACGGCGGCTTTCCCGTCGCGCGCGGCGGTGACGGTGACATCGGTCTTCGGTGCCTTGTCCGCTTCGCCAATCTCATGCGCTGCCGCTGCGGCGGGCACGGCCCCCAGCATCAGCGCGAGGCTGGCCGCCATGTCGCCCGCCGCGAAGCTGCACCGTTTTGCCAATCCGTCCGTCATTGTCAGGCCACCACGCGGTGATGCCTCAGCCGCGCTTGAGCTTGGCGGCGAGCTGGCGATGTTCGGTGCGCACTTCGGTGTCGACGTCGACGCAGAACGCCACCATCGCTGACAGGATCGTGTCGTTATATTTCTCGCCGCTGGTCCGCACGCCGCGTTCAGCGCGCTTCATCTCGGCCAGATTGACCCGCGCGCGCCCCGACAGCGCGGACAGCGTGCCAAGGCTTGCGGTGGCGCGCGCGCGGGCAGCCACCGGCGCGCCGCGCTTGGCGGCTGCGGCGACGGCGGTGCGGATCGCTTTGATATCGTGGTCGAAGCGATCGATGATGTCCTTGGACTTCTGAACGATCGCGTTGAGCTTGAGGACGGTCGGTTTGGTGAAGGGCGAGCTGAGCTGATCGATCCCTTGTTCGACGAACTTCTCGCGGATTGGCGGCGGCGTGCGGGGGGCCTGACCCGTGGCCGACGGCGCGGCGGTCTGCGCGCCAGCACCCGACAGCGCGGTAAAGCCAAGCAGTACCGATAGAAAAATGGACTTTAACATCATGCTATTCCCCACCGCCAGCGCGCCACTGCGACCGCCAGCTGATATTTGCACCGCCCCAAAGCAGCAGGGCCGCGCTCGGCTTTCCTTGCGCGACCCTGCCGTGGGAGCGTGCCGCCCGACGACCATGATCGCCGGACGGCACAACCTCATCGAACGCGATTAATCGTCGTCGCGTTCGCCACGAACCCGCTGGAACGCGTGGTTCGGGATGTACTGGCCGATGCTGACGCCGATGTTCTGGCCGGCCGTGCTGTCCCAGATCCAGTGCACGCCGTTGTAGACGCGGCTCTGGCCATTTTCTTCCTGCGCCTGTTCGAGCGAGCGGAAGCGAACGGGGACGAGCGGACGCGGCGTGCCGAACGGATCGACACCGGCACCGTTATATTCATCCGACACGAAGGTGAAACGCGTGTTGTTGGGGATGAAGCCACGGATCGTTTCGAACACCGCCGCGCCAAACGTGGCGTGGCCCGAAACATAGGCCGGGAACGGCGGCGTCGCGAGGATCGGGGCGGTCGTGTTGATCACCGAGATGCCGACGGGCTTCCAGGCGGCATCGGCCCCCGTCTGCGCATCGCCATCCTCAGTGCCACGGCGAATGCCGGTCACTGGACGCCAGTAGTTGTAGAAATACTTGCTGTCCCATGCCGCGATACCGGCATCGCCCATCGATGTTGCGACCATCGCAAGATAGCGTGAAAGCTCGGCAACACCGGTAACGCCATTGTTCTTGGCGAGCTGGATCGCAATCTGCATGTACAGGCGCGGCGGGGTGCCGAGCAGCGGCGCGCCGTCATAGCCCCAATAGTTGCCGATGAACTTGGTGGCGGCGGTGGCGGTGCTGCCAGCGGTATCGCTTGAAGCGCCGATTGCCTTCACTTCGTTCCAGCCAGCGCGATAGGCTGCCGTGCCGGGCATTGGCGGCGGCGGTGCGCGGAACTGGTCACCGCGTGCGAGCACGAACGGTGTCACCGCACCCCAATTGGCGCCCAGTGCCAGCCCATTGACGCTCCCCGGGGTTGCGCCCGGCGTCAGCGGATCGGGCGACCAGTTGAACGCCAGACCGTTGCCGTTGTTGACCGGTTGGCCGAAATAGGTCGTCGTCCCCGAAGCGACCCGGCCACCGGCACCGAACTGGACTTCGCTGACCTGCGAGCCATCGGCGCTGCGACGTGCGAGGATCGCGGCAGCGGCTGCCTGACCGACCACCTTGCCGGCGTTGATGCTGGCAGCCGAACCGCCAACCTGGCTCAGATCCGACGACAGCACGACGTCGATACGTGCCTGCTGGGTCGGGTAGAGCGCGACGAGCACGTCATGCGCGGCATAGCAGATCGCGGCATCGATCGACGCGCCACGCGGCGCGCTGCCAATGTTGTTGTACGGGCGGAACTTGCCCTTGAACGCATTGACGGCGTCGAACACGGCAATCTGCGTCATCGTAAAGGCACGCGCGGTGCGCACGGGGCCGCCCTGGCTCAGCGCAGCGCGACCGCCGCTAGGGGGCGTGTGATCGAGCGCGTTGGCATCGAGCGCGACTTCGGTCCACATCAGCACGCGATCGGCGGTGTCCGAAACACGGCGCGCATCGCGACGGTTTTCGAGGCGTTCGCGGATGTTCTTGGCAATGGCGGAGGTGCTGAATTCGCCGAGATAGCCAACTTCCTGGTCGCGGCTGAACTTGCCCTTACCTTCATCATCACCACGCGCAAACGCGGCAGACGGCATCAGCGCAGGCAGCGCCAATGCGGCCGTGGCAAGCACGGCAAGCTTTATCGATTTGGACATGGGGGTTCCTCTTTCCCAAATGGTTTCGATTGCTTTACGCATACGCAACAACACTCGGGTTCGGCTCGATCAAGATTGTGCTTTATTAAAGACAAACACGTCTTGATTTGTCTTTTCAATTTAATATTTGAAAAGAATTGCCCCTGCCTAGCCTCCGAGTCGGACTTTAGTTCAAGTTATCTCGAACCGCAACCATCCAGAATCGGGACAGATTCTTCAATTTGTCATAAAATTTTATCAACCATAACTATCCCCATATGCCACAATGATTTAACATCAATCATTGTATTAATGAATATTACGGTATCCCAATCTTTTTCGTCGTAACCATAAGTCGCGCTTGCCAGCGCCCCCCGATATCGCACACTGATGAAAGTGGGCGGGGCAGCAACGAGCTAGCGGGGGAATTTGGAGAGGCTATGGAGGTGCAGACCGCGCATTTTCCGACTCTTCCGGGCCGCACGACGGGGCATCACCCCACGGTCGGCGACGGCTCGATTCCCGCGCTTGTCCAATGCCAAAAACTTATCACTGCCGAAGCCTTTGCGCGCGCGACCGCTGTCGCGGCGGAAACTGGCGAGCCGTTCCAGACCGTGCTCAATCGACTGGGGCTGGTCTCCGAACGGGCGCTTGCTGAGGCGATCGCGTCAGCGACCGGGCTGCCACAGCTTGCGGCAGAGGCGCTGCCCGCCGCGCCGGTCGCAGGTGCCAGCCCGAGCACGGCATTCTTGCGAGACGCACGCGTGCTGCCGATCGCGGCCGACGCGGGATGGCTGCATGTGGCGATGGCCGATCCGTTTGACGATTTTGCGGCCGAAGCGCTCGGTTTCCTTTACGGCCTTCCTGTTGCGCGGGTCGTCGCGCTGCCGAGCGATATCGATGCGGCGATCGACCGGCTTTACCGCGAGACGCCGGTCGATGCGACCGATGGCGACACCGCCGCCGATGAAGATGACCTCGAACGCTTGCGCGATCTCGTCAGCGATGCGCCGGTCATCCGCGCCGTCAACCGCCTGATTGCCGACGCGGTCGATCTGCGCGCGTCGGACATTCATGTCGAGCCCGCCGACGACCGCGTGGTGATCCGCTTCCGCATCGATGGCGTGTTGGTGTTGCAGCCGCCCTTGCCGCCGTCGATGCGATCGGCGCTGGTGTCGCGGATCAAGGTGATGGCGGGGCTCAACATCGCCGAGCGACGCTTGCCGCAGGACGGCCGCATGCGGCTCGCCGTGCGCGGGAATGAGATTGATCTGCGCGTGGCGACGGCGCCGTCGATCCACGGCGAAACGGTGGTGCTGCGCATTCTCGACCGCGCCAATCTCGCGCTCGATTTCGCCAGCCTTGGCTTCAGCAACGACCTTGCCGACCGGCTGCGCGCCGCGCTCGCCAAACCCTATGGCATCGTGCTCGTCACGGGCCCGACCGGCAGCGGCAAGACGACGACACTTTATGCCGCGCTGTCCGAACTCAATTCGGGCACGCGCAAGATCCTGACGATCGAGGATCCGATCGAATATCGGCTGGCGGGCATAGTCCAGATGCAGGTCAATAATGCGATCGACCTGACCTTTGCGACCGCGCTGCGCTCCTTTTTGCGGCAGGACCCCGATGTGATGATGGTCGGCGAAATCCGCGACCTCGATACCGCGCAAATCGCGGTACAAGCGGCGCTGACCGGCCACACCATCCTGTCGACGCTGCACACCAATACGGCGGTCGGCGCGATTGCGCGGCTGATCGACATGCAGGTCGAGCCGTTCCTGCTCAGCTCGACGCTCAACGCCATTTTGGCGCAGCGGCTGGTGCGGCGGCTGTGCCCGACCTGCCGCCAGCCCTATCAGCCGAGCAAGGCGCAGCTTGGCGCGCTTGGGCTGGACGGGACGACATCCGGCCCCTTCTTCAAGGCGGTCGGATGCGACACCTGCCGTCACACCGGCTTCGACAAGCGGATCGCGCTGATCGAGTTGCTCACGATCGATGACGAGGTTGCCGGGCGGGTGCTCGAACGCGCCGACGCGCGCACCATTGCCAAGGCGGCGCGCAAGAGCGGCGCGCTGACGACGATGCTCGCCGATGGCATCACCAAGCTGCAGACCGGCACCACGACCTTCGAAGAAGTATTGCGGGTTGCGGCGGAAAGCTGAGCATGGCGAACTTTGCTTATCAGGCGATCGCCCCCAATGGCCGCCAGACCCGCGGCGAGATCGACGCGCCGACCCGCGCCCACGCCGTCGCGCAGATCAGGCGGCTGGGCGTGATGCCGGTCGATGTCACCGAACGGCCCTCAAGCGCAGTGGCGGTCACCACCCAGCGCCAGCGGATCAGCGGCAAGGCGCGCATGGCGGTGACGAAGACCTTCGGCGAACTCGCGACCTTGCTCGGGGCTGGGCTCCAGCTCGACCGCGCGGTGGCGCTGACGATCGAGAATATCGGCCATGCCGGGGTGCGTGCCGAATTCGTCCGGCTGCTCGCCGCGATCAAGCAGGGCCAACCGCTGTCGAGCGCGATGGCCGACGCCCCCGCACTATTCCCGCCGATGGCGCAGGCGATGGCCGAAGCGGGCGAAGCCAATGGCGCGCTCGGCCCCGCGCTCGGACGGCTCGCCGGCGCAATGCAACAGGCCGATGATCTGCGCGCGCTGATCACCACCGCGATGATCTATCCGGTCATCCTGATTGTCATCGCGGTGTCAGTGATCCTGATGATGCTGTTGTTCGTCGTGCCGCAATTTGATGCGCTGTTTGTGGGCGCGGGGACAGCCTTGCCGCCCGAATCGCGCTTCGTGCTCGATCTGAGCCGGGGCTTGCGCGCACAGGGGTGGTTGATCCTGGGCGGCGCAATTGGCGCGGGCGCGATCATTTGGGCGAGTTTCCAGCAACGCGCCGCGCGCGCATGGCGCGACCGGATCGTGCTGCGGCTGCCGCAACTCGGCACGCTCGTCCAGCATATCGAGACCGCGCGCTTCGCCCGCACGCTGGGCGCGTTGGTTGATGGCGGCGTGACGCTGCCGTCGGCCTTGGCCGTCGCCCAGCGAACGATCACCAACAGCGTGATGGCGCGCGCGGTCAGCGATGTCGCCAGCAGCGTCAAGCAAGGCGGTGGCCTGACCACGCCGCTCGCCGAGACCGGGGTCTTCCCGCGCATTGCGCTCGGTTTCCTGCGCACCGGTGAGGAAATTTCGCAGCTCGCGCTAATGCTCGACCGGTTAAGCGATGTGCTCGACCGCGATGTCAAAATCCGGCTTCAGCGCATCATCGGCGTGGTGACGCCGCTGATCACGATCATCCTCGGCGCGGCAGTCGCGGCGATCATTGCGGCAATCATGTCGGCAATTCTCGGCTTCAACGATGTGGCGGTATCCTGAACCATGACCAAACGTCCCCGCACCCACGGCAGCGCCGGATTCACGCTTCTCGAATTGCTGGTCGTGCTGGCGATTCTTGGCTTGCTCGCCGCGATCGTCGGCCCGCGCGTGATCAAATATCTGGGCACGTCGAAAACCCAGACCGCGCGGGTGCAGGCGAAGAATATCGCGGGCTCGCTCGAACTGTTTCGGCTCGACGCCAACCGCTTTCCAACCGCGCAGGAAGGGCTGGTCGCGCTGATCAAGCCGCCCGCCGATGTGCCGGTGTGGAACGGCCCCTATCTGCCCGACACCAGCGCGATCACCGACCCGTGGGGCAATCCCTATCGCTTCAAGACGCCCGGCGACCACGGCGAAGTCGATGTCTTTTCCTATGGTTCGGACAATGCACCCGGCGGGACCGGCGAGGCCAAAGATGTCGGCAATTGGTAAACCGCACCAGCACGGCTTCACGCTGATCGAAGCGCTGGTGGTCGTCGCTATCGCCGGCTTGATCGCGGGGCTGGCTTTTCCGCGCATCGACCGTGCGATCCACCGCCAGCATTTTCGCACCAACGAAGCGGCCCTGGTGCAGGGCATCCGCCTCGCACGCGCCACCGCGATCCGCACCAGCACCACGACGCGTTTCTCGCTGCTTGGCACCGGCGATCAATTTGCCGTCGACAATGTCGCGCAGCCGCCGCTTGCCAAGGGATTGCGCATTGCCGCGATCGACCGGCCGTCGCTGCGCTTCTTCGCCGACGGATCGTCGGACGGCGGCCGTTTCACGCTGATCGATCGGGGCTTGCGGGCCGACATCACGGTCTATCCGTCGACCGGCGTCGTCAGCTTGGCCGCGCCGCAATGACACGCAGCAACGCCACCCGGGGCTTTTCGCTGGTCGAGACGCTGATCGCGCTGGCGATCATCGCCGCTGCGCTGGCGGCGACGCTGCAAGTGGTGGTGTCGCAGGCGCGGGCGACGCGCACCGTCGATGACCGCCGGATCGCGATGCTGGTGGCGCAATCGCAGCTGGCCGCCATTGCCGCCGCCGCCGACACCGGCCAGTTCGAAACGCGCGGGCGCACCAGCGGCGTCGACTGGCGGGTCCAGATCGCCCCCTATCCGACGCAATTTGCGCGCCCGAAGATCGAATCGATCACCGTGTCGGCGGGCAAAGGTCCGAATGGCAAGCCGCTGGCGGTGCTGCATAGTCTCAGGCTGGCGCGACCGTGACGCGCACGCGATCCCAAGCGGGGTTCACGCTGATCGAATTGCTCGTCACCTTGGCGTTGCTCGGGCTTGTTGGGGGCATGTTGTCGGCGGGGGCCTTGCTGACGCGGCGGATGGCCCAGCGCGCCGCGCAGCAGGCCGCCACCAGCCAGACGATCGTCACCGCGCAAAACATCGTGCGCAACCGCATCGAATCGATCGTGCCGAGCGCGCGCTTCGATCTGGAAAAGCCGACGGTCGACATCGCTGGAGAGCGGAGTCGGCTCGGCTTCCTGGCGCCTGCCCTGCCCGCCGCGCAGCCAACGACCGTCCGCCGCTACCGGCTGGTACGCACGGCGTCGGGGCAGATCGTGCTCTATGACAGCCCCGATCTGTCGGATCGGATCGACCCCAATGCACCGGGCGAAGCGGGCTGGACGCCGACGATCCTGCTGACCGGCGTGCGCCACCTCGAGATCGACTATTTCGGGGCGCAGCGTGGCGAGCGCGAGCGGCGCTGGCACCGCGACTGGACGCAGCAGCCGCTGCCGCCCGAGCTGATCCGGGTCCGGCTCGATTTCGCGCCCGGCGACCGGCGGCAATGGCCCGATCTGATCATGCGGCCCGCCGCGACGATCAACAGCGCGTGTCGGCTCGATCCGTTTACCGGGATTTGTGCTGGCACATGATCAAGTCGGGCACTTTCCTCGATGCCGATATCGGCACGCTGGCGCGCAAGGCGGCGCAGGGCTGGCGCTGGTGGGTCGACGAAATGGCTGGGATGCTGCCCGCCCGGCTGCGGCCGCAGCGGCAGGTACCGCCGGGGCAGCGGCTTCGCTGGGACGGCGCCCGGCTGGCGGTCGAGGCGCATGGCGGCGCGCCGACGCCGGGGGGGGCGAGCATCCTGATCGATCCCGCGCTGGTGTTGACGCGCGTGGTCGATCGCCCCGCCCTCCCGCTCGCCGATCTCAAGCGGCTGATCGCCCTCGATCTCGACCGGCTAACCCCCTTTGCGCTCGGCGCGGCCTATAGCGACGCGCGCATCCTCGGCCCTGGCGCGGCGCCCGGTACGGTGCAGGTCGACGTCGCGGCGATCCCGAAAACGCTTGCTGAAGACATCGCCGATGCCTGCGCCAACGCAGGTGTCACGCCGCGCGCGGTGGGTCTGGTGGAGGCCGATAGCACCACGCTCGCGGTGGATTTCCTCGCGCCGATGCGCGCCGATGGGCTGGTCGCGGCGGGGCGCCAACGCGCCGGACTGTGGTGGGGGCTGGTCGGGATCGGCTTCGCGCTCAATCTCGGACTGTTCGTCTATCATGACATCGCCAGCGTCCAGACGTTGCAGGTGCTGGTCGATGATCAGGAGCCTTCGGCCAAAGCCGCGCGCAAGCTCGCCGCGACGATCCAGCGCGAAGAGCGGCGACGCGATACACTGCTCGCCGAGCGTCGCCGTGGCGATCCGCTCCGCGTGCTTGCGCTCACCAGCCATATCATGCCCAACGGTGCGTGGGTCGAACGCCTCGCCTGGGATCGCAGCCAGTTCCGCATCAGCGGCTACAAACCCGCCAAGCTCAACCTCCTTAAGGTATTGCGCGACAGTGGTCGGTTCACTGCGATCCGCACGACGGTCGCCGATGTCGCAACCGAATCGGCTGAAGGCGAACCGTTCGACATCAGCGCGGGCAGCGTCAAACCATGATGGCAACGCTCTCTGCGCGCGAACGCCGCCTGATCGCGATCCTGATTCTGGTCGCCGCAATCGCGTTGCTGTGGCTAGGGCTGATCAGCCCAATTGCGAGCGGCTTTGCCGAGCGCGCCGAACAGCGCGAGCGTCTGGCACAGGTCTATGCCAACAACAGCCGCCTGATCGCGAGCATCGGCCGACTACGCAAACTCGCCGAGGCGCAGCGCGCCGACAGCGATCGGTTCCACATCACCGCGCCGACGCTGGTCGCGGCGAATGAAATTCTGAAAGCACGCTTGAGTGACGCCGTGACCAACGCGGGCGGCCAGACGCGATCGATGCAGGAAATCGAAGCCGATCCGGGTCGCGTCGGCGCGTGGATCGAGGCGCGGATGACCTTGCCGCAACTCGTCGCGGTGCTTGGCACGCTTGAAAGTCAGGAGCCGCTGCTCGCGATGTCGTCCTTGTCGGTCTCGGCGGATCCGGCAGCGATCAGCGCGCGACCCGATACGCTCAACGTGCGGATCGAAGCGTCGACATGGTATGATCATGCCCAGTCGCGCTGACGGCAGCTTGCTCCCGGCGCTGCTGGCGCTTGTGCTGGCCTTGCTCGCCGTCTTTCAGCTGCTGACGGGCACCGAGGCGCTGCCGCCCGAAAGCTATGGTCGGGTAATTGTGCCGATCGTTCGGCCCCGCGCCGATTCAGCTATCGCCACCGACCCGGCGATCGTGCGCGCGGCGATATTCACCCCCGTGCACGGCACCGGGCGCGATGACCAGCCGCCCGCGTCACTCGGCCCGCTCGGTGATGCCGCGCCGGTCGGGATCACGCGGGCACGCGGCATTACGCGCGTGATCCTGCAACGCAGCGACGGGCAGATCATCCGGCTGCCGATCGGCAGGCGCTACCAGAGCTGGCGCCTGACCGCCGTGACCAATGATGCGGTCCGTTTCAGCGGCCCCGACGGCAGTGTGCGTATCCCGCTTGCCGACCGACCCATTTCACCGGGCCAGTATAATCCGCCCCAACCGGACAAGAGATGATCATGACCAAGCCCCTTCATGCGGCCTTGATCGCCCTGTCGGCGCTGCCGATCACCGCTGCGCCGGCGCAGGACCGCGACAGTTCGGCCACGATCCTGCCGGGCAAGGAGCAGCAGCCCGCGCCCGCGCCGACCCCGCGCCCGCGCATTGTGGATGGCGATATCAGCATCAACTTTCCCTCGGCGAGCATTCGCGTCGTAGCGGCGTCGGTGCTCGGCGACATTCTGCACGTTCCCTATAGCGTCGCCGTCGGGCTCGACACGCCGGTGACTGTCGTCACAACGCGGCCGATCGCGCGCCAATCGGTGCTGGCCTTTTTCGAAGAGGCGATCCGGCGCAGCGATCTCGCGCTAATCGCGCAGGACGGGCGCTTCACGATCGAGCCCATCGCCAGCGCGCGCGGTGCGGCGCCGACCGATCCCGACGCCAGCGGCTTTGCCAATGAAATCGTGCGACTCCAATTTGTTGGCGCCGATCAGATGAAGGCACTGCTCGATCCGATCCTGCCCGGCGTCGTCGTTCAGGCCGATACCGCGCAGAACAGCGTGACCTTGTCGGGCACATCGGGCCAGCGCGCGAGTGCCCGCGACCTGCTGCGCCAGTTTGACGTCAATTGGCTGCGCGCGATGTCGTTCGGGCTCTATATTCCGCGCAACACCGATGCCCGGCTGATCGCACCCGAGCTCGAAAAGCTGCTCAACGCGCCCGATGCGCCGACCAAGGGACTGGTGCGGCTGATCGCGATGGAAAAGCTGAACGGCATCGTCGCGATCAGCCGCCAGCCGCAATATCTGGGCGACGTCCAGCGCTGGGTCGAAATTCTCGACCGCGAAGGGCAAAGCAGCCAGGCCAAGCTATTCGTCTACCGCGTCCAGAACGGGCGCTCGCGCGATCTGGCGCGCACGATCAATGCCGCCTTCGGCAATTCTACCTCGGGCGGGGCGAGTGCGGTCGATCCATCGGGGTATGAAGGCAATCCCGACGGCAATCCGCAGCGCGGCGCCAACAGCAACGGCGCGCCGCCAGCGCCGAGCCAGCGCGGCGATGGCATCGACCCGGCCGCCGCACAGCGCAGCGGGTCGCTCGCGTCGCCGAACGATCAGCCGGTGACAGCGAGCGGCGGTGGCGGCGCGATCCCGGCGATCATCACCAGCGACGACAACAACAATGCGATCATCGTGTTCGGCACGCCGCGCGTCTATGCGCTGATCGAAGCCGCACTGCGCCAACTCGACGTACCGCCGGTGCAGGTGCTGATCGAAGCAGCGATCACCGAGGTCAGCCTGACCGACGATCTGCGCTATGGCGTGCAGTGGAACTTCACCAGCGGCAATACCAACACCGTCCTGACCGATTCCACCGCAGCCACCAATATCGTCCGCCAGGTGCCGGGCTTTTCGTTCCTGTTTGCCAACACCGGGCTCAACGCCGTGCTCAACACGCTGGCGACCAAGACCAAGATCAACGTGGTTTCCGCGCCCAAGCTGCTCGTGCTCAACAACCAGACCGCCGTACTACAGGTCGGCGACCAAGTACCCGTGCTCACCCAAAGCTCGACCTCGACGATTTCGGGCAATGCACCGGTCATCAACGCGATCGAATATCGCGACACCGGGGTCATCCTGAAGGTCACCCCGCGCGTCAACGCGACCGGTGTCGTGCTGCTCGACGTGTCGCAGGAAGTCAGCGACGTCAATGTCACGCGCACCGCCGGGTCAGGGGTTGCGTCCCCGACCATATCGACGCGCAAGATCAACACATCGGTCGCGGTGAAGGACGGCGAGGTACTCGCGCTCGGCGGGTTGATCCGCAACACCGAAAGCCGCGACAAGATCGGCTTTCCGTTCCTCTCGCAAATCCCGATCATCGGCGGCTTGTTCGGGCGCCAGGCCAAGAATGTCGACCGGACCGAGCTGATCGTGATCCTGCGCCCGCGCGTCGTGCGCTCGGTCGAGGATGGCCGCGCGGTCACCGACGAGCTGCGGCGCAAGATCAGGAGCCTCGAGCCTTTCGCCTCGACCGGCCAAATCCCGTGACGCCGCGGCGGCAGGGCGAGCAGGGTTATGCACTGCTGGCAGCGGTCGCCAGCATTGCGCTGCTTTCGATGCTGTCGATGATGATGATGCTCGCCAGCCAGGGCACGGTGGTTATGGCGGCGGCTGAGAGTGATCAGGCCCGGCTGACCGCCGCTGCCGATGGCGGCGTTGCGCTCGCGTTGCAGGGCGTGCTCCAATCCGACCGGCGCCGACGCTGGGCGATCGATGGCCAGGTCCACCGCGTCACTTTTGCGGGCTATGATCTGGCGATTGCTGTGATCGACGAGCGCGGCAAAATTCCGCTCAATCGCCTCAACCGCCATCAATCGGCAGCGATGTTCGAAGCGTTCGGCCTGTCGGGCGCCGATCGTGATATTGCGGTCGACAGTTTCCTCGACTGGCGCGATCAGAATGACGATGCCAATCCCGACGGCGCCGAAGCCGATTATTACGCGCCCAAGGGTCTGCTGCCGCGCAACGGCAATCTTCGTAACGTCGGTGAGCTCGCCCTGATCCGGGGCGTCGGCCCGGCGGTTGCCGCGCGCATCATTCCCTTCGCCACGGTCGATTTCGGCCCCAAGGGCGATTTCGACCCGCGCTTTGCCTCGCCCATTGCCCGACGGATCATGGCCGATGAGGAGGAGCTGACACCGACAACGATCGGCGGTGAGACGGCCATCGCCAAAGTCTCAGCGCCGGTGGGCGACCCCAACAGCCTGATCGATCATCCGCTAACGATTCGTGTCGACGCCAGCACGCGCGACGGTCGCGCCCGGACCCGGCGGCAGTTGATCGTCTCGCTGACGGGAATCGACGCGCGCCCCTATCTGGTCCGCGGGCGCGACTGACGGCGCGCCGATCGCGCGCACCGTGCCCGCACGCGAGATCGCCAGCGTCGGCAGGCCCCAAGGCGCAAAGGTGCCGGGAACGGGCAGCGCGCGCGTCATCGTGGCCGGCACATAGACGATGCCCTCCCCCGTCGGCGCACCGATTCCGCCCGGGCGGCGGTAAAAGATGTGCGCGCCGATCTTCGTGACGCGGCTGAGGCTGCGCGCCCAGACCGGCGAGACATAATCGGCATGATAGTTGATCGCGTCGCCGATCGTCGCGCCACCTTCGCCGCGCAGCACGCGCTCGGCCACCAACCGCGCAGCGGCAAGACTGCGCGCGCTGCGTGGTCGCAGCAGCGATCCGTCGCAGGTGAAGGTAAACTGGCAGCCCGTCCGGCGGGCTGAGCCCTGAAAAATCACCCCGCACACGGTCTTCGGGAAATCCGGCGCCCGCAGCCGGTTGAGCACCACTTTGGCCACCGCCTCCTGACCCTCGACCGGTTCATTGCCCGCTTCATAGCTGATCGCCGACGCGAGACAGTCGACATCGCGCGGGTCTGGGCTTGGGAGGAGTATGCTCATATCGTGCGAATCGGCCTGCAAGGCCATCGCCGGCGATGCCCCGATCAGCGCATAAGGGAGCGCAAGGCTTACACTTAAGCGTCGTCCTGCCGATCCTGTCCGAATCCACATCATCGCCACCCCCGGCCAATCACGGCGACAATAGCGCAATCGATCCGCAGCGACACATGGAATGATTTGGTGCAGACAAGATCACATCGGCGCGCAACCCAATGTGGCACACGACGCTCCAGGACCGATGCCCCTGGCGTTGGGAGCGGTTCGATTCCGCCCCATGGGGCAGATCGCCACTGGTGCTGGTACCCGGAGAACGAAAGTCCGTCGGCACCAGCGCAACCCGCGCGGCATCGTAGAAAATATCTGACGTCGGCCCAGTCCAGTGGCGCAGTCGCTCGCCGCTCGCATCATCCCAGCGAATATCGCTTTCATGGACGGGTTTCCCCTGGACCTGGCCGATAATGACGATCGATGCGGCTGCGCCGAACTGAACAATAGGGCGTGGCCCAGCGGCCGGATCTGCCGCGCAAAATGTGCACGCGCGGTTGACGCGATCTGGCTCGCCCGCTTCCTGCATGCGCGCCACGGCGTCGTTAATGGCGTGGTCGTGCAGGTCGCGATCGGTTGAATGCAGCTGCCGTCTCGACCGTCGGTACCGCAGTTCTGGCGCTTTGGTTTGCCAGAACAGCGGCTCGGCGGATGGCAGCTAAATCGGCTCCGAAAACTGCTGCATCGTTGCAACGATATGGTCGATGAAAAGCCGCGCCTTGGCTGGTGGCTTGCGACCGAGCGGGGACACCGCGTGGACATCGATGGTTGGCAGAGTGAAGTGGGGAAGCACGCGCACCAGCTCGCCCCGTCCCAGTTCCATCCGGCAGGCAAAGGCCGAGGTCATGGCGAGGCCGAACCCGGCGACAGCGGACGCCAACACGCCTTCGGTGGAGGTGGCGACCAGCCGCGCCTCAAGCTTCACCGACGTTTCGCCACCAGTCTTGTCGCGTAACGTCCAGACATCGATGCCCGGCGTCCGCCCGCTGATGATGTCATGCGCCTGGAGATCGGCAATCGACTTGGGGGCAGATCGCTGCGCGAGATAGGCCGGGCTCGCCACGATGTAGCGCGGGGCCGACCCGATCCGTCGGCTGACGAAGCTCGAATCCTCCAATACGCCAAGTCGGATCGCCAGATCGACCCCTTCGTTGAGCAGGTCGACGCGCCGGTCTGCCATCAATAACTCGACGCGCAATGCAGGATGCGCCGCCAGAAACGGACCGAGCCGGGGGGCGATTTCGCGCGCGCCAAAGGTTACCGGGGTCGCGACCTTCAGCACACCCGTCAGGCCATCAGCGCCGCGCACGGCGTTTTCCATCTCTTCGACATCGCTGAGAACGCCGCGGGCCCGCTCGAGCAGCGTGGCGCCGGCTTCGGTCGGCACGACTTGGCGCGTGGTCCGCATCAGTAGCTTGACGCCAAGCCGCGCCTCAAGCCCACCGATCATGCGCGACACGGTGGGTTGCGCATAACCGAGCTCACGCCCGGCGCGCGAAAAGCTGCCAGTCTCAGCCACGCGGACGAACAGGGTCAGATCCTGGAAGTGATCACTCATAGCAAGATCGTATAAGTCATAGAGCAAATGAAGGGATACAAGCGAATCACTGCATGAGCCATTTCGGGGTCACCGGCAACGAGCATGTTGCTGGACACCATCAGGAGACCTGCAATGACCCTCGCTTTCAACAGCTACACCGCCGACACCGCGCCCGAAGCCTCCAAGCCGCTGCTCGCTGCCGTCAAGAGCCAGTTCAGCTTCGTGCCGAACCTCCAGAGCATCATGGCCGAGAGCCCCGAGCTGCTCGCCGCGCACAGCGCGCTGTGGGCGCAGTTCTCGCAGTCGACGCTGACCCAGCACGAGCAGCAGGTCGTGTTCATGACCGCAATCTACGAGCATGACTGCCATTATTGCATGGCCGGCCACACCACGATGGCCAAGATGCAGAAGATGGGCGAGGACGTGATCGCGTCGCTGCGGGGCGGCACCGCGATCGTCGACCCCAAGCTCGAAGCGCTGCATGCCTTCACCACGCTGGTCGTGCGTGACCGTGGCCATGTTGCCGACGAAGATGTCCAGGCATTCCTCGATGCCGGTTTCACCAAGCGCAACATCCTCGAGGTTGTGCTCGGCGTCTCGATCAAGATCCAGAGCAACTACACCAACCATCTCGTTGGTACCCCGCTCGACGCCTTCATGAAGGGCAATGAGTGGTCCAAGCCCGTCGCGCTGCGCGCCGCCGCCTGAGCCTCGCGCATCGATTGACTTCCTCCCTGGCCGACGCGGGTTCGCCCCCGCCCCGCGTCGGCCACCCTTTTCAAAGTGATGACATCATGTCCCAGCATGCCGCACTCAGCCAGGATCTCGATGCGCTCCGCGCGCATTACGCGACGCACATGCCCGCTGACATCGCCGCCGCGATGACTCGCGCCGACACGGAACTGGCGGCCTCCGGCATCGTCGATCGCGCGCTCAAGGCCGGGCAATATGCCCCCGATTTCGCCGCGCCGGATGCCGAAGGGACCACCGTGCGCCTGAGCCGCGCACTGCGCGATGGCGCGGTCATCCTCAGCTTCTATCGCGGCGACTGGTGCCCGTACTGCAACCTTGAGTTGCGCGCTTACGCCGCGCTTGCCCGCGAGATGCGCGGTGCCGGTATCCGCCTGATCACGGTGTCACCGCAAGACCCCGATACTTCGGTACAGGCCGCCAACGCCGATCCCTATCCCTTCCCGGTCCTGAGCGACTCCGGATCGAAGATCGCCAAGAGCTTTGGCATCGCCTTCGACCTGAGCGATGAACTGCGCCCGGTTTATGCCCGGCTCGGCCATGCGCTGCCCGACATGAACGGGAGCGACTGGATCCTGCCGATCCCCGCAACCTATGTGATCGCGCCGACGGGTGAGATCGTGCTCGCCTTCATCGACACCGACTATCGTCGCCGCCTCGACCCCGCCGACGCGATTGCTGCGGCGATCCGCGCCAACACCCCGCGCCGCAAGGCTGCGTGAGATGACCAGCATCGCGCTTTCAGCAACTGCGCCCAAGCAGATGGCATCGCCCGTCCTGCAGGGCGTGCTATGGGGTGGTGCTGCGGCCACTATCTGGGGCGTGTATCTCGCCTTTGCGCGCGCCAATGTGAACACGGGCATCGCGCCGGTCGATCTCGCTTTTGTGCGTTATCTGACTGCGGGGCTGATCATGCTTCCCTGGTTGCTGCGCCACTCGCCCGCCACGATGGCGGGGATGGGCTGGCGCAAGGGGGCGATGCTGGCGCTCCTCGCCGGGCCATTGTTCATTCTCGTCAGCGCAACCGGGTTCAAATTCGCGCCGCTGTCGCACGGGGCCGTTGTCCAGCCCGCCGGTATCACCATTGCAGGCATGCTGCTGGGCGCGGCGTTGCTCGGTGATCGGCTTACGCGACCGCGCGTCGTTGGTGCCGCCATCATCCTGGCCGGGCTTGCCTTGGTCGCAGGGCCAAGCGCACTCAGCGGCGGGCCGATTGCCCTGCTGGGTGATGCGCTGTTCGCTGGTGCGGGCGTCATGTGGGCAGTGTTCGCCGTCCTGTCGCGGCGCTGGAAGATATCCCCCGTCGCGGCCACAGCCGTGGTGTCGGTTCTGTCAGCTGCCGTCTATGTCCCGCTTTACCTGGCCAGCCATGGTATCGGCGCGCTGCTCACCCAGTCAGCGACAACCATCCTGCTGCTGATCCTCATCCACGGTATCCTTTCGGGTGTGGTCGCGGTGTTCGCCTTTGGCCGCGCCGCCGAGCTGCTCGGTGCGCCGCGCGCCGCCGCTTTCCCCGCCCTGGTCCCCGTCGTCGCCACGCTGACGGGCATTACGGTCGCCGGCGAAATCCCCGCCGCCTGGCAGATCGCCGGGCTGCTGATCGTCACCTTCGGCCTGTTCGTCACGCAACAGACGGCCAGGCACGTCATGTCCAAGGGAGAGAAAAAATGAAGATCACCAGCAAGCGCGCCGTCATCACCGGCGGGTCGAGCGGCATCGGCTATGAGATTGCCGCGCAAATGGCGGCGAAGGGCGCACGGCTGGTCCTGACCGGTCGGCGCACCGAGCCGCTGGCGGCGGCAGTCGAGCGGCTGAAGGCGACAGGTGCCGAGGTGTACGGCGTGTGCGGCGATATCACCGACGGGTCCGCGCGGGCGGCGTTGCTCGCGCAGAGCGTCGCATTGATCGGCGGCGTCGACATTCTCGTCAATAATGCCGGCGGCGTGCGCGCGGGTCGGCTGGAGGACACCAGCGAAGATGAGCTGCGCGCGATGATCGATGTCGATCTGCTGAGCCCGATCCTGCTGACCCGCCTGTTCCTGCCCGCGCTGCGCCAGTCGGGCGATGGCCTGATCGTCAACATCGCGTCGGGCATCGCGCAGATGGGCGTGCCCTTTTACACCGGCTATGCCGCCGCCAAGGGTGGCCTGGCGCGCTTTGGCGAGGCGCTGCGCCGGGAACTGAAGGGTGAAGGCGTCCATGTCATCACCGTGTTTCCGGGCGCGACCGACACGCCGATGATGGCGACCAACAAGGCGGACGCAGGCATGGGCTTTGCGCTTCAGCCCGTCGCCGATGTCGTCGGATCGATCATCGAGGGCATCGAGGCGGACGCGTTTGAGGTGGTGCGCGGTGGTGACGCGCGCAAAGCGATGCTCGACCTCAACCGCACCGATCCCGCCGCGATCGACCAGCGTTTCCTCGACATGAAACCAGCCCTCGAAGCCGCCGTCAGCGGCCACAGCGCCCTTTGAACTGGAGCCGAAAATGTCTGCACTCTTCTCGTCGATCGACCTTGGTCCGATGCGACTTTCCAACCGCATCGTCGTGTCGCCGATGTGCCAATACTCCGCCAATGACGGCTCGGCCAGCGACTGGCATCTCCAGCACCTGCCCAACTACGGCATGAGCGGCGCCGGCCTAGTGATGACCGAGGCGACACATGTCGAGCGCCGTGGGCGGATCACCCATGGCTGCCTTGGGCTTTACTCCGATGCCAATGAAGCGGCGCTCAGCCGCGCGCTAACGGTGGCCCGCCGTTATGCCGCTGCGGGTACCAAATTTGGCATCCAGCTAGCGCATTCGGGCCGCAAGGGCGCAATCACCCGGCCCTGGGAAGGTGGCAATGCGCTGCCCGACGATCAGGACCCGTGGACCACGGTGGCGCCCTCAGCGGTACCGTTCAAACCCGACTGGAAGACGCCCGAGGCACTCGACGAAGCCGGTATCGAGCGTACGATCGCGGCGTTCGTGCAGGCCGCCATTCGTGCGGTGTGGATTGGTTTCGACGCCATCGAGCTCCACGCCGGGCATGGCTATCTGCTCCACCAGTTCCTGTCGCCCCTCGCCAACCACCGAACCGATCACTGGGGGGGTACGCCCGAGAACCGTGCACGCTTGCTGCTGACGATTGCCGAGCGCGTTCGCGCGGTAGTGCCAATGTCGATCGCGCTGGGCGTGCGGCTGACGACGACTGACTGGGCCGATGGCGGCGTCGATACCGGCGATGCCGTGGTCGTGGCACAGCAGCTGAAGGCGCTGGGCTATGATTATGTCTGCGCGACCGGCGGCTTTGTCGTCCCGCCGGCCGGCATTCCGTTCGGCCCGGGCTATCAGGTGCATCTGGCCGAGCGCATCCGCCGCGAAGCCGGGATCGCCACCCGCGCCGTCGGCGGCATCAGCGATCCGCATCAGGCAGAGGCGATCATCGCCGAGAGCAAGGCTGATCTCGTCGCGCTCGCCACCGCCTTCCTTGCCGACCCCCGCTGGGCCTGGCGTGCCGCCGATACGCTCGGCGCGACCATCGCCTACCCCCCGCAATATGCCCGCGCCAAAGGCGTGCGCAAACCCGCTTGAACTACCCTCAGTCAAGGAGACCCACGATGATCGATCTTTACGCTTTCGCCACGCCCAACAGCATCAAGGTGCCGATCCTGCTCGAAGAGCTCGGCGCGGATTACACCTATCACCCCGTCAACATCCGCGCGGGTGAACAAAAGACACCCGAATTCCTGGCGCGCAACCCCAACGCCAAAGTGCCGCTGATCGTCGATCAGGATGGCCCCGGCGGCGCACCCATCACCGTCGTCGAATCGGCGGCGATCCTGCTGTATCTCGCGGAAAAGTTCGGGCGATTCATCCCGACCGATCCGGTCGCGCGCGTGCGCTGCTATGAATGGCTGATGTTTCAGGCCGCCGGGCTTGGGCCGATGTTTGGCCAGTCGGGCTATTTCCTGAAGCTTGCGCCCGAACCCGTTCCTGCCGCGATTGACCGTTTCCACACCGAAGCCAAGCGCAACATGCGCGTGCTCGACGGGCGGCTGGCAGAAGCCGAATGGCTGGCGGGCGACGATTATTCGATCGCTGATGTCGCAACGTTCGGCTGGATCTGGCGCCGCGCCTTTGCCGAGGTCGATTTCAGCGAGGCCCCCAACGTCGAACGCTGGTTCGCCGCGATGGAAGCGCGGCCTGCGATCGGTCGCGCTATCGCCAAACTCGCCGGCTGACCCTCCCATCCTGGCTTGCCCGCCACCCGTCAGGCAAGCCAGGCGCGCGTCAGTTGTTGATCATCATCCGGCGATACCTGCCAGGCGGCATGCCCGTCTCTTTCAAGAAGGCGTTGGTGAAGTGCGCTTGACTGCTGAAGCCGCAGCTCAATCCGATTTCCGCCAGACTGTTCTGGCCGTTTGCCATCAACAGTTGCGCGTTCAGCAAGCGTCTTGAACAGACATATTGATAGGGCGTCTGGTTGGTCGCCTTCTTGAAGACGCGACAGAAGTGAAACATTGAGATCCCGGCAACGTCGGCGAGCTCCTTGATGGTAATTTTTTGAGCGAGATTGCCTTCGATGTAATCAAGGACGCGACGAAGCTTGGCGGGGCTCATGTGAAGCCGCTCGGGCGTGAAGCGACCGGGCTGATCGCGGCGCGTGGCCAGGGAGGCCGAGATGCAGCTATACAGGCCCTCGAGCATCAATTCGTGGCCAAAGCTGGGTGCGGCCAATTCCTGCTCGACCATCCCCATAATGGCGGCGAGAGCCGGGTTTCGAACCGCGAGCACCGGTTCCAGACAAGGATCCGCAAAGGATTCCAGTTGGCGCGCCAGAAATCCGGCCGGGAAATGCAGAATCAGCCCTTGCGAATGCGACGGAAACTCCAAGTCTGCATCGATGCCATGAGGAAGGTAACAACAAAGGTCGCGCGCCAGTTGTGAAGCTTTGAATTCGCCACCGGCGCGGGATTCGAACACGCCACCACACCGCCGTGCCAGCAACAGGGCATCGGGCCGATGGTCACCGCGCGAGCGCGTTTGCAGCGTCCCTTTCGCATGCGTGCCCAGATGCCGTATCGCATGGACGCCATCGCCACCGATCGCGACCAGTTTGCTGATCGGCGGGGCCGACCAGGAGACGGCGTCATAGCCGCTGGCGCCCGTAGCTGCTGTGTAATCTTTGAGGGAAGAACCGACAGCAGA
>NZ_JAIEPC010000020.1 GCF_019749955.1 Sphingomonas sp.
CCCCGCCCGCGCGCGCGCCCACGATCCCGAGCGCTGCCAGAAACACGATCGAGCCCGCCGCTATCCCGATTTCGAGCATCGGACGCGGCAGCACGAATATCAGCAACAACGGCAAGATCGCCCCGACCGCGAAGCTGCCAGCCGAGGCGAGCGCCGCTTGCACCGGGCGCGCCTCCAGATGCACGCTCAAGCCGAGCTCGTCGCGCAGATGCGCTTTCAGGGCGTCCTTTGCGGTCAGGCGGTCAGCGACTTGCGCCGCCAGCGCGCGATCAAGGCCACGCGCCATATAGATGCGGGTCAGCTCCTCCAGCTCGGACGCCGGATCGTCGACCAGTTCCTGCGCTTCCTTGGCGCGATCGGCGGCTTCGGTATCGGCCTGCGAGCTGACCGAGACATATTCCCCTGCCGCCATCGACATGGCGCCCGCCACAAGGCCCGCGACGCCCGTTACCAGAATCGCCGACTGGCTCTGCGCGGCTGCGGCAACGCCGATCATCAGGCTGGCGGTCGAAACGATGCCGTCATTGGCGCCGAGCACCGCCGCGCGCAGCCAACCGATCCGTGCGACGAGGTGACGTTCACGATGCATTTGAATTCGTCCTCCAATTGGCCGTCAGTAACGCTTCCACTCTAGTCATCGCCACCCTCACCTTCGCCACCTTCGCCGCCCTCGGCATCTGGACGACGGTGGCAGCGCACGCAATTTTCGATGTTGCCGATGCCTTCCTCGGCGTGCCGCGCGCGCAAGCTCGCCGGTTGGTGCGCATGGCAGCCATAGCAGCTATAGGTCGAGTAGTCGGTACGCGGATGACAGGTCGCGCAGGCCACTGCGTGGTTGCGATCGAGCTGGAAATAGCGCGAATGATCGAAGCTGGCCGGCGCCCACGCGCGGTCACTATGGCAGGTCGAACAATTTGCGCGGTTCGATCGGTGAAGCGGCGTGTCAGGCGGCGTATGACAACTTGAACATTGCGCGCGGGTTTCAGCTTTCAGCAGGCTGTGGGCGAAGCGCTTGTCCGCGCGCCTCGTCAGTCGGGGTTCGGCGTGATCCGAATGGCAGGCCATGCAATTCGGCTCGACCAGCGATTGATGGAAAATCGGCGTCTTGGCGGCGTGCGCGATGCGGGCGCCGCGTGTCGTCAGCCTGCCGATGTCGGCAACCTTGTGGCACACGGTGCACCGCGTCGGCGATGCCCCCAGAAACGGTGTGTGGCACGCGAAGCAATCCTTGGCGATCGACGCATGCGCGGGCTTCACCGGGCCGGGCGCGATCATCGACTCAGGATGGATGATCGCAAAACCGGTGATGCCGACGACAAGGGCAGCGATGACGCGCAGCAGCCAGCGGTTCATCACCACCACCGCCAAAACAGGCAAATCGACACAACATGCGCCAGCGCGAGAACGGCAAAGGCCAGCGTGATCGGCAAGTGGATGACTCGCCACTGCTGAATAACGCCGAGCGTGATCGTGTCCCAATAGGTCCGCTCGTGCAGCTCGTCGGGCGACAGGCCCTGAGCAACCAGCGCCGCCTTGGTGGCCAGCAAGCTCTTGCGGGCGTGTTGCAACAGATACTTGCCCGTCAGACCGCTCCCGATGTTGATCGCCATTGCCCCAATCGCGAGCCAGCCCAGCCACGCATTGAAGTGGATACCAGCGTGGACAAGGATCAGCAGCGAACCGGCCCAGGCGAGCCGCTCATGCTGGCGCAACAGCTTGGCGGGCTTGCCCCAGCTGATGAGTTTGCGTTTGCGCGCCGAATAAATCAGCGACGTCAGGATCAGCAGCACGCCCGGAATGCCGAGATACCGACCGATCCAGACCAGATCAAAGGCGTGCAGCAGCGCGTCGATCGCCAGCGTCGCCGCCGCCAACGCCAACAGCATTGACGCAAAGGGTAAGACGCTATGCGTCAGGAGGCGTGCCTTCGCCGTTGTCAGGGATCCAATCCGACCGGAGCCGACGGCGCGAAAGACGCGGAGTCGGTGTGTTAATCCACGCCATCATCCAAAGTTCCGAGCGACGCGGCATTGATCGCCGTCAATGACCGTGCGGGCGCCGGAGCCTATGCGCATCTCGGGCGTTGACCCCCAAGGCTAGCTGGAAGGAACAGGATGCGATCGCTCATCGTTTATGCCGACGGCGGACCAGCCAATGCGGCGCGGCTGGAGGCCGCCCTCGATATCGCCCGGTTGACCCGGGGGCATATCACGCTCCACGTCAACACGCCGCTCCAGCGCTTCGTCTCGATGGATCCGTTCGGCGGCAGCTATTTGCTGGCGGGCGCCTTGGCCGATGCCCAGCAGCGCGAAAGCGACCTGCTTGCCCGGCTGACCGAAAAGCTGAGCAAGGAAGAAGTCCCATGGGACAGCCAGACCAGCAACGGGTTGGCCGCTGACGGCCTCGTCCGAGCCGCGATGCTTGGCGACTTGATCATCCTGTCATTCGATCCGCTTGACGCAGAACCGCAGAGTGATGCGACGCGGCTGGTCGGCGATGTCGTGCTGTCGGCGCCCTGCCCCGTGCTCGCGCTGCCGACCGAGCCCAAGCCGCTGTTTATTGGCGGCACCGCGCTGATTGCGTGGTCGGGCGAACCCGAGTCTGCTGGCGCGTTGCGCGCGGCGCTGCCGCTACTGCCGCTGGCGAAGGCGGTGAAGATCGTGACCGTCGTCGATCATCCTACTTTCTTCCCCGCGATCGATGCGGCGCAATATCTGTCACGGCACGACATTCATGCCGAGCTGGTCGAATGGCCCCGCGAGCCCGCTAACGTAGGGATGGCGCTGGCCGCAGCGGCGGACGCGCTTGCTGCCGACTGGATCGTCATGGGCGCCTATGGCAAGGGCCGGTTTCGCGAAGCAGTGTTTGGCGGGGTGACGCAGAAGCTGCTGGACCTGGGCCGCTTCCCGCTGTTGCTGAGCCACTAGGCATCACATTCGGTGACCTGATCGTTCCGCCGTCGACGCGCTTGCCATCGGTATCGGACATTGGGTACCGGATCTTCATGTTCGGGATCGAAGCCATATTCCTCGGCGATGAAGCCCGCACGCTCATAAATGCTACGGGCCCGGACATTGGCTTGATACGTCCAAAGCTGGAGATCGTTGTGGTCGCGTTGGGCGATGGCAATTAGCGCGCGACCAATCCCTTTGCCCTGTCGGCCGGGATCGAAGTAGAGATGCTCGATCCAGCCCGGCTCCAGCGCCATGTGCCCAGCGAGCGTCGCGCTGTCGAACGCGCCCCAAATCGGCCCCTTGGCGAAAACTTCTCGGTAGAAGGCCGAGGTTTCGTCGAGGCTGCGCAAATTCGGATCGAAGCCCGGAATCAATGCGCCAGCGAGTCGGTGCTGTCGTGCCGCAGCATCCGTCTCATCTGGGCGCAAGAGCCGGTAGACCAGCATCAATTGGTCAACCGCAATCCAGCGCGCGCCCAGGGCATCGCGATGAGCTGGCCGGTGCCTGACAGCGTGATGTAGGCCGTCGTCATATCATCCCCGCCCCAGCAGATGTTGGTGGTGAAGGGGTCAGGCGTGGGCACAAACTCGACCAATTCGCCGGCCGGTGAAATCACCGAAATGCCGCTTTCGCCGATCGTCGCGACGCAGATGTTGCCGCACGCCTCGACCCCGAGCGAATCGAAGAACTTATAGCCTGCGGGCCGGAAAAGCGGGATGCCTGCGCCACCGAGTCCGCCTGCCCGATCGACCTTGCCGGGCTCGGTCACGCGGAACGCCATCAACCGGCAGGTATAGGTCTCCGCCGCGTAGAGCGTGGTGCCGTCGGGCGACAGGCCGATGCCATTGGGGTTTTCGCTCGGAAAAATTACTTCCTCCAGATGCGATCCGTCGGCGTGCGCGTAGAAAATGCCGGTGATGTCGCGCTCGCGCGGGCGGTTCTTGCCATGGTCGGTGAACCAGAAGCCGCCGTGCTGATCGAACACAATGTCGTTTGGCCCGCGCAGCACGCAGCCGAAATCGCCGTCCTTGTACAGCACCTCGACCGCGCCGGTGTCGATATCGATCCGCTCGATCCGCCCGCCCGAATAGTCATCGGCCTGACCGCTCGGGATCAACAGGCCGCTCGGGTGCTCATGATAATTGAAGCCGCCGTTGTTGCAGCAGTAAAGCTTGCCATCGGGGCCGAGCGCCAGGCCGTTGGGGCCGCCGCCGGGAGTCGCGACGGTTTCCTTGGTCCCGTCGGGGCGCACACGCGTGATCCGCCCGGCGGCAATCTCGACGAGGATCACGCTGCCATCCGGCATCGCGACCGGCCCTTCGGGAAAGCGCAGGCCGGTTGTGACAGTGGTGAAGTCGGGCATTTGCCTCTCCTATGGTATTTTCTATGAAACCGTTCGGGCTGAGCTTGTCGAAGCCCTGTCCTTCCTGCAACCGTTGAGAAGAAGAACAGCCCTTCGACAAGCTCAGGGCGAACGGTAAGGAGCGATGGATGCGCACGGGCGGGCGAATTTTGGTCGACAATCTGCTCGCGCAAGGGTGCGACCGCATCTTCCAGGTGCCGGGCGAGAGTTTCCTCGCGGTGCTCGACGCGCTCCACGACACGCCGCAGATCGATGTCGTGACCTGTCGGCAGGAGGGCGGCGCCGCGTTCATGGCCTGCGCCGACGGCACGCTCACCCAGCGGCCGGGCGTTTGCTTCGTCACGCGCGGGCCGGGCGCGACCAATGCGAGCATCGGCGTGCACGTAGCGTTTCAGGACTCGCTGCCGATGATCCTGTTCATCGGCGACGTCGATCGCGGGATGCGCGACCGCGAGGGTTTTCAGGAAATCGATCTGGTGGCGATGTTCACCCCGCTCGCGAAGCTCGCGCTGCGGATCGACGACGCACGCCGCATCCCGGAATACGTCGCGCGGGCTTACAATGTCGCGACTAGCGGGCGGCCGGGGCCGGTGGTGATCGCGCTACCCGAGGACATGCTGCGCGATGTTGTGGAGGCCGTCGATCGGCCGCGGCTGGTGCCCTACCCCCTCACGCCCTGTGCACCGGAGCATGATTTCCTGTTCGACCGATTGCGCGCGGCGCAACGGCCAGTCGCGATTGTTGGCGGTGCGGGGTGGGATCAGTCGACAGCAGGACATTTCGCTTGGTTCGCCGAGCATTGGGGTATTCCGGTCGCTGGCGCCTTTCGTCGACAGGATGCCATCGCCAACAGTTCGACCGTTTGGGCCGGAAATCTGGGATACGGCCCAAGTCCGAAACTTGTCGAGCGCATCAGATCAGCCGACTTGGTATTGGTGGTCGGCGCCCGATTGGGAGAGGCGACAACGGATGGGTACACGCTGATCACCCCAGAACACCCCGATCAATACCTGATCCACGTTCACCCCGACCCGAACGAACTGGACAAGGTCTATCGCGCGGACATGGCGATATGTGGAGGCGTCGATCAGTTTTCTGAACTGCTGGCGGCAAACTTCCCACCAGAAGTGCCGATCCAACTCGGGGCCATCGCCCATGCCGAATGGCTCGAATGGTCCACGCCCCGCCCCCGCGAAGGCGTCGCCCTCGACCTCGGCATGTGCGTCGCCGCGATGCGTGAGCGTCTCACGCCCGAAGCCACCATAATCTGCAACGGTGCGGGCAATTTCTCGGGCTGGTGGCATCGTTACTGGCATTATGGACCTCCCGGAACCCAACTCGCGCCCACCGCAGGTGCAATGGGCTACGGCATCCCCGCCGCCGTCGCGGGCGCGCTACGCCACCCCGACAAGACCGTCGTCGCTGTCGCGGGCGATGGCGACTTCCTGATGAACGGGCAGGAACTCGCCACCGCGATCCAGCACGGCGCGAACATACTCGTCATCGTCGTCGACAATGGCGGCTATGGCACGATCCGCATGCACCAGGAGCGCGAATATCCCGAGCGCCTCAGCGGCACCGCACTGCACAACCCCGATTTCGCACTCCTCGCCAAGGCTTACGGCGCGTGGTCCGAAACCGTCGAGACGACCGAACAATTCGGCCCGGCGCTCGACCGCGCCCTCGCGCAAGGCGGCGTCAAGCTGCTCCACCTCAAGACCGATATGGAAATCATCACCAACGGCACGACGATCGACGCCATCCGCCGCGCGCACCAATAAAAAGGCCGCCCCGATCAAGTCGGGGCGGCCCATCACTCAGCCGGGTAAGGCAAAAGGCTTAGATGTCGTCGCCGAGCGCGCCCTTGACCTTGCCGATGGTCTGCTGCGCCTTGCCCTTGGCTTCCTGCGCGGCACCGTCTGCCTTGGTCTTGGGATCGTCGCTCATCTGCTTGACCTTGCCGATCGCTTCGTTGACATTACCCTTGATCTTGTCGCCGAGTTCACCCATCGTCGCTCTCCTCATATCAGTGACTTGAGAAGAACTGCGGATCGCGCGCCCGGTTCCCTAAAATTTTAGCTGGTGGGTGCGACCTGTCGCAAAAACGCCTCGACCGCGCGCCAGTTCGCGTCATAGCCCGCCGGATCCTTGTCCTTGATCAGCGTCGATGATCCGTGCGTTCCACCCGCGTCGGGCACATATTGCACTTTGCGCGGCCCCGGCACCGCCGCAAGGATCGCTTTGGCAGCCTCGATTTCCTTCGGGTCCTTGGCCGATGTGACAAAGACCGGCACGTGCAGCCGCGCGGCGGCCTTGGTAACCGGATTGCCGTCGCCCAGATATTCGCCGGGCGAGAAGGCCATCACAGCATCGACGCTCGCAGGATTGTCCGCCGCGACCTCAAACACGAGCGCCGCCGAATAGCTGCTGCCCCAGAGAATCACCGGCAGACCTTGCGTGCGCGCCCAACCGAGCGCGGCTTCCAAATCCTGTCGCGCGCTGAGAAAGTCGGTCGACTTGCCAGTGCGGTGGACGGTCGAATTGTCGCCGAACAGATCGCCGCCCGAGCGTTGGTCGATCGCATAAGCGGTATAACCCATCGCCGCGAGGCGCGGGGCGATCGTGCCATATTCGTCCTTGCTCGATCCCGCCTGATGGAACAGCAGCACGACCGCCTTGGGCTTGGCGGCCTTGTAGAGCCAGCCGGCGATGCTCGTCCCGTCATAGGTTTTGAGCATATTGGGTTCGCGCGGCAGCGCGGGGCCGGTGTCCGCCTGCGCACCGGAAGGTCGGTCGCACGCCGCCAGCAAAAGGCCCAAGGTTAGCCCCAACAAGATGCGCATCTCAATTGCTCCACGCCAACATCGTCACCGCCGCACGGTGGCCCGAATGGAAAAGTGCCGGGACGTTTCCGCCCCGGCACCCCTTACGCACGCAAAAGCGCGATCAGCAATTGGGCATGCCGCAATCGATGCCCAGCGCCATGCACACGCCCATACAGGCCGCGCTGCACACCGCCGCGACCGCAGCAGGCGCTGCCGCATAAGCAACCGTTGAGGTGCCGACGAGGCCAAGGACGAGGAACTTTGCAAAACGAATCATCATGAATCTCCGACTAAATGGGTTTGCGGCACGATTGTCCGCAGTGAGGGTCAACGAGCCATTATGCGCGCGGCGGGCGCTGCGGCGGCGCGGTTGACCAACCCGGAGGAGCCACGATCGGCACAATATTGGGCCGACAAGCCGTATATTCGGGAGCGGCAGCGGCGACACGCGGTGCGGGCGCGACCACACAACAATTGGTGCAGCAATCATCAGCCATTTGTGAGTCGCACGCACCATCTACCGCATCTGCACGATGCATCAGGGCATGGCCCGTTTTGGAAGAGTGATCCTGCGGCATTGCCGTATTGGCCATCGCCGGTTTCACAGCGCCCACCTCATGGCACGCGCTGTTTGCTACTGACGGCAGCATCACCACTGACAGCATCAGCAGGGCAAACGCCGTCAAAAGGGGCTTAAACCGGTGCATTATGCCAAATCCATAGCAGGTTAGATCAGCCCCGCCAACGGGCTCGACGGATCGGCATAGCGGCGCTGGCCCATCCGTCCCGCCAGATACGCCATCCGCCCTGCCTCAACGGCGGATTTCATGGCAGCGGCCATCAGGATCGGGTCACGCGCTTCGGCAATCGCGGTGTTCATCAGCACGCCGTCGCAACCAAGCTCCATCGCGACTGACGCGTCCGACGCGGTGCCGACCCCGGCATCGACCAGCACGGGAACGCTCGCGCCCTCGACGATCAGCCGAATCGTCACGCGATTCTGGATGCCGAGCCCTGAGCCGATCGGCGCGCCCAAGGGCATGATCGCCACCGCACCCGCATTCTCCAGCCGCTTCGCCGCGATCGGATCGTCGACGCAGTACACCATCGGCAGGAAACCCTCTTTGGCGAGGATTTCGGTCGCGCGCAGCGTTTCGACCATGTCGGGGTAGAGCGTCTTGGCCTCGCCGAGCACCTCAAGCTTCACCAGATCCCAGCCGCCCGCCTCGCGCGCCAGCCGCAGCGTGCGGATTGCCTCATCGCCGGTAAAGCAGCCTGCCGTGTTGGGCAGGTAGGTAACCTTCTTCGGGTCGATGAAATCGGTGAGCATCGGCGCCTTGGGGTCGCTGATGTTCACGCGGCGCACCGCGACGGTGACGATCTCGGCGCCCGATGCGGCGACGGCAGCGGCGTTCTGCGCAAAATCCTTATATTTGCCGGTGCCGACGATCAGCCGCGAGTTGAAGGTACGCCCCGCAACCGTCCAGCTATCGGCGGGCAACGCGGGCGCATGATCGCCACCACCAACGAAATGGACGATTTCGAGTTCGTCGCCGTCTTCGATCCGCACCTGCGCCAGCGTCGAGCGCGGGACGATTTCGAGATTGCGCTCGACCGCGACCTTTTCGGGCGCCAGCCCCAGCTCGTTCGCCAGATCGGCGATCGTCATGTCGCCCCGGACCCGTCGATGCTCGCCGTTGATGTGAATTCCAATCGTTCCGTCTGCCGACATGATGTGCCTTTGCCTTCGCGTTGCAGCGCATATAGGTAGGGCGAAGGCGCAGCGGCAACCGAAAGAACGCGGCATGGCACAGCGGGCAGAATGACAGGCGCAGCCTTGATCGTCGGCGCAGGCGACGCAACCGGCGGCGCGATTGCCAAAGCCTTTGCCCGCGAAGGGCTGGTCGCCTGCGTCAATCGCCGCGCCACCAATGCCGACAAGCTCGAACAGCTTGCCCAGTCGATCAGGGACGAAGGGCTCTTGGCGCAGGCCTATCCCGCCGACGCCCGGGAAGAGGACCAGATGGTCGCGATGGTCGATGCGATCGAACTTGATGTGGGCGCAATCGAAGTCGCTGTTTTCAACATCGGCGCCAACGTCAATTTTCCGATCACTGAGATGACTGCGCGCGTTTACCGCAAGGTTTGGGAAATGGCATGTTTCAGCGGCTTCCTGATGGGCCGCGAGGTCGCGCGCCACATGCTGACGCGCGAGCGGGGTACGATCATATTCACCGGCGCGACGGCGTCGCTGCGTGGCGGCAGCGGTTTTTCGGCATTCTCAGGGGCCAAGTCGGCATTGCGGATGCTGGCCCAGAGCATGGCGCGCGAACTCGGGCCAAAGAATATCCACGTCGCCCATTCGATCATCGATGGGCCGATCGATACCGACTTCATTGCCCAGCGGATCGGCGACATCGGTGCTGCGCGCGCCGCCGACGCGGTCCTGTCGCCCGATGAGATCGCCAAAAACTATGTCATGCTTCACCGTCAGGCGCGCAGCGCGTGGACGCACGAACTCGACCTGAGACCTTGGACGGAGCGATTCTGACATGCCCGGCAGTATTGAATTCATCTTCGATTTCGCCAGTCCGAACGCCTATCTGGCGCACCGCGCGTTGCCCGGGGTGCTGACGCGAACCGGGGCCAGCGTGCGCTACACGCCCTGCCTGCTCGGCGGCATTTTTCGCGCGACCAACAACAAGGCGCCAATGGTGCAGTTCGCCGAAATTCCCGCCAAAATGGCCTATGAACGGTTGGAGATGACGCGCTTCATCGCCGCGCATGACTTGACCGACTTTCGAATGAATCCGCACTTCCCGGTCAACACCTTGACGCTGATGCGCATGGCGATCGTCGCCGAGGCGGAAGGCACGCTCGAACGGTTGATAGCGATCGGGCTATCGGCGATGTGGGAAGCGGGCGAGAACATGGCCGATCCCGAGGTCATCGTCCGCGTGGTGACGGCGGGCGGCTTGGAAGGCGCGGCGATGCTCGCGCGCACCCAAGACCAGGCCATCAAGGACAAGCTGGTCGCCAATACCGAAGCCGCTGTCGCGCGCGGCGTGTTCGGTATCCCCAGCTTCTTCGTCGGCGACGAACTATTCTTCGGCAAGGACCGGCTCGGTCAGGTCGAGGCAGCGCTGCGCTGATCGCAGTCCTTGGCGCGGCGGCGCCGGTCGCCTATACCAGTCACCTGCCGAAACGATCGAAGGGGCCTCATGCCCAACACCATTTTCGTCCTCAATGGCCCCAATCTCAACTTGCTGGGCCTGCGCGAACCCGAGATTTATGGCGCCGACACGCTCGACGACATTGCCGGGATGCTTGAGGATCGCGCGCGTGACCTGAGCCTCGAAATCGACATGCGCCAGTCGAACCATGAGGGTCATTTGATCGACTGGTTGCACGAAGCGCAGGCGACGGGCGCCAAGGCAGTGCTGCTCAACGCCGGTGCCTATACCCACACGTCGTTCGCGCTGTACGATGCGATGCGCGCGATCAAGACGCCCGTTATCGAAGTCCATCTGTCAAACCCTGCCGCGCGCGAAGAATATCGCCGCCACAGCTTCGTCGGCATGGCGGCCAAGGGCGTGATTTCGGGGTTTGGCGCCCAATCCTATCTGCTCGCGCTTGAAGCCGCGGCGCGCATCTGACAGAGAATGCGATCAAACAGGGAATTTGATATGACCGACTCCACCACCGCCGATGTGCCCGGCGACGACGGGGCAATGCGAATTGACGTCGCGCTGGTGCGCCAGCTCGCAGAGCTGCTCGACGAAACGCAGCTGACCGAAATCGAAGTGCAGGATGGCGAGCGCAAGGTGCGCGTCGCGCGCAGCGTTACCGTTGCGGCCGCGCCTGCCCCCGTGCCCGTCGCCGCTGCCGCCGCCCCGGCAGCGCCCGCAGCGGCGCCCGTCGCTGCTGCCGCAACGCCGCCCGATCACGCCAATGCGGTCAAATCGCCGATGGTCGGCACGGCCTATCTGTCGCCTGAACCCGGCGCCGCGCCGTTCATCTCGGTCGGTGACAAAGTGGCTGCGGGCGCGACGATCCTGATCATCGAAGCAATGAAGGTGATGAACCCGATCACCGCGCTAACCGGCGGCACCGTCATCGCGGTGCTGATCGACAGCGGCCAGCCGGTCGAGTTCGACCAGCCACTGGTCATCATCGCCTGACATGCCCGAGATCAAAAAACTGCTGATCGCCAATCGCGGCGAAATCGCGCTTCGCATCCACCGCGCCTGCCATGAAATGGGCATTCAGACGGTCGCGGTGCATTCGACGGCGGACAGCGACGCGATGCACGTCCGCCTCGCCGATCAGGCGATCTGCATCGGGCCACCGCCGGCAGCCGAGAGCTATCTCAACATCCCCGCGATTATTTCGGCCGCCGAAATCTCGGGCGCGGACGCGATCCATCCTGGCTATGGCTTCCTGAGCGAAAATGCGCGCTTTGCCGAAATCGTCGAAGCGCATGACATCATCTTCGTCGGCCCCAAGCCCGAGCACATCCGCACAATGGGCGACAAGGTCGAGGCCAAGCGCTCGGCAGGCGCGCTCGGGCTGCCGCTCGTCCCCGGCTCGGACGGCGCGATCAGCGACATTGCCGAGGCCAAGGCGATTGCCGAGCGCGTCGGCTATCCGGTGATCATCAAGGCCGCATCGGGCGGCGGCGGGCGCGGCATGAAGGTCGTCACC
Source organism: Sphingomonas sp. (assembly GCF_019749955.1). GTDB lineage: Bacteria > Pseudomonadota > Alphaproteobacteria > Sphingomonadales > Sphingomonadaceae > Sphingomonas. The sequence continues at coordinate 11,847 of NZ_JAIEPC010000020.1, forward strand.
AACGCCGACGATCTCGAAAGCCAGATGCAACAGGCCGGGACCGAAGCCAAAGCGGCGTTCGGCGACGCGACCGTCTATCTCGAAAAATATCTCGGCAATCCGCGCCATATCGAATTCCAGATCTTCGGCGACGGCGAAGGCAATGCGATCCACTTGGGCGAGCGCGATTGTTCGCTCCAGCGCCGCCACCAGAAAGTGCTCGAGGAAGCCCCCTCCCCCGTGCTTGGCCATGCCGATCGCGAGCGGATGGGCGGCGTCTGCGCGCGGGCGATGGCCGACATGGGCTATCGCGGCGCGGGGACGATCGAGTTCCTGTGGGAAAATGGCGAATTCTATTTCATCGAGATGAATACCCGGCTGCAGGTTGAACATCCCGTCACCGAAGCGATCACCGGACTCGATCTGGTGCGCGAGCAAATCCGCATTGCCGAAGGGCACGGGTTGACCCTGCGCCAGCAGGACGTCGAATTCCGCGGCCACGCGATTGAATGCCGCATCAATGCCGAAGACCCGCGCACCTTTGCGCCGTCGCCGGGGACGGTAAAGACTTATCACGCGCCCGGCGGCATGAGCGTGCGCGTCGATAGCGGGCTCTACGCGGGCTATCGGGTGCCGCCCTATTATGATTCGATGATCGCCAAGCTGATCGTCTGGGGGCACAGCCGCGAGGGCGCTTTGCGCCGCCTGCGCCGCGCGCTCAAAGAATATGTGATCGAGGGGATGAAGACCACCATCCCGCTGCATCAGGCGCTGCTGGACGACCCCGACTTCCAGAAGGGGGAGTATACGATCAAATGGCTCGAGGAATGGCTGGCGCGCAACAACGACGCCTGACGCGCTTCCCCCGACCGCGCGCGCATGCAACAACGCGAGCGTCGATTCTGTGAGGGGAGTTTGCCAATGCGCCGCCTGATCGCCACCCTGTTGCTGGCCGCCGCCGCTGCACCGCTCGGGGCCGAAATCCCGACGCCCGCGCGGCCGGTCACCGATCCCAAAAGCGTCACCTCGCCCGCCAATCCCAAGGCCCGCGCCGTGCCGGTCGAAGACATCGGCACGTCGCGCAGCCTTGGCGGCGCGGCATGGAGCGTGGATGGCAAGCAGATCTTCGTCGCCACCAACCTAACTGGGCGCGTCAACATCTGGCGCACTGACGCAGCGGGCAGCTGGCCTGTCCAGCTAACCCAGTCGGACGACGCCCAATATGGGCTGGCCCCATCGAGCGATGGCAAATATCTGTATTTTGAACAAGATGTCGGCGGCAACGAATATGCCGATATCTACCGCGTTCCCGTCGACGGCGGCGCGGTCGAGCAAGTGACGCGCACGGAGGACCGGCGCGAAAGCGCGCTGCTGGCCGGCGCCGACGGCATGTTCGCGTTGACGACCAAACTGAAAAGCGAAGGCCAATCGAACCTGGCGGTGATGGACGCGCGCGGTACGGTGCGCGTCCTGACGAAGGAAGCTGACCCGCGCTTTGGCTGGACTGCGGTCGCGTGGATCGAGGGCGGCAAAGCGATCATCGCCAATCGCGACGAGGTAGGTTCGGCAATCAGCGAGGTTTGGCGCGTCGACGTCGCGACTGGCGCGGCGACCAAACTCATCGCCAAAGCCGATACCGTTTTTCAAGCGGCCGACGCGACGCCCGATGGTCGGCTGATCGCCGTTTCGACCGACGACGGCACCGGGCAGCTCCATGCCGGGGTGTATAATGTCGCGACTAAATCCTGGACCTGGCCGAAGTCCACGCCGTGGGAACAGCAAGCGTCGGTGTTCACGCGCGACGGCGCCGCGATGATCTTTGCGGCCAACGCCGATACGCGCACCACGCTCTACAAGCTCGATTTGGCGACCGGCGCCGAAACGGCGCTGTCGCTGGCGCCGGGCGTCAACCGCCTGACCGGTGCCGAGCCGCGTTCCCCCGATGGCCGGACGGTGTTCGTCAATCATTCGGGCGCCGATTCGCCCGCCAATCTCTATCTTTACACGCTGGCGACCGGCCAGAGCCGACCGGCAACGCAACTTGCCATCGCCAGCCTGTCGCCCGACGTGCTGCCCAAATCGGACGTCGTGACCTATAAGAGTTTCGACGGCACGCTGATCAGCGCGGTGGTGACGATGCCCGCCAATCTGGCGCGCGACGGATCGCATCCCGCCATCGTCCTGCCGCATGGCGGACCGACCGGACAGGCGCTTGACGGCTATAGCCGCTATGCGACGGCGTTTGCGAGCCGCGGCTATGTGGTGATTCAGCCAAATTTTCGTGGCTCGACGGGCTATGGCAAGGTGTTTCAGGCGGCCAATTTCAAGGATCTGGGCGGCGGTGACCTAAAAGACACCGTCGCGGCCAAGGCCTTTCTGGTCGCGACCGGCTTCGTCGATCCGAAGCGCGTCGGCATTTTCGGCGGCTCCTATGGCGGGTTCATGACGCTGATGGCGATTGGGCGCACCCCAGATGAGTTCGCCGCCGCCGTCCAATGGTTCGGGATCATCAACTGGCGGACCATGTACCGCGATCAGGACGAGCTGCTGAAGGCCTATCAGCGCGGGCTGCTCGGCACGCCCGACAGCGACCCCAAGGTCTATGACGCCGCGTCGCCCCTCACCTACATCAAGGCCGCCAAGGCGCCGCTGCTGACCATCCAGGGCGAAAACGACATTCGCGTGCCGCGCGGGCAGGCGCAGGAGGTCAACGATATCCTGAAAGCCAAGGGCAATATCGTCGAGACGATCTTCTACCCCGCTGAGGGCCATGGTTTCCAGAAGCGCGAGAACCAGCTCGATTCGCTCAAACGCACGGTCGAGTGGTTCGACAAATATCTGAAAGGCGCTCCGGCGAAGTGATGCTGCGCGCCAGCCTGACGGGGGAAGAATGCTGAAATTGCTGGGTTGGGCGGTCCTGATCATCATTGTGATCGTGGCCGGAACGTTGATCATTTTCCGTACACCCGACACCGATCCGGCTGAGATGCGCGCCAAATATGGCGGGTCGCCGTCGCAATATGTTGATCTTGGCGGCGGGCTGACGGTGCATCTGCGCGACACCGGCCCGCGCGACGCGCCGGTGCTGGTGCTGATCCACGGATCGAATGCGTCGCTCCACACCTGGGAGCCGTGGGCAGAACGGCTCGGCAATCGCTACCGCGTGATCCGATTCGACCTGCCCGGGCACGGCCTGACCGGGGCGAACCCGACGCACCGCTATGCCACCACCGATTTCGTCGATGTGGTCGAGCGCTTGCGGGCGAAGCTTGGCCTTACGCGCTTCGCGCTTGTCGGCAATTCGATGGGCGGCGGTTTCGCGTGGCATTATGCGCTCGCGCATCCCGGACGTGTCGCTGCGCTGATACTGGTCGATTCGGTCGGTCAGCCTGAACCGGGGAGCCAAACACCGCCGCTCGCCTTTCGCATCGCGCGGATGCCGGTCATCCGTAATCTCGCCACGGTGGTCACGCCGCGCAGCCTGATCGCCGATGGCCTGCCGCAGGCCTATGCCAATCCCAAGCTCGCCGACGACAAAGCGATCGACCTGTACTGGGAGCTGCTGCGCTACCCGGGCAATCGCGAGGCGACGATCGAACGCTTTGCGACGCCGTCGGACCCGGCGACGCCGGCGTTGCTCAAGCGGCTGAGAATGCCCGTTCTGATCTTATGGGGCGCGCAGGATCACCTAATTCCGGTGTCATCGGCGCAATGGCTCCACGCCAACATCCCCGGCAGCAAACTGATCGTCTATCCCAACACCGGCCACATCCCGATGGAAGAACGCGCCGACCAGAGCGCCGCCGATGTCCGCGCGTTTCTGCAAGGCGCCAATCCGGCCAACTGACCAGCCGCTTGCCATTTCGATATTTCTATAGTAGTCGAAATATCGAAATGAACGACTCGGGCCAAATCATCGCCGCGCTCGGCGCGCTTGCCCAATCGCACCGGTTGGCAGCGTTTCGCGCGCTCGTCGAAGCCGGACCGGCTGGCCTGCCCGCTGGCGACATCGCCACGCGGCTCGGCATTGCCGCTTCGTCGCTGTCGTTCCACCTCGCCCAGCTTGAGCGCGCCGGGCTGGTCCGCGCGGTGCGCGCCGGACGCTCGATCATTTACTCGGCCGACTTCGCCGCGATGACCGCGCTCGTCGGCTACCTCACCGAAAATTGCTGCGGCGGGGGCGTTTGCACCCCTGCCGATGCCGCCCTCCCCACTGAAAGGAACGCTGCATGAAGCGCCTGCATGTCCATGTCGCGGTCGATGATCTCGACCGTTCGGTCGGCTTTTACTCGACCCTGTTCGCGACCGAGCCGACCGTGATCAAGCCCGATTACGCCAAATGGATGCTCGACGATCCGCGCGTGAATTTCGCGATCTCGGCGCGCGGCGTGAAGGCAGGTGTCGAACATCTCGGCATCCAGGTCGAGGATGCGGGCGAGCTGGCCGAAGTCTATGCTCGGCTCGACCGCGCCGATGCGCCGGTGGTCGAGGAAGGCGCGACCACCTGCTGCTACGCCAAGTCCGAAAAGAGCTGGATTACCGATCCGCAAGGCGTGGTTTGGGAGACGTTCCTGACGCAGGGCGAATCGACCACCTATGGCACGTCGGCAACGATCGACGCGCTAACCGCTAAATCGGCATGCGGCTGCGCGTGATGCGGGCGACGATCTGGCATAATCCCGCGTGCGGCACGTCGCGCAGCACGCTGGCGATCCTTGAGGGAACGGCGGGGATCGAACTGACGGTGATCGAGTATCTCAACGACCCGCCGACTCGTGAAAAGCTGGTTCAGCTCCACCGCGACGCAGGCCTTACTCACCGTCAGGGCATGCGGACGACCAATTCCCCGGCGGCTGAACTGGTCGCCGAACTCAACCTGAAGGACGCCGACGAGGCGACGATCCTCGACGCGATGATGGCGCATCCGATTCTGATCCAGCGTCCGCTTGTCGAGACCGACAAGGGGGTGCGCCTCTGCCGCCCGCCCGAGACGGTGCACGAGATTTTGTGAACATGGCGAGCGCCCGCGCACTTGCGGCGGAATTCATCGGCTCGCTGATCCTGTTCGCGACCGTCGTCGGATCGGGCGTGATGGCCGAGCGGCTCGCGGGCGGCAATGTGGCGGTCGCGCTGATCGGCAATACAGCGGCCACCGGGGCCGTTCTCTACGTGCTGATCACGCTGCTCGGCCCGATATCGGGCGCGCATTTCAATCCGGCGGTGACGCTGACGCTGGGCGCGCGCAGGCTGTGGTTGCCATTCGTTGCGATGCAGCTGGCGGGCGGTGTTATCGGCGTGGTGGCGGCACACGCAATGTTCGACATGCCATTGATCGAGACGAGCACCCATATCCGCACCGGCGCAGGCCAATGGATCGGCGAATTCGTCGCGACCTTCGGCCTGTTGTTCACGATCGTTATCGGCAGCCGCCAGCGGCCCGAGGCCGTGCCCGCCCTCGTCGCGCTGTGGATCGTCGCTGGCTATTGGTTCACCTCGTCGACCAGCTTCGCCAACCCTGCGATCACGCTCGCCCGCGCACTGACCGACAGCTTTGCGGGGATTCGCCTGATCGATGTTCCCGGCTTCATCATCGCGCAGTTCGCTGGCGGCTGGATTGGCGCGCAGTTCGCAAATTGGCTGGTTCCTGCCGCGCACGCTCGCTAAAGCCAAGCCATGAGCCAGATCACGCCCGAAATCGTCGCCCAGCACGGGCTGTCCGAAGACGAATATGCCCGCGTCCTGAACGCGCTGGGCCGTGAACCCAACCTCACCGAGCTCGGCATTTTCTCGGTCATGTGGTCGGAGCATTGCAGCTACAAATCGAGCCGCATCCATCTGAAGAAGCTGCCGACGACTGGCCCGCAAGTCATCTGCGGCCCCGGCGAGAATGCCGGCGTGATCGACATCGGCGACGGCCAGGCCGCGATCTTCAAGATGGAGAGCCACAACCACCCGAGCTACATCGAACCCTATCAGGGTGCGGCGACCGGCGTCGGCGGCATCCTGCGCGACGTATTCACGATGGGCGCGCGCCCGGTCGCCAACATGAACGCGCTGCGCTTCGGTCGGCCCGATCATCCCAAGATGCGCCACCTGATCGCGGGCGTGGTCCACGGCATTGGCGGCTATGGCAATTGCGTCGGTGTGCCGACGGTCGGCGGCGAAGTGAATTTCCACGCCGCCTATGACGGCAATATCCTCGTCAACGCGATGACGGTTGGCGTCGCGGAGCAAGACAAGATCTTCTATTCGGCCGCGAGCGGTATCGGCAATTCGATCGTCTATGTCGGCTCAAAGACCGGCCGCGACGGCATCCACGGCGCGACCATGGCCTCGGCCGATTTCGGCGCGGACAGCGAGGAGAAGCGCCCGACGGTGCAGGTTGGCGATCCCTTCACCGAAAAGCTGCTGATTGAGGCCTGCCTCGAACTGATGGCGAGCGACGCAATCGTTGCCATTCAGGACATGGGCGCGGCGGGCCTGACCTCATCGAGCGTCGAAATGGCGTCGAAAGGCGGCGTTGGCATCCGGCTCGACATGGACAAGGTGCCGCAGCGCGAAACCGGCATGACGGCGTACGAGATGATGCTGTCCGAATCGCAGGAACGCATGCTGATGGTGCTGAAGCCAGGCCGCGAAGACTTTGCCGAGGCGATCTTCCGCAAATGGGAGCTCGATTTCGCGGTGATCGGCGAAGTGACCGACACGGGCCGGATGGTGCTCGTCCACCACGGCGCGACAGTGGCCGACATCCCGCTAGCCCCCCTCGCTGACGGTGCGCCGCTCTACGATCGTCCTTGGGTGCCGACGCCGCCCGCCAAGGCGCTCGTCAACGTGCCGACATCGACCGACGTCGCCGCCGATCTGCTCAAGCTGATGGCGTCGCCCGACCTCGCCAGCCGCCGCTGGATTTGGGAGCAATATGACCAGAAAGTCGGCGGCGATACGCTCCAGCCACCGGGCGGCGACGCAGCGGTGGTGCGCGTTCATGGGACGAACAAGGCGCTGGCCATCACCACCGATTGCACCCCGCGCTATTGCTTTGCCGATCCGGTGGAGGGCGGAAAGCAAGCAATCGCCGAAGCGTTTCGTAATCTCTGCGCCGTCGGTGCGAAGCCGCTCGCGACCACCGATTGCATGAATTTCGGCAACCCACAGCGGCCCGAAATCATGGGCCAGTTTGTCGGCTGTATCGAGGGCATGGCCGAAGCCTGCCGCGCGCTCGACTTCCCGATCGTGAGCGGCAATGTGTCGCTCTACAACGAAACCAAGAACGATGACGGCTCGGGCAGCGCAATCCTGCCCACACCGGCCATCGGCGGCGTTGGCCTCATCGACGACTGGACCAAGGCGGCGACAATTGCCTTCAAGGGTACCGGCGACGTCATCGTGCTGATCGGTGAGCCGCGCCACGATCTCGGCCAGTCGCTCTGGCTGCGCGAGTTGCACGGCCGTGAAGAAGGCTCACCGCCCCGCGTCGACCTTGCTGCCGAGCGCCGCAACGGCGACTCCGTCCGCGAGTGGATCGCGAAGGGTGCTCTCAGCGCCGTCCACGACGTGTCCGACGGCGGACTGCTGGTCGCGGTCGCCGAAATGGCGCTCGCCGGCAATATCGGCGCGATGCTGTCCGCCCCCCTGCCCTATGGCCTGGCCGAGACCTATTTTGCCGAGGACCAGGGGCTTTATGTCGCCACGGTGCGCGATGAACAGCTCAACGACTTCCTCCACGCTTCGATCGACGCAGGCGTGACGGTCGAGCGGATCGGCCGGACGATCACCAAGCGGATCATCGTCGAATGCCCGCGCACCGATCATGTCGTAACACTCGACGATCTGCGTACAGCGCATCAGGGATTCTTCCCCGCGCTGATGGGGGCGTCGAACACCTGATCGGGCAAACGCGGCACGGCGGCGACTTGCCCGTTCCGCGAACGTCGGGCATCGTCGCGTCATGCTCGATCACCCTGCCCAACCTTGGCCCGGCTTGCCCGCGCTCCCCGACGAAACGCGCATCGCCCAAGCGCAGGCGTTTCGCGACGACCTGCGCCAGCGGCGCACCTGTCGCTACTTTGCCGACACACCGGTACCCCGCGCGGTGATCGAAGCCGCGATCGAGGCAGCCGGAACCGCGCCATCGGGCGCGAACCACCAGCCGTGGCATTTCGCGGTGATCGGATCGCCCGACCTCAAGGCGCAGGTCCGTGCCGCCGCCGAGGACGAGGAGCACGCCTTCTACGCGGGCAAGGCCAGCGCCGAGTGGCTCGATGCGCTGGCACCGCTCGGCACAGATGCCGACAAATCCTATCTGGAGATCGCACCGTGGCTGATCGTCGTCTTCGCCCAGCGGCGCGGCGGGATCGAGCCGGGCGACGACAAGCAGAATTACTATGTCAACGAAAGCGTCGGCATCGCGACGGGGTTCCTTCTGGCTGCGCTGAATGCCGCCAATATCGCCACGCTTACCCACACCCCCAATCCGATGCGCTTCCTCAACCGCGTCTGCGCGCGACCCGATAGCGAAAAGCCGATGATGATTGTCGTCGCAGGGCACGCCGCGCCCGACGCCACCGTGCCGCTGCACGCGCTGCGCAAGAAGCCCTTGGGGCAAATCAGCAGTTGGCTCTGACAGCGGGCTATTCGGGCACGCCGCTGGCGAAGAAGCTCGGATACAAGGCGGGCATGCGCTTATGGTTCGACAATGCCATGCCGCAGAGCGTGCGGCTGGAGATCGATCCAGCTGCAATCGGCGTCGAGGAACTGCCCGAACCCGCATCGGGGCTGGAAGCCGCGCACATGTTCGTCACCCTCGAGTGGGAACTCCGCAGCGCGATCGGCGTGCTTCGCCCGCTGCTTGCGCCGACGGGTTTCATCTGGGTGTCCTGGCCCAAAAAGGCCTCGAAAGTCCCGAGCGAAATCACCGAAGACCTGATCCGCGAGATCATCCTGCCGACGGGGCTGGTCGACACCAAGGTGTGCGCGGTGGATGCGATCTGGTCGGGGCTCAAGCTGATGATCCGCCGCAGCGCGCGTTGACCCTCGCGCTGTATTAGAATAATAATACGGCACATTCGGGGGAATTCAATGACCATCACAGCGCCCGTTGGCGACCGCATTGCTACGCTCGACGTCGTTCGCGGCGTCGCGGTAATGGGCATTCTCATCATGAACATCGTCGCGTTCGGCATGCCCGAGGCGGCCTATATGAACCCGCGCGCCTATGGCGGCGACACCGGCATTGACCTCGGCGTCTATCTTTTCAATTTCATATTGTTCGACGGCAAGATGCGCGGGCTATTTTCGTTCCTGTTCGGCGCATCAGCGTTGCTGGTGATCGAGCGGGCGCAGGCACGCGGGGCGAGCGCGGCGCGCGTCCATTATGCCCGGATGGTGTGGCTGTTCCTGTTTGGCGTGCTGCACCTCTATCTGATTTGGTGGGGCGACATCCTCAATCATTATGCTCTGATCGGGTTGATCCTGTTCTTCTTCCGCAACTGGCGGCCGCGGTCGCTGGTGATTGCGGCTGTGGTGCTACTGACCTTGGAGGCGGCGCTGATCTCGAGCTTGCCGCTCTCGGTCGCGGCGGCCAACGCAGCCGCCAGCAAGCCCAACGCTACCGCGAAAGAGCTCAAGCGCCGCCAGAGTCAGGAGAACACGTTCGGCAAGCCTTCACCCAAGAAGATTGCCGAAGAACTGCGCGCCTATCGGGGCAACTATGCCGATACGGTCGCCAAGCGCGCCGAAAGCGGCGTCGGCGCCGTGGTCGGCACCTTCTTTGCGGTCGGGATGGAAACGCTGGCGTATATGCTGCTCGGCATGGCGATGTTCCGGACCGGCATGTTGCGGGGCGAATGGCCGGTCGAACGTTACCGGCGCTGGGTCGTGATCGGCTTCGGGATCGGGATTCCAGCCTATGCGGCGATCGGCTGGTATATGGTCCACGCGGGCTTCACGGCGTTTTCGGTGGCGCTCGGCGTGCTGGCGCTGTCGGTGCCGTTCCGCCCGCTGATGATCATGGGCTGGGCAAGCCTGATTGCGCTGCTGGCCCGCGCCGGCGGGCCGCTGATTGAGCGGATCGGGGCCGCAGGGCGCATGGCGTTCACCAACTATCTGATGACGTCGATCCTCTGCTCGACGATCTTCTATGGCTATGGCTTCGGGCTGTTCGGCTATCTTGGGCGCGCCCAACTCTATCTGGTCGTGTTCGGCATGTGGGCGCTGATGCTGCTGTGGTCGAAGCCTTGGCTCGATCGCTATCGTTATGGCCCGTTCGAATGGGTCTGGCGGAGTCTCGCGCGCGGGGCGTTCCAGCCGATGGCGCGATGATTGCGATCCGCTCGCAATAAGACCCTTGCGAATCACTCGCATTAGCGTAAGCTGTGGTCAGAGAGCGAGGGTCGATGGTCGTCTGCATCTGCAACAATATCCGCGAGACGCAATTGCGCGAAGCCGCCCGGCGCGAGGCCGCGGTCAGCGCCTGCGCCACCTACCGCGCGCTCGGCTGCCGCGCCAAATGCGGCCAGTGCATCCGGACCGCGCGCGCAATTCTGGCCGAAGAACGCGCCGCCGCTTGACGGCCAGCGCGCCAGACGGTCAAAGGGTCAAGGCATTTCCGGCAAGGAGCGCGCGGTGAAAGGCGACCCCAAAGTTCTCGAATTTCTGAACCTCGTCCTCAAAAACGAGCTGACGGCGGTCAACCAATATTGGCTGCACTACCGGATGCTCGACAATTGGGGCGTGCGCAAACTCGCCGCGCACGAACGCCACGAATCGATCGAGGAAATGCAACACGCCGACAAGCTGGCGGAGCGCATCCTCTTCCTCAACGGCTTGCCGAACTTCCAGCTGCTTGGCCGCCTGCGGATCGGCGAAAGTGTCGAGGAAGTGTTGAAGGCCGATCTCGCGCTCGAGCATGAAGCAATCGCCGTTTTGCGTGACGCGATCGAGCATTGCGAAAGCGTGCGCGATTATGTCAGCCGCGATTTGTTCGCGTCGATCCTCGGCAATGAGGAAGAGCATGTCGACATGATCGAAACGCAGTTCGAAATGATCGAGCGGATGGGACTTGGCAATTACATCCAGCTCAACAGCCAGGCGGTCGAGGACTAGGCCCGACCAAAGCCGGAGACGGCACGCTTGCCGAAGCCCTGGCGGCGCTCGACGAGCGGATTGGCTTCGCGCAACAACTGGATCAGCGTGTCGTTGAACAACTGGCGCAGCCCGACAACCGTTTGCAGCGCTTCGTCTGGCGAATCATGTGTTTCGACGCATTGGCGCGCGATAACTTCGATCGTCTCAGCCGCTTCGGCGAGCGGCTTTGCGCCGAACTGTCGGGCTTCGCCCTTCAGCGTATGCGCCGGGATCACGAGCGCGGCGGCATTTTTCGCGCGCATCGCGGATTCGATCGCGTCGACCGATTTGGTGCCGTCTTCCTGAAAATAGCCGAGAATGCGGACGAATCCCGCGCCAAGTTCGGCGCGTGCGACCGCAAAGGCGTCCCAGTCGACCAATTTGCTCTGCGTTACCGACACGCGTTCCACCCTTTGCCCGAAGCCGCCCGCCCACTGACTTCACCTTCGTTCTACTCGACGGGAGTAAACGAGTTGTTGACGGGAGTGCACCTTTCGATGCGAAACTTCGGGGCGATATCTTTGTCGATCAACGTCATATCGGCGCCCGCAGCGGCAGCAACTGCCGCCAGCTCGCCCGGCGCAGCAGGGTCGTCGGCGATGATCTCGACCGAATCGGCGCCGTCACGCAGCGCGCGGGCCAAGCGGATCGCCGGCCACGGGCAGCGCAGGCCGCGCGCATCAATCTGCGTCGTCAATTGCCGAAGGGGTTTTTCGGCGCGCGCAAGGTTAGCCGCACGGGCACCGCGCCAAAGCCAAGGTCACGCCGGATGCCGTTGACGAGATAGCGCTGATAGCTCTCAGGCAACTGGTCGACCCGCGTGCCGAACAACACGAAGCCGGGTGGGCGCGTCTTGGCTTGCGTCACATAGCGCAGCTTGATGCGTTTGCCGCCGGGCGCGGGTGGCGGGTTGGCCTCCAGCGCGCGTTCGAACCAGCGGTTGAGCTCGCCGGTCGACACACGGCGCGACCATGCCTCGCGCACTTCGAACGCGGCCCCCAGCAACTGGTCGATGCCCTTGCCGGTCACTGCCGAGACGGTCATCAGCGGCACGCCTTTCACCTGCGCCAGCCCCTCGTCGAGGGCTGCCCGCACGCCGTTGAACAGCTTCGACGCATCCTCGGCGACGTCCCATTTGTTCATCGCGATCACCAGCGCGCGGCCTTCCTGCAGCACACGGTCGGCGATCTTCAAATCCTGCACTTCGAGCCCGCGCGTCGCATCGAGCAGCAGCACGACGACTTCGGCGAAATCGATCGCGTGGAGCGCGTCGGCGACCGACAATTTCTCCAGCTTGTCCTGCACGTTCGCGCGCTTGCGCATGCCGGCAGTGTCGATCAGCCGCACTTTGCGCGGGCCGGACGTGGGATCATTCCACTCCCAATCGATCGCGATCGAATCGCGCGTGATCCCCGCTTCCGGCCCGGTGATCATCCGGTCTTCGCCGAGAATGCGATTGACCAGCGTCGACTTGCCCGCGTTCGGACGCCCGACAATCGCGAGCTTCAACGGCGCCGCAGGATCGTCGAGATCGATTTCCTCCTCCGGCTCAGCCTTGCCTTCCAGATGCGGGAACAGCGCTTCGAACAGGTCGCCCATCCCCTCGCCGTGCTCGGCCGAGAGCTGTACCGGATCGCCGAAGCCCAGCGTCAGCGAATCAAGCACCCCCGCCTCGCCCGCGCGCCCTTCGGCCTTGTTGGCGACCAGCACCACCGGCGTGGTCGATCCACGCAGCCAGCGCGCGATTTCCTCGTCGAGCGGCACCAGCCCCACGCGCGCATCGATCATGAACAGCGCGACATCGGCCATTTTGAGCGCTGCCTCGGTCTGCTGGCGCATGCGACCGGGTAGCGATTGCGTGTCCTCATCCTCGTAACCGGCGGTGTCGACGACGCGGAAATCGAGGCCGATCAGGTTCGCCTCGCCCTCGCGCCGGTCGCGCGTCACGCCGGGGCGATCGTCGACCAGCGCGAGCTTTTTGCCGACCAGCCGGTTGAACAGCGTCGATTTGCCGACATTGGGGCGGCCGATGATTGCGACGACGGGGAGATGTGCCATCGCCGCTCCCTAAGCCGAATGCCGCGATTCCGCCAGCGCCCTCAACGATAGGCGGTAATCTTGCCCTTGCTGTCGAGCACATAAAGGATGTTGTTGGCGACAACCGGCGGCAGCGAGAAGGGAATGCCGCCCTTGATCTTGCTGCCCAGTTCGCCGTTGGTGGCCTTCACCGACAGGATTTCGCCGCGCGAATTGACGACGATCAGCCGCCCGCTCGCGAGCACCGGTCCCGACCAATAAATGGGGTTGGTGCGCTTCTTCTTGTTCTTGAAGCCGCCGATATCGGTGATCCAGCGGATCTTGCCGTTGGCGCGCGACATGCAAATCATCCGGCCGTCGTCGGTCGACACGAACAGCCACTCGCCCGCGATCCAAGGCGTCGAGATGCCAGCGATGTTGAGTTCCCACAGGCGTTTGCCCGTCGTCAGCTCAAGCGCGACCATGCGCCCGCCTTCACCGATAGCGTAGACGCGGTCCTGGTCGATTACCGGCGACGCATCGATATCGGCGATGCTCGACACCGATGTCGTCACGCTGGTGCGCGACAACGTGTCAGCCCACAAGGTCCGCCCATTTTCATAGCGATAGGCATTGAGCTCGCCCGAGGAGAAGCCCGCGACCACGGTACCGCGCCCCGTTGCCGGCGCTGCGACGCCGAACACGCCCTGCGATTCGAGCGTGCCGGTCTGCGTCCATTGCACCGCGCCGTCGGTCTGCGACAGCGCGAAGAGCTGATTGTCCTGGCTCAGCACATAGACCGATCCGTTCGACACTGTCGGCGATCCGCGCAGCGGGCCGCCCGGCTTGACGCGCCACAACATTTTGCCGTCGGCGGCCGACAGCGCGATGACATCGCCCAAACCGTCGGTCGCGAATATCTTGCCGTCGTCAAAGCTCGCGCCGCCGCCGAAGCGGGCTTCGCGATTCTTCTTGTCGCCGAATATCTCCGTGCTCCACAGCTTGCGACCGGTGTCGGCGGCAAAAGCGGTCACGGTCGCGTTGACATCGACCACGAACAATTTGCCATCGGCAATCACCGGCGCCGCGCCCAGCCGCAGCTTGGGCGTGCCGCCGCGGATACGCGCGGACCACAGCCGCGTCGGACTCGCGCCCAGCGTGATATGGCCCATCGACTTCGACGCATCACCGCCGGGCTGCGCCCAATTGGCGTTGGTCTCGGCCGGGGGCAGCAGCACCTCGACCTCGGCGATGGTTTTGTCGGCCTCGGCGCCATTTTCTGACACCAGGATCGGCACGCGATCGCCCAAGGTTGGCGTCTTCTTGGGGCCTTTGAACGTCCCGCAAGCGCCCAGCGCCAGCAGCGCAGTGAGCGTCACGGTCAGCGTCAGTGTCTTCTTCATTGCGGCTTTATGTCCTTGCTATCCTTGACGGCGTCGACGCCAAGCGTGCCCGCCATTTGCACCGCGCGCGTGCGCAGCGTTTCGGGCAGTGTTTCGTCCTCGGCCATCGCGGCATAGAGCTTGCCGGCCTGGTCACGGCGGTTGGTCTGGAGATAGGCAATCGCCACCAGCTCGCCCGCGCTGCCGAACCAGGGATTGCCCTTGACCGCCAGCGGCTTCAGCCGCGCGATCACCGTTTCGGGCTTCAGCGTGTCGAACTCGGCATTGGTCTGGCGGATCAGCGCGAGGTTGCGAAAGGCTGGCGACAAGCCGGTGTCATTGGCGATGGCGCCGAAAATCCTGGCGGCGCCCTTCAGATCATTCTTCTGCAGCGCGATGTCGCCCTGGACGAAGCGCGCGCTGGCGGCATAGCCATCGCTCGACGACGCGGCGAGTTCGGCGAGCGGCTTTTCCGCTGCCTTGACGTCACCCTTGCCCAGCGTTTCGAAGACGCCCGTCAGCTTGGCGCCCTGCGCGCCCGCTGCCTGATCATTATAGTTCTGCCAGATCAGATAGCCGCCGAACGCCAGCAGCCCGGCGACGACCGCGCCGATCATCACCCGCCCATAGCGCTGCCAGAGCTGCGCCGCCTGATCGCGCCGCAATTCTTCGTCGACTTCGCGCAGGAATGCTTTGTCGGTTGTCGGCGTAACGGCCAAGGTGGACTCCCTTTGGGTGTGGAAAGGCGCGGACCTTAGCGGCGCGGCGCACGAAGCGAAAGTGTATCAATCCTTGGGCGCGTAGGTCTGTTCCGGTCCGGGAAAAGCACGCGACCGCACCTCGTCCGCATAGGTTTGAACCGCGGCGGAAATACGGCCAGCCAGGTCGTCAAAGCGCTTCACGAAGCGCGGCGTGCGATCGAACATGCCGAGCATATCGTCGATCACCAGCACTTGGCCGTCGCATTGCGCCGATGCGCCAATGCCGATCGTCGGGCAATCGATCGTCCGCGTGGCCTCGACCGCGATCGGCTCGACCACGCCTTCGATCACGATGCCGAACGCGCCCGCCTGATCGATCGCGCGCGCATCATCGAGGATCTTGGTGGCTTCGGCCTGGGTGCGCCCGCGCGCGCCATAGCCGCCGAGGATATTCACCGCCTGCGGCGTCAACCCGATATGGCCCATCACCGGAATGCCGCGCTCTACGAGGAAGCGCACCGTCGGCGCCATCGCCGCACCGCCTTCGAGCTTGACCGCCGCCGCGCCGGTTTCCTTGAGCAGATAGGCCGCGCTTTCGAACGCAACCTCGGGCGATGTTTCGTAACTGCCGAACGGCATGTCGATCACCACCACCGCGTGATAGCTGCCGCGCACCACCGCCGCGCCATGCGCCGCCATCATCTCCAGCGTCACCGGAATCGTCGACGGCAGGCCGTAGATCACTTGCCCCAGACTGTCGCCGACGAGCAGCAAGTCGCAATGCGGATCGAGCAGTTGCGCCATCCGCACGGTGTAGGCGGTCAACATCACCAGCGGCTCACGGCCTTTGCGCGCGCGGATCGCCGGGATCGTCAGCCGCTTCATCGGCGCCGGGGTCGGGGTCGCGCGGCTGGTTGCGGTATCGATGGTGTAGGTCGTGGACATGGGGTGCATCGCTAGCGGCAGATAGCTGCCGCCGCCAGTACAGACATGGCTTGCGTTACTCTCACTTGACTTCATGTTAAAACTATATAACATTGAGTCTCAATTGATCGACATTGGAGTGAACCCCATGACCTTTCGTGAAAAAATCCACTGGGTTGCCTTTGCCAGCCTCGCGGCGGCATTCGGGTGGTATTTTCTGACGTACCCCTGGTCGATCATCGACCGGCCCGTCGGCGTCGTCGCCGTTGCCGGCATGTTGGTTCCAGTCACAATCGTGATCATCGGGTCCATGTCGATCGCTGCTGCGGCATTAGCCATTCGCACGCCGCGTGAAGCAAATCTCAAGGAAGATGAGCGTGAGCAGTTCATTCACCTCAAGGGCACCCATGCGGCCTATTACCCGCTGGTGCTGGGGGTTTGGGGCAATTTGTTCGCGATTTTCTATCACATCAGCGCGGCGGGGCGGCTCAACCTGTTAATCGCCACGGTCGTGATCGCCGAGCTGGTCCGCGTTGGCGCACAGCTTTATTACTACCGGCGCGGTTATTGAGCCATGACCTTGCCCTTCACCAACAAAATCCGCACGCTGCGCTTCCTCGCCGGGGAGATGACCCAAGCCGAGCTGGGCGAGGCGATCGGCGTGACGCGCCAAACGATCGCGGCGATCGAAGCGGGAAAATATTCGCCGTCGCTGGAGGCTGCTTTCCGGATTGCGGCGGTGTTCGGCAAGCCGCTCGACGAAGTTTTCCAGTGGGGGGTACCGGATGTTTAACCCAGGGGTGCGTTGGAGGGGATCACCTCTGATCCGTGCATGCTGAGCTTGTCGAAGCACTGCCCTTGTTCTTCGATCGGCTCGCAAAGAAGAACGGCCCTTCGACAAGCTCAGGGCGAACGGAGGCGAAGGGCACCTCGGCCCAAAATCGCTCTAGCGCAACCACCCGCGCCCGGTAGCGAGACGCGCGAACCAGAGTTGCACCACCCCCATCACGATAATGAAGATCGGAAAACCCGCCGCGACGACAAAGCCCTTCACGGCGATCAGATCGGTCGCGCCGAGCGTATAGCCGAACTGCACGATGATGCTGACGAGCGACACGAGATAAACAAGCCGGGCAAGCGCCGATCGCGCCAACAGCAGCACCCCGCCGAGCGCCGCCGCGACCGTCGCGGTGCCATAAACCGCCTTCAGCCAGACCGGCATCGACGTGAGCATGTGGCGATCATAGGGGTCCAACGCCGCGATCGCGGCGGCATCGAACACCTGGCTGTAGAAGGCGAACAGGCCCACGCATGCCCAGAGCAGAAAAACCACGCTGACGATCCAGAACCATGTCGGCGGCTTGCCAAATGGTGCACGCATCGCCCGTCTCCCCCTAACCCGCGTTGAACCTGCGCCGAACCTGGCAGCAGCGCAAGATCAGTCGCGCAGCGCCGCCCGCGCGCGGCTGCGCAGCCACACCGCAAGCCCGTCGGACTCCGCCATCAGCGCGAGTTCCGCTTCGGTCGCCTGACCGAAATTGACGATTTCCACCATCCGCTCGAACGCCAGCTCTGGATGCGGGCGCTCGACGAGCGAGACCTCATCGCCGGCCTCCAGCACGCCTTCCTCGATCGTGCGGTAATACCAGCCCGACCGGCCCGAACGCACCATGGCCTTGGGCATCGTCGCGTCTTCGAACCGCAGCGCGAATTTGAAGCAGGGCTGGCGCGGCTGGCATATTTGCAGCCGCGCAGTGCCGATCGCGTGGATGTCGCCGATGCACAGATCGGCTTCGTTGATCCCGGCAATCGTCAGATTTTCGCCGAACACGCCGGGCGTCAGCCGCGCGGCATG
The DNA here is from genome assembly GCF_019749955.1 of Sphingomonas sp. Taxonomy (GTDB): domain Bacteria; phylum Pseudomonadota; class Alphaproteobacteria; order Sphingomonadales; family Sphingomonadaceae; genus Sphingomonas. Next base: position 29,831 of record NZ_JAIEPC010000020.1, read on the forward strand.
CGCGGGGCGCTCGGCCGCCCATACCGGATAGAGATCGGCCGAATAGCCATAGACCGCCTTGTCCGGCCCACCATGGACGGTAAGGTCGGCCGTCTCGTCACCAACGAGCCGATGCCCGCGCAATTCGACCGGCCCCGCCACGGGATGTTTGACGATCCCGCTCGGCACGCCTTCAGGACCGATGGGTGCGATCTTGCCGAGTTGCAGCGACTGGAGTGTGGCAATCACGGTCATCTCGGCCCCCGGAAATTCGTCAGGCGACCTTAACGCCCTTCCAGAAGGCGAAATAGCCCTTGATGTTGTCGGCAGCCGACTTTGGAGCAGGATAATACCAAACAGCATCGGCGTTGCGCGCATCGCCGACGACGATCGTCTTATAGCTGGCGACGCCCTTCCACGGGCAGGTCGACTGGGTGCCGCTGTCGACCAGCAGGTCCATCTTCACTGAGTCGGGCGGGAAATAGTGATTGCCCTCGACGACGACCGTCTTGTCCGATTCGGCGATGATCGTGTCGTTCCAGGTGGCGGTGACCATGTGCGATGCTCCGTGGTTGAGCGAGGGATATGGGGCGCGGGCGCCGCGCCGCCAGAGGCTCAGGCTAGTTTCGCACCATATTCATCGGGTTTGAAGCCAAGCAGCAGCGCCTCGCCCGCCTCAAGCACGGGGCGCTTGATCAGTGTCGGGTTCGCCAGCATCAGCGCGATTGCCTTGGCTTCGGTCAAATCGGCCTTGTCGGAGTCAGCGAGCGACCGAAAACTCGGCCCGCTTTTGTTGAGCAATTTCTCCCAGCCGAGCGCGCTTGCCCAGCCGCGCAGCCTGGCGTCGTCGATGCCCTCGACGCGGTAATCATGGAAGCGGTGGGCGATGCCGTGCGCATCGAGCCATGCGCGCGCCTTGCGCACGGTGTCGCAGCTTTTGATGCCGTAGATGGTGGTCATGGCTTGAGCGTAGAACAACGCCGAACTGAATGGAATCACCCTTGATCCGTTCGTGCTGGTGATCAGGTCGTCAAGCCCCCCGGGCTTGACTGAAACGTCCGGGGGACGTTTCACCTGATCACTGTCGAAGCACTGTCCTTCTTCTTCGAGGGGCTGGCAGAAGAAGAACGGCCCTTCGACAAGCTCAGGGCGAACGGGAAGGGGAAACCCTCCTAAGCTTCGAGAGGCCTAGCCCGACAAAACGCCCGTGGGAATGACGAAGCGGCGTCCGTCGGGCAGCGTGCCGACATGCGCGCCGACGCCGTACGCCTGCGCGATCAATGCTTCGGTCAGCACCTCGTCGGGCGTCCCTTGCGCGATCAAGGCGCCGCCGCGCATCAGGATCACCTGATCGGCAACGCGCGCCGCGTGGTTCAGGTCATGGAGCACGACCACCACCCCTGCCCCCGCTGCCGCGACCCGGCGCAGGCAATCGAGGGTAGCCAGCTGGTGCGCCGGATCGAGATTGGCGAGCGGCTCGTCGGCCAGCAACCATTCGGGTGTCCCCGCCAGCACCCGCGCCAGCAGCACGCGCGCCCGCTCGCCACCCGAGAGGGTGTTGACGGCGCGCTTGGCAAAGCGGGTGACATCGGTCGCGGCCATCGCCTGCGCCACGGCTGCGCGATCGGTGTCAGTCTCGCCCCAGCGCCCGCGATGCGGGAAGCGGCCGAGCCCGACCAGGGTCGCGACATCGACATCCCAATGGACATCGGCGGTTTGCGGCAGAAAGCCGATCCGCCGTGCGAGATCGCGGCGGTGGATTGCCGCGCGGGGGACGCCGTCGAGCATCACCGCCCCGGTATCAGGCATGCGTAACCCGGCGAGGCAGGCCATCAAGCTCGATTTGCCCGCGCCATTCGGCCCCAACACCACCGTCACTTGCCCGCGTGCAAACGACGCGCTCACCGCATCGAGCACTTTCGCCCCGCCGAGCGTCAACGTCACGCCCTCGACCGCCAGCGCGCTCACGCCAACCCCCGCCGCATGCGGAACAGCAACAACAGGAAAAACGGCGCGCCGAGCATCGACATCGCAATCCCCAGCCGCAGCTCGCTCACCGTCGGCGCCGCACGCACGGCGCTATCGGCGAGCAGCACCAGCAGCGCCCCCGCCAGCGCTGAGGGCAACAGCACCGCCGACGGCTTGTGCCCCGCGAACGGCCTCACAAGATGCGGCACGATCAGCCCGACGAAGCCGATAACCCCCGCCGCCGCGACCGACCCACCGACGCACAAGCCCACGCCCGCCACCACCAGCCATTGCAGCCGAACCGGATCAACGCCCATCGTCCGCGCGGCATCCTCGCCCAAGGTGAGCGCATCGAGCGCGGGCCCCGTGAACGCGAGCACCGCCATCCCGGCGCTCAGCAAGGGCAGCGCCAGCCACACATCGTTCCAGCTGCGATCGGTCAGCGCGCCCATCAGCCAGGTCACGATCTGCGTCGTCACGAACGGCGACGGCGCCAGGCTGATCGCGAGCGCGGTCAGCGATCCGGCAATCGTCGACAGAATCACACCCGCCAGCGTGAAGACGATGATGCTCCCCGACCGCCCGACCAGCAGCGCGAGCAGCGCCATCGCGCCCCCCGCACCCATCAAGGCGAAGCTCGGCAACAGCCAGAAGGGCGCGCTGATCCCGAAGAACAGCGACAGCACCGCGCCCAGCGCTGCCCCGGCCGATACGCCGAACAGTCCCGGATCAGCCAGCGGATTGCGCAGATAGCCCTGCATCGCCGCCCCCGACATGCCGAGCGCCGCGCCCACCGCTGCCGCCAGCAGCGTGCGCGGCAGGCGCAACTCAGCGATGATCAGCCAGCGCGGATCGTCGCTGGCCCAGGCGCCGAGCGGCACCCAAACCTTGCCCGCGAACAGCGATACCAGCATCGCCAGCATGATGCCGACGACGAGCAGCCGATTGAGCCGCTTCATAGCGACTGCCGCACGGCGCGCAGCCGGGCGAGCGCGTCGATGATCGTCGGCCCGCCGCAGAACAACAGCCGCTCCGGGAAATCGCGCACCGCGATCCGCGTTCGGAGCCGTCGGACCACCGGGTGGCCGAGCGTCCGGTCGTCGCGCGCAGCCCCCGGCGGGGTCAGCAGCAGGCGCGGCGGGCGCGCGACCAAGCGTTCGAGCGGCAATTGATCCCAATTGCGCAGGCCATAGCTTGCCGCCTGATTGGCAAAGCCTGCCGTGCGCAGCATCTCGTCGGGCAAGGTCTCGGCGGCAGGGACGAGGCCCCCGCCCTGCCAGATCAGCGCGGGCACCGGCGCACCCGGCGCACGCGCAGCCGCCACTGCTGCTGCCATTTCGCCCGCCAGCGCGTCGCCGCGCGCCGGATGACCGACCGCACGCGCGATGTCGCGTACCTGCGCTTCGCTCTCGGCGATGCTCTGCGGCAGGCCGAGCTCGACCTTGCGGATGCCGAGCCGCGCCAGCGCCGCCGATGTCGCCGGGGTCAGCGATCCGCTCGCGAGCACCAGATCAGGGCGGAGTGCCACGATCGCCTCGGCGCTGCCGTCGATCGCCGCGAACCGCTTCGCTTGGGCGAGCGGAATCGAGGTCGCGCGCGGATCATGCGAATAGCTGCTGATCGCCACAATCTGCCCCGGATCGGCAACACGCATCAGCACCGCATCGATGCACGGATTGACCGACACGATCCGCAGCGGCTTGCCCTCGTGGCTAACAGGCGGGGGCGCGCTTGCCCCGCACCCACCCAGCGCCAGCAGCGCCGCCAAGGCCGCCTCTCGGATCAATAGCGCACCCGCACACCGATATAGGCCGCCCGCCCAAGCTGGCCATAAAGCGGCACGGTCTCATAACGTTCGTCGAGCAGATTTTCGATCCGGCCATAGGCTTCGATGTGGCGCGTCACCGGATAGGCCGCGCGTAGATCAGCGAGCACATAACCCGCCAGCCGCTGACTATTGCTGGCATTGACGAAACTGCCGCCGACATGCGTCACCGTTGCCCCGGTCGACAGCCCGAAAGCCCAGCGATAATCGACGCTGGCATTGATGCTCTGCCCCGGCCGCCGCACCAGCTTGCGCCCGAAATTGGCGCTCCCCACCGATCGGTTCGATGCGTCGAGATAGGTGTAGTTCGCCTGCACCGACAAGGCCTCGACAGGCTTCAGTTTCAGCGTCAGTTCAACGCCTTGCGACACCGCTCGGTTGACATTGTCATACACCCCAAACGGCCGGTTCGTGCAAATGCCGGTCTGCACCGGGCAATTGATGAAGTCGATCAGATCGGTCGAAGTCCGGCGGAAATAGGTGGCACTCGCTTCCACCGCCCCGCCAAGCGCGGTCTGGGTGACACCCGCATCCCAGCCCTTGGCGCGTTCGGGCCGCAGCCGCGTATTCCCGAAGTCGCTCAACAATTGGAACAGCGACGGCGCCTTGAAGCCTTCGCTGTAGCTCGCGCGGAAGGTGGTCGCACCGCCATTGGGCGAGTAAACACCGCTCCCGGCAAAGCTCGTCGCGCCGCCAAAGCGGTCATGCTCGTCATGCCGCACGCCGCCGGTGAGCGTCAGCCCCGGCAGCGGCGTCGCGACGATCTGGCCATAGACGCTGTCGATCCGCGCGCGGCCGATCGATTGCGGCCCGCCAAAGCTTACCGTCGTGAATCGCGAGGTCTCGCGCTCAAGCCCAAAGGTCGCGCTCACCCCCTTGGTGATGTCGAGATTGCCCTGATATTCAAAGCGTTCGTTGCGGCCATTGCCGTTGAAGGTTTCCAGCAAGAAGCCGTCGGGGTCGATCGAGCGGCGGCGGATCTCGGTATAGGCAAAGCCGATCCGGTTGCGGAAGCGCCCGCCGAACAGCGCCGCCTTGCCGCCGACATAACCGACCAATTCGCGCGTCCGTGCTTCCTCGCGGGTGTCGCCAAAGGCAAAGGTCGGCGGCGCGAAACCGTCGAACCCCGCGCGGGTGTCGGCGTAGTAACCGCGCGCCTCGATCGACACATCCTTGGCGAGCGCGAGGCTGAGTTTCACGTTCGCGCCGTAATTGCGATAGCCATCCCGCTCGCGCCCGCCGCGCGCTTCGCTGAAGGCGGAAATGCCGTCAGTGGTGAACCAGCCACCGCCCGCGCTGATCGAGAGCGGCCCGGCCTTGCCCGAGAGGTTGCCGACGAGCTGCCCGCTGTTGCGATAGCCATATTCGCCGCGCGCGTTGACCTGCAACGCCTTGGTCGGCTCGACGGTTATGAGGTTGACGACACCGCCAATCGCCTGGCTGCCCCACAACACCGACGACGGCCCGCGCAGCACCTCGACCCGCTCGATATTGCCGACGAGCAGATTGCCGAAGTTGAATCCCCCGCCTGGCGACGACGGATCGTTGAGCTTCACCCCGTCGATCAGCGCGACGGTCTGGTCGCTTTCGGCGCCGCGAACGAACACCGACGATGTGCCGCCGATGCCGCCGTTGCGAATGATCGACACCCCCGGCACGGTGCGGAGCAGCTCGGCGACGGTGGTCGTCTGGCGCTGCGCGAGTTGTTCGGCGTCGATCACCGTGACCGACTGGCCGATCCGCGAAACGGGCTCGGGGCTGCGGTTGGCAGTGACGACGACGGTGTCGGCTTGCGCGCGATCCGCTTCGCTTCCGACTCCATCCCCCCCCTCTCCCGCTCGCCCTGAGCTTGTCGAAGGGCTGCTCTTCTCTTCCCCCGGCGTAAGGAGAAAGGACGGGGCTTCGACAAGCTCAGCCCGAACGGGGATAGGTTGGGGGATCACCGGCAGGTGCGCGGCGAAAGCTGGTGTCGCGGTGACCAAAAGCGGCGGGACAGAAATAATGTAACGCAAAAGCATGTGCTTCCCTTCCTCAACAACAAGGGGAACACGACGCTGAGACACGGATTCCGGCCCTCCGCGCGCGCACCCCGACTGATGTCGTCACGCGAGGAAAGACCCTCGATCACGCTGAACACCCCGTCCGCGCAAAGGACCGACTGCGTCAGGCAGGTCTCCTGGCTCCCGGGTCAACACGCTCGCCCCGCCTTCCCGGCCGCACGCGACCAGTGGCAAAATTGGGCGACCGCTCTCCGGTCACAGTTGCGGGGACAGCCGCAGAGTACCGGCCCAAAGGCTGGCTTCTGCGTTCCCTATTATTCCCATCCCTGGGAACCTGACGCGATGGCGCTCTTAAGTCAGGCTTTTGCCCGAGGCAAGCGCGCTTGGCCGGTTCTGAGCCGATTCTCGTTGTCCGGATGGCGCGCGGGCACCTTCCCTAGCCCGCCATAATACGGACAATCAGGCGGGGCTTAAATCGGCCCCACTGGTCACCGCACCGTGCGACGCCGAGCCGACACTGCGCGCATATTTGGCGTAGACGCCGATCACATCGCGCCGCCGCTTGGCTTCGGGCAGGGGTCGCGACGCCAGATCGGCGGAGGTTTCGAACACCCGCGCCTCGACATCGATCCGCACGCGGTCGCCGCTCGCGAGCCGCGCGATCGGACCGCCGAGCGCGGCTTCGGGGCTGATATGACCGACCATGAAGCCATAGGTCGCGCCCGAAAAGCGCCCGTCGGTGACCAGCGCGACCGAATCGCCCAGCCCCCGCCCCTGGATCGCCGCCGTCACCGCGAGCATCTCGCGCATGCCGGGTCCGCCCACCGGCCCCTCGCCGCGAATCACCACGACATCGCCCGCGACGATTTCGCCCGCTTCGAGTGCGGCGAAAGTCGCTTCCTCGCCGTCATAGACTTTGGCCGGTCCCTCAAAGCTCAGCCGGTCATGCCCTGCGAGCTTCACCACACAGCCATCAGGCGCGAGATTGCCGTAGAGGATGCCATAGCCGCCGCGCGCCTTGATCGGCGCGCCCGCCGTGACGATCACTTGCTGCCCCAGCGTCTCAGGCGCATCGGTGAAAGTCTCGAACAGGCTCGCGCCCGTCACCGTCGGTGCATCGGTGATCAGCCCCGCTTCCATCAGCCGCCGCCCAAGCAGCGGCGTGCCTCCCGCCGCGCTCATGTCAGGTGCCATGAAACGCCCGCCGGGCTTGAGATCGGCAATGACGGGCGTGGTGCGCGAGAGCGAATCGAACAGGTCGAGTCCGAACTCATCGGCACCGATCCCGGCTTCACGCGCAATCGCCAGCAGGTGCAGGATCAAATTGGTCGACCCCGCCGTCGCGGTCCCGGCGATGGCGGCATTGCGGAGCGACGTCGGCGTGATGAACTGCCGCGCATTGCGCCCCTCACGCACCGCCGCCACCAGCACGCGGCCCGCTTCCGCCGCCGTCTCGCCCTTGTCGGGATGCGTAGCGGGGACGTCATTGAGCCCCATCGGCGACAGCCCGAGGAAACTCATCGCCAGCGCCATTGTGTTGGCGGTGAACTGGCCCCCACAGGCGCCCGCCCCCGGACAGGCGGCGACTTCGATCGCTTTCAGTCCGGCGTCGTCGAGCGTACCAGCGCCATGCGCGCCGACGGCTTCGAACACATCCTGAATCGTGATGGCCTTGTCGCCGATGTGCCCCGGCATGATCGATCCGCCGTAAAGGATCACGCAGGGCAGATCGAGCCGCGCCGCCGCGATGGCGGCTGCCGGAATCGTCTTGTCGCAACCGACCAGGAACACCACCCCGTCGAGCATGTGCCCGCGCACCGCGAGCTCCGCCGAATCGGCAATCGTCTCGCGGCTCATCAGGCTGGCGCGCATCCCCGGCGTACCCATCGAAATGCCATCGGTGACGACGATCGTGTTGAAATCGACGGCGGTGCCGCCCGCCTCCTCGATCCCGCGCCGGACGTGATCGGCGAGGCCGCGCAAATGCATGTTGCACGGCGTGACGGTGGACCAGCTGTTGACGATCGCGAGCATCGGCTTGGCCATCGCGGCATCGTCGAAGCCGGCGGCGCGCAGCATCGCGCGAGCAGGCGCGCGGGCGGCACCGGTGACCAGATCGCGTGATGGCAGAGGATTTTGTGGCATTCGGTCAACTTTCCCATCGATATCGGTACTGGCATTGGCGTCTAGCGTCACAGATTGCTTGACGATATAAAAAATCGCGTACAGGCGATATTTGGTTGCAATGTTACGCGCAAAGAGCGCCCGTACCCCGCCGGGATCGGGGGTTTTCCTTTGCAGAATTCAGGAAGACACATGAAGATCGTCCTACTCCCCGGCGATGGCATCGGCCCCGAGGTGACGCAACAGGCACGGCTGTGCCTCGAGCTGCTGTCGGATCGCTGCGGGCTCAATTTCGTGTTCGAGGAACGCTCGATCGGCGGCATCGCGATCGACCGGCACGGCAAACCGCTGCCGCAAGCGACGATCGGTGCCTGTGTCGAGGCCGATGCGATTCTGCTCGGCGCGGTCGGCGGCCCTGCTTGGGACAGCGCCAAGCTGCGCCCCGAAATGGGCTTGCTCGAATTGCGCGCGGTGCTCGGACTCTACGCCAATCTTCGCCCCGCACGCGTGATCAAGGGGCTGGAGCATCTCTCGCCGCTACGCCCCGAAATCGCCGAGGGCGCCGATGTGCTGGTGGTGCGCGAGCTTACCGGCGGCAGCTATTTCGGTGAGAAGAAGCTGAGCGATTGCGTCGCGAGCGATTTGTGCACCTACACCCGCGCCGAGGTCGAGCGCGTCGCGCACGTCGCGTTCAAGGCTGCGCGCGGGCGGAGCAAGCGCGTCACCTCGGTCGACAAGGCCAATGTGCTGGCCACCTCGAAGCTGTGGCGGCGCACCGTCGAGGATGTTGCGCGCGGCTACCCCGATGTCGCGCTCGACCACATGTATGTCGATTCAGCCGCAATGGCGCTGGTGATGCACCCGCGCCGCTTCGACGTGCTGCTGACCGAAAACATGTTCGGCGACATCTTGTCGGATGAAATGTCGGTGATTGCCGGATCGATCGGCTTGCTGGCGTCGGCCAGCATCGGTGACGGCGGCCCCGGCGTGTTCGAGCCGATCCATGGCTCGGCCCCCGATATCGCGGGCAAGGACCTCGCCAACCCATGCGGCGCGATTGCGAGCGCGGCGATGCTGCTGGAGGATGGGCTGGGCCTCACCGGCGAGGCCGCTATCTTACGCGCCGCGCTCGACGATGCGTTGCGCGGAACGGTGCTGACGGCTGATCTGGGCGGTGATGCTTCCTGCTCGGCGATGGGCGCCGAAATTCGCCGCCTGCTTGACGCGCGGCTCGCCGCGCGCGACGCGCATGTTGATCTGATGTCGAGCAATCGAGGCTTTTGACCATGACGCCGCGCACGCTGTACGAGAAAATCTGGGACACGCATGTCGTCGCGCGGCAGGGCGATGGCACCTGCCTGATTTATATCGACCGCCATCTGGTGCACGAAGTCACCTCGCCACAAGCGTTCGAAGGCCTGCGGGCTGCGGGAAGGCGTGTGCGGCGGCCCGACCTGACGCTGGCAGTGCCCGACCATAATGTGCCGACGACACGGCGCACCGACGCGGCGGGCAATCGCCTGCCCATCACCGATCCGGCGAGCGCAGCACAGCTTGCCGCACTCGATGCCAATGCGCGCGATTTCGGCGTGCGCTACATCCCCGACGGCGCGGCAGCCCAAGGCATCGTCCATGTCGTCGGCCCCGAACAGGGCTTCACCCTCCCCGGCACCACGGTGGTGTGCGGCGACAGCCATACCGCAGCGCACGGGGCGCTCGGCGCGCTCGCGTTCGGTATCGGCACCAGCGAAGTCGAGCATGTGCTCGCGACGCAGACGTTACGGCTAACACCCGCCAAGACGATGGAAGTCCGGGTCGACGGCGCGCTGGGCTTCGGCGTTTCGGCCAAGGACCTGATCCTCGCGATCATCGGCACGATTGGTGCTGCGGGCGGCAATGGCCATGTCATCGAATATCGTGGCGAAGCGATCCGCGCGCTCAGCATGGAAGGGCGACTGACGGTCGCCAACATGTCGATCGAGGCAGGCGCACGCTCGGGCCTGATCGCGCCCGACGAGACGACGTTCGCCTATCTGAAAGGGCGCCCGATGGCACCCACCGGCGCCGATTGGGACAAGATGGTCGCGTGGTGGCAAACGCTCGCCACCGACGAAGGCGCGTGCTTCGACAAGAGTGTGATGATCGACGCGTCGACCATTGCCCCCACCGTCACCTGGGGCACCAGCCCCGAGGATACCGCGCCGATCGACGGCGTGATCCCCGATCCCGACAGCTTCGACGATCCCGCCAAGCGCGTCGCTGCCGCGCAATCGCTCGCGTATATGGGGCTGAGCGCGGGGACGCGGATGGCCGATGTCGCGATCGAGCATGTGTTTATCGGTAGCTGCACCAACAGCCGGATCGAGGATCTGCGCGCCGCCGCTGCCGTGGTCGGCACCCGCCACATCCACGCCGGGATCAAGCAGGCACTGGTTGTCCCCGGCTCCGGCCTCGTCAAGCGCCAGGCCGAGGCCGAGGGGCTCGACCGCATCTTCATCGACGCGGGCTTCGAATGGCGCGAGCCGGGCTGTTCGATGTGCCTGTCGATGAACCCTGATCGCGTGCCGCCGGGCGAGCGCTGCGCCTCCACCTCCAACCGCAATTTCCAGGGTCGCCAGGGGCCGGGGGCGCGCACGCATCTGGTGTCGCCCGCAATGGCCGCCGCTGCTGCGGTGAGCGGGCGGCTGACTGATGTGCGCGAGCTAATGGCGTGAGCGGCGTCACGCGCATCACAGGGCGCGCCTGCCCGCTCGGCCTTGCCAATGTCGACACCGACATGATCATCGCTGCCGATCACCTGAAGACGACCGTGCGCACGGGCCTTGGCCAATATGCGTTCGAAGGGCTGCGCGCGGCGGGATCGGTGCTCGACGACCCGGCCTATGCCGGTGCGCCGATCCTGATCGCGGGCGCCAATTTCGGCTGCGGATCGAGCCGCGAACATGCGGTGTGGGCGATGATGGATCGCGGCTTCAGCGCCGTCATCGCACCGGGCTATTCGGATATTTTTGCCGGGAACGCCTTCAAGAATGGCCTCGTCGCGGTCGAATTGCCGCAAGCCGCGATCGATCAGTTGATGGTCGGCGCGCCCGACTCCGAAATCATGGTCGACCTCGACTCGATGACGGTCAAACGCGGCAATCTGTCGTTCGACTTCACGCTCGATCCGTTCCGGCGGCAATGCCTGATCGAAGGGCTCGACGAAATCGCGATTACGCTCCGCGACGATCCCGCCATCGCAGCTTACGAAGCCAAGGCGCCCGCGCTCGGCTGGTCGATGGGGTCCGCCTTCGCCGTCTGAGCGAGTTGCGCCTCGATCAACGCGCGCACGTCGACCCGCGCCTTGAGCCGGGTCGCCAGCAGATAGACGCCCGCGATCTTGCGTTGCAGGAACAGCGCATCGACCGGCGGGATATGCCAATTGGCGCGATCGGCCGCGATGTCGAGGCCCTCGTCGCGCATCGCATTGGCGGCGGCGACATTGCCGAAGTCGAAAATGCCTTCGCGGCGGAACAGCTCAAGCCCATGTTCGATGATCGCGTCGATCGACTTGCGGTGCCGCTCGACTGCGCGCGGCGAGAATAGGCCCAGCCCGACCAATGCATCGCGCGCACCCGCCGCGTCGTCTGCCAGCGCGGCTTCGAACAGCTTGCGGTAACCGGCGACGACTTCGGCCGGGAACGCCCGCGTCGCACCGAAATCGAGCAGCACCAATTGCCCCTTGGCGCGATCATAGCGGTAATTGGCGAAATTGGGGTCGGTCTGCATCAGCCGGAATTCGAACAACTCGCGCAAAGTGAGCGTGCTGAGCAACAGCATCACGCGGTCGCGCTCCTCCTGACTGGCGCGCGCGAGCGATTCGACCGGCATCCCTTCGACATAGCCCATCGCGAGGATTTCCGGCCCGCTCAGGTCGGGGTGGAACTTCGGCACGCGGTATTCGGGCGCATCGGCGAGCAGCTCGGCGAACTTCACCAGACACGCTCCCTCGCGCGCATAATCGGCCTCCTCGTGCAACTGGCGCTTGGCCTCGACCAGCAACGGCGCGATGTCGAGCGACTTGGGCAACAGGTTCGACATCCGCAGCAAGGTCGCGACATTATCGACATCGCTGTCGATGCTGCGCGCGACGCCGGGGTACTGGATCTTCACCGCCAGATCGCGCCCGTCGCGGGTGCGCGCGCGGTGGACCTGGCCGATTGAGGCGGCGGCAAAAGGGCGCGGCGAGAAGGACTGGAACTTCACCCGCCAGTCGCGGCCCCAGCGCTGCGTCAGCACCGTCTGCAACTGGCGATCGGGCATGTGCTGCGCGTCGGAGCGCAGCCGCGCAAGGATTTCGGCGAGTTCGGGCGGCAGCATCTCGCCCGCGTCCATCGACACGAGCTGGCCAAGCTTCATCGCCGCGCCGCGCAGCTGGGCAAGCTGGTGCGTCACCTTCAGCGCATTCGCAGGAGTCAGCAGCAAGTCGCTGACCGAAGGACGCTTGCCCGCCGCGAGTTGCCGCGCGCCATCGAGCACCATGCCGCCCGCGATGTTGGTGGCGAGGCCACCAAAGCGCGCGAGTCGCGAAAGCCGCCCGCTCGGCACGCGCAGACCCGGATTTTTGGTGCGATCGATGGCCAAACTGTTTTCCTTTTAAAGCGGCCTGGCGAATGTGGGGTGGCGACGACCCGCGACAATACGGGATTTCGGGCCGTGGGTCGTGACAAGCCCCGCGCGCTGCCCCCATAGCACGCCTATGACGCAGCTGACGGTCTGGTTCGATGGCGATTGCCCGCTGTGCACGCGCGAAATTGCGCTTATGCGGCGGCTCGACCGGCGCGGGCGAATCGAGTTTATCGATGTCACCGGCGACGGTTCGTGCCCGATCGACCGGGCGGCATTGCTGGCCCGCTTTCATGCGCGCGAGGATGGTGTGATGCTGTCGGGTGCAGGGGCTTTTGCGGCAATGTGGCGCGCGATCCCGCTGCTGCGCCTGCTGGGACGAGCGGCCCGCAACAATTGGGTGCTCGGCGCGCTTGAATGGCTTTACCGGCGTTTTCTGGTGGTGCGTCCCGCCCTGCAGCGGCTCGCGCGGTGAGCGTGCAGCGCGATCCCGTTGGCGTGGGCCAAGAAAGCGTGTGGGATTACCCCCGTCCGCCCCGCGCCGAACGCACGGGCCGACATTTGCTGATCCGCCACGGCGGGGTGACGCTCGCCGAAACGCGCCGCGCGATCCGCACGCTCGAGACCAGCCACCCGCCGACCTATTATTTCCCGCCCGACGACATCGACCAGCAATGGCTGCGCCCAGCCTCGGGGTCGAGTTTTTGCGAATGGAAGGGCCATGCCCGCTATGTCGATGTCATGATCGGCGATGATGTGCTCCCCGGCGTCGGCTGGCTCTATCCCAAACCGACGGCAGGTTTTGCGCTGTTGCGCGACCACATCGCCTTCTACGCTGCGCCCTTTGACGAGGTGCTCGTCGATGGCCAGCAGGTGACGCCGCAGCCCGGCGGCTTTTACGGCGGCTGGATCACGCCGAATCTGGCGGGACCGTTCAAGGGCGTGCCGGGGAGCCGCTTCTGGTAACCTGCGTCTATTCACCTCCGCTAACGCCGTTCGTGCTGAGCTTGTCGAAGCACCGTCTTTCTTTTTCGACGTCTTCCCAAAAGAAGAACGGCCCTTCGACAAGCTCAGGGCAAACGGTTTGAGGGCGCTTCCTTAACATCACGCATTCGGGTAACTTATCCAGCGCCGCGCGACTGGCGATTAGGTGGAGCACCACCGGGGAGCGCGGCCTCGATCCGCCGCATCGCCTGGGCATCCCACCGACCGATGGAGCCCCGCCATGACTGATCTCTCGCCGATCCGCGTCGCCTTTCTGCTGTTTCCCAATGTCACCCAGCTCGACCTGACCGGCCCCGCGCAAGTGCTGTCGCGGCTGGGCAATGTCCGCGTCGATCTGGTGGCGAAAACGCTTGAGCCGGTGCCGACCGATGCGGGCTTCTCGCTGCTGCCGACCGCGACCTTTGCCGATGCGGCGCAACCCGACATTTTGTGCGTGCCGGGTGGATTCGGCGTCAATGATGCGATCGACGATACCGATACGCTGGCCTGGGTGAAGCACGCGGCGGCGGAAGCGACCTGGGTGACGAGCGTGTGCACCGGCTCGCTCATCCTCGGTGCGGCGGGGTTGCTGCAGGGCTATCGCGCGACCTGCCATTGGGCGCAGCACCACCATCTCGCGAGCTTCGGCGCGATCCCGGAACATGCCCGCGTCGTGTTCGATCGCAACCGCGTGACCGGCGGCGGGGTGACGGCGGGGATCGACTTTGCGCTCGCGCTGACGGCGGCGATTCGCGGCGAAGCGCATGCGCGGCTGGTGCAGCTGAGCCTCGAATATGATCCCGCGCCGCCGTTCGACAGCGGCTCCCCCGAGCGCGCGGATGCGGACACGCTGGCGCGCTATCAGGCGCTGGCGGCCAAGGGCGCGCCGGGCCGGGATGCGCGAACGCAAGCGGCAGCGGCGCGGTTGGAATTGCCTTAACCCCCGTTCGTGTCGAGCGAAGTCGAGACACGGGGTCTGGGCGTGTCGCTTGTGGCCCGCCCCTCGACTTCGCTCGGGACGAACGGTTGGGAATTGGGAAGTCTTGACGCGCGAGACCTAAGCCCGCTTCTTCCCCCGCAGCCGGTGCCAGACGAACCACACCACGCCCGCCACCAGCACCACCCCGATCAGTGCATCCGCCGAGTGGAACGCCGCTTTCACACGCGGGTCGCTGTCCCATTTCTCGCCCAGCACCATCCCGAGCCACGCCAGCCCGAAGCACCACGGCCATGATCCCACAAAAGTGTAGATGTGGAACGGCACCAGCGGCATCCGCGCGACGCCCGCCGGGAAGGCGATGAACGATCGGATCGCGGGCAGCAGCCGCCCGGTCAGCACCGCCATATTGCCGAAGCGCGCGAAAAAGCGGTCGGCGGCGTCGATCTCGCCTTCGCCGATCAGCACCCATTTGCCATAGCGCAGCAGCAGCGGCCGTCCGCCGCGCTTGCCGACTTCATAGGCGATGATGGAGCCCAGATTGCACCCGATCGCGCCCGCCGTTGCGGCGAGGAACAGGTTCATCTGGCCCTTGTAGACGAGGTAACCCGCGAACGGCATGATGATCTCGGACGGGAGCGGGATGCACGCGCTCTCGATCGCCATCAGCACCGCGATGCCGATGTAGCCCCCCGAACTGATCACCCAGATGGTGAAGCCCGCCAATACCGCCAAAATTTTCTCGACCATGGTCGCGGCGCATGGGCGATTGCGGTTGCAAAGTGAAGCTCAAACTCGCGCGTCGACCAATCGTGCGCGCCTTGCGTTGACCAGCGCCGCCGCCAGCACGCCTGCAAGCAGCAGATACGCCGCCATCCCGGCCCAATGCGACCACCCCCAGAACTCGCCCGGCACATCGCGGAACAGGCCGCGCGGCCAATCCTCAGCGAGGATCGGGCGCCACAGCGGAAAGCGGTAGCTTTCGGGCGCGACGATCTCGGTCGCGGCAATCGCCAGGTTGATCGCGATCGAGAGCGCCAGCAGCACTGCCCCTGCGATCCGGGCGCGCGCGCGCTCAAGCCCTGCCCAGAGCGGCGCGAGCGCGAGCGCCAGCATCGGGATCGCGGGCACCGAATGGCGCGGGCCGGTCGAAAAGCCGCCGTCCCAATAGAAATAGCTCGCATTCACCAGCAGCACGACGGCGATCACGGCCGTCAGCATCAGCGCCATCGTCCGATCGATCCGCGCGAGCCGCAGCAGGCCAATCGGCGCCAGCACCAATACCGGCGCGACCCAGAACAGCCCGCGCCGCAGCCCGAACAGGATTTCCATCAGCACTCCGAACTTGGGCGTCGTCAGCCCGAACAGCCCCTGTTGCATCCCGTCAAACCCGACCACGCCTTGATAGCCGAGCCGGAAGAGTGTCCCGAAAGCGAGGAGGTTGTAGCCGATCAGTGCCAGCCCCGCCGTCGCGCCACCCGCAACCGCCCAAGCAGCCGCGCGCCATGCCCCGGTCTGCCCGCGCAGGCGCCATAACGCCCATAGGCCGATCACGCTGCCACCGAGCACGGCCTGATATTCGATCGCGACCGCCCAGCCGAGCGCCGCGCCCGCGATCAACGCATGGCGCGAGGAACCCCGGCCCGGGGTGCCGCGCCACACTGCCCAGATCGCGATCATCCAGAGCGCGGCGACGGGCGCATGGCCGAACAGGGTGGTCGACCATCCCCACACCGGCGTCCCGAGCCCATAGGCAAGCGCGGCGAACAGCGCGGCATCATCGCTTCCCGTCAATCCGCGCGCCAACGACCACAGCGCGACCGCCGCCAGCGCCGTCAGCAACCCGGTAATGAACACCGTCGCGAGCCTTAGCCGCAGCCGCAGATAGCGCGTCAGATCGGGCGCCTCGATCCGCTTTTCGAGCCGCCGCGCACCCTCCCCCGTCGCGACAAACGCGCCCGCGACAATCGGCGTCGCGAGCAGCGTCATCCCCGGCGCTTTGTCGAGATAGGTGTGTCGGCCGAATTGCGCCTTGTCGATCGTCAGATGAGCGAATTCATCGATCGTTGCATCGCCCTGTTCAGCCAGCGAAATTGCCGCGAACAGCCGGGTCGAGTTATTGGGGTTGAACTCCCATGATCCGAACCAGCCGCACGACAGCCACACCAACGCAAACAGCAGCGTCGGCACCGTGCGGCGATCGGCCAGCCACCCCATGGCTCAGCCGAACAACCACTGGCCCAGCAGGCGATTGAACGGGAATGTGAAGAATCCGGCGATCAGCAGCGCGCCAAACACCATGCCGCGCACCGCGCTGCGATGCTGGCGGATATTGTGGCTGCGCGCCGACCACCAAATCAGCGGCACCTGAATCAGCACCCACAGCGACAGGAGATGGATGATGCTGAAACCGCCGTGATTGACGAGGCGAAGCAGCAAGGTGTCGAGTGCGGTCAGCAGCATCGCCGCGACCCAAATCGTGCCGAGTAGGCGGTGGGGCCGGTCACCCCGACGCCGCAGCAACATCACCGGCGTCAACGCGAGGGCGGTGATCATCGTCGCGAGATGGATCCACAGCGTAAGCGGCACGCGCGGCCACGATGGCTGCCCGCGCAGGATTGCAGCGACCACGAAGCCGAGCATGATGATCGCGCCGATTGCCAGCGCCCGCTCAAACCTGTCGGCGCCAAGCGGTTTGGGTCGCGCCGCGCCCGTCGTTCCCGCCAGTGCTGCCTTGCCCCCCAAGCTCAACCCTTATTGTGGCGTATTGGCTGCGTCGGCTTCCTTGCGCGCCTTGTTATCAGCGCGCGCGCGCCTGAACTGCTGGACGATGCAGCCGCTATTGCTGATGCCAACGGGTGCGCAGCTACCGATTCCCGTTCCGCCGGTCTCCAGGATGCCGTCGGAGCGGTTGGCCCAGCTCTGATATTCGGGCTTGATTGATTCGGGGCGAATCTCTTTGGGGATGCGGAATTGTTCGCCGGCCGGACGGCGCACGCAGACGACGATTTCATTGCCGTTCGCATCGGTCGGGCATTTCGCCCGCTCACCATAGAGGAACAACACGCCGTTGACGGGTGCCTCACGCGATTCCGGCATCGCGGCGGTCGGCTCGGGCCGGGGCGTGGGCGCCGTGGGGCCTTTCGGCGTGAAGATCGTGGGGGGCGGCAGAGTCGACGGGGTCGGCTGGGTCTGTGCCGCAGCAAGGCCTGGCAGTGCCATCGCCGTGGCGATTGCGAACAGTGTCATCGGCTTCAGCATCGCATCTCTCCTGCGCCTCGGTCGGAACATCAATGCTATAGTCGCTTGGCAGTTGCAATTGCCACCCGACATCCGAGGCGAATCATCCCGCTCAACAGCGGATAGGCCGGGGCATTTTCGGCACCAGCCGCAAAGGCCGCGTCGCGGTGCTCGAGCTCATCGGCCTGGAAATCGGCGATCGCGTGCGATAACTCGGGATCGCTGTCGCCCAGCGCCTCAAGCTGTTCGCTATAATGCCGGTCGATTTCGGTTTCGACAGCGGCGGTGCAGGCCATCGCAGCCTCAGGACCGAGCGCCGCCGTGACCGCGCCGAGCGCAAAGCCCGCAACATTCCAGATCGGCTGGAGCAGGGTCGGCCGCACGCCGCGCGTCGCCATCATCTTGTCGAAAAAGGCGCGGTGACGCTCTTCCTGATTGGCCATGCCGGCCACCGCCCGCGCGGTCTCGCCTTGATCGCCGAGGACAGCGAGCTGCCCGGCATAGATGCGCGTCGCGCCAAATTCGCCCGCCTGATCGACGCGGATCATCGCGTGGGTCCGCCGTCTGGCGTCGCCGGGCTTCCACCTGCTCATGCTCTGCTCCTTCGTGCCAGCAGCGCCAAGATGGTGGCGCCGCCCAGCAGCGAGAAGAGCGCGTTAAATCCGGCGAGCGAAATACCGAACAAGGTCCATTGCGGCGCGTCGCAGCGCACGATCGGCGCCTTCATGATCCGCGCGAGAATTTCCTCAGGCGTGCCGCCCGTCCCCTGCATCGTCGAACTGCACGGCGTAATACCCTGCCACCAATGATATTCGACGCCTGCATGAAAGACACCAATCGCGCCGCTGGTCAGGATGGCGAGCGCCGCCAGCGCGACGAGCGTCTTGGCCGTGCCGCGATTGGGGACCACGAACGCCAGCAGCGCGATCACGATTGCGGTATAATGCGGCCAGCGCTGCCAATGGCACATCTCGCACGGATACAGCCCGCCCAGATATTGCGACCCCAGCGCCCCGGCCATCAGCGCGCCGGGCACAAGCAGCGCCAGCCCGCGCGCAGCCGAAAAATTGCGATCGGTCATCGTTATTTCTGGGGCGCAGGCGGCGTGGGCTCGTTAAGCTTCGGCAGCGGTGTGCCGAGCCGCGCAATCGTCGCGACCTGTGTCGGGCCACCCAGCCGCGCAATCGTCTGCAGCGCGTAATAGAGCTGGTAATCGTCGATATTCTTGGCCTTCAGCGCGTCGGGCGTGGCGGTCAGGCGCGGATCAGGCTTGGTATCTTCCTCAAGCACCTTGTTGTCGACTTTCGCCTCGTTGATCAGATGGCGCCGCAGATCATCCTCACGGAACACGGGTCGCGTCTTGTAATCAGGATCGCTCAGGTTGGGGACGACGACATCGGGATCAATCCCGCCTTCCTGCACCGACCGGCCCGAGGGCGTGAAATAGCGTGCGGTCGTCAGCCGGACTTCGCTGGCCGGCCCGAGCTTGAGCAGCGACTGGACCGATCCCTTGCCGAAGCTGCGCTCGCCGATGATCAGGCCGCGGTGCTGATCCTGCAGCGCACCTGCGACGATTTCCGATGCCGAAGCGGTACCGGCATTGACCAGCACCACCACCGGCAGCCCCTTGGTATCATCGCCCGCACGCGCATAATAACGCTGGATGTCGGTCTTCTCGCGGCCGCGCTGCGAGACGATTTCGCCGTGATCGAGGAAAGCGTCCGACACCGAAATCGCCTCGTTCAACAAGCCACCGCCATTGTCGCGCAGATCGACGACATAGCCGATCGGGTCATGCCCCAGCTTCTTGCGGATCTGCGCAATCGCATCGCGCGTATAGTCGCCGGTGCGTTCGGAGAAGGTGTTGATGTTGATGATGCCGATGTCGCCCTTGACGTCCCATTTGACGGGCTTCTGGATGATCAGTTCGCGCGTCAGCGTCACTTCGATCGGCTTTTCGGCGCCGCGTCGGACCAGCCGCAAGCTGATCCTGGTGCCGGGCTTGCCGCGCATCTGGCTGATCGCTTCGTCGAGCGTCAGGCCATAGAGCAGCTTGCCGTCGATATGCGTGATATAATCGCCCGACTTGATGCCGGCGCGCCAGGCGGGCGTGTCTTCCTGCGGCGTGATCACTTTGACCGCGCCGTCTTCCGACGTCACCGACAGGCCGAGCCCACCATAATTGCCCTCGGTCTGGATGCGCAAATTTTCGTAATCGGCGCCGTCTTCATAGGAGCTGTGCGGATCGAGTGCTGACAGCATTCCCTGAATCGCGCCCTTTACCAGCACCTTGTTGTCGACCTTGTCGACATAGTTCGCCTTGACGAGGTTGTAGACGTCCATGAACTGGTCGAGTTCGCGGTAGGTGTCGGTATCGACCTGCGCCATCGCCGCCGTGGTGACGGGAACGAGCGCGAGCGCGGCAACGATCGCGGTGGCCTGAAGCAATTGGCGGGGCATCGAACGAGTCATGGAAACGCGGCACTTTCATCGGGGGAAGCTGGCGCCAGTGTAGCGCCTAATCGCGCGCATTCAACGATGCTTCAGCCCAGCAGCCGGGTCAGGTCGATCGCACGGTCGCGGCGGCGGAGCTCTACGGTGACGCGCGCGGAGTCGCCCGCCGCCGCATGGCCAATCGGCGCCCCCTGTGCGACGCTGTCGCCGACGCGCAGCCCGGTGTCGGCGAGTTGGGCAATCAGCGATGTCCAGCCGCCGCCATGGTCGAGAATGACCACTACGCCATAGCCGCGAAACCGCCGTGCATAGCGCACGCGGCCCGCCGCGGGAGCGACCACTTGCGCGCCCGCCGCTGCTTCGATCGTCAACCCGCGCGATCGGACCCCGGCGTCGGACAATTCGCCCAGCCCGGCGACGACCTTGCCCGCAACCGGCAGCTTGTAGGGCGGCACTGCTGTCGCCAAGCCTGCCTGCACATCGGCGGGCGGTGTCGCTTCGCCGGGCTTGAGCGGGCGCGGGAGCGGCGCGGGCAGCCCTTCGAGATCAGCGCGCGTGCTGGCGCCGTCGCTCGCCTGGCTCATCTGGTCGACCAGATCGCGCGCGCGTTCGCCGAGCGCAATCGCGCGATCCGATTCGAACAGCGCATTACGGCCGAGCGCGCGCGACTTGAGCCGGTGGTCGGCTTCGAGCCGCGCGAGCGCCAGCCGCTGCGCCTCGAGCGCGGTGCGGCTGTCGGCAAGGTTCTTCACCGCCAGTCGCTGCCCTTCCTCCAACCGCCGCGTGCGTTCGAGCTGGCCGCGCAGCGTTGCTGTCCGTGCGCGCACCACCGGGCTGACCGTGGCCAGTACCGCGCGGGTATGGACCAGATCACTGACCGACCCCGGCTGGACAAGACTGACGACCACGGGTCGCCGCGCGAGCGACTGGAGCGCCGCGAGCAGCCTGGCGATCGGCTGCTGCTGTCCCGCCAGTGTCGTGCGCTGATTATCGAGCTGGGCGCGGATCAGCGCGATGCGCGCCTGCGCCGCCGCGATATCCGCCTCGGCGCGTTGGACGCGCGCGGCGACAGCCGCTTCCTGTGCCTGCGCCTGCCGCGCTTCGTCGCGTTCGGCAGCGGCAGCAGCCTCGAGCTTGTCGGCACGTGCTTGGGCGGCGGCCGACTGCGCCTTGGCGGCAGCAAGGCGGCCGCGCTCATCGGCAGCGACAAGCGGCTGGAGCGCGGCCAATCCCGCCACTGCTGCCAAAGCCCCAATGATCACGCGCCGCATGACCTAACCTTCGCGGTGATAGGGGTGATTGGCAAGGATGCTCGTCGCCCGGTAGAGTTGCTCGGCGAGCATCGCGCGCGCGAGCAGATGCGGCCAGGTCGCGCGCCCGAACGACAGCAGCAGATCGGCCTTTCCGCGCTCGGCATCGTCAAAGCCGTCCGCTGCGCCAATCATGAACCGCGCCTCGCGCACGCCGTCATCGCGCCAGCGGCCGAGCCGCTCGGCAAAGGCCATCGACGGCATGATCTCGCCCGTTTCATCGAGCAGCACCAGCTTGGTCTGCCCCTCGATCGGCGGCAATTTGCCGCCGGTATCGGGCAATTCGGTGAGTTTCACCGGCCAGCTCAGCCTCTTCACATAACGGTCGACAAGCTCAGCCTCGGGCGAGCGCCCGATCCGCCCCCGCGCGACAATGTGCAGCAGCAAGGATCAGTGCGCGCTGGCGTCAGGCACGGCGACCGGCGCGTCGCCAAACGCCCACATCCGCTCAAGATTGTAGAAGCTGCGGACTTCGGGGCGGAACAGATGGACGATCACATCGCCCGCATCGATCAGCACCCAATCGGCCGTCGGCAGGCCTTCGACGCGCACCGAACGCCCGAGATCGCTCTTGATCTTTTCGGTGAGCTTCGACGCCATCGACGCGACCTGACGCGTCGAGCGGCCGCTGGCGATCACCATGTGATCGGCAATGCTCGATTTGCCCGCCAGCGGGATCGAGACGGCATCAACCGCCTGGTCATCGTCGAGCGAGGCAAGGACGAGCTGATGCAGCGCCTCGACGCTGTCGGCGTCGGGCGAACGATAAGCTTGCGGGGATGATGCCAAGGGAACTCCTAGGGTGAAGGCGGGTCGACATGCCCGCTGTGACTGTCGGGGGTTAGAAAACGGGTTTGCCAGGCGGGATCGGCCCAACCCGGATTAAGGGCGCGCAGCCGGGTCGCCGAAGTCTTATCGGGGCGAAAGCGCAGCAGCACGAGGGCCGGCAAACTCCACCTCGTCCAGTCTTGTGCCTGATATGCGGGGTGGACGAACCGCCGCAACCAACCCATCGCGGGGGCCGCGCGGGCAGCAGCATCATAGCCCGGACGCGCGATCACCGCAATCGGAACCTTGTGCGCAATCCGCCGCCAGCCGCGCCAGTGGTGGAACTGGGCGAGATTATCGGCCCCCATCAGCCAGATGAACTGCTTTCGCGTGTACAGTTGCGTCAGCTTGTCGATCGTATCGACCGTGTAGCGCGTGCCGAGCCGACACTCGATATCGGTCACGCGAATGGGTGCATGCCGCGCCATCCGCCGCGCCGACGCCATCCGCACATTGAGCGGTGCCATATCGGGCACGCCTTCCTTCAGTGGATTACCGGGCGACACCAGCCACCACACTTCGTCAAGATCGAGCGCGACAAACGCCGCCATGCTGATCGAGCGATGCCCCTTGTGCGCAGGGTTGAACGACCCGCCGAGAATGCCGATGCGGGTCATTCGGGAAAGCGGCGAACGACCGAGATTGTCCCGACAATTGCCTCGTTGAATGCTGCCAAATCCTCGGCTGGAATCCAATATTCCTGATGGGCGCGACCGCCTGCATCCTCCAAGCGATACTGGTCGATAAAACTTCGCTCGACTTCAAAGCGCGTAACAAAGCCCGATCCGCTGGCGGGGACATTCCAATCGCGCGCGATTTTCACGGCATATTCTTCGGTCGTCACCGGGTAGAATACCGGCTGGTCCGGTAATCGCGGCGGAAACGCCGTCATACCAGACTCTTCGATGAGTGCGAGTTCTGCGGGGCCGACGGGACGCCAGAGCGTCAAAGTCGCGATCAAGCCTGTATCTGCCGCGCTCACTTCAGGCTGAACATCGCGCCTGATGCTTCGCGATTATTGCATCGAGTTCGGCCATGACGTCCTCATGCGAAACCGTGCGCCCGGCGTCGAGATCGTCAATCCCTTCCTGCACGAAAGCGAAAAAGGTCGCTTCGCGCTGGGCCGCTTTGGCGATGGCCCCGTCAATTAAGTGCGACGGGCCATGTCCACCAATAGACGCGACGCAATTCACAGTTTTGCGACCCAAACTAGCGGTGACGATGACGTTTTTCATGTCGCAAACCTATACAGGCGGCGTATTCGGTCAACCCCGCACCTGCCCTGCCCCGCGCCCGATCCACTTGTACGTCGTCAGCCCCTCCAGCGCGACCGGGCCGCGCGCGTGCAGGCGACCGGTGGCGATACCGATCTCCGCGCCCAGGCCGAACTCGCCGCCATCGGCGTATTGCGTCGAGGCGTTCCACAGCACGATCGCGCTGTCGACTTCGCTCAGGAAGCGTTCGGCGACGGCCGCATCGTCGGCGACGATCGCGTCGGTGTGGTGCGATCCGTGCGCCGCGATGTGCGCCATTGCGCCATCTACGCCGTCGACCAGCGCGACCGAGGCGATCGCGTCGAGATACTCGGTGTCCCAATCCTCAGCCGACGCCGCGCCGATCGCCGGGACAAGCTCTAGTGCCGCCGCATCACCGCGTACTTCGCACCCGGTTGCTGCCAGCGCCTCGATCAGCGGCGCGGCATGCGGCCACGCGCGATCGATCAGCAGCGTTTCCATCGACCCGCAAATCCCCGTGCGGCGCATCTTGGCGTTGACGGTGATCGCCTGCGCCATCGCCGGATCGGCAGAGGCATGGACATAGACATGATTGATCCCGTCCAAATGCGCTAGCACGGGCACGCGCGCATCAGCCTGCACGCGCGCAACAAGGCTCTTGCCGCCGCGCGGGACGATCATGTCGATTTCGCCCGCCGCCGTCAGCATCGCCCCGACCAGCGCGCGATCGGTCGCCGCGACGCGCTGGACTGCCCCCGACGGCAACCCCGCTTCGGCCAGTCCGCGCACGAAAGCCGCGTGAATCGCGGCATTGCTCGCCGCCGCTTCGGAACCGCCGCGCAGGATAACGGCGTTGCCGGACATGACGCAGAGCGCTGCGGCATCAGCCGTCACATTGGGGCGGCTTTCGTAAATGATGCCGATCACGCCGATCGGCACGCGCACGCGGCTCAATTCGATGCCACTGGGCGCGATCCGGGTGTCGATCATCGCGCCAACTGGATCATCGAGCGCCGCGACCGCCTCGACGCCCTCCGCCATTGCCGCCACCCGTGCGGGATCGAGCCGCAGCCGATCGAGCATCGCGCCCGAGAGTCCCCGTGCCGCGCCGCCCGCCATATCCTGCGCATTCGCCGCGAGGATCGTCGCTTCCGCCGCGCGGATCGCCGCTGCCGCTGCGCGTAGCCCCGCCGCCTTGGTGGCGCTCGGCAAGCGCGCCAGCGCATTGCTGGCGCCGCGCGCCGCCGCCGCCATCGCGCTGATTTGCGCTTCCGGAGTCATCATCTCGGTCATCACGGCCACGCTATCACGGCGCAAGCCATCCGCCAACGCACCTGCACAATAAGCAGTCGCGCTCGGCGTGGTGTGTTGTTACGCTAGGGCGATGCAAGGGGGATTCGAAGCAGCAGGCGATCTCGCCACCGGCGGCCTCATCGGGCGCGCGCTTGAGCCCGAGGCTGGCGAAGCATCGGCGCATGGCGCGCACGCGCACGGCAATTGCCTCAACTGCGGCACCCCGCTGACCGGCGACTATTGCCACGCGTGCGGCCAGGCGGCGCATGTCCACAAGACTCTCTGGTCGATCGTCCACGACGTGCTGCACGGCGTGTTCCATTTCGAAGGCAAGATTTACCGCACGATTCCGATGCTGTTCTACAAGCCGGGATCGCTCACCCGCCGCTATATCGCGGGCGAGCGCGTGCGCTTCGTCTCGCCACTCGCGCTGTTCCTGTTCTCGGTCTTCCTGATGGTCGCGACCTTCGAGACGATCGGCGGGCCATTTGGCACGCCGGGCAAAGACGACAGCTTTATCAATCTGAATACGACCGAACTGAAGGCAGCAATCGACAAGAATCAGGCGCTCGACGCCAAGCTGTCACCGCAGCTCGCCGCTCTCGAAGCCGAACGATCGGCGATCAAGGCCAAGGGTGGCAGCACTGGCACGATCGACGACAGGGTCAAAAAACTTCGGGATGAACTCGATTCGGTTCGCGAGGACCTTAAAGGTGCACGCGCGGCCAAGGATATGATCGATGGGAAGTCCAGCCCGAGCGATGAGTTCGGGAAGCAAAATTTCAACATCCATACAGGCTCGGCGACACTCGACAACAAGATCAAAAAGGCCTCCAAATCGCCCGAACTGTTCCTTTATAAGGTGCAATCGAGCGCCTATAAATTCAGCTGGGCGCTGGTACCAATCTCCCTGCCTTTCATTTGGCTGCTATTCTTCTGGCACCGCAGCGTTGGCCCCTATGACCACGCGATCTTCGCCATCTACTCGCTGTCGGCGATGACGCTGGGTGCGGTGGGGTTGAGCGTGCTGCGCGCAATCGGCCTGCCCGCTGGCGTAATCGCCACCCTCTTCGTGTTCGGCCCGCCACTCCACATGTACAAGCAATTGCGCGGCGCCTATGGCGTAGGCCGCTTCGGCGCCGCATGGCGAACGTTCGTGCTGCTCCTGTCGGCGGTGATCGCGGGGGCGCTGTTCTTCCTGATCGTCCTCAGCCTCGCGTCCTGACCCGCGCAATCAGGCCTTGCAAGGGTAGCGCTTGGTCATGAACGCGGCGAACGCGTACTTGACGTTCGCCTTTTGCCGCGCAGCCGGTAGCGACTTGAAATTGGCAATGATGTCGTCGCTGGTGATCTTCGCCGTGCCCTTGGGCGGCGGGCAGCTCGACGGCTTCTTGCCTGCGGCGACCTGCGCCGCGAGCCCCGCACGATAGGCATCGGACGCGCTCGCGATTTCCTGTTGCAACAGCCCAATGTCGGAAGACGCCAGCGCCAGCACGCCCTTGGCCTTCAGCGCATCGGCCTTGGCAAGAAATTCGGAAACGGTCATCGCCTGCGCCGCCACCGGTGCCAGCGCGGCCAGCATCGCCAGTCCGATCTTCATCTTCCGCATCGTTTCGTCTCCCGCTCGAATCAGTGACACGAGCGGTGCCATAACCTAGCTGAACGGCAGATGAGAAGACGGCGCTCGCATGACGCGCACAAAAAAGGGCGCCGCGTCGGGAAGACGCGGCGCCCCTTGTGTGATCGTTCAGGCGCCAGCGGGGCTTGGGTTGCCGAACGGATTCCCCGGGCGGCGCGTCTTCGGCACCGAGCTGCCGCCGGTCGGCAGCGGCGTCGACAGCCCCGACCCCGGATCTGGCCGACCGATATCCTCGCCCTCAATAATCCGCTTGGCTTCCTCACCCGACAGCGTTTCGTAGGTGAGCAATGCCTGCGTCAGCCGGTGGAGCTGATCGAGGTTATCGGTCAGCACCTTGCGCGCAACCGCCTCGGCCTCTTCAACCAGCATCCGCACTTCGGCATCAATCTGGCGCGAGGTTTCCTCGGAGATATGCGCGCGGCTGCCCATATAGCTGGGCTCATCCTCGCGGTAATGCAGCCAGCCGAGCGTCTTCGACATGCCATATTCCATCACCATCGCGCGCGCGGTGCGGGTGGCCTGTTGCAGATCGCTCGACGCGCCGGTGTTGAGCTCGTCCTCGCCATAAATCAGCTGCTCGGCGATGCGGCCGCCGAACGCCAGGGCGAGCGACGCCTTCATCTGCTTCTGGTTGCGGCTGAGCGTATCGCGCTCGGGTAGCGTCCAGGTCACGCCGAGCGCACGACCGCGCGGGATGATCGTCACCTTGTGCAGCGGATTATTGCCTTCGACATGCATCGCCACAATCGCATGGCCGGCTTCGTGATAGGCGGTGCTCTTCTTCTCTTCTTCGGTCATCACCATCGACCGGCGCTCGGCGCCCATCATGACCTTGTCCTTGGCTTCCTCGAACTCGGCCATCGCGACCAGCCGCTTGCCACGCCGCGCCGCGAGCAGCGCCGCTTCGTTGACGAGATTGGCGAGATCGGCGCCCGAAAAGCCCGGCGTCCCCCGGGCAATCACCCGCGAGTCGACGTCCGGCGCGAGCGGCACCTTCTTCATATGGACTTGCAGGATCTTGATTCGCCCCTCGATATCGGGATGCGGCACAACGACCTGGCGATCGAACCGGCCCGGCCGCAGCAGCGCGGGATCGAGCACATCAGGGCGGTTGGTCGCGGCGATGATGATGATGCCTTCGTTCGCCTCAAACCCGTCCATTTCGACCAGCAACTGGTTGAGCGTCTGTTCGCGTTCGTCGTTCGAATTGCCCAGGCCGCCGCCACGATGGCGACCAACCGCGTCGATTTCGTCGATGAACACGATGCACGGCGCCGACTTTTTGGCTTGTTCGAACATGTCGCGCACGCGGCTCGCGCCGACGCCGACGAACATTTCGACAAAGTCCGACCCCGAAATGGTGAAGAACGGCACGCCCGCCTCCCCCGCAATCGCGCGGGCGAGCAAAGTCTTGCCGGTACCCGGCGAGCCGATCAGCAGCGCGCCCTTGGGGATTTTGCCGCCGAGCCGCGCAAATTTGCTCGGATCCTTCAAAAATTCGACGATTTCCTGCAATTCCTCGCGCGCTTCGTCGATGCCGGCGACATCGTCGAAGGTGACCTTGCCTTCCTTCTGCGTCAGCAGCCGCGCGCGCGACTTGCCAAAGCCCATCGCGCCCGAACCCGAATTCTTCTGCATCTGGCGCAGCACGAAAAAGGCAATGCCGAGGAACAGCAGGAACGGCAGCGACTGGACGAGCAGCACTTGCCAGATATTCGGGCCATCCTCAGGCCGCGCATTGATCGCGACGCCCTTTTTGAGCAGGCGATCGGTCAGCTCGGGATCGGCAGGGGTATAGGTGCGGAACTTGTCGCCGCTGGTCAGCGTGCCCGTCACGACATTGCCCGCGATATTGACGTCGCGGACTGAGCCTTCCTGCACTTTCTGGAGGAAAGTCGAATAGGACAGCGCCCCATTTGGCGCGGCGGTCTGCTGACCGCCCTCGATCAGCGTCACGAACAGCGCAATCGCGACCAGGATCGCAACCCACACCATCACGCTCTTCATCCAAGGGTTGCCGTTGTCGGGCTGCTTGTCGTTGTCGTTCATCTATCGGGCACCTTTCACAACCCTCAAGATAAGCACGCGGCGGTTAATGGCAATGGAACAAGTTACGGGATTAAGACCACCCGTGCATTGGCCGCGTCATTGGCCGGGTGATCGGCGCGGCGGGGCTGCGGTGAAGCGCCAGACGGTGCCGTGTGGCGCGACCAGAATCCCGGCCTGGGTGGCGGATTTCTCAGCCGCCAGCGCGTCGAGCAGCGGCTCGATGTTGGTTGCATCGGTAAAGGCGGGGCGCGTGATGCCGTTCACCAGCCGTACCTCGCCAATCGCCGCGCGCGCCAGCCGTCGCTTGAGCTCACGCGGCACGTCCGCAACGTCGAGCCAAATCTGAAAGTCAGGATCGTCAACGCCGACCGGCACGACCTTGCGCGTCGACCAGAGCCAGCGCTCCACCGCGCGCAGCGCCGCCTCGGCTTCGGCGACATGCTCGGCCGATCGGGCAATCTGTGCAGGATCGAGCAGCGGCGTGACCGCGAGCATCCCGCGAAACTGCGTGCGATCGAACCGGCCATCGGCGTTGCTGGGATCGTTGACGAACGGAATCCCGCCCTCGACCACGACCGATGCCAACTCGTGCCGCCGCCAGCCGAGTAGCGGGCGGATCAAGTCCAGCGACCAGACATCCATCGTCAACGGCAGCTCGCTGACGACCCTCGACACCTCAACCACTTGGCGCGTCCGAATGCCGGCTAGCCCCGCCACACCCGACCCGCGCGCCGCCCGCATCAAAAATGTCTCAGCCTGATCATCGGCATGATGCGCGGTCGCGAGCAAATGCGCACCCACATCAATCGCCCAATGCTCAAGCAGCCGATAGCGCTGATGCCGCGCCCAATCGTGAAGATTGTCGCGCGGGTCGCGGGGTTGATCGACCGCCAAGGTCGTGTGCGGCACCCCCTGCCCTGCACACCACGCCGCGACCATCGCCGCTTCATCGGCGCTTGCTGCGCGCAGGCGGTGGTCGACCGTTGCCGCCGCGACTTGCCCCGGAAACGCCGTGACCGCGAGCGCGAGCATCGCCATGCTGTCAGGCCCGCCCGACACCGCAAGCGCCAGCCTTCGCTCGCCGAGCGGCCCGGCCAGCGCTTCGACATCCCGGCGGAAGCGCGCCACCGGCGCTCCCGTCGGCAGGGTCATGTTACTTGCACTTCTCGGCCGTGCGATTGCGCGCGACATCGGCCTTCATCGTCGCGCTGATCTTCGCGCCATAAACGTCGAGCAATTCGTCATAGACTTTGCAGACATCCGCCGAAGGCTTGCCAAGCTGCTTCAGCGCTGAGGCAAGATAAAACAAGCTGTCGGGTGCACGCTCACCGTCGTGGAAGTTCTTGTAATTGTCGTAGAAAGCGTGGCTCGCGAGACTCGGCTTGCCTTCGTCGAGATAGGTCCGCCCGAGCAAATTCTGCGCCCAGCTCGCGCGGCGGTGCGTCGGATATTTGGCGACGACCTGCTTCAGCGGGGTCTCGGCTTCGGGGTAGAGCTTGGCCTGCCACAGCCGATAGCCGTAGACGTAGAGATCGTCGGCCGGATCGGCGGTCGCAGGCTTTTCGATTGCCGCAATCCGCGATGCGCGCGCCGGGTCGAGCGCCGGGGGTGCCGGCTTGGCAGGCGCCGTCGCGGGTTTCGCGACGGGCGTTGTCGGCCGCGAAGGCTCGTTGACGACTGCGGCACCGGTCGGCGCGCTGGTCGATGCCGCGCCATCCTCAAGCGCCTTCAGCCGCGCGTCAGTGGTCCGCTTGTACGCAGTGAACGCGTCTTCGAGCAGTTGCAGCT
Organism: Sphingomonas sp.; assembly: GCF_019749955.1. Classification (GTDB taxonomy): domain Bacteria; phylum Pseudomonadota; class Alphaproteobacteria; order Sphingomonadales; family Sphingomonadaceae; genus Sphingomonas. Next base: position 60,089 of record NZ_JAIEPC010000020.1, read on the forward strand.
TGTGCTGGATCTGTTCGATCTGCCCCGTATGCGACGTCTGTTGCGATTCGAGCGCGCTCACCCGCGCGGCGAGATCGCTCACCGCGCTCGATGCCGGGACGCCGGGCGATTGCACCGGCTGGTCGGCGGGGGTGATGTCGGGCGGAAAATATTGCCCATTGCCGCCAGGAAAAACCTTGCGCTGCACGGCCCGCATTTCGCGCTCAAGCCGGTCGACGCGGCCTTCGACGCCGGATTGCGCCTGCGCGCCGCTCGCCGTGCAGATCGTCGCCGCCAGCAGGATCAGTGTCAGAATAGTCTTGCGCATCATCTTCCCCATCGGCTCGCTATCACCGGTATAGCGGACAGCATTGCCGCCTTGCCAGCCCTATGGCGTGGGCGTCGGCGTGGCGCCCGGCAAGGCAGCGGCGGCGGCGGCATTGGCACGCCGCGTCTCATCGGCCGCGTTGTCCGAACCAGTCGCTGACCGCCGGGTCGTGGAGCGCCGATCGCTGGTGCGCGAGACGCGCCGTTCGGGCACCGCGCGCGTCGACGAGCCCGCTGGCGCCGGTGTTGCTTCGAGCGCAGGCGTCGTGCCGCGCGCGAGCAGGGCGGCGGCGCTCACCTCGACATCCTTGATCGCGCGCTCACCCGTGCCGAGCGGGGCGACCGCCGAACCGTTGACCGTCACCGACAGCTTGTCAGGGCGACCGACGTTGATCATCGGCTTCACCGCATCGGCGGGAATTTCATAGCGGTCGCCGGGCTTCATCTCGGCTTCATAAAGCGTCTTGTCAGGCGTGTAGATGCGCAGCCAGACCACGTCATTGGCGCTCAGCACGACCTGGCCATTGGCGGGTGCCGCAGGCGCGGCGGCGACGGGCGTTGGCGCGGCGGCCGTCGGTTCGGGATCGGCGGCGATGGGGGTCAGCGGACTGCTGCCGCCCTGAAACAGCGTGCTGCCATATACCAGGCCGAAAACCACGACAGCAAGCAGCGCCACCAGCGCCGCCCCGATCGCCAGCCCGCGCGGCGGCAAGCGCTTCGGGTCGGGCGCTTCATAGGGCTGATATTGAGTCATGGGCGCGGTCGCCGTGCGCTGGCCACGCACTTCGCGACCAATCAATGCTTCGTCGAGCCCGACGACGCGGGCATAAGCCTTGGCAAAGCCAACCGCATAGGTCGGCGACGGCAGCGCCGAGAAATCGGAATTCTCAATGCCTTCGAGATGGCGGATCGGCACACGGGTCCGCTCGGCAATCTCCGCGAGCGACATGCCCTGCGCTTTGCGCGCATCGCGCAACCGCTCACCGGCCGTCTTTGGAAAGAGCGTTGCCTCCTCGGCTGGGTCGCCGCCGGACGCATTATGGTCAGTCATTCGTGGTTCCCCGTGCCGCCGCGCGGCTTGTCCCAAAGCATTTCCGCGCTGTCAACGCGCCCAGCGCCGATTTGACAAGCGATCAATTCAACTCGACCTGATGGTCGGCGGCCCATGCCGCGAGCGTCGCGCGCAAGTCGCGCGGCGGCGTCGCCAGCATCGCGGGGACGTCGTGCGTCAGCTTGGCATGATCGAGCGAGCGGATCATTGCCTTGATTGGCCCGACCGCCGCAGGCGTAATCGACAGCCGATCGATACCGATGCCAATCAGCGCCATCGCTTCCAGCGCCCTTCCGCCCATTTCGCCGCACACCGCCAGATCGACGCCATGCGCGCGCGCCGGACCGACGATGCGCGACAGGAAACGCAGGATCGACGGGCTCAGCCAGTCGTAACGCTCGGCCAGCTTGGGATTGGCGCGGTCGGCAGCGAACAGGAATTGCGTCAGGTCATTGGTGCCGACCGACAGGAAATCGAGCCGGGGCAGCAACACATCGAGCATTTCGGCGAGCGCGGGCACTTCGAGCATCGCGCCATAGCGGATATCGGACGGCAGCTTGCGTCCGCGCTGCGCGAGCCACGCGTGCTGCGCTTCGAACAACGCGCGCGCTTCCTCATATTCCCACGGTTCAGAGACCATCGGGAACATCACATTGAGCGTGCGCCCCGCCGCCGCCTCGATCAGCGCGCGCGCCTGTGCCTTCATCAGCCCGCCGCGTTCGAGCGCGAGCCGCAGCGCCCGCCAGCCCATCGCCGGATTTTCCTCCGAGCCGCTGTCATCGCGCAGATAGGGCAGCACCTTGTCGCCGCCGATGTCGACCGTGCGGAAGATCACCGGCCGCTGGCCTGCTGCATCGAGCACATCGCGGTAGAGCCGCTGCTGGCGTTCGCGCTGCGGAAGCGTCGCTGACACAAGGAACTGGAATTCGGTGCGAAACAGCCCGATCCCGTCGGCCCCCGTCAGGTCGAGTGCGGCGACATCGTCGCGCAGACCGGCATTGACCATCAGCGTGATCCGCTTGCCGTCGAGCGTCGTCGGCGGCAGCTCGCGTAATGCCGCGAACGACGCGCGCCGCTTCTGGCTCAGCGACAGCTTGGCCTCGAAGCTTTCCTCGATCGCGGGCGTGGGCCGCGCGAACACGGTGCCTGCGGTCACATCGAGCAACAGCAGATCGCCTTCGCTCACCAGCCGCCGGACGTCGCGCACGCGCCCCAACACGGGCACGCCCATCGCCCGCGCGACGATCGTCACGTGCGCGGTGAGCGATCCTTCCTCAAGGATTACGCCCTTCAGCCGCCGCCGGTCATATTCGAGCAGCTCGGCCGGGCCCAGATTGCGCGCGATCAGGATCGAATCCTGCCGCAACCCCATTTGCGCGGCCGTCCCCATCTGGCCCGACACGATCCGCAGCAGCCGGTTCGCCAAATCCTCCAGATCGTGCATCCGCTCGGCGAGCAGCGGATCATCGATCTGGCGCATCCGGGTGCGCGTGCGTTGCTGGACGCGCTCGATCGCCGCTTCGGCGGTCAGCCCGCTGTCGATCGCCTCGTTGATCCGGCGGCTCCAGCCTTCGTCATAGGCGAACATCTTGTAGGTCTGGAGCACTTCCTCATGTTCGCCGCCCATGCCGAATTCGGCCTGCGCCGACATGCGCTCGATCTGCTCGCGCATCCGGTCGAACGCGGCATAGACGCGGTGGCGCTCGGCCTCGGTATCCTCGGCGACGGTATGCTCAATCGTGATACGCGGCTGGTGGAACACGGCGAGCCCGCGCGCCATGCCATCGACGAGCTTCAGCCCCTCGATCCGCATCGGCGCTTGCGGGGCGGGCCGCGACGCCGAGGTCGCGCCGTCGATCAGATCGGCATTGGCAATCAGCTCGGCCAGCACCATCGCGACGGTCTGAAGCGCTTCGATTTCGACATCGGCATAGCGGCGCGGCTCGACATGCTGGACGCAGAGGACGCCGACCGCGCGCTCGCGGCGGATGATCGGCACACCGGCAAAGCTGTGAAACTTGTCTTCGCCGGTTTCGGGGCGATAGGCGAAATCGGGGTGGCTCGCGGCTTCGTCGAGGTTGAGCGGCTCACTCTCCTCGGCGATCGTGCCGACGAGGCCCTCGCCCATCGCGAGCCGGGTGACATGCACCGCCGCCTGATCAAGGCCTTGCGTCGCGAACAGCTCAAGCACGCCTTCGCGCAGCAGATAGATCGAACACACCTCGCTCGCGGTCGCATCGCCAATGATCTGCACGACCTGGTTGAGCTTGGCCTGCGCGGTCGTGCGCGCGGCCATCACATCGTGCAGGCGCACCAGGATTTCGCGAGCGGAAGCAGCGGCAGACACAGGCATATTGCTGGGACTAACAGAAAGGATGCGGCGATGACAGCATTGCCCGAGGCGGATTCATCGACTTACCGCGGGGTCACATCGCCCCGCCCGACCGTGATCCGCCACAGGAATTCGACGCGCTGCCCGTCGATCGGTCGCCCGTCGCGCTTGCCCGGCGCCATCCGCAGCAGCGGCACCGCCGCCAGCACCGCGCGACGCAAGCCGGGGTAAAAGGGTGTTTCCTTCAGCACCCGGCACGTCATCCGCGTGCTAAGCGCGATCGTGCACCGCATCCGAAAATCGACTTCGATGTTGGACGCTGGCAACCGACCATTGAACAGCGTTAATAATTCGTCGTCCGATACCTTGTGCAGCCAGTGCGGCGATTCCAGATTCGGTGCGCCGCCGCCGCCGCCGCCACCGTTGTTTCCGCCGACGCCCCGGCTGCCCTCGCCGGTGCCGCTGGCGCCGTTGTCGACCCGGTCGCCGCCGCCAGGATTCGCAACCGCGACGGCTGGGGCGCTGAGGACCGCAGTCACATCGGGAACCGGCGGCAGCGGCGTGGGCGCGACGGTCGCAGGCGCTGGCGCCGATGCCGGACTGGACACCGTCAGTCGCGGTGGTGCGTCGACCGTGACGCGCGTTGGTCGCACGCTTTGTGCGCCGTTTGCGGACCTTTGGACCTGCCTCTGTTTTACGCGCTCGGTCACCGGCGGCTCGGGCGGTGGCAGCACGGGGAGCAGTGTGACGACGATTGGTTCCACTGGGTCTAGGCGATCCGGCACAATGGCGCGCTGACCGAGCAGTATCAGCGCCACGATGATGTAGAGAAACCCGACCAGCGCAACCGTCACCGCGCGCCGACGATGCGTGATCGCCAGGTAACCAGACCTGTCCATTGTGGCAGCAGTCATTTCGGCCCTATAGCATATTCAGCGTGCTGATATCGCTCGCTTTCGTGCCTTCGCTAGCCCCGCTTGGCCGATACCGCAGCGGGTCGCTACGAGGGCGCGATGACGGCGTTGCCTGCCAGTGAAGTACCCGTGCTCAGCGCAACCGCACATCGCCCCGCGCGACCGTGATCCGCCACAAGAACTCGACCCGTTGGCCGTCGATCGGTCGCCCGTCGCGCTTGCCCGGCGCCATCCGCAGCAGCGGCACCGCCGCCAGCACCGCGCGACGCAAGCCGGGGTAGAAGGGTGTTTCCTTGAGCACGCGGCACGTCACGCGTGTGCTGAGCGCGATCGTGCATTGCATCCGGTAATCGACTTCGAGCGAGGCCTGGAGCAGCTCTTCGTCGACCAGCGGGAAGAATTCATCGTTGGTCACCTTGTGCACCCAGCGCGGCGGCACCGCGCCGGGCGACCCGCCGCCACCCGAATCGAGGTCATAGACCGCGTCGCCCTCCCCCGCCGTGATTGGGCCGGTGGCGGCGGGTGGCGATGGCGCTGCCGCGGCGGGCAAGGGATTGGCCGACGCAACCGGCGGCGGGGGTTCAACCGGACGCACGTCCGCCGGTTGCGGCGCCTGGGTGCGCGCACGCTCGGTCGGGCGCTCGACGGTGCGCGGCGCTTCGGGTTCGGGCGGCTTGTCGAGCGGCAGCAGCGTGACGACGACTGGCTGGTCAGGTGGCGGCGCGGGAGCGGCAACTTCCCAGATCGTGAGCAGAACCAAGAGCGCCAGCGCATAAAGCGCCGCCACAATCGCAATCGACACCGCACGGCGGCGGTTGGTGATCGGCACGTAGCCGCCATGCGCGATCGACATCGAATCCATTGGGAAGGCCTAGCACCGTGCTTAGCGCTTCGACACGCCTCCCGAAGCTAAGGTTCGATCCAATCGGGGCGCGACGGCGCTCACCGCGGCGCCTCGATCGGCATGTCGAAACGAATCGTGAAGTAAACCATCCCGTGATCGATTTCGATGCCATTTTCCCGGCGGGGCAATACCCGAAGCGTCGGCGCCAGATCGAGCGCAGCGCGACCGAAGCTCCAGCCGACCGGAGTCTCGCCGGTCACGCGGCATTCTTTCAGCCGCCGCTTGAGCGTTGCCCGGCAGACCAGCATAGCCGAGCCGGAAATCTTGGCGGACTTGGCCCGTTGTGGGTGGAACTCATAGATTTCTTCCCAGCTCGGCTGCCTTGCCCAGGCTGCCCGGGTCGCCGTCGCGCCGCCCCCTCCCCCGTTGCCGGCGCCAAGACCACCGCCGGCGCCCCCGATTCCACCGCCGCTGCGCGCGCCATCGACGCCGGCGCCGCTGCCGTCGCGCACGGCGGGGCCGCCCGCTTGCGTTGGCGCGACCGGCGCAGCAGGGACCGGCGTGACATCGAAGCTCGCCTGCGACGGCGGTGCGATCTGCGGCGCGGGCGCGGGCGTGTCGGGCCGGACCACTGCCGTTTTCGGCATGCCCGCAGCAGCCCTTGGCACGTCGGCACTCGGCAGTTTCGGGCGCGACACAACGGGCTCGGGTGGTTGAGGCAGCGGGATGAAGCTGACGACCTCGCGTTCGTCACGGGCGATCGAGCCGGGGGGGCTATCCGGCCAAATCAGGATCAGCAGCAGCGCCAGCACATAAAGCAGCGCGACCCCGGTAAAGGTGAACGCCCGTTGTCGATTCGTAATCGACACATAAGCAGTGCGGTCGATCGCTAGCGCCGTCATGGCCGACACTATAGCAAAGACAGCGTCCTGTTTTAACTCGATTTCGTGCGGTCAGTTCGCGCGTTTTTCGAGCGCCGCCGCTGCCTCAGCCATCAACGTCGCGATGATCTCGGCGACGGGTTCTTCCTTCGTGACCATGCCGACCGATTGCCCCGCCATCAGCGATCCCTGCTCGACATCGCCGTCGATCACTGCGCGGCGCAAGGCGCCTGCCCAAAAATGTTCGATCTGGAGCTGCGCCGCGCCCATATCGACGTCGCCCGCATCGATCGCGGCGGCGACTTCGCGCTGCTTGGCGAGGAAGCGCTCGCCGCCTGCGTTCTTGAGCGCGCGCACGGGGATTACCGGCAGGCGCGGGTCGATCTGGACGCTCGCAATTGCGTCGCGCGCCGAGGCACGGAAGAAGGCCTTTTTGAAATTGGGATGCGCAATGCTTTCGGTCGCACAAGCGAAGCGCGTGCCGAGTTGCACCCCCGCCGCGCCCATGTCGAGATAGGCGGCAATCGCCTCGCCGCGTCCGATGCCACCGGCAACGAACACGGGGATTTGCGCCGCGACTTCGGGCAGGATTTCCTGCGCGAGCACGCTGGTCGACACCGGGCCAATATGGCCGCCCGCTTCCATCCCCTCAACGACGAGCGCATCGACGCCCGAGCGGATCAGCTTCTTGGCCATCACCAGCGCAGGGGCAAAGCAGATCACCTTAGCGCCCGCTGCCTTGATCGCATCGATCGACCCCGCTGGCGGCAGCCCGCCCGCGAGCACGATATGCGTGACTTTATGCTTGGCACACACCGCGATCAGATCGGTCAGCTGCGGGTGCATCGTGATCAGGTTCACGCCGAACGGCTTCGACGTCAGCGCCTTGGTCGCGGCAATCTCGGTATCGAGCAACTCGGGCGACATCGCCCCGCACGCGATCAGCCCGAACCCGCCCGCGTTGGAAATCGCCGAGACGAGGTTGCGCTCCGACACCCACGACATCGCGCCGCAAATGATCGCGACCTCGCTGCCAAGGAAATCGCAGCCGCGTTGCATGCGGCGGTTGAGGCGATCGACGAACTGGCTCAAGCCGCTTCCTCCGCATCCAGCCCGTACGCCGTGTGCAGCACGCGCACGGCGAGTTCGGTTTCGTCCTCGTCGATCAGCACGCTGACCTTGATTTCGCTGGTCGTGATCGCCTGGATATTGATGCCGCGCGCGCCCAAGGTCTTGAACATCGTCGCGGCAACGCCTGCGTGGCTGCGCATGCCGACGCCGACGACGGTGATCTTCGCGACCCGCGGATCATGCACCAGCCCGGTATAGCCAATCGCGTCCTGCGCCTTGGTCAGCACATCGAGCGAGCGCGCGAGATCGGCGGCGGGGACGGTGAAGGTAACGTCGGTCGATCCGCGTGAATGCGCGATGTTCTGGACGATCATGTCGACGTTGATCCCCGCTTCCGCGAGCGGGGTAAAGATCGATCCGACCGCGCCGGGGCGATCGGGCACGTCGGTCAGCGTGATCTTCGCTTCGTTCTTGTCGTGCGCGATGCCGGTGATGAGTTGCCGTTCCATGTCGCCCAATTCCTCTTCGCTCACGATCAGCGTGCCGGTGTCGTCGTCGCCATCGACGAAGGAGGAGAGCACGCGGATGCGCACGCCTTCCTTCATCGCGAGCCCGACCGATCGCGTCTGCAGCACCTTGGCGCCGACGCTCGCCAGTTCGAGCATTTCTTCATAGGTCACGCGCTTCAGCTTGCGCGCGCGCGGGACGATGCGCGGGTCGGTGGTATAGACGCCGTCGACATCGGTATAGATGTCGCAGCGTTCGGCCTTCATCGCCGCCGCCACCGCGACCGCCGACGTGTCCGAGCCACCGCGCCCGAGCGTCGAGACCCGGCCCTCGCTCACGCCCTGAAAGCCAGGGATGACGGCGACTTCGCCGGTCGCGAGGGCGGCATCCATCGCAATCGTCTCGATCCGCGCGCTGGCGTGGGCGGCGCTCGTTTCAATCGGCAATTGCCAGCCGAGCCAGCTGCGCGCGGGCACGCCGATCGCTTGCAGCGCAATCGCGAGCAGCCCGCTGGTCACTTGCTCGCCCGAGGCGACGACCACGTCATATTCGCGGGGGTCATAGAGCGAGGAGGCTTCGCGGCAGAAATTGACCAGCCGGTCGGTCTCGCCTGCCATCGCAGAGACGACGACCGCGACCTGGTGTCCGGCATCGACTTCACGCTTCACGCGCGCGGCGACGGCCCTGATCCGCTCGATCCCGGCCATCGACGTGCCGCCGAACTTCATCACGATACGGGCCATCGACGGTACACGCGTCCTTTGAGCTTTGAAGCGCGGGCTGTTACTGGCGGGGCGCCGCAAAGGCAAGTT